>DATNAG010000073.1:0-23163 GCA_035572835.1 Solirubrobacterales bacterium
TACTACGGGGCCGAGGTGGCGGAGATCGCCAACGAGGCATCCCGCAAGCGCTGGACGGGTGGCGACGGCTCGCAGGGAGGCGGGGATGACCCTGAGCGAACCTCCCTGCAGTTCGTGAGTGAAGGGTCATCCCCGCCTCCCCTCCCGCAATGGGCCGATCCAGTCGACCTTGACGAGATCAAGCGCCTGATTCGGGAGTGCAAGAGGCTGATGCCGGACGTCGGGGTGCAGGTGCCGCCGAACCTCAGTGACTGGTGGCCTGAGCTGGTGGAAGCCGGCGCCACTGATCTCGGTGGGCTGAGCGCCAACGGGGATCACATCTCGCCGGAGGAGCCGTTCCCCTCGCCGCATCAGGTGCGGAAGGAGCTGGCGCCCCGGGGATATGCGCTGACCGAGAGGCTTTGCGTCTATCCGCAGTACATGGACATGGACTGGATGGAGCAAGGGGTTCTCGACGTGATCAAGCTGAAGTACTGGAGCTTCATTCCCCGGCGGGGGAGCGGTCGGCGGAGCGACGAGGATCTCGATGCCGGGCTGGCGCCCCGGGCGATCGAGAAGGGGCGCCAGGGGATCCAGCTCACCGAGGACGAGATGACGGCGCTGTTCGCCGAGACGCGGCCCGAGGTGATCGAGGAGATGCGGGTCGCCGCCGACGAGCTGCGCCAGGAACTGGCCGGGGACGTCGCCACCTTCGTCGTCAACCGGAACATCAACTTCACCAACATCTGCGTCGTCGGCTGCGCCTTCTGCGGGTTCGGCCAGGGCAAGCGCTCCCCCGACGCCTACGAAGTCGCCGAGCCGGACTTCGCCTCGCGAATCGAGGAGGCGGTCGAGTTCGGCGCCACCGAGCTCTGCATGCAGGGCGGGATCCACCCCGACCTGACCCTGGAGGAGTACGGCCGCTGGCTGATGCTCGCCAAGGAGACGGCGCCGCAGCTGCACCTCCACGCCTACTCGCCGATGGAGATCAACCACGCCTGCGAGCGCTCCGGCAAGGAGCCCGGGGAAGTCTTCGAATACCTGCTCGAGTGCGGGCTCGGCTCCACCCCCGGCACCGCCGCGGAGGTCCTCGACGACGGCGTCCGCCAGCGGATCTCGCCGAACAAGCTCCCCGCCGGGCGCTGGGTCGAGATCATCGAAGCCTCCCACCGCGCCGGCCTGCGCTCGACCTCGACCGTGATGTTCGGCCACATCGAGGAGCCGCGCGAGCTCGCCCGCCACATGACCGTGATCCGCGCGCTGCAGGAGCGGACCGGCGGCATCACCGAGTTCGTGCCGCTCAGCTTCATCCCCTTCAACACGCTGCTCGGCCGCACCCACGGGATCGAGGAGATCACCGTGCGGGAGAACCTCAAGCACACCGCCGCCTTCCGCCTGGCGCTCGGCAGGTCGATCACCAACCTGCAGGCGAGCTGGGTGAAGATGGGGCTCGAGGGCGCCACCGAGGCGCTCCGCTGGGGCGTCAACGACCTCGGCGGCACGCTGATGGAGGAGAACATCTCGCGCATGGCCGGCTCCCAGCACGGGGTGAAACTCGAGGTCGAAGACCTCGTCGCGGCGGCCCGCAAGGCCGGGCGCGAGCCGGCCCAGCGCACGACGCTCTACGAGATCGTCGAGACCTACTAGGCCGATGCGGGCGATGGTCCTCGACCGCCCGCACCACCCGCTGCGGGCCGCCGACCTCCCCGAGCCTGAGCCCGGCCCCGGTCAGGTCAAGCTCGCGGTGCGGGCCTGCGGGGTCTGTCGCACCGACCTCCACATCTACGACGACGAGCTCCCGGGAGAGCCGAAGTTGCCGCTGGTGATGGGGCACCAGATCGTCGGCGAGGTGGTCGGGGCGGGGGAGCGGGTCGGCGAGGCGGCGCGATCGGGTCGCTTCGCGATCGGCGACCGGGTCGGGGTGCCGTGGCTCGGCTGGGCCGACGGCACCTGCCGCTACTGCCGTTCGGGGAGGGAGAACCTCTGCGAACACGCCAAGTTCACCGGCTACGACGTCGACGGCGGCTATGCCGAGTTCGTCGTCGCCGCCGAGGACTTCTGCTTCCCGATCCCCGAGCTCTACTCCGACGCCGAGGCGGCGCCGCTCCTCTGCGCCGGCCTGATCGGCTACCGGGCGCTGCGGCTGGTCGGCGAGGCGGAGCGGATCGGCTTCTACGGCTTCGGCTCCTCCGCCCACATCCTCTGCCAGGTCGCCGTCCACGAAGGCCGGCGCGTCTTCGCCTTCACCCGCGACGGTGATGTCGACGGGCAGGCGTTCGCGCGCAGCCTCGGCGCCGAGTGGGCGGGCGGTTCATCGGAGCTGCCGCCGGAGGAGCTCGACGGCGCGATCGTCTTCGCCGCGGTCGGCCCGTTGATGGTGCAGGCGCTG
This sequence comes from Solirubrobacterales bacterium, assembly GCA_035572835.1. Classification (GTDB taxonomy): domain Bacteria; phylum Actinomycetota; class Thermoleophilia; order Solirubrobacterales; family 70-9; genus VAYN01. Next base: position 2,369 of record DATNAG010000073.1, read on the forward strand.
AAGGCGAGCGCCCGCGGCGCCCGCGTGATCAGCGCCGGCATCCACATGAGCGAGATCCCGGCCTTCTCCTACGACCTGCTCTGGGAGGAGCGGACGCTCGGCTCGGTCGCCAACCTGACCCGGGCCGACGGGGAGGACCTGCTGCGGGTGGCCCCCGAGGTGCCGGTGCGCGCCGCGGTCACGACCTATCCGCTGGAGGAGGCCCAGCAGGCGCTGGAAGACGCGCGTGCGGGCCGGATCGAGGGCTCCGCCGGCCTCGTCGTCTAGTCGCCGGCCCTGCGGGTACCCGTCTCCCTGACCGAAAGCGAAGGAAAGGGATCAGATGGCTGATACGCCGCACAACACTGATGAGGCCAAAGGACGCGTCAAGGAGGCCGCCGGCAACTTGACGGGCGACAAGGACCTGAAGAACGAGGGCAAGGCCGACAAGGCGTCCGGCAAGCTCAAGGAGGGCATCGACAAGGTCCGCGACGCCATGCACAAAGACTGACGCGCGCACGCCTGGCGGCGCCGGACGCGGCGCGGGGCGGTGTCCTCGGTTGGCCGAATAGCGCTGCTATTCGGCCGCCCTGCGTCCTGGCCCCGCTTGGTCCGGCGGCGCCGGCCGCACACGCGCGACGCGCGGATTAGCGGAAGAGGTCTTCGTCTCGCGGTCTGCGTATTGCGGCCGCGCCGGGGCCGTCCTCCGCGGTGACCCAGCGGCCGAGGCCGCCGACCACCGCGGCCGGCACCGCCGCCGTCTTGTCGCGGACAAGGTCGGCGGCGGCCGCCGCCTCATCGGCGATCGCGATCTGGGTCGCCAGCAGTTCGCGCCCGCTGGTGTCGTGGCGCCCCCGCCAGTCGTCCAGCGGCACCAGCCCGGCGCAACCGATCGCCACCTCGGCCTGCCCGATCCGCCAGGCGCGCCCGAAGCTGTCGGCGATCACGACGCCGATCCGCGCCCCCGCGCCCCCGCCGATCTCGGCCCGCAGGCGTCGCGCCGACTCGTCGGGGTCTTCCGGCAGCAGCAACACCGACCCCTCGGTGGCCAGGTTCGAGCTGTCGATCCCGGCGTTCGCGCAGACCAACCCGTGCCGCGTCTCGACGATCAGCACCCCGCGCTCGGCGCGGACCACCTCGACCGACTCCTCCAGGATCAGCTGCACCAGGTTCGGCTCTTTGCCGAGGATCCGCGCGAGCTTGCTCGCTTCCGCGCCCGGGATCACCGAGGAGAGCCGCCGCGTGCGGCCCTCCGCCTTGGAGACGACCTTCTGCGAGATGACGATCACGTCGCCGTCGACGAGCGGCCCGGCGCTCTGCGCAATGAGACCGCCGAGCGGATCGCCCTCGCCGATCTCCGGCACACCGATGACCGGCCGGACGCGCACTTCGGCTGCTTCGCCGCGGTCCGGGCTCATATCCCCAGCGCCTTTGCCGTTCGTTTCGCTCCGCCGCCCATCTCGACCCGCATGGTGAGGGCCACGATGTCGGCCGGGGTGTCGAGGTCGAGTCCCAGCGAGGCCAGCTCCTCGACCCCGTACGGGACGCCGGCGGCCCGCGCGGCGGCGACGTGGCGCTCGCGGCTGCCCTCGCCGAAGCTCGGCTCGATCGCGCTCGGCGGGGCGAGGACGAGGGCGTTGGTGCCGGTCCCATGGCGGTCCGGGATCACGGCGACGTAGCGGTCGGGCACGCCGGTCAGCATCTTGTCCAGCTCGCGCGGGTCGAGCAGGGGGCAGTCGCCGGGGAGGAGAGTGACGCAGCCTGCCCCGGCCGCCTCGGCGGCGGCGATCCCGGCAAGCGCCGCGGCGGAATGACCGGCGTCGTCGAAGTCGCTGAGAAGCTCGGCCCCCGCCGCCTCGGCGAGCTCCGCCGCCCGCGGCTCCTGGCTCACCACGATCGTCCGCTCGATCAGCCGCGCCGACCCGATCGCCTCCAGCACGTCGGCCACCATCGCCGCCACCAGCTCCGGCTTGCGCGTCTCCTCGACCCCGTGGTCGAGCCGCGACTTCGCCACCGCGAAGCGCTTCACCGGCACCACCGCGGTCGCCTTCATCGGTCGCTCAGCGTCGCCGCGAAGTCGAGCACCGTGCGGGCCAGACGCACCCGCCCCGCGGCGCCGTCCATCAGGGTCGGCGCGACCAGGGTGGGGATCTCCGCGGGCGGTGGGTCGGGGTCGCCCTCGTCGACCACCATCGCGTCGAGCAGCCCGGCGTAGAGGGAGGCGACGCCCGCCGCCGTGGTCGGCCGTCCGAGGGCCTCCATGAAGCGATCGGTCGGCCCCTTGACGATGCGGCCGCCGACGTAGGGGGAGACGGCGACGACGGGAGCGACAGAGCCCTGGATCGCTTCCCGCATGCCCGGCACGGCGAGGATCGGGCCGATGCTGATCACCGGGTTGGAGGGGCCGATGACGATCAGGTCGGCGGCACGCAGGGCGTTGAGGACCTCGGTGGTCGGCCGCGCCTCGGCGATCCCGTCGAGCTCCACCCCGAGCACCTCCGGCTTGCCGCCGTCGAGGATCAGGTACTCCTGCAGGTCGCGGCGCCCGACGTCGGTGAGCACCTTGGTGCGGACGGTCTCGTCGGCCATCGGCAGGACCCGGGCGCGGACCCCGAGGCCGCGGGCGATCTGCGCCTGGGCGTCGGTGAGACGGCCACCCTCGCGGAGGAACTCGCGCCGGTAGAGGCAGGCCGCGAGATCGCGGTCGCCGAGGCTGAACCAATTCGGCGCGCCGACCTCGGCCATCCGCTCGGTGACCCGGAAGGTGTCGTCGCGCAGGCCCCAACCCCGCTCGGTGTCGATTTCGCCGGAAAGCCAGTAGGTGACCAGGTCGGGATCGGGGGAGACGTGGACGCCGAGGGTCTCGATGTCGTCGCCGGTATTGGCGATGACGGTGAGGTCGGGGCCGAGCTCCTCCTGCATCCCGGCGGCCAGTTTGGCCCCGCCGGTGCCGCCCGCGAGGAGTGCGACCCGCTTAGTTTCCTGGCTAAGCAAGGGGGGCCAGTCTATTGTTCGCCGCATGCGGCTCGACGGCAGGAAGGCGCTCGTGACCGGTGGCGCCAGCGGGATCGGCGCCGCGACCGCCGAGCGGTTGGCCGCCGAGGGCGCCGAGGTCTGGGTCGGTGACATCGATCTGCTCGGCGCGGAGAAGGTGGCGGGGGAGATCAACGGCCATTCGATCGATCTCGACGTGACCGATCTGGACTCGGCCCGGGCCGCGGTCGAGGAGATCGAAGGCCTGGCGATCCTGGTCAACAACGCGGGCACCGACGAGTTCGGCTTCTTCCCCCATACCAGCCCCGCCCAGTGGCAACGGGTGATCGACATCAACCTGAACGGGGTGATCAACTGCACCGCGGCGGCGCTGCCGGGGATGCAGGAGGCCGGTTACGGCCGGATCGTCAACATCTCCAGCGAGGCCGGCCGGGTCGGCTCCAAGGGCTCGGCCGTCTACTCGGCCGCCAAGGCGGGTGTGATCGGCTTCACCAAGGTGATCGCGCGCGAGAACGGCCGCTACGACGTGACCGCCAACGCGATCGCCCCCGGGCCGATCGAGACGCCGCTGCTGATGGGCGCCAAGGAGTTCGGGGAGGTGGGGGAGCGGGTGATCGACAACATGCGCTCCCTGACCCAGCTCGGCCGGCTCGGCCAACCCTTCGAGGTGGCTGCCGCGGTGGCCTTCCTCGCCTCCGATGACGCCACCTTCATCACCGGGGAGACCCTGGGGGTCAGCGGCGGCCTCGGCATGGTCTAAATTCCGGCACGAACATACGAACGTACGTTCGTATTCCTGCTACCCTCGTTCGTATGGCGGGGAGGCCCGGACGCAAGGAGAGAGAAGCGCAGGCAAAGGTCCTGAGAGCCGTCCTCGTGGTTGGTGACGAAGGCATGACAAAAGCCGACCTCGAGACCGTCACCGAGGGCCTCGATGCGGCGGAAATCGCCTCGGCGGTCGAGGCCCTGATCGCCTCCGGCCTCCTCAAACGCGAGGAAGCCCTGCTCTACCCCAGCGGCGCCGCCACCCGCTTCAATCGCCTCCGCCCCCTCTGAGCCCCGCAAATACCGGGGCGCCGGCGCCACCCCGGGGGAGAGCCCAGCACGCGGGTGCACTTATGCCGCCTATGACCGGCTCAATCGCACCGGCGTCGGGCGGCCCGCATGGAAGTGTGTGGGCTCTTGCGCGAAAGCAGCACGGGGTGGTGACTCGTCGACAGCTCACTCGTCTCGGGTTGACCCGGCATGGAATCCAGCACCGGATCGCTCGCGGTCGCCTGCATCCGGTACGACGCGGAATCTTTGCGGTCGGGAGGCCGGAACTGACGCGGCACGGGCGGTGGATGGCCGCGGTGCTGGCCGCCGGCGGGGAGGGGAGCGCGGCGCTGAGCTACTCGAGCGCCGCCGAGCTTTTCGGGATCGGCGTCGAGCGGGTGGCGGGGATCGAGATCACGCGACTCGCGGTCCACCCCGTCCGGCTGGGCGGCGTCAAGGTCCACCGCCGGCCTGGGCTTGAACCGGGCTGGTCTGTCCTCCACGAAGGGATCCCGGTGACCTCGCCGGCGCAGACGCTGATCGATCTCGCCTCGCGGCATGACCAGGTGACGGTGGAGCGGTTCGTCAACGAGGCGGACCGGCTCCGGCTGATCCGCACGGACGACCTCCGCAAGGCGCTCGACGCACACCGCGGCGAGCGGGGGGTGGGGCGGCTGCGCGCCATCCTCGACCGGCGCACCTTCCGCTACACCCGCTCCGAACTCGAGCGCGCCTTCATACCGCTCGCCCGCACCGCCGGCCTGCCCCTTCCGCGCACCTCCGTCTACGTCGACGGCCACGAGGTGGACTTCCACTTCCCGACCCTCAACCTCGTCGTCGAGACCGACGGCGGCACCTACCACCGCACCCCTGCCCAGCAGACCAAGGACCGCGAACGGGATCAGGACCACTTTGCCGCCGGAGTCGCGCAACTGCGGTTCACCCACGCCCAGATCAAATTCGACCCGGACCGGGTGACGCGCATCCTTCGGAGTGCCGCCGCATAGGCTCACCGGGTGACCCCTCGCGGCCAGACCCAGACCGCCCTCGTCTCGATCGGCGCCGCCGTCCTACTTGTCGTCCTCAAGCTCGGCACCGGCATCGCCACCGGCTCCTTGGCCCTGGTCTCGGCCGGGATCGAGTCGAGCGGCGACGTCGTCGCCGCGATCCTGACGCTGCTCGCGATCCGCCTCGGCGGCCAGCCGCCGGACCGCGAGCACCCCTATGGGCACCGCCGGGCCGAGAACCTCGCCGCGCTCGGCGAGGCGGCGATCCTCTCCGGCGGTGGCGCCTTCGTCGTGATCGAGGCGGTCGACCGGCTCGGCTCGGGCGGCGACGGCGGCTTCGACCCCCGCTGGTACGTGTTCGCCGTGATCGGTCTCGCCCTCGCGATCGACATCAGCCGGGTCACCGTCTCCGTGCGCAGCGCCAAGGTCTACAAATCGGCGGCGCTCCGTTCCAACGCGTACCACTTCGCCGGCGACATGGCGGGCTCAATCGCGGTGCTCTGCGGCATCACCGCCGTCGCGCTCGGCTTCGACCAAGGCGACGCGATCGCCTCGCTGATCGTCGCCGCGATCATCTTCGCCGCCGCCGCGCGCCTGATCTACGAGAACTCCCGCGTCCTCATGGACACCACGCCGCTGGAGGCCCAGGCCGCCGCCGAAGCGGCGATCCGCTCCCTCGAGGACATCGAGCTGCGGCAGCTGCGCCTGCGCGAGTCCGGCGGCCACTATTTCGCCGACGCGACGATCGGCGCGGCCCCCGACCAGGCGCTGGTCGCCAGCCACAAGACCGCCGACCGGGTCGAGGCGGCGGTCCGCCGGGCGCTCCCCGACGCCGACGTCGTCGTCCACGTCGAGCCGTTGCGCGAGGGCCTCGACCTGCGCGCCCGCACGCTCGCGATCGCCCTCGCCGAGCCTGCCGTCCAGGAAGCCCACGACATCGCGATCTATCGACACGACGGACGCTGCGGGGTCTCCATGCACCTGAAGCTCGACGCGGCGACGCCGCTCGCGGCGGCCCACGAGGTGGCCGAGCGGATCGAGGCCGCGTTGCGGGCGGAGGCGGAGGTCGACGACGTGCAGACCCACCTGGAGCCGCTGGAGGAGCCGCTGGTCGCCCGCGCCGACGACGACGACCCGGCGGCGGAGCGAATCACGGCGCTGGTCGAGGAGCGGACCGGCAAACCGCCGCGGCGCCTGCGGCTGCTGGCGACCGAAGTCGGGCTGGTCGTCTTCGTCGACGTCGTCGCCAGCCCCGAGGCGACGCTCGAGGCGGCGCACGACATGGCGCGCCGCCTCGAGCAGGAGATCCGTCGCAACCGCCCCGAGGGCTCGGCCCGGATCGTCGACGTCGTCGTCCACACCGAGCCCTGAGCCGGGCGGCTCGACCTCAGCTGTCCTCGGGCTCTTCCCCGTTTGGCATCAGCGCGTACCACTCGCCGCCGAACGCGTCGACGTCGTTGCCGTTCGCTTCGCCGGGCTTCTTGTCCTCGACGAACCCGTACAGCGGGTGGCCGTTATAGGTCACCTGTTCGGTGCCGTCCTTGCGCTTGGTGACGCCGATCAGCGACGCTTCCGCGCCGCCCGTGGCCGTCGGCTTCCCCTCGGTCAGGAGGGGAGGCCAGGCCTGGGCGCAGGCGCCGTAGCAGGCGGAAGTGGTGCCCTTGTCCTTGTGGAAGTCGTACATCGTCATTCCTTCGGCGTCGACGATGACCTTGCCGAGATCGCCCGCGCTCGTGACCTTCACGACGGCGCCCTGCGGTTGTCCGGTCGTCGTCGCGGCTGGTTCTGACGCCGCTTCCGACTTCGTCGAACCTGACGACGAGGAGCTGCTTCCGCCACCGCCACCGCAGCCGACGATCGTCAGCGCCGCGACAACCGCGAGCGCCCCGACCGCAAGATAAGTCCTTCGCACAGTCGCCTCCTTGGGTAGCTTCGTTCCGTGCCCGATCTACGGCGACATGGCGGCAGGGGTTCAACTCGCCATCGGCGGCTCGCCCTGATCGTCGCCGGCTCCGTCGTCGCCGCGGACCAGATCGCGAAGCTGCTCGCCGCCCATTTCCTCGCCGACGGACCGGTCCACCTCGTCGGCGGCCTCCACCTGCAGCTCTTCCGCAACTACGCCGGGCCGGGCGGCAGTTGGGCGGGACACACGGTCCTGATCTCGGCGCTCACGATCGCCGCCGCGATCGTCCTCCTCGTCGTCATCGTCCGCTCGCGCCTCGACCGCCTCAGCGCGATCGGCCTCGGCCTCTTCCTCGGCGGCGCGGTCGGCAACGGTCTCGACCGACTCCTGCGCGGGCCGGGCCCCCTCCACGGCGGCGTCGTCGACTGGCTCGCCCCGAGTGCCCACGGCGGCAGCATGAACCTGGCCGACCTCGCCCTGAATGCGGCGGTCCTGGTGATGATCGCCGGCGCCCTGCTCTCGATGCGACCTGGGGCGAGGAGGACCCTGAACGAACCTCCCTGCGGTTCGTGAGTGAAGGGTCCTCCTCGCCCCCTGGGCGATCGCGCTTTCGCCTACTGGGCCTGCAGCACCATCGAGAAGGTGCCGAACAGTTCACCCGCGGCGAATTCGCTGGTCGCCGGAGGCGCTTTTTCGTCGCCCTGGTTGAACACCTGGTTGAGCGTCGCCGCGGCCACCGCCTGCAGTTTCGCTTCCGCGCCTTTGATCGTCACCTGGCGCGTCGTCGGATTGCTCTGGATCGCGTTCGCCGGGAAGACGAGGTCGACGATCGAGGAGCGGCCGGTCTGCCCCGGGAAGGGCGGCGTCGGCGTGATTTCGAGTTCGACCGTCGCCGTTTTCTGGGCGAATTCGACGTAGATGTTGGTGATTTTCATCGTCGGCGAAAAGGTTTTGCCTTTCTTGACGATTTCGACCCCACCGGTCGTGACGATCTGGCCGGCGGTGTAGTCGGTCGCCAACGTCCCACCCGCGATCGGGAAGGTGAAGTTGGTGACTTTCGAGTTCTTCGCCGGCGCGATCGGTTTGATCCCGCTCGACAGGTCGACGCCCTTTTCGGCGAACTTTTTGAACGTCGCGGTGGAGCCTTCCAGCGTCGCTTCGTTCTGACCGAGGATGGTCAGGGACGACGGCACGGTGGTGCTGAACTCGTTGCTCATCACCCGCTGGTTGATCCGCTTGCCCCCCTGCAGCCCGAGTTTGTTCGAGATGCGGGTGGCGGCCTTCTGGGTCAGGGTCAGCTGCCCCGCCTTGATCCGCGCGCCGAAGCCTTCGCGGCCGATGGTCGGCGTGCCGAAGGTGCCGAGCTGCATGTGGGCGCCGGCGATCGTCGCACGGACGAAGCTGTGCACGGTGTTCACTTCGATCCCGCTGATCGGCACCGAGCGCGAGCCCTTGACCAGCTGGAAGCCGCCGGGGCTGGTGATGTGGCCCTGGGCGTTGGTCGGGTCGAACTTCCCTTCGGCGACCGGCAGGCTGATCTTGTTGCCGCTGGTCTGACCGGTGCCGACGCCGGCGAGGCCGACGCCGAGGTTGGTCAGCTTCTTCAGGAAGCCTTTCTTCAGGTGGAAATCGGTGGTGCCGCCGGAGATCGGGTCCCGGGCCGCTGAGGCGGCGGGGACGAAGGCGAGGAGCGCGACCATTGCGGCCACGGCCCCGACGATCATCCGGAGGGCGACCGGCCGGAATTTGGCGTGCGTCATGTCGTCCTTCCGTAGTTCATAGGTCCGTATCTGCATCAACACGTCCCTTCCCCGTTGTTCCGGTCGATCCACCCGATGGGTGGGTGCTTGCAGGGCTTCAGGCGGCTTCGAGCAACGCCTGGCGCAGCGTCGCCGCGCTCTGTGGGCCGCGAAAGGTGGCGACGATGCGGCCCCGTGGGTCGAGCACGAAGGAGGTCGGCAGCCCGACCAGGCCGTAGCTTTCGCCCGCCGCGCCGGAGGTGTCGGCGAGCACCGGGAAGTCCCAGTCGTGCGTGCGGACGAAGGCGCGCGCCGGGCCGCCCGCGTCGTCCCAATCGACGGCGACGACGGTGGCGCGGCCGGCGAGCGCCGTCGACAGCCTGCGCAGGGTCGGCGCCTCTTCCGCGCAGGGCGCGCACCAACTGGCGAAGAAGTCGACCAGGGCGGGCTTGCCGCGCAGGGCGGCGAGGTCGACCGCGGGTGGGCGCAGGGCCTTCGCCGGCAGTGGCGGCGCGGCGCGGCCGGTCTGCTCGGAGCCGCCGCCGGCCAGCTCGGCGACCCCGAGCGCGACGACGACGAGCGCGGCGACCGCCACCCAGCGCCCCCGCGGCGCCGCGCGCCACGCCCTCCTCACAACCGCGCCAGGGTCCGGGTGCCGAGCGCCAGCTTTTCCGGCTCGAAGGTCGGCGGGAAGAGCGCCCGGATCTGACCCTGCGGATCGATCGCGAAGATTTCGGCGTTGTGCTCGATTTCCTCGGGGTCTTCGGCGTTGTGTTCGGGCTTCACGCCCCACGCCTGCCAGACCTTCTCCAGTTCTGCCCGGGAGCCGAGCAGCCAGTCGATCTCGCCCTCGGTGCGGTGGCGCTTGTTGAAGTAGGCGGCACTTGCCGGGGTGTCGTGGGCGGGGTCCACCGAGACGGCGAGGAAGAGCGGCCGCTCCCCCCGCGGGATGTGCGAGTAGGCGGTGTGGACCTTGCCCGCGACGATCGGGCAGAGATCGGTGCAGTGGGTGTAGAGGAAGGCGACGAGGACGGAGCGCCCCTTCAGCTTCGCCAGGTCGATCTTCTTGCCGTACTGGTCGGTGAGCTCGAGCGGCGGCGCCTCCTTGGCGGGGACGGCGTCGCCGCCGGGAACGGCCGGGATCGACATCGCCGAATTGCTCGCGGAGCCGCCACCACCGCCGCAGCCGACGGCGATCACGGCGAGGGCGAGCGCCGCGGCGATGAAGGGGGCGACGCGAAGGGAGGAGCGGCGGGGCGGGGACTGCACGACGCCTCAAGCTAGGGGGTGAAGCTAAGGCCGAGTTGAAGACAGCTCGACCAGCCGCGCGGCCAGCTCGCGCGGGCGCGAGAGCATCGGCAGGTGGCCGCCGGGCATCTCGGCGAATTCTGCTTCCTCGCCCAGGCGCTCGCGGGTGAGGCGGCGCTGGAACTCCAGCGGGAAGAGTCGATCGTCGCGTGGGGCGAGGACGGTGGTCGGCGCGTAGGGCCAGCGTTCGACCCTCAATGGCTCCGCGAACATGCCGGGCGCGGGACGGCCGTCGTACTCGTCGTTCGCGGCCAGCGTCGCCGCGTCGACGTCGTGGTAGAAGACCTCGTCCAGCGCCGCCTCGTCCCAGTCTTCGGGTGGGCCGAGCCGCGCGGTCAGCGACGCGATCGCCTCGGCGTGGCCGGTGTCTTCCCACCAGTCGCCCGCGGTCTCGCCCAGCTTCGGGATCATCGGCGCGAGCAGGATCAGCCGCCGCGGGCCGAGCCGGTCGGCGAGCACCGCCGCGGTGTAGGCGCCGAGCGACTGGCCGACGATCACGAGCGGATCGGGGTGAGGTTCGGGGAGCGCCGCGATCACCGCGTCGGCGTGCGCGCTCGGGCCCGCGTCGGGGTCCTCGAGCGGCAGCGGCGGGGCCAGCCCGTCCTGGCCCAGATCGCGGAGCGCCGCGATCGTCGCCTCGTACACGCGCGGGTCGGCCCCCGCGCCCGGGATCAGGACGAAGGTCGTCCAGCTGCCGTCACCGGATCTCTCGCTCGTCTCGGTCAAGCTATGGGGAGGATATGGAGCACGCCCGTCGCCAGGAGCTGAAGGCCTACGTCACCCGCGACGGGTCGACGATCCGCGAGTGGGCGGGCCCGGGCTACGCGGCCGAGGCGGCGAGCCTGAGCCTCGCCGAGGCGACGGTCGCGCCGGGTGGGGCGACGATCGAACACCTGCACCGCCGCTCGGAAGAGCTCTACCTGGTGACGGCGGGGGCGGGGGTCCTGCGGGTCGGCGAGGAGGAGCGGAGGGTCGCCGCGGGCGACTGCGTCGCGATCCCGCCCGGCGCGCCGCACCGGCTGCGCAACGACGGCGAGGTCGACCTGGTCGTCGTCTGCGCCTGCTCGCCGCCCTACTCGCACGAGGACACCGTCCTGCTCGAGGAGGAGTGATGGCGGTGGAGTTGCGCGAGGCGCGGCCGGGGGACGAGCTGATGGTGGCCGAGCTCCATGTGCGCTCGTGGCAGGAGGCGTACGGCGGGTTGATGCCGGCGGAGTTCCTCGCAGGGCTCGATCCAAGGGACCGGGCCGGGCGCTACACGTTCGGGTCGGGCGCCGCGGCTGCGCCGACGACGTTGCTTGCGGTCATCGCCGAGGGGGGAGACGGGGGTGACCCTTCACTCACGAACAGCAGGGAGGTTCGTTCAGGGTCACCCCCGTCTCCCGGCGAGGCGCTGCTGGGGTTCGTGACGTTCGGCGGGTCTCGTGATCGGGACGCGGAGGGGCTGGGGGAGGTTTATGCGTTGTACGTGGATCCGGAGCGTCACCGAGGCGGCGTGGGGCGGATGCTGATGACAGCTGCGCGCCGCCAGCTTGTGGAGGACGGCTTCGACGAAGCGATCCTCTGGGTGCTCCAGGGCAACGAGCGCGCCCGCAGCTTCTACGAACGCGAAGGTTGGAAGCCCGATGGCACCTCCCGGGTGGAGAACGTCTACGACATCGTCAGCACCGTCCACCGCTTCCGCCGCAAACTTGACCGACCGTGAGCGCGGCGTGAAGAGGGTCCGGGGAGGACCCTGAGCGAACCTCCCCGCTGTTGTGAGTGAAGGGTCCTCCCCGGACCCTCCCTCAACAGCCCGTCCCTTGCGCTCCCTGGACCTGCTCCCGCCGGAAACAGTCCTCCGCATGGTCATTCACGATCCCGACCGCCTGCATCCAGGCATAGACGATGGTCGGGCCGACGAACTTGAAGCCCCGCCGCTTGAGCTCCTTCGAGACCTGCTCGGAGAGCGGCGTCTTCGCCGGCACCTCGACGCCGTCGCCGCGCAGCACCTCACCGTCGGTGAAAGACCAGCAGAAGTCGGCGAAGTCTTCGCCGGAATCGCGCATCGCGCAGAAGACCTTCGCGCCGGCGATCGTCGACTCGATCTTCGCCCGCGAGCGGATGATCCCGGCGTCGCCGAGCAGCCGCTCGACGTCGCGCTCCTCGAACCTCGCCACCTGGTCGGGGTCGAAACCCTTGAACGCGGCACGGAAGGCATCGCGCTTGCGCAGCACCGTGATCCACGCCAGCCCGGCCTGGAATCCGTCCAGCATCAGCTTCTCCCAGAGCGCCCGCGGGTCGCGCTCCGGCACGCCCCACTCCTCGTCGTGGTAGGCCTCCATCAGCGGGTTCGACCCCGCCCAGGCGCAGCGGATCAGCTCCGCCACTGCTCCGCCCGGATCGCGAAGCGCACGTGGTCGCGCCAGCGGCCGCCGATCTTCAGGTAGCGCTCGGAGAAGCCCTCGCGGACGAAGCCGCAGCGCTCGACCAGGGCGATCGAGGGCGCGTTGCCGGGTTGGACGTTGGCTTCGATCCGGTGCAGCGCGAGGTCGGTGAAAGCCCGCTCCAGCACCAGGCGGAGCGCCGCGGTCATGTAGCCGGCGCCGCTCCAGCGGGCGACCCCGCCGTAGCCGAGGAAGGCGCTCTGCAAGGGGCCGCGGATGATCTGGCTGATGTTGAAGTAGCCGACGATCTCACCGTCCTCGGGGCGGTAGGCGAGGTTGGCGTCGAAGTCGGCGCGTCCCGCGCGGGTGAGCCAGGCGTCGAACTCGGGCGCGGTGACCGGCGGCGTCACCCAAGGGCGGTGCAGCTCGGCGCTGTCGATCATCGCCGCGATGAAGGCCTCCCGGTCCTCCGGCTCCGGCGGGCGGAGCGCGACGGCGGGGGAGGGGCGAATCGGTACGGGGCCCGCGGTGGGGATGTCGACGTCGGCCACGCGCTCATCCTAGGCACCGGGCGATCTCACGTTGCGGCCGCCGCACGCGTTTGACTATCGAAGCAACGCCCGCCCTGGCGAAGCAAGGTCCACCCTGGTGATCTTGCGGGTAGCCGCGCGAAGCGCGGCCAACGTGTAGCCAAGACCGATCGAGAGAGGATCAGCGTATGAGCGCCACATTGATCTGGGACATCTACGAGAGCCCGATCGGGCCGCTGACCCTGATCGCGAGCGAGGCGGGCCTGCGCGGGCTCTGGTTCCCGGGCAAGACGCCGACCCCGCCGGAGGCCGCCCGCCGGCCCCAGCGCGTGGTGACCGAGCAGCTCGAGGCCTACTTCCAGGGCGAGCTGCGCTCCTTCGACCTCGACCTCGACCTGCGTGGAACGCCGCTCGACCGCGAGGTCTGGCGGCGCCTGCTCGATATCCCCTATGGGGGGACCGAGAGCTACGGCGAGCTCGCCGCCCGGGTCGATCCCGACCTTTTCGGCACCGACTGCGAGCCCTGGCAGCGGGCCCGCGCGGTCGGGGCGGCGAACGGGCGCAACCCGGTCTCGATCATCGTCCCCTGTCATCGGGTGATCGGCGCCGACGGCTCACTGACGGGCTACGGCGGCGGCCTGCACCGCAAGCAGGCGCTGCTCGAGCTGGAGGGGTCCGGGCGCCCCGATCCGGCCTGGAAAACCCGGCAGACTTCCCTTTTGTGAGCCGTTTCCCTGCGTTTTGCCCATACCCGATTCATGCTTCGCCCGCAAAGAGCGGGAAACTTCTTGCGTCCTGACGCCATTTCAGCCGCTACACTGCCCCGCAATCTAGGACCGGTAAGCCGAATCCGGGGGCCGAAAAACCCCGGAGCGGGGGAACCGATTTTGGGGCGAATCCACCGGAGGACGGTGGGAGCGCAGGCTCCTTCAGCGCCAGCCCGACAGCTAACCCCGCAGGCCGACAAAGGAGATCGGTTTGCAGTCGTCCCTCGAGGGGATCGGGTGGAGAGTTCGTATGGCGCTGGTGACCGCGGTGGTCGCCGCGATCGCCTTCCCTGCCACGGCGCTCGGCGCCGGGGGTGGCCTGACGCCCGCCGCCGCTTCAACCGAACAAGGGGAACCGGCCACCTCGACCACCCCGACGCCGGGATCGCTCGAATGCACGACCTCTCCTGAAGGGCTTCGCACCTGTCTGCCGGTGACCCCGGCGACGCTGGTGCTCGGTGTGGCCGCGCCGCCCGAAACGGCGCCGCCCGCGGTCAAGGCCGCGATCGCCGCCGCCAACAAGATCCACACCCGCCCCTACATCTGGGGCGGCGGGCACGCTCGCTGGTGGAGCCCCGGCTACGACTGCTCGGGCGCGGTCAGCTACGCCCTCCACGGTGCCGGGCTGATCACGACCCCGATGGACTCCGGCGAAATGATGAGCTGGGGCGTGGCGGGCAAAGGCCGCTGGATCACGGTCTACGCCAACGCCGGGCACGCCTTCGCGGTGATCGACGGGATCCGCTGGGACACCGCCGGGGACACCGAAGGGACGGGGCCGCGGTGGCACCCGGAAATGGTGTCGACCGCCGGGTACGTCGCGCGGCATCCGGCCGGCTACTAGACGTCGCGGAGCAGGCGGTCGGTCTCGAGGTCGGGTTCGCCGGCGTAGAAGCGGGTGAGGACCGCTGAGAAAAGCTGATCCGCCGGATCGGCGCGGTGGAAGAGGGTCATGCTGCTGCGGACCTTGAGGGCGTCGATGCCACCGAGGATCGAGTCCGCGCTCGCCGCCGGGTCGGCGCTCAGCAAGGCCCCACAGCACTCCCGTAGGCGTGGCCCGAGCAGAGGGTGCTCCAGGTAGGCTCGCGCCTCCTCGAGCGAGCGGATCGCGTACGCCTGAGACATCGGGCTCTGGCCGAGCCCGGCGATCTGGGGAAAGACGAACCAGATCCAATGGCCCCGCTTGTGCCCGGCCCGCAGCTCCTCCAAGGCCCGCGCGTAGATCGCGGCGTCTTCTTGCGCCTCGACGAAGCGCTGCAGCCCGTAGCGGTCCTCGCCCATCGGCCGCAGCCTACGTCGGGTCGGGACGTAGGTTCTCGATCCGGGCGCCGTAATCACGGCCGATCCGCGCGGCGATCAGCGAGCGGTGGCAGGCGGCCGCGTCGCGCTCGACGCAGAGCAGCGCCGCGGTCGAGCGGCCGATGAAGCGGACGATCGGGTCGAGGTCGGCCGGTTCGAGGATCTCCTCGGTGTAGCGCTCGACGTAGACGGGCGCGAGGACGGTCCGCGAGCGTTTCCCCTCGCCGCGCTCGGCGTCGGCTTCGTACTGGGCTTCGCGCATCGAGGTGGTCGGGGCCAGTTCGGGGACGTGCTGGTAGCTGATCCCGGCCTCGCTGAGCTCCGCTTCCAGTCGTTTCGCATTCGCCCAGGCGTATTGCGCGCCGCGCACGCCGCGACGCTGGCGCACGTCCAGGATGAGGTCGACCTTCGCCTCGGCCAGCGTCGCCAGGAAGGAGTCGACGTCGGCGCCGTAGACGCCGATCGTGCAGATCCGTTTCACGGCTCGGAGCCGATCACGTCCACGTCGCGGCGTCAAGCCGAGGTTGATGGGCCGAAAACTTGCCTATATGGCAAGTTTTCGGCCCATCAACCTCACTCGGGCGGCAGGGCGATGCCGGGGGTGCGTGCAACCGCCAGCGCCGAGACCACGAACTGGGCGCCGCGGGGGAAGCGGCGGCCGGGGGGCGGCGGGCCGGCGTGGCGTTCGGCGAGGTCGAGCAGGCGCAGGATCGCCCGGCCCGACTCGGCCTCCGGTCCCTCGAGGTCGACCGCCAGCCGGCCGAGGGCGACCGACTCGCTCGGGTCGCCTTCGGCCATCGCCCGGCCCATCGCCGTGGTCAGGTGCGACACGACGCGCTCCATCCCCGGGTCCTGCGGCCCGGGAGGACCGGGTGCCGGGCCGAAATACGCGGGCTCCTCGCCGGCCAGGATGCGCGCGATCTGCGCCCCCGCGATCGAGCGGATCTGGTCGCCGCGCAGTCCGACCGCGACCGCGTAGCGCAGCTGGAAGGCGGCGGCGTGGAGCGGCTGGCCATACGGGTTGTCGCTCGCCCAGAGGATCTGGCCGGGCGGCACCAGGCTGAACAGGGCGACGAAATCCGCCGGGTTCCACCAGGAGGTGTCGATGAAGAGGTTCGGGTGCTCCGGCATCAGCCGCCACAGCCAGGCGAGGTCGGAGACCGCCGCGTGGGCGAGGATGAAGCGCGCCCCCGGGTAGCGCTGCGCCAGCTCCAGCGTGTCGCGGCCGAGCGCCGGGATCCCGCGGCCGGCGTGGATCAGGACCGGCACCCCGCGCTCCTGGGCGAGCCGGGTCAGGTCCTCGACCGCGGCCTCGCTCATCGCGAACTGCTCCGCCCGCGGGTGCAGCTTGATCCCGTGGGCGCCGAGGTCGAGGCAGCGCTCGGCCTCGGCCAGCGCCCCGTCGTGCGGGTTGACGCGGCAGAAATGGACGATCCGTCCGTCGGCGCCCGCCTCGATCGCCCGCGCCTCGTCGTTGGCGACGGCGTAGCCATCCGGCTCGTGCATCGGGAAGGTGATCGCCCGCGCCCCGGCGTTCGCCATCGTCGCGACCAGGTGCTCGGGCTCCTGGCGGTATTCGTCGGGGTCGTTGCGGCCGAAGTGGGTGTGGGTGTCGAAGAGCGCGAGCGGCCCGATCTCCGCTTCCAGCGCGTCGAGCCAGCGCCGCGACTCGACCTCGATCGGTTCGATCTCGAATTCCTCCGCCCGCGGCGCCCCCGTTGCTTCGCTCACCGTCCCACCGCCTTTCCGATCCGTTTCACGGCCTCCTCGACCAGGGCCGGGGAGGTGCCGATGTTGAGCCGCGCGTGTCCGGCCCCCTGGGGGCCGAAGACCGGTCCCGGGTTGAGGGCGACGCGGCCGCGCTCGAGCAAGGCTTCGCAAGGATCATCTCCCAGCCCCAAGCCGCGCAGGTCGAGCCAGGTCAGGTAGCCCACGCGTGGCTCCGTGTAGGCGACCTCGGGCAGCGTCGTCGCCAGCAGTTCGGCGAGCAGGGCGCGGTTGTGGTCGAGGACCGCGATCACGTCGTCGAGCCAGGGCGCCCCGTCGCGGTAGGCGGCGACGGTCGCCAGCAGGCCGAAGTGGCCGGCGTGCGAGGCGGCGAAGGGGAGCCTGCCGACGATCTCGGCGGCGCGCTCGGACGCGGTCACCGTCTGCGCGCAGGTGAGCCCGGCGAGGTTGAACGCCTTCGAGGCCGAGACGAAGGCGATGCCGTGCTCGCGCGCCTCCTCGGAGACGCTGAGGAAGGGGACGTGACGGGCGCCGGGGAGGGTCAGCGGCCAGTGGATCTCGTCGCTCAGCACCCAGGCGCCGTGGGCGGCGGCGGAGGCGGCGAGCGCCTCCAGCTGCGCCTCGGTCGGCAGCGTGCCCAGCGGGTTGTGGGGGCTGCAGAGGATGATTGCGACGGCGCCGCGGCGGAACTCCGCGTCGACCGCGTCGACGTCGAGCTCGCCGTCGACCAGCGGCACTTCGGCGAGCTCGCAGCCGAGCTCCTCGATGATCCCGAAGAAGGGGTGGTAGACGGGGGTGTTGATCACGATCCGGTCGCCGGGCTCGGCGATCAGCCGTAGCACCGAGGTGATCCCGTTGACGACGTCGGGGATCGCCCCGACGCGCTCCGGATCGACCGTCCACCCGAGCCGCGCCTGGGCAAAGGCGGCGAACGCCTCGGCGAGGCCGAGCTTGGGCGGATAGCCGTACCCGGTGTCGTCGAGCTCGACCGCCTCGGCGAGCGCGATCTTCACCGGCGGGGCCAGCGGGAAGTCCATCTCGGCGACCCAGGCGGGGAGGACGTCCTCGTCGAAGAACCTCCACTTGGCGCTGCGGCGCAGGCGCAGCGCTTCGAGGGAGAGCTCGGCCAGTTCCGGGTTGAGGCTCGCCATCAGGGCGCCAACTCTTTCAGGTCGGCGGCGCCTACTGGATCGGCGCGATCATGCTCTGCCAGAACGGCCGGAAGCCCTCGCGCTCGTACAGCTCCGCCGCGCGCTCGTTGTCGGCGAGCACGGTGACCGTCCACCAGGTCGCCCCGAGTTCACTGAGCCGGTCGCGGCAGTGGGCGATCAGCTCGGTGCCGACGCCGAGCCCGCGCGCCGCGGCGGTGACCGAGAGCGACTCCAGGTCGCCGACCGAGTCGCCGAGGTTCCACGTCGATCCGGAGGAGCCGACGCGCAGGAAGGCATAGCCCAGCGGCGCCTGCTCGGCGCCCTCCCCGGGGACGAGGTAAAGGTGGCCCTCGCCGGATTCGAGCCACTCGACGTACTGGGCGCGGCGCCGGCGCCAGGCCGTCTCGTCGTCGCGCACCGGATAGGTGTGGTCGGTCAGCACCCGGTGGTGACCGACCATCTCCTTCCAGAGCCCCTCGACCAGGTCGACGTCCCCGGCCCCCAGCTCGACGATCCGCCTCTCCATCGGCCGGATCCTACGGGGTGGGGTTAACCCCACCCGGCTGACGCCGGCAGGCCGCAGCGGTGTTCGCCTGCGGGCCTCATTGGAACGCGGGCGCCGCTCGCGCAGGGTTGGGAGGCGCTCGAAGAGGGCGCCGAATCGACCCGAAACCGGACGGAGGACAGGATGCGAAGCAGAGGGAAGCTGGGCCTGGCGGGCAGGGCGGGGCGTTGGAGCGCCGCCCATCGTAAGACCGCGATCTGGGGGTGGATCGCCTTCGTGATCGCCGCGATCGCGCTCGGCGGGGCCCTGGGGACGAAGACGCTCTCGGACTCGCAGTCCGGCGTCGGCGAGTCGAAGAGCGCCGACCTGACCCTGGAAAAGGGCTTCCCGGACGGAGCGACCGAGCAGGTCATCTTCCAGTCGCGCGGCGATGAATCGGCGCGCGGACCGCAGGTCAAGAAGGCGGTCGGGGCGGTCGAATCCCGCCTCGACAAGCTGCCCTTCGTCACCAACCTCGTCGGTCCGTACGCGAAGGGCGCCGACGGTTCCCAGTTGGCCGGTGACGGCCGCTCCGCCCTGCTCAAGTTCGAAATCCCCGAACGGGGCGACACCGAACCCGACGAGGTGGTCGGCAAGGCGCTCGCCCAGGTCGCCGCCGTGCAGAGGCAGCACGCCGGCCTGCGGGTCGAAGAGGTCGGCGACGCGAGCGGCGAAAAGGCCGTCTCCGAATCGCTCGAAGATGACTTCGCCAAGGCCGAGCTCACCTCACTGCCGATCACGCTGCTGATCCTGATCGTCGTCTTCGGCTCGTTGCTGGCGGCCGGGGTGCCGCTGCTCCTGGCGCTGACCGCGGTCGGCGCGACGATCGGGCTGCTCGGCCCGGTCAGCCACCTGTTCGGCCCGGTCGCCGAACAGATCAACTCGGTGATCCTGCTGATCGGCCTCGCGGTCGGGGTCGACTACGCCCTGTTCTACCTGCGGCGGGAGCGCGAGGAGCGCGCCGCCGGGGCCGGCGAGCGAGCCTCGCTGGAAGCGGCGGCGGCGACCTCGGGCCGGGCGATCCTCGTCTCCGGCTTCACCGTGATGGTCGCGATGGCCGGCATGTACATCGCCGGCGACCCGACCTTCGCCTCCTTCGCCACCGGCACGATCATCGTCGTCGCCGTCGCGATGGTCGGCTCGCTGACCGTGCTGCCGGCCGTGCTTGCCTGGTTGGGCGATCGGATCGAGAAGGGACGGATTCCCCTTTTGGGACGGCGTCGCGGGGGCGGCACTTCGGGGGTGACCCTCTCTCACAACAGCGGGGAGGTTCGTTCGGGTCACCCCCGAACTGCCGCTGACGGGCGCGCGGTGCAGGGTTCGCGTATCTGGGGCGCTCTGGTGACGCGGGTCATGCAGCGGCCTAAATTGGCTGTTGGGATCGCGGTCGCCGGGCTCGGGATCTTGGCGATCCCCGCCTTCTCGCTTCAAACCGCCAACTCGGGCACCAGCGGGCTGCCCAAGGACATGCCGATCGTGCGGACCCTGGACCGGGTCGAAGCGGCCTTCCCGGGTGGGGTCGAACCGGCCCAGGTGGCGATCTCGGCGCCCGCCGTGAAGTCGCCCCAGGTCGCCGAGGCGGTCGAGGCGCTGCGCGAGCGGATCGCCGCCGACCCGCACGACTTCGGCACGGGCCAGTCCTACCGCGTGTCCGACGACGGTCGGGTCGCCGAACTCCAGGTCCCGCTGGCCGGCGACGGCACCGACTCACGTTCCCAGGACGCCCTGGCGAAGCTCCGCGACCAGCTGATCCCGGCCACGGTCGGCGCCGTGCCCGGGGCCCGGGCGCAGGTCGCCGGATCGACGGCGAGCTCGGTCGACTTCAACGACCTGCTCGGCGAACGGGTCCCCTGGGTCTTCGCCTTCGTCCTCGGGATGGCGTTCCTGCTCCTGCTGGTGAGCTTCCGCTCGCTGGTCATCCCGTTGACCGCGATCGGCCTCAACCTGCTCTCGGTCGGGGCCGCCTACGGAGTCGTCGTCTGGGTCTTCCAGGAGGGGCATCTGGAAGGTCTGCTCGGCTTCCACTCGGTGGGCACGATCACCGCCTGGCTGCCGCTGTTCCTCTTCGTCGTCCTCTTCGGGCTGTCGATGGACTACCACGTGTTCATCCTCACCCGGATCAAGGAGGCGTACGATCGCGGCATGTCGACGGAGGCGGCGGTCTCGCATGGGCTGCGGACGACCGCGGGGGTCGTCACCAGTGCCGCTGCCGTGATGGTCGCCGTGTTCGCGATCTTCGCCACCCTCTCCTTCCTCGACTTCAAGGAGATGGGGATCGGGTTGGCGGCGGCGATCCTGATCGACGCGACGATCATCCGGGGGGTGCTCCTGCCGGCGACGATGAAGCTGCTCGGCGAGCGCAACTGGTACCTGCCGCGCTGGCTGGAGTGGCTGCCGCGGGTGGACCACGGGGGCGCGCCGGTGGCCTCCGACGCCGGGACGGTC
>DATNAG010000074.1:0-43685 GCA_035572835.1 Solirubrobacterales bacterium
GGCCGCCGTGCCCCGATCATCGAGCTGTCCGACGTGACCAAGGTCTACCCGGGCGGCCACATGGCGCTCGACCGCGTCTCGCTCTCGATCGGCCGCGGTGAGTTCGTCTTCCTCGTCGGCCCGACCGGCTGCGGCAAGTCGACCCTGATCAAGACCCTGATCCGCGAGCTCGACGTCACCGAAGGCAGCGTCCGCATCGCCGGCCGCGACATCGCCACGATGCCCGACAAGAAGATCCCGCAGCTGCGGCGCAACATCGGCACGGTCTTCCAGGACTTCAAGCTGCTCCCCAACCGGACCGTCTACGACAACGTCGCCTACGCGCTGCAGGTGATCGGCGCCAGCCGCCATGAAATCCGCGAGCAGGTGCCGGCGACGCTGCGCCTGGTCGGCCTCTCGACCAAGCTGCACAACTACCCCGACCAGCTGTCGGGCGGCGAGCAACAGCGCGTCGCGGTCGCCCGCGCCTTCGTCAACCATCCGCCGCTGATGCTGGCCGACGAGCCCTCCGGCAATCTCGACCCGGTCACCTCGATCGGGATCATGCAGCTGCTCTACCGGATCAACAAGACCGGCACGACCGTCGTCGTCGTCACCCATGACCGCGAGATGGTCGACAACATGCGCCGCCGCGTGGTCGAGCTCTACGAGGGTCGCGTCGTCCGCGACGAGGTCTCCGGCGGCTACACCGAGGAGTCGACGACCGAATTCGGCATGCGGATGCACGCCGAGATGGGGATCGGCGCCGACGGCGAGCGCAAGACCAACGGCCACGGACACTCGCTCGCCCGCTGATGTCACGCATCCTCTTCTTCTTCTCGGAGGCGTTCCGCGCCCTGCGCCGTAACGGCGCCCCGACGCTCGCCGCCGTCGTCACCACCGTGGTCACCCTGGTGCTGCTCGGCGTGCTGATCCCGATCTTCCAGACCGCGCAGGCGAAGTCCGACGAAGTGCGGGGCGAGCTGAACGTCCAGTTCGCGCTCTTCCCCGACACCACCAACGCCGAAATCGCCCAGGCGAAATCGAAGATCGAAGCGGTGCCCGGGGTCGAGTCGGTCGTCTTCGTCTCCAAAGCGGAAGCCCTGAAGACGCTGAAGAGCGAACTGAAGGACAAATCGATCGTCGAAGAGCTGCACACCAATCCGCTGCCCGCCAGCTTCCAGGTGAAGGCGGTCGATGCGTCGGACCTGCCGCAGATCGAAAAGGAAGTGATGGGGACGACGAGCGGGGGGGAGGCGAACCCGATCAGCCCGGCGATCGCCAACCCGTTCAGCCGGCAGCAGTCGACGGCGAAGATCGAGAAGGTGACGAGCGCGCTGAAGATCGTCCTCACGGTGCTGATGGCGCTGCTCGTGGTCGCCTCGGTGATGCTGGTCGGCAACACGATCCGACTTTCGATCTTCACCCGCCGGCGCGAGGTCGAGGTCATGCGCCTGGTCGGCGCGACCCGCTGGTTCATCCGCTGGCCGTTCCTGATCGAGGGGGTCGTGGTCGGCTTCCTGGGCGGCCTGGTCGCCATACTTATCCTGTGGATCGGCAAGACCACGATCGTCGACCCGCTCAGCGACACCAACTCCTTCGCGGCGGCCCAGCACGACGCCACCCTCGCCTTCCCGGCGCTGGCGGCGGTGCTCTTCGGTGCCGCGATCCTCGTCTCGACGCTCGGGTCGGGGGTCACGCTGCGCCGCTTCCTGCGGGTCTGAGGGCCGCGTGAGCTACCGCGCCGCGGTGGCCTTCGGAGTCGCCCTGATCGTCTTCCTCGCCGGCGGGATCTACCTCGGCGGGCATCCTTCGAAGCTGCCGAGTTGGGCCCGCGAAGCGTTCACCGAAGAACCGACCAGCCTGGTCGCCGAAGCCTCCGAAATCATCAAGGACAACTACTTCCGAGAGGTCGGCAACACCGAGCTCGGCAACGCCTCGCTGCAGGGGATGGTCCGCGAGCTGCGCAAACGCCACAAGGACCGCTTCTCCGACTACTTCTCGCCGGAAAGCCTGGAAGGGTTCAACCAGCAGATCGAAGGGCGCTTCTCCGGGATCGGGCTGAGCGTGGTCTCGGTGAAGAAGGGCCTCCGCGTGGTCAAGGTGTTCCACCGATCGCCCGCCGAAGGCGCCGGGATCGAGACCGGGGACACGATCGTCTCGGTCGAAGGGGAATCGATCGCCGGGCTCGACTCGATCGCGGCGACGAAGAAGATCAAGGGGCCGGAAGGCAGCGAAGTGACGGTCGGCGTGCTCGACGGCAAGACGAAGAAGACGACCGAAAAGACGATCGTGCGGGCGGAGGTCGAGCTCCCCAACGTCTCGGCGCGGTTGTTCCCCACCGACGGCAGGAAGATCGGGTACGTGAGGCTCTTCTCCTTCAGCCAGGAAGCGAGTCGGCAGTTGGCGCAAGGGATCGAAAAGGTGAAGCGGGAAGGGGCCGAAGGGCTGGTGCTCGACCTGCGGGCGAATCCGGGCGGGCTGCTCGACGAGGCGGTCGCGACCGCCTCGCTCTTCCTGCCCGAGGGCGAAGTCGTGGTGACGACGAAATCGCGCACCAACGGCGATTCGACCAAGAAGAGCGGCGCGGGGCGGATCGTCGAGGTGCCGTTCGACGTGCTGATCGACCGAGGGACGGCGAGCGCCGCCGAGATCCTTACCGCGGCGCTGCAGGACGACGCCAAGGCGACCGTGGTCGGGACGCGCTCCTACGGCAAGGGCGTATTCCAGGAAGAGCACGGGCTGGCGAACGGTGGCGCGCTGAAGCTGACGGTGGGCGAATACTTCACCCCGAACGGGGAAAACCTGGCGGAGACGGGCGGGATCCATCCCGAAGTGAAGGCCGTCGACAACCCGAAGACGGGGGCCGACGAGGCGCGGCAGAAGGCGCTCGAAACGGTCGCCGCGCAGGTCAGCGGTTGACCCCGGCGCGCGGGCGGGGCAGCGGCGAGCGGCGCGGTCGCGGGCGACGGCGGGAGGCGGCACCGCGACGCGGTGGCGGGGCCCGTCCCCAGACTCTGAGGCGGAAGGAGCCGACCAGCGCCCGCGATGCCGTCGCCGACCTGCTCGAGGAGCGGCTCGGCCTGCGCGGCTTCAGCGGGCTGGTCGAAGAGGAAGCGGCGCGGGCGGCGGAGGAGGCCGAGGCGCGCGATGTCGCCCGCCGCGACCTGACCGAGCTCGCCACCTTCACCGTCGACCCGGCGACCGCACGCGATTTCGACGACGCCGTCTCCGCCCAGCGCGAGGGGGATGGTTGGCGCATCTGGGTCCACATCGCCGATGTCGCCGCCCACGTGCGGCCCGGCTCGCCACTGGACATGGAGGCGCTGCGGCGTGCCAACTCGACCTACGTCCCGGGGACGGTCGAGCCGATGCTGCCGCATGTTCTCTCCAGCGGCGCCTGTAGCCTCTCGCCTGGGGTCGAGCGCCTCGCGGTCACCGTCGAGATCGAGCTCGACCGGTCGGCACAGCCGACCCGCACCCGCTTCTACCGCAGCCGGATCCGCTCCGACGCGCGGCTCGACTACGACCAGCTCGACCGCGTCTTCGACGGCCGCGAGGAGCCGCCGGGCGCGGCAGCGGAACCGCTGGCCGCGGCCCGTGACGTGGCGGCGGCGCTCGGCGAGCATCGCGGCGCGACCAGCCTCGACGTCGAATCGGCCGAGCCGGAGTTCGAGTTCGACGTCGAGGGCAACGTCGTCGCCGCCCACCGGGTGCCCCAGACCGAGGCCCACCGGTTGATCGAGCGGCTGATGATCCTCACCAACGAGCGGGTGGCGGAGTTCCTCGTCGACCGCCGCGTCCCGGCCGTCTACCGCGTCCACGCCCAGCCCGACCCGCCGCGGATCGAACGGCTCCTGGAGCAGTTGGGGGCACTCGACGTGCCGACGCCGCCGCTCGGCCAGGGGCTGTCGCCGCGCTCGGCGGGGGAGATGGCGGCGGCGGCGAGTCGGCTCGCTCGACAGGAGGCCGCGCGGCGCGGACACGGGCGGGACGCATATACCTCCCTTGTGCTCAGATCGCTCAAACAGGCCGCCTACAGCGAGCAGAACTCCGGCCACGCCGGGCTCGGCTCCGACGCCTACACCCACTTCACCTCACCGATCCGGCGTTATCCCGACCTGCTCGTGCACCGGGCGCTGCTGGCGGCCCTGGGGGAGGGGGAGGAGGCCCCGACCTTGAGCGAGGCGCGCGAGGTCGCCGCCCACAGCTCCGCCCAGGAGCGCGAGTCGGCGAAGATCGAGCGCGATGCCGACGACGTCTGCGCCGCATATCTGCTCGAACGGGAGCTCGGGGAGCGCGGGCTCGACGCCGAATTCGACGGCGAGGTCTCGGGCGTGATCCGGGCCGGGGCGTTCGTCGCCTTCGCCGGTGAGCTCGGCGACGTCTACGAGGGGATGCTGCCGTCGCGCACGCTGCCCGGTGGGCGGTATGAGCTGGACCGCGCCGAGGTGTCGCTGATCGGCAGCGGCGAGGGCGCGACGGCGCTGCGGCTGGGGGATCCGGTGCGGGTCAAGGTGATCGGCGTGGACGGCGAGCGCGGCCGGGTCGACCTGGAGCTGACCGGGGGCGGCGGCAAACCCGGGGCGCGGAAAGGTCGCAAAGGCGGCGCCTCGCCTGGTCGGCGCAAAGGCGGCCGGAAAGCGCGCTGATGGCGAAGAAATCGAAAAAACGGGCCCCCGCCTCCGGCGACGTCGTCACCAACCGCCGCGCGCGCCACAAATTCGAGTTCGTCGAAACGATGGAGGCGGGGATCGTCCTGACCGGCTCCGAGGTGAAGTCGCTGCGCGGTGGGCAGGCGCAGATGACCGATTCCTACGCCGTGGTCGAAGACGGCGAGGTGTGGCTGCGCAAGCTCTACATTCCGCCCTACGAACACGCCGAGATCGACGCCCACGTGCCCGACCGACCGCGCAAACTGCTCCTCCACCGTGACGAGATCGAGCGCCTGATCGGCAAAACGGCGGAGAAAGGCCTCACCCTGGTGCCGGTGCGGATCTACTTCAAAGGTCCCCGGGCGAAGGTCGAGCTGGCGCTTGCGCGGGGCAAGGAGGGACGCGACCGCCGGCGCGAGATCGCCGACCGCGATGTGCGCCGCGAAGTCGAACGCGACTTCAAAAGTCGGATGCGCTGAGCATGAATGCCGGTGCCCAGACCTTTGTCCGATCAGTTGACCAGACGTAATCCTTTGCAAGGATGACTCGATGCTCGTTGCGAACATCAGCGACTACATCTCCGACCACACCGGTTGGTTCATCGCTGCCCTCGCCGCCGCGATCCTCTTGCTGCTGCTGGTGGTCATGGTGACCCAGCGCCGCAACAAGGAAGCCGAAGGGAAGGCGAAAGCCGCGGAGGGTGCTCCAGGTACCCCTGCCGCCGCTGCTGCGCCTGCCGGCCCGCCCGCGGATGAGACCCGCAAGCAGCGGCGCGAAAGGATCCGCCGGGAGCAGCGCGAAGCTCGCGATCAAATGCGCAAAGAGCGACGCGAGGCTGTCGAAAAACGTAGGCAAGACCGTGCCGCCAACCGCACGGGCGGTGCGCCGACCCCACCGCCCGCGGCTCCCGTCGCCGCCGCGGTTACCGACGGCGCTGCGTCATCGGGTCCGGGTGCCCCACCGGCGGCCCCGCCCACGCCACCGGCAGGTCCGGCGGCGCCATCCGGTTCGGCCTCGCCGGGGGCCCGGCCCGCGTCATCGCCCGCGACTGCGCCCGCCGCGGCCGCGAAAGCCGAGGACAAGCCGAAGAAGGGGTTCTTCGAGATGTCGCTGTTCGGGATCAAGCTCGGCGGCGGGAAGAAGTCGAAGGAACGCGCCGCTGCCGAGGAGCGGGTGGCAGCCGCCCGCGCCGCCAACGAGAAAGCCGTCGCGGATGCCCGCGGCGGGGCCGGTACGGCTTCCTCGCCGCCGCCCCCCGCCCCCGGACTCGCCGGCTCGACCCCACCTCCGGCCGCCGCGTCCACGCCGTCCACGCCTCCGCCCGAGGTGACCACGCCGTCCACGCCTCCGCCCGCCGCGTCCACGCCGCCCACGACGACCCAGCTTCCGCCCGAACCCGCCGACGAGCCGCCGCCGCCTCCGGTGCAGGACCTGTCGGCGCTCGCCGCCGCCGGGCGCGAGGACTTCCGCCCGAGCGACGCGCCCGAGCCGCCGAGCCTCGCCGAGCCGCCTGCGATCCCGTCGCCGCCGACGATGGCGCAGGCCGGCGCCGCGCCTTCCACTCCGCCGCCCGCGGCTCCGCCGGCGACCGACACCGACGCGGCCGCCGCCGAACAACGTGTCCGCGAAAAAGTCGCCCAGGTGCGCTTCGAGGAGCAGCGGATCCGGGCCGAGGCCGATCGACGGATGCAGGAGGCCGAGCGCCTTCAGGACGAGGCGGCGGCGCCGCCGCTGAACACCTTCGGCGCGCCGCCCGCCCCGGAGCCGCCCGCGCCCGCCCCGGACTTCTCCCTCGCCGAGCAGCGCCTGCAGGCCGGCCGCGAAGCCCGTGAGCGCTCGATGGAAGAAGCCGAGCGGCGGCTGCGGGAAATCGACGAACGGACCAAAGCCGCCGAAGAACGCGCCGCCACCGCCAGACGGCTGGAGAGCATCCGGGCCGAGGAAGAATCCCAGCAGCAGCGGCTCGAAGAGATGCAGCGCGCGGTCGAGGAGGCCGAGCAGCGCGCCCGCGAAGCCGAGCAGCGCGCCCGCGAAGCCGAAGAAGAGGTGGTCCGCTCGCTCAGCACGATCGCTCCGGCGACCGGCGCGCCGACCCCGGCGACCCCGCCGCCCCCGGCCGCCGCCGACACCGCGACCCTCCAGGTTCCGGAGCCGACCCCACAGCCGCCCGCGCCCGCTCCGTCGACGCCCACGCCACCGGTACCCGCGCCGCCCGCGCCCGAGCTACGCGAGGAGACGACCCCGCCTGGATTCGGCTCCGCGCCGCCGGCAGCGTCCGCTCCCGAGTCGCCGACCCCGCCACCGGCGCCGCAGCCGTTCGCGATCGGCTCGCCCGTCCCGGATCCCGCAGCCGGGACGCCGGGTGCCGCCGCCCCGGCGCCCGCCGCGTCGCCGGCGCCCGGCGGCGAGGAGATCAACCTCAACTCGGTGACCTTCGAGCAGCTGCGGGCACAGAACCTCTCGGTCACCCAGGCGACCCGCCTGCTCGCCCACCGCGAGCGGCTCGGCGGCTTCAGCTCGGTCGACGACCTCGACCAGGTCGCGGGCTTCCCCGATGACGTGCTCGCCGACCTCAAGCGTCGCGCGACCGTCTAACCACCGGCGCTCTCCCACTTCTCCAGCAGCTTCAGCCAGACCTCACTGCGGGTGGGGTAGGGGGCGATCGCGTGGCGCAGGCGCGCCCGCGGCACCTCGGCGACGATCGCGATCGTCGCCGCGTGCAGGAAGTCGGCGGTCTCGAAGCCGGTGAAGGTGGCGCCGACGATGGTCTCCTGGGCCCGGTCGACCACCAGCCGCGATCTGCCGCCCGTGTCCTTGCCCTGGAAGCTGGCCCCGGGGGAGCCGTCGGTCGGAACGTCGATCGCGCGGGCGTCGAGGCCCGCCGCTTCGGCCTGGGCCAGCGTCTTGCCCACCGCCGCCACCTGCGGGTCGGTGAAGGTCACGCGCGGGGAGCCGAGGTCTTCGGCGATCGCCCTGACGTCGCGCCCGAGCAGGTTCTCGGTCGCGATCCACGCCTGGTACTTGCCGACGTGGGTGAAGAGGGCGCGACCGTTGACGTCGCCGATCGCGTAGAGCGCCTCCTCGCCGCCGACCCGCATCCGGTCGTCGACCGCGAGAAAGCCGTCTTCGTCGGCCTCGACCCCGATCGCCTCGAGGCCGAGATCGTCGGTGTGGGGTTTGCGGCCGACCGCGACGAGGAGCTCCTCGCCGTCGACGGCTCCGCCCTCCTTCAGCTCGGCGATCACCCCGGCGCCGCCGGCGCGCACCGCCTCGACCTCGTCGCCGACCCGCACGTCGACGCCGAAACGGCCGCGCAGCGCCGTCGCCAGTTCTTCGCCGGCGAAGGGCTCGTCGCGGCCGAGCAGATGCGGGCCGCCCTCGACCAGCGTCACCTTGGTGCCCAGCGAGGCCCAGGCCTGGGCGAGCTCGCTGCCGACCGGGCCGCCGCCGAGCACGATCATGCTCGCCGGGACCTTCTTCGCCGTGGTGGCGTCGCGGTTGTTCCAGGTGCGGACCGAGTCGAGCCCGTCGATCGGCGGCATCAGGGCGCCGGAGCCGGTGGCGACGATCACCGCGCGCGAGGCGGTGAGCTCGTCCGCGCCGACCTCGATCCGGCCTGCCCCGACGAAGCGTCCGACGCCGCGCACGAGGTCGATCCCCCGTTCCTCGAGCCAGGGCAGCTGTCCGGAGTCGTCCTCGTCGTGGATCACCTCCGTGCGCCGGGCCAGCACCGCCGCCGGGTCGAGGCGATCGTCGTCGCCGACCGGGACGCCGGGGATCCGCCGTGCCTCGGCGAGCACGTCGGCCGGCCGCAGCAGGGCCTTCGAGGGCATGCAGGAGTAGTAGGAGCATTCGCCGCCGACCAGGTCTTTCTCGACGATCGCCACCTTCCAGCCGGCTTCGGCGAGGCGGCCGGCCACCACCTCCCCGGCCGGGCCGGCCCCCAGGACTATCCCGTCGTAGGTTTTGATCGGGGTCTCGGCTGGGGTCATCGCATGCGCCCGTACCCGCGCGCTTGTCCCGCAAATACGCGACGCGTACACTTACAGATGCATCCAGCACGGGGGCGACAGGCTTCGACGTGGTCGATTCGTGCGAAAGGTTGCAGGTCGAGGTTGTCGGAGGCCTCGTTAAACCCCGGCACAAACCAATACGTGCGGACCATGAGTTCGCCCTCGCCGCTTAGCTAGAAACTAAGCGCTGTGAGAGTCGGTCCTCCCTCGCCTGAGGGGAGGGGCACCGGCTTCAGAAATCGGGCTCACCTGGACGGCTTGCCCCGTCTGGCCAGGGAAATTCAAGGGGCTTTGTCTTCCGTAGTGCCCGTCGGCGCGGACCCCGGGAGACGAGAATCAAGCGCCGGCTAAACCTGTAGAGACCCTCGCGCAGCGTCCGCGGATCCGAGTTCGAATCTCGGCGCCTCCATGGAAAGCTCGTCCGGCCAGAGGGCCGGGCGGGCGCTCATCTCGTCGCGTCGGCCAGTTCGCGCCACGGGGCGATGTCCCAGAAGCCGCGGCCGGCGCCGGGCGAAGGATGACCGGGGTCAGGCCGACCTCGTGCAGCGTCGTCCAGAAACGGTTGCCGGGCCCGGCGTAGACGATGCGGCTCAGCGCGAACCGAGCCAGCCGAGAACCTCGGTGGCGTCGCGGTCGGGCGGGAACACCGGGTAGAAGGCCTTGACGATCACACCCTCTTCGGCGACGAAGGTGAGTCGCTTGTAGAGGGTGGCGTCCTCGCCGGCGATCTCGACCTCGAAGGTGGGGAGCCCGAGCGCGGCCGCGAGGCGGAGATCGGGATCGGCGAGCAGGGGATAGGGGATGTGCTCGCGGGTCGCGAACTCGGCCTGTTCGGCCGCGCTCTGGGCGCTGATCCCGACCAGGCGGGCGCCGTGGGCCTCGAAGGCGGCGAGGCTGTCGCGGTAGGAGCAGCTCTGCGGGGTGCAGCCGCGGGCGCCGGGGATGTCGTCCCATCCCTGCGGCAGCGGCTCCCCCGGGACCCCCGTCCGGGGGTAGACGTAGGCGACCAGCAGCCCGGTCGCGAGCTCCGCCAGATCGACCTCGCCGCCGCTCGTCGCCGGCAGCGAGAGGTCGGGGACGGGCGTGCCGGGGAGGTGATCGGCGGCGCCGTCGTCGGTGGGCGCGGGCAGGTCGTCGGGGAGGGACGAGTAGTCGCTCATACGCCCACGTCCGCGCGGGGCAGCGCCGCCAGTTCGATCTCGCCGCTTACGGCGGCGATCTCCTCCGGCAGCCGCGCCAGCTCGGCGGCGGTGACGAACTCCAGCTCCTGCCCCAGCGGCCGGAAGAAGTTGTCGTAGTGGGTGGGGACGACGACCCGCGGTTCGAGCAGCGACAGGATGCGCTGCCAGTAGCGCTCGGTGAAGCCCCGCCCGGCGACGCCGGCGAGGAAGACGTCGACGCCGCGCTCGCGCACCGCCTCGTCGACCAGGTTGGCGCTGCCCTGGTGGTAGAAGCGGATGCCCGCGACCGCGATCGTGATCCCCCAGACCTGGCCGCAGCGATAGGCGGCCGGGGAGAGCGAGTCGAGGTGCTCGCAGGTCAGTTCGCCGTCGTAGGGGACGGCCAGGCCGAGCAGCAGCTTCGAGTGCGCGCTGGGGGTGAAGCTGACCTCGAACGGCCCCAGCTCATAGACGCGGTAGGGCTCGACCTCGACCGCCCGCTCGGCCAGCCCGTGCAGCGCCATCAGGTTGACCAGCGAGGCCGAGCCGTACGCCTGGCAGTCGAGGCGCCGGGCCAGCGCCGGGGCGTCCACCGCGTGATCGAAATGGGTGTGGCCGACGAGGATGCCGACGGTCTCGCCGGGGGCGCGGAGGAAGCGCTCCAGCGCGGCGGGGTCGGGGAGCGCCCGCCGCCGCAGCAGGAGGTCGCGGAAGGGGACCCGGGAGAAGTAGGGGTCGACGAAGAGGGTGTGGCCCTCGTGGGTGAGGCGATAGCCGGAGACGCCGAGCCATTCGACCTCGAGCCCGGCCGGGAGCGCCGGCGGGCGCGCCTCCAGCTCGCTCAGCGCTTCGCCGTCGGCGCGCGCGGTGGTGCGGCGCCCGATCTGCGATCGCGCCAGGTCCCCGAGATGTCGTAGTGGCCCCGCCATCACCTCAGATTACGGCGGCCGATACGGTGGCGTGATGGAACGCTACGTCGCCTTCCTCCGCGGGATGAACCTCGGCAACCGGCGGATCAAGAACCCGGAGCTGGTCGCCCACTTCGAGGCGATGGGGCTGGAGGAGGTCGCCACCTTCCGGGCGAGCGGCAACGTGGTCTTCGTCGACCCGGCGGGCGAATCGGAGTCGAAGCTGCAGGAACGGGTCGAAAAGGAGCTTGACGAGCGGCTCGGCTACGACGTCGCCGTCTTCCTCCGCTCCGCCGAGGAGGTCACCGCGATCGCCGCCCGCGAGCCGTTCCCGGCGAAGGCGATCGCCGCCTCGAAGGGCAAACCGCAGGTGGTGCTGCTCGGTCGCAAACCGAGCGCCGAGGCGAAGAAGGACGTGCTCGCCCTGGCGCCGGAGGGCGACCTGATGGTGCTGGAGGGCCGCGAGCTGCACTGGCTGCCGACGGTCGGGCTCTCCGAAACCGAGGTCGACACGAAGGCGCTCGACGCCGCCCTCGGCAAGGGCACCACGCGCACCGCCGGGACGATCGAGCAGATCGCCGCCAAGTACTGCGGCTGAGCCTTCGGCGCACCGCCGCCGATCAGTACCTTGGATCTATATGGCGATCGCGACCGCGACCTCACTGGACGTCTACGTCGGCGGCAAGCTGCTGTTCGGCGACGTCTCCTTCAAGCTCGAGCCGGGCGACCGGATGACCCTCTCCGGCCGCAACGGCGCGGGCAAGTCGACCCTGCTCCGGGTGCTCTCCGGTGAGCTGACCCCGGAGGAGGGGAGCGTCTCGATCCAGCGCGGCGCCCGCGTCGCCCTCCACGACCAGCGCCCGCCGCGCGACTCCGACATGAAGCTCGGCGACTACGTCTTCTCCGGCCGCAGCGACATGCTCGACACCGAGGCCGAGCTGGCCCGCCTCGAGGGCGAGATGGCGGGTGGCGCCTCGGAGGAGACGATGGCCGCCTACGCGGTCGCCCAGTCGCGGCTCGAAGCCGGCGGCGGCTACCGCTGGCGCGACGAAGTGCTCGAAGTCCTACGTGGCCTCGGCTTCGGCCCCGAGCATGCCGACCGGGCGCTGAAGACCTTCTCCGGCGGCGAGCTGACCCGCGCCTCGCTCGCCCGCGCCCTCGCCTCCCGCCCCGACCTGCTGCTGCTCGACGAGCCGACGAACCATCTCGACATCCCCTCGCTGGAGTGGCTCGAGCGCTACCTGGTCGGGATCGACGCCGCCGTCGTCCTGGTCGCCCACGACCGCTGGTTCCTCGAGGCGGTCGGCACCTCGGTGCTGGAGTTGGAGGCGCAGCGGGCCCGCTTCTTCGCCGGCCCCTGGCACGCCTGGCGCCAGGAGCAGGCCGCCCGGCAGATTGCCCTCGGCAAAGCGATCGACCGCCAGGAAGCCGAGCTGGCGCGGATGGAGCGCTTCGTCGAGCGCTTCCGCTACAAGGCCTCGAAGGCCAAACAGGCCCAGTCGCGGGTCAAACAGATCGACAAGAAGAAGAAGGAAGGCCCGGTCTCCGAAAAGCGCGACAAACGGCATCTGCGCTTCTCCTTCAAGCCGCCGGAGCGCCCCGGCCGCATCGTCCTGAAGATGGCCGACGCGCGGATCGAGGTGCCCGGCCGGGTGCTGCTCGAGGACGCCGAGCTGGAAGTCGAACGCGGCGAACACGTCGTCCTCGTCGGCGCCAACGGCAGCGGCAAGACGACGATGATCGAGACCCTGGCGGGGCAGAAGCAGCCCGCCGCCGGGATCGTCCGCACCGGCCACAACGTCAACCTCGGTTACCTCTCCCAGCACGCCGACACCGCGGCGGGGGCGGGCACCGTGCTCGATGCCGCGCAGCGCGAGACCGGGCTCACCGGGCCGAAGGCCCGTGCTCTGCTCGGCGGCTTCCTCTTCTCCGGCGGCGACGTCGAAAAGCAGCTCTCCGACATCTCCGGTGGCGAGCAGCGACGGCTGTCGCTGGCGATCCTCGTCTCCTCCGGGGCCAACGTCCTGGTCCTCGACGAGCCGACCAACCATCTCGACATCGAGAGCCGCGAGGCGCTCGAGGACGCGTTGACCGAGTTCGAGGGCTCGGTCGTGCTGATCTCCCACGACCGGGCGCTGCTGGAGGCGGTCGGCAGTCGCACGATCGTGCTCGAGGACGGCAAGCTGACCAGCCACCAGAGCGGCTGGGCCGAGTACCAGCGGCGCCACGACGAACGCGAGGCCGAGGGCGAGGCGGCGGCGAAGGGCGCGGCGAAGAAGGTCAAGGATGCGAGCCCGGCGGCGACCAGGCGGCGCGAGGACAAGGCGGCCGAAAAGGCCGTGCGCAAGGCGGCGCGGCTGGAGGAGCGGATCGCCAAGGCCGAAGCGCAGCTGAAATCGGTCGAGGAGGAGCTTGCCGATCCCGCCGCCTGGGCGAACCCGAGCCGCACCGAGCAGGCGACCGCCAAGCACGAGGCGGCGAAAGCGGCGGTCGAAGAGCTGCTGGCGCAGTGGGAGGCGGCGCAGGGCGCGGCGGAGGCCGCGGCGACCTAGAAGACGACGGTCCGCTCGCCGTCGATCAGCACCCGGTCCTCGAGGTGCGCGGTGACCGCACGGGCGAGCACGATCCGCTCGACGTCGCGGCCGATCCGGATCAGGTCCGGGACCTCGTCCTCGTGGCCGACCCGGACCACGTCCTGGTCGATGATCGGCCCGGCGTCCAGCTCCGCGGTCACGTAGTGGGCGGTCGCCCCGATCAGCTTCACCCCGCGCTCGTGGGCGCGCGCGTAGGGGTCGGCGCCGACGAAGGCGGGCAGGAAGCTGTGGTGGATGTTGATCGCCGGCGCCCCGACCTCGGTGAGGAAGGCGGGGGAGAGGATCTGCATGTAGCGGGCGAGGACAAGCAGGTCGACATCGCCGATCAGCTCCAGCGCCCGCCGCTCGGCTTCCCCCTTGGTCGCCCGGTCGATCGGCACATGCTCGAACGGCAGCCCGACCGACTCGACCTCCCCGCGCAGGTCATCGTGATTGGAGATGACGGTGACGATCTCGCCGCCGAGGTGCCGGTTGCGCCAGCGCCAGAGCAGGTCGGAGAGGCAGTGGTCCTCCCGTGACACCATCACCGCGACCCGTTTCTCGCGGGTCGACTCGCTGAAGCTGTAGTCCATCTCGGCGGGGACGGCGATCTCCGCGGCGAAGCGCTCCTCCAGCGCCACCCGTTCCCCGGCCGGCGGCGAGTCGAAGACCATCCGCATGAAGAATCGGCCCGCGTCGGTCGAGTGCTGGTCCACGTCGACGATGTTCAGCCCGGCGCCGGCGAGGAAGCCGGAGACGGTCGCGATCAGCCCCGGCCGGTCAGGGCAGGCGAGCAGCAAACGAGTGGTCTTGGCGTCCGGAGCGATCAGGGGATCATGCCTATTTGGCGCCGAATGCGCCGTCCAGAGCCAAAACGACGCAAAACGCCCGTTCATGTGTGACGGTGCCCACACACAGCAGCGGTGATCCCCGTAACGGTTCACCACTTGCTCACGAAACGCAAACATATTGCCCTCCTCGGGGCCGTCGCGGCGTTGGTCGCTCCCGCCGCGGCTTCAGGCGCCCAGCCCGAAATGCTTCCGCCGCGCGAACGGCTGCGCGCCGACGCGCCACGCGTCAGCACCGGCGCCGACCACACCGTCGGCGCGATCGGCATCGGTGACGCCAAGGCGCTCACGGGGCCGCTGCTCGACCCGGTCGATCGCTACAGCGAGCTGATCGCGCGCCGCACGGTCAAGGCCCAGCACCGCCACGAGGTGAAGTCCCGCAAGCACCGCGAAGCGCGCGAAGAACGGGAACAGTTCGAAAACCTGCCCGGCGGGGTGACGATGGCGACGCTGGAATCGATCGCCTCCTGCGAGTCCGGGGGCGACCCGGAAGCGGTCTCCTCCGACGGGACCTACCGTGGCAAATACCAGTTCGACCAGGGGACCTGGGAATCGGTCGGCGGCAGCGGCGACCCGGCCGCCGCCCCCGAGGCCGAACAGGACTACCGCGCCGCGCTCCTCTACTCCGCGGCCGGCTCGAGTCCCTGGCCGATCTGCGGCTGACCCGCTCATAGCCTGCCCCCGGCGGTCGACCTGCGTCAACTTCCCCCGGGTGCGGTCGACCTGGGTCTGCCATAGCTTCACTCAGGTCGACCACGGGGCGGCGGGGTTAACAAGAGTCGACCGCGACGGCCGTGGGCGGGACTACGATCCGGGGCATGGTCCCCAAAGGCGCCAAAGAGGAGCGGGAAGCCGCCGAGCAGGCCGTCGAGGTGGGGGAGGGGACGTCCGGCGACGGGGTTCCCGCGCCCGATCCTGGCGGGCCGACCCGCAAGCCGCCGGGCGAGGCGATCGCCGAGGCCCACGTCCGCGCGCCCACCCGCGGCAATCGCCGGCTGGAGAGCTTCATCGACTCGGTCAACGCCGACGATCAGGTGCGCGGCTGGTGGTACATGGCGCAGGTCAACGCCGAGCGGCTCGGCATGTCCGACCACAGCTGGGTCCACATGCAGATCGTCCTCAACATCTCCCTGCGGCTGCTGCGCCTCCTGGTCAAAGCGGGTGTGGAGCCGGCGATGGTCACCGACCATGGGATGCGCGCCCGCGACGCCGAGGTGGTGGTCGCCGGGGGCGCCCTCTTGCACGACGTCGGCATGGCGATCCACCGCGCCGACCATGAGGAGTACTCGCTCTTCCTCGCCCAGAGCGCGCTCGACCGGCTTCTCGCCCGCGCCTACAGACAGCCCGAGCGGACCGTGGTCGAAGCGGAGATCCTCCACGCGATCATCGGCCACCGCCGCCGTGGCGAGCCCTACACGGTCGAGGCGGGCGTGGTCCGCGTCGCCGACGCCCTCGACATGGCCCAGGGCCGCACCCGGATCCCGATCGAGTCCGGCCACGAAGGCATCCACTCGATCTCGGCCGCCGCGATCGACGAGGTGCGGATCAGCGCCGGCGAGGAACATCCGGTGCGGATCGAGATCCAACTCAACAACTCGGCGGGCATCTTCCAGGTCGATGACCTCCTGGCGACGAAGATCCGCGGCACCCCGCTGGAGGGGAAGGTCGAAGTCCTCGCCGAGATCCAGGGCGAGACCGAGAAGCGCCTATTGAGCGGCTTCCGGCTCGCCTGACCGGCGCCTTCGGTTAGGAAACGATCGGGAAGTTCTTTTGACAGACGCGGGGTGGGTGACAACGCTGGCGCCATGTGTCTCAAGCGACTTGCGCCGATTGTTTTCATCGTCTTTGTGGTGCTGACCGCCACCGCGTCAAGCGCCCTCGCGACCGCGACCACAACCAAAGCCCAGTGGAAGGCGGGGGTGAGCTCGGGCTCGGTCTCCGCGTTGCCGGCCGGCGGGCTGCCGCTCTCCATCAGTCTCGGGAAAAACCCGACGGTCGGCGAAAAGTTCGTGATGGAAACAACCGCGTACGAAGCTCCGATCTCGATCGAATTCAGCAAAGTGAGCTGTGTCGGTTGCAAAATCACCAACCAAGACGAAGTGCATCCCGGGGTGGCGATCGGCAGGGGCAGGTTGCTCTTCTCCGGTGGCCACATCGGGCCACCGTGGAACTGCGCGATCGAAGGAGGTCAGGTCGAAACGGATCCCCTCATCTTCGAAGCTCATTACATGGAAGAAGCAAAGTGGCTTCTGAGGATCAGCCCCGCCGTGGGCGAACACGTCTTCACCATCGTCCCCGAAAGCTTTTGCTGGCTCACCAATCTCCCGGTCAAGGGCGTCAACTTCGGGCAGTTCGTCAACAAAACAGGGGTATTCGCGACCTCGCAGACGCTCGAATTCAGCCCGACGATCAGCACGGCGGCCGGCAGCTCCTGGTTTGGCAACCCCACCTTCACCATGCGGGCAACCGGCACCCTTATCCTCAAAACGGCCGAAGCGACCCCGTACTTCGGCGTGGAATAAGCGCGACCGCCGTGGTCGCGGGCGGCGCCAGGCGCTAGCCCAGGCGCTCGATGTCGTACCGGCGCCGTTCCTTGCGCCGCTCCAGGGCGCCCTGGATCAGCGACAGTCCGATCACGAGGATCACGAAGAACGCCATCACGCCGAAGCAGAAGAAGGTGACCGTCTGATCGTTGGCTTTCCCTGCCAGACCCTCGCCGTTCTCGGCGAAAGCCATCGGCGCGGCGACGAGCATCGTCGTCAGGGCCATCAGGAAAAGGGCGGTGGCGCGCTTCACCGGCAGCAATCTATCGCACGCGGCAGCGTAGGATCGCCCGATGTCCAACCTCGAGGCCCTGCTCCTGGGGGTGGTCCAGGGGCTGACCGAGTTCCTGCCGATCTCGTCCTCAGGCCACCTGATCATCGTCCCCTGGTTGCAGGACTACACGTTCCTGACCGAAAACGCAGCGTTCAACAAGACCTTCGACGTCGCCCTCCACGCGGGCACGTTGATCGCCGCGATCGCCTTCTTCCGGCTCGAGGTCTGGCGCCTCATCGTCAGCTTCATCGCCGCGGCACGCAAGCGGGCGATCGAGACCAGCGAGGAGCGCCTCGCGGTGGCGATCGCGATCGGCACGATCCCGGCGATCATCGCCGGCGGCCTCGCCTCCGACTTCATCGACGAGCACCTCGGCGAGCCGTGGATGATCGCTGTGCAATTGATCTTCTTCGGCTATCTCCTCGGCCTTGCCGATCGCAAGCCGCAGGAGCGGCGGCTGGAGGGCTCGAAGCTGCGCGACGGGGTCTGGATCGGCCTCGCCCAGGTGCTGGCCCTCGCCCCCGGGACCTCGCGCTCGGGGATCACGATCACCGCCGCCCGGTTCCTCGGCCTCGATCGCGACGCCGCCGCCCGCTTCTCCTTCCTGTTGCTGATCCCGATCGTCGCCGGGGCCACCCTCTTCAAAGGGATCGGTGCGGTCGACGAAGGCCTGCCCTCCGGGGTGGCCGGGCCGATGGTGGTGGGAGTCCTTGCCTCGGCGATCTCGGGTTACTTCGCGATCGTCTGGCTCCTGCGCCTGGTTCGCACGACCTCCTACCGACCCTTCGTCCTCTACCGCTATGCGGCCGGGGTGGCGATCCTGATCGTGATCGCGACCGGGCTGCGGCCGGCGACGTTCTGAGGCGCGAGGGAGGGCGGCTCTGTGAGTCCGTCACACCCCGCCGTTCCGGAGGCCTCGGTTCAATCGGCTTGAACAAGCCATGCGGGCCCTCTGTTAGCCGCAATTTGCACCTCGAACACTTGTGAAAAACCTGTAAACGGCGGTAAAAGGCCGTTTTGGGTGCATAGAATCCGTGGCGAGTTGGCCCCTGACCCGACCACTCGTCTCGCGGTGATCGACACCGATTCCGGTTTCGTCACCGTCCTTGCCAAGCGCGCCGAGGCGGCGGGCTGGCTGCTGCGCACCTCCGGCGGCGCCGTGCCCCCCGATCAGCTGGTGGCGATGAAGCTGAACGCGCTGCTGGTCGACCCGGCGGTGCTCGGCGACGAGGCCTGGCGCTACCTCGACCGGGTCTGCAGTCTGCTCCCCGACCTCGGCGTCGTCGTCTGCACCGGCCGCTCCACGGTGGCCCAGCGGGTGCGCGGCCTGCGCCTCGGGGTCGACGACTGGATCACCAAGCCCTCCCACCCGGAGGAGGCGATCGCCCGGATCGAAGCGGTCACCCGGCGCCACCGCCGCGGCCGCCATGAAACCGAGTCCTCGCCCGTCCTCGCCGGCGAGCTGGAGATCCGTCCCGACCGCTTCCAGGCCTTCGTCGCCGGCGAGAGCCTCGACCTGACCCGGCGCGAGTTCGAGCTCCTGCACCTGCTCGCCGGTACCCAGGGCCAGGTGCTCGAGCGGGAGACCATCTACCAACGGGTCTGGGGCTACGCGATGGCCCATGGCGACCGCTCGGTCGACGTCTTCATCCGCAAGCTGCGCCAGAAGCTGGAGAAGCGCAGCCCCGAATGGGAGTACATCCACACCCACTTCGGGGTCGGCTACCGGTTCGACCCGGAGCCCTCCGCCGACGCCGTCCCGGCCACTCCTCCGCCGCCCACGCAGGCGCCCGCCGACGACCGCGGTTCACAGGTCGTTCACAAAAGCTTTACCGCGGCGTAACCGGTTCAGGCACGACCGGCGGCATTCTCGGCCCCGATGGCGGTCGGCAGCGCGTCGGAAAGAACTGGGAGGTTGGAGGTGCGGCCCGAGGAGCACGCGGCGCTGGTCGACGGCCGCCCGCTCAGCCTCACCGTCCGCGAGCTGCAGCTGCTGATCACCCTGTGGTCGAGCCCGCAGCGGATCCTCACCCGCGAGGAGCTGCACACCTCGGTCTGGGGGGCGCCGCCGCGTCGCGACGACCGCTCGGTTGACGTCTACGTCAGCCGGCTGCGGGCCAAGCTCGGGGCGGCGCTCCCGGACCAGAAGCTGATCTACACCCACAACGGGATCGGCTACCGCTTCTCGCCGGACGGTTGACCGACCCGGTCCCCGATAACGGCCTTTTACATTCTTTTTACACCCTCGCCACAGCCAGATAACAAGCTGCCCTGGCGACGCTGACACGCTCGCGTCACGTCCGCGCCACCCGCGGTCGTGATCTCGTCAACGAACTGAAGAGGAGTCTGATGTCCAGCTCTAGATGGCTTGCGGTATTCGCCGCCGCCTGCGTGCTCGTGCTCGGCCTCGCCGCCTGCGGGGGCAGCGATTCCAGCGGCAGCTCGAGCACCGAAAGCAGCAGCGAAAACCAAGGCGGCGGGGAAGCCCCTTCGGCTGAAGTCTCCGGTGAAATCGCCGGTGCCGGCTCGACTGCGCAGGAAGCCGCACAGAACGCCTGGATCGCCGAATTCGAGAACGCCAACAGTGGCGCGACGCTCGCCTACGACGGCGTCGGCTCCGGCGGCGGTCGCGAAAAATTCATCTCCGGCGGCGTCGCCTTCGCCGGTAGCGACACGCCCCTCTCCGAAGACGAAGGCGAGCTCG
Organism: Solirubrobacterales bacterium; assembly: GCA_035572835.1. Lineage (GTDB taxonomy): Bacteria > Actinomycetota > Thermoleophilia > Solirubrobacterales > 70-9 > VAYN01. Next base: position 19,658 of record DATNAG010000074.1, read on the forward strand.
GCAAAGCGGTCAAACGCTGCGCACCCGGCGAACTGGTCGAGGTCCCCGACTACATCTCGCCGATCGCGATCATCTACAACCTCCCGGGCGTCGAAGAACTGAAACTCGACCCAGAAACCCTGGCCAAGATCTTCAACCAGGAAATCGAAAACTGGAACGACCCGGAGATCGCCAAAGAGAATCCGGAAGCCGAACTCCCGGACACCCGGATCGTCCCGGTCAACCGCTCCGACGAGTCGGGCACGACCGAAAACTTCACCGACTACCTCTCGCAGGTCGCGCCCAGCGTCTGGACGCACGAAGTCAGCGGTGAATGGCCGGTGAAAGGTGGCGAAGCGGCATCGGGCACCTCCGGGGTGGTCGAAGCCGTCTCCGCCGGCGAAGGCGCGATCGGCTACGCCGACGCATCGCAGGCCGGCGAACTCGGCAAAGCGATGATCAAAGTCGGCAGCACCTACGCCGAACCGTCGCCGGAAGCGGCCGCCAAAGTCCTGGATCTCTCGAAAGAAGACCCGGAACTGGAGCAGGGCTCGAAATCCGTGATCGCGTTCGAAATCGATCGCAAGACGGAAGCCTCCGGCGTCTACCCGATCATCCTGGTGTCGTCGCTGATCGGCTGCACCAAATACAAGTCCGCCGACGAAGCGGCCCTGGTCAAGGCCTACTTCGAATACGCGATCAGCCCCGAAGGGCAGGCGCTGGCCGAAGAACAGGCCGGATCGGCTCCGCTCTCGGAAGCCCTGACCAAGAAAGTCGAAGCCGCGGTCGGCGCGATCGAATAGGTCCGCCCACCGTCTGATCGACAAGTAGCTCGTGGCTCAGTTCGATACCACGACCAATGCCGGCCAGCTGCTGGCGGCGGCGTCCGGAGGACGCCGCCGCCGTGGCGACCGGATCTTCAGCAACACCGCGGTGATCGCCGCGGTGACGATCCTGGCCCTGCTCTTCGGGGTCGCCGCCTTCCTGGTCGGCGAGGGGCTGCCGGCGCTCACCGCGTCGTCCTCCGAACTGCCCGGGCACGAGAGCTTCATCAGCTACGCCGCGCCGCTCGCCTTCGGAACCGTCCTCGCCGGAGTCCTGGCGATGATCATCGCGGTGCCGCTGGCGGTCGCGGTGGCGCTCTTCATCACCCACATCGCGCCGCCGCGGATCGCGATGACGCTCGGCTACCTGGTCGACCTGCTGGCCGCGATCCCGAGCATCATCTACGGCCTCTGGGGCATCTTCGTCCTCGGCCCGGCCGCCGTGCCGGTGATGAAGTGGCTGGAAGAGAAGCTCGGCTTCCTGCCGATCTTCGAAGGGCCCGCCTCGATCACCGGCCGCACGATGCTGGTCGTCGGCCTCGTCCTCGCGGTGATGATCCTGCCGATCGTCTCGGCGATCGCCCGTGAGGCCTTCTCGCAGACGCCGCGCAAACTCCAGGAAGGCGCGCAGGCGCTCGGCGCCACCCGCTGGGAGATGATCCGCACCACCGTCCTCCCGTTCGGCAAATCGTCGGTGATCTCCGGTTCGATGCTCGGCCTCGGCCGGGCGCTCGGTGAGACGATGGCGGTGGCGATCATCCTCTCCGTCTCCGGCGGCGTCAGCTTCAACCTGATCAGCCAGGCGAATCCCTCGACGATCGCCGCCAACGTCGCCCTCAACTTCCCCGAGTCGAGCGGGCTGGCGATCAACCTCCTGATCGCCACCGGGCTCGTCCTCTTCGCGATCACCCTGGCCACCAACTTCCTCGCGCGGCTGATCATCGCCCGCTCGGAGACCGAATGACGCCGCCGCCCGACAACACCTTGGCGAGCGTTCCGCAGCGCTCGATCTTCGCCCACACCGATGGCGCGGGCGGGTCCCTGCCGAGCTGGGCGCCCTACGGCGCCTTCGTCGGCGCACTCGTTTTCTGCGCCGCGGTCGAGGCGGCGCTCGGCTGGTTCACGATCGCCCTGATGCTGGTCTTCGGCGCGTTGGTCGCGATCGTCGCGATCTACGGTTGGTCGCGCGCGGTCGAGGGGCGCCGGCGGGCCAAGGACCGGGCGATCACGATGGCGATCGCCACCGCCTTCGGGATCGCGATGGCGCCTCTGATCTCGCTCCTCTACGAAGTGATCAAGCGCGGGGTCGCCGGGATCAACTGGGACTTCTTCACCACCACCAGCCGTGGCGTGGTCGGTGGCGGCGGCGCCGAGCACGCGATCGTCGGCACCCTGATCATCACCGCCTGCGCGGCGATCATCTCGGTGCCGATCGGGATCATGGCGGCGATCTACATGAACGAGTACGGCCGCGGCCCGCTGCGCCGCGCACTCACCTTCTTCGTCGACGTGATGACCGGCATCCCCTCGATCGTCGCCGGCCTCTTCGCCTACGCGCTCTTCGAGCTCTTCCTCGGCCCCGGCATCCAGCTGGGGATCATGGGGTCGCTGGCACTCTCGGTGCTGATGATCCCGATCGTCATCCGCTCCGCCGAGGAGGTCCTGAAGATCGTCCCCAACCACCTCCGCGAAGCGGCCTACGCGCTCGGCACGCCGAAGTGGAAGGTGATCGTCAAGGTCGTCCTGCCGACCGCCTTCGCCGGGCTGGTCACCGGGGTGATGCTGGCCACCGCGCGGATCATCGGCGAGACCGCGCCGCTACTGGTCACCACCGGCGTGATCGATTCGATGAACACCGATCCCTTCTCCGGCCGCATGCAGAATCTCGCCGTCTACGCTTACAACGAGTACCGGTCGCCTGGGGTGATGAAACAGGCGTCCTACGACCGAGCCTGGGCCGCCGCCTTGACGCTGATCGCGATCGTCATGATCCTCAACGTCATCGCCCGCCTGGTCTACCGCCGCTACAGAACGGAGATTCGCTAGTGGAGGGAAGGAAGCTCAAAGATATGTTCGGCTCCCAGGCCAAACCCCAGGCCGAGGAGGGCCGCGCAAAGATGTCGCCAACCGGTCCAGTCACGGAGACCACGAGCCAGGCCATCGGGGGCGCGCCCGCCCGCCGGGCGAAGACGCTCGAGGCCAAGGAAGTCAACCTCTATTACGGCGACTTCCACGCGGTCGAAGGGGTGAACATGACGATCGAGCCGAACAAGGTGACGGCGCTGATCGGCTCCTCGGGCTGCGGCAAGACGACCTTCCTGCGCTCGCTCAACCGGATGCACGAGCTGACCCCGGGGGCGAGCGTGAAGGGCGACATCGCCCTCGACGGCGAGGACATCTACGCCAACGGGGTCGACCCGGTGGCGGTGCGACGGCTGATCGGGATGGTCTTCCAGCAGCCGAACCCGTTCCCGACGATGTCGATCTACGACAACGTCGCCGCCGGCCTCAATTTCAACTCGAGCCGTATCCCGAAGTCCGACAAGGACGCGGTGGTGGAGAGAAGCCTGCGCGGGGCGCACCTCTGGGACGAGGTCAAGGACCGGCTCGACAAGCCCGGCTCCGGCCTCTCCGGCGGCCAGCAGCAGCGGCTCTGCATCGCCCGCGCCACCGCGGTCAGCCCCGAGGTACTGCTGATGGACGAGCCCTGCTCGGCGCTCGACCCGGTCGCGACGCTGGCGATCGAGGACCTGATCGGCGAGCTGAAGAAGGAATACACGATCGCGATCGTCACCCACAACATGCAGCAGGCATCGCGCGCGTCGGACATCACCGCCTTCTTCAACCTCGACGAATCGGGCAAGCCGGGGCATCTGGTCGAGATCGGCCCGACCGACGAAATCTTCACCAAACCGAAGCAGAAAGAGACCGAGGACTACGTCTCCGGTCGCTTCGGCTAGGTCTGGGGCGATGCCTGAGGTACGGACCGAATATCAGCAGGAACTGGACACCCTGGAAGCGAGTGCGCTGGGCGGGCTCGACCTGGTCAGCTCGGCGCTCTCGCGGACCCTGGAGGCGATCGAGCATCAGGACATCGAGCTGGCCCAGATCGTCGTCGCCGACGACGACCGCATCGACGGCCGCTACCTGGAGGTCCATCAGGCCTTGATCACGCTGCTGGCGACGCAGTCGCCGGTGGCGACCGACCTGCGCCTGATCGCGGCGCTGCTGCACGTGCTGAAGAACATCGAGCGGATGGGCGACCAGTGCGTGAACATCTGCAAGGTCATCCCGATGACCGGGCACACCCCGCCGGCCGACCGGGAGATGGTGAAGCTGATCTTGTCGATGGGGACGCACTCCAAGTCGCTGATCAGCCAGGCGAAGCGGGCCTTCGAGGAGCGCAACGTCGAGATGGCGCGCGATCTGGTCGTCCGGGACGACGTCGTCGACGAACTGAACCGCGAATGCTTCCAGCTGGCGCTGGCGATCGGCGACGACGCGGACAGGCGCGAATGGGCGATGACGATGATGCTGACGGCGCGGGCGATCGAGCGGATCGCCGACAACGCGGTGGACATCGGCGAGCAGGTGGCATTTGTCGTAACCGGGCTGTTTCGGGAGTTCGAGGACGCCTCGCATCCGCATCCAGACGCTTGAGATCCGCTCGGCCTGGGAAGATGTCTCCCAAGGCCTGATGCTTTGCGCAGCGATCGATATCGGTTCCAACACGACCCGCGTCCTGGTCGCGGAGCCGATCGATGGTCAACTCAAGAAGGTGATGGAGCAGCGCGCCTACACGCGCATCTCGAAGGCGGTCGACGGGGAGGGCGCGATCGAACCGGCCAAGATCGAGGAGGTCGGCGAGCTGGTCGCGACCCAGGTGCGCCTGGCGCGCGAGCTCGGCGCGGTCGAGATCCGCGCGGTGGCGACCGCGGCGGTGCGCGAGGCGACCAACGGCCCCGAGGTCGCGGCGGCGATCTCCGCGGCGGCCGGGGTGGAGGTCGAAGTCCTGAGCGGCGAGGAGGAGGGACGGCTCGCCTTCATCGGCGCGACCAAATCCTTGGGCCATCCGGTGGACGGGCCGATCGGCGTCGTCGACATCGGCGGCGGCTCGACCGAGGTGATCCTCGGCACGGCGACCGAAGGGGTCGACTCGGTGCGCTCCTGGCACATCGGCTCGGGCACCCTCGCCGACGAGCTGATCAGCTCCGATCCTCCCTCGGCGGCGGAGATCCGCCGCGTGCGCGAGTACATCGACGACTTCTTCGACCGCGTCGAGATCCCACGCCCCGCGCAGGCGGTGGCGGTGGGCGGCTCGGCGACCAGCCTTCGTCGCCTGGTCGGCGCGGTGCTCGAGTACGAGACGCTCGAGCGGTCGATCCGCGTCCTCTCCGCCGACCCGGCGGCCGAGGTGGCGAAGCGCTTCGAGCTCGATCCCCGCCGGGTGAAGATCCTCACCACCGGTGTGCTGCTGCTGGAGAAGGTCTCCGAGCTGCTCGGCCAGCCCCTCCAGATCGGCAAGGGCGGCCTCCGCGAGGGCATCATCCTCGACCTCTGGAACGGCGCCAGCAACGGCTCCAGCCCCGAGCGCCTCGCCGCCTAGCGGCAGTCCGGCGCACGTATCCGGGGCGGGGCGCCGGCGATCCGGGGAGCGGATCATTGCGTGGTGCCTTTCTTCGGCCTGGCCGAAGTTTCGAACCACGCAACCCCCCGGTCCTTTCCAGCTTCCGGCTGGAGGCGCGAACTTCGAGCCGTCCCCTCGCGGGCTCCGATCACACGAAGTTCACTCCTCGTTTGCAGGTGCTTCACATGATTTCCCTGCAAATGGCGCAATATGGACGTGCAATGACCAGGAATGAAAGGGAGACACCGATGACTTCCCGTGCTGACATGCACTGCCACTCGACCGCCTCGCAGCTCTCTCGCCTCGGCGTCCAGCGCAGCCTCGGACTGCCGGAGTGCGCCACGCCTCCACAGGAGGTCTACGAGCTCGCCAAGCGGCGCGGCATGGATTTCGTGACGATCACCGATCACGACACGATCGACGGCGCGCTCGAGCTCGAGCACCTTCCCGACACCTTCGTCTCCGAGGAGCTGACCGCTCGCTTCGCCGGCGAGCCACAGGCGGTTCACGTCCTCTGTTACGGGATCACTCCTGGAGACCATGAGTGGCTGCAGGCCCATGCCGGCGACGTCGAGGCCTGTGCCGCGTACCTGCACGAGAGCGGGATCGCCTGCGCCCTCGCGCACCCCTTCTTCAACGTCGCGGCGCCGCTCACCCGGCGCCATCGGCGCCGCCTCGCCGAGCTCTTCCCGATCTGGGAGGTCCGCAACGGGTCGCGCGCCGCGGAGCTGAACATGCCCGCCGCCGTCTACGTCGACACGCGGGGCGGCACCGGGATCGGTGGCTCCGACGACCATGCCGGCGTCGACATCGGCCGCACCTGGACCGAGGTGCCCGCCGCTGCCACGCCGCAAGAGTTTCTCGCCCACCTGCGCGACGGCGACGCCGAGGCGCGGGGCGAACAAGGTTCCGCCGCGAAGTGGACCCACGCGGCGATGGCGCTCGCCACGCGCGCCCTCGACGACGCCGGGGTCGCCGCCTCCGGCGGCGCTCCCGACCCGGCCGCGGTGCTGAAGATGGCCGAACGGGTGATCGCCGAGGGTTCCCGGCGCGAGGGCAAGGTCGCCACCGACATCGGCCCCGAGGACGCCCGCTGCCTGCTCGAGGCCTGGCTCGCCGGGATCGGGATCGAAGCCCGCGGCCGCGAGCTGCTCGAGATGCTGCAGGCCGACGGCTTCTCCCACGCCGACCTCTACCGCCGCGCCCGACGTCGCCACGAGCGGCGCCTGCGGCTCGCCGTCGACGGCGGTCTGGTCGCCTTCCAGGCCGGGGACCTCGGCGCCGCCGCGAGCGGCATCTTCGAGGCGCTGGTCCCGGCCGTCCCCTATGCGCCCTCGACCGCCTTCCTCGGCCAGGAGAAGGCGAAGCTGCGGGCGCGCGACGAGGATCGCCGCCGGGTCGCCCTGATCGCCGATGGGATCGGACAGATGCACGGGGTCACCCACACGATCGAGCAGATCCGCGAGCGCGGCGTCCCCGGCTTCGAGGTCGAGGTGATCGGCACCGATCCGGGTGTCGACCGCCGCCTGCCCGCGGCAAGCGAGCTGGAGCTGCCCTTCTACCAGGGCATGCGGCTGGGGGTCCCGGGCGTCCCCGACCTGGTCGAGGTGCTGGCCGAAGGCAACTACGACCTGGTCCACGTGACCGCTCCCGGCCCGGCCGGGATCGCGGCGACGCTGCTCGGCCGGATCACCGGGGTGCCGTTGCTCGCCAGCTACCACACCGAGCTCGCCACCTACGCCGGGCTGCGCGCCGACGGGATGCTCGAGGCGGTCGCCCGGGCCGGCCTCGGCGCCTTCTACGGCGCCCCGGCGCGGGTGCTCTCGCCGAGCCCGGCCGCCGACGGCTCGCTGGCGGAGCTCGGCATCGAAGGCACCAGGGTCGGCCGCTGGGAGCGCGGGGTGGACGTCGAGCGCTTCGACCCGGCCAAGGCCGACCACGACGCCTACCCCGGCGAGATCAAGGTCCTCTACGCGGGCCGCCTCTCGCGCGAGAAGGGCGTCGACCTGCTCGCCGAGTCCTTCCTCCGCGCCCACGAGGCCGATCCTCGGCTGCACCTGTTGCTGGCGGGGGGCGGCCCCGAGGAGTCGGAGCTGCGGACGCGGCTCGGCGACGCCGCCACCTTCCTCGGCTGGCTCGGCGGCGACGATCTCGCGGTCGCCTATGCGAGCGCCGACGTCTTCCTCTTCTGCAGCGTCACCGACACCTACGGACAGGTGATTCTCGAGGCCGGGGCGAGCGGGCTGCCGGTGATCGCGATCGCCGAGGGCGGCCCGGCGGCGCTGGTCGAGAACCGCCACACCGGATTGCTCTGTCGCCCCGACGCCGACCACGTCGCCGGCTCGCTGTTGCAGCTGGCCGCCTCGCCGGAGCTGCGGACCAAGCTCGGCTCGGCCGGGGTGCGTGGCGCCCGCGCCCGCTCCTGGGAGCGCTCGATGAGCCAGCTCGCCGCCGGCTACCGGCTCGCCCTCGACGGCGCCGTCGCCGCCCCGGCCGATGCGCCGCGCCGGGGCGCGCAACCCCTGCGCCAGGTCGCATAGAGGTCCAGGAGGCAGGCGGTGCAAGAGTACGATGTCCCCTTGCCCGAGCCTGTAGCTCCCAACCTCGACGATCCCGGTCTGTACTTCAACCGGGAGTTGTCCTGGCTGGAGTTCAACCGGCGGGTGCTGGAACTGACCGAGGACCCCGAGGTGCCGCTGCTGGAGCGGCTGCGCTTCTGCGCGATCTACGCCTCCAACCTGGACGAGTTCTACATGGTGCGGGTGGCCGGGCTGTTCGAGCAGCTCGATGCCGGGATCGACGCCCGCGGGCCCGACGGGCTGCGCCCGGGCGAGCAGATCGACCGCATCCAGCGCCTCGTGCTGGAACTCGACGCGCGGCTGCAGCGCGCCTTCGGCGGTGTGCTGCGTCCGGCCCTGGAGCAGGAGAACATCCGCATCGTCTCGCTCGACGACGCCAGCGAGGAGGAGCAGCGCCAGATCCACCGGCGCTTCCACGAGCAGGTCTTCCCGGCGCTGACGCCGCTGGTGATCGGGCTCGGCAGGCCCTTTCCCTACATCTCGAACCTCTCGCTGAGCCTCGCGGTGCTGCTCCGCGACCCGGAGTCGGGGGTCGAGATCATCGCCCGGGTGAAGGTGCCGAAGGAGCTGCTCGGGCGCTTCCTGCCGGTCGGCGGGGAGGGGACCTTCGTGCCGCTCGAGCAGGTGATCGCGGCCAACCTCGATCACCTCTTCCCGGGCACCGAGGTCGTCGACTACGGCTTCTTCCGGGTCACCCGCGACGCCGACTTCAACGTCTCCGACGAGGCCGACGACCTGCTGCAGGCGGTCCAGGACGAGCTGCGCCGGCGTCGTTTCGGCGAGGTGGTGCGGCTGGAGATCGCCACCGGGATGAACCCGAAACTGCGTCACGAGCTGGTCGGCGCGCTGCGGCTCGAAGACCGCGAGGTCTACGACATCGAAGGGCTGCTCGATCTGGCGGATCTGAGTGAGATCGCCGATGCCTCCGGCCACGCCGAGCTGCGCTACCCGTCCTGGACGCCGGTGACCCAGCCGCGACTGCAGGGGGACGAGGGCCGCCCGGTCGACATGTTCCGGGCGATCCGCCACGCCGACCTGCTCGTCCACCACCCCTATGACTCCTTCGCCCACTCGGTCGAACGCTTCGTCGAGCAGGCGGTCGAAGACCCCGACGTGCTGGCGATCAAGCAGACCGTGTACCGGACCAGCGACGACTCACCGCTGGTCCCGTCGCTGATCCGCGCGTCCGAACGCGGCAAGCAGGCGGTCTGCATGGTGGAGCTGAAAGCGCGCTTCGACGAGGAGGCCAACATCCACTGGGCGAAAGCGCTGGAGGAGGCGGGCGTCCACGTCGTCTACGGGATCCCCGGGCTGAAGACGCACGTGAAGGCGATCCTGGTGGCGCGTCGCGAGGGGCAGCAGGTGCGCGAGTACGTCCACATCGGCACCGGCAACTACCACGCCAAGACCGCCCGGCTCTACACCGACTTCGGCCTCTTCACCGCCGACCCGGACATCGGCGCCGACGTCGCCGAGATGTTCAACTTCCTCACCGGCTACGGGCGGCCGGGGAGCTACCGCAAGGTCCTCGTCTCGCCGACGACGATGCGCGACCGGCTGGTCGGGGAGATCGAGGCGACGATCGCCGCGCATCAGGCCGGGGCGGAGGCGCGGATCGCGCTGAAGATGAACTCGCTGGTCGACGCGGGCTGCATCCAGGCGCTCTACCGGGCCTCGCAGGCGGGCGTCCGGGTCGACCTCAACGTGCGTGGGATCTGCTGCCTGAAGCCGGGCGTGCCGGGCGTGTCGGAGAACATCCGCGTGGTCTCGATCGTCGGCCGCTTCCTCGAGCACTCGCGCGTCTACACCTTCACCCGCGGTGAGGAGACCCGGGTCTTCATGGGCTCCGCCGACATGATGCCGCGCAACCTCGACAACCGGGTCGAGCTGGTGTCGCCGGTCGAAGACGCGCTCCTGCGCGAGGAGATGATGGAAGTGCTGGAGCGCTGCTTCGCCGACAACTCGAACTCCTGGGAGCTCGGGGGGGACGGCGAGTGGACGCGGATCGTGCGCGGCGAGGACGAGCCGCGCCGCGACGTCCAGGCGGAATTGCGCGAGCGGGCGGCGACCCGCGCGGCCGAGCAACTGACGGCCGCAGGCTGACGCCGCGACCCGAGGATGGCCACTAGGATGACCCAGGTGGCGCGCTTCTCGCTCCTACCCCACGATCAGACCTTCTTCGATCTCTTCGTGGAGGCTGGGAAAAACAGTGTGCATTCGGCGCACCTGCTCGATCAGCTGATGCGCGAGTGGCCCGATGCCGGGACGCTCCACCAGGACATCGTCGAGGCCGAGCACCGTGGGGACAAGGTCACCCACGAAATCATCAAAAGGCTGAATACGACCTTCGTCACGCCGATCGACCGCGAGGACATCTACGGCCTGGCGACGCAGCTCGACGACATCGTCGACTTCACCGAGGAGGCGGCCGACTTCCTCGGGCTCTACCAGGTGGAGGCGCCGATGGACCAGGCCTTCGCCCTCACCAACGTGCTGGTGCGCTCCTGCGAGGCGCTCGCCCAAGGACTGGAGAACCTGCCCTCCTTCAAGGACCTCGATCAGTACTGGATCGAGGTCCACAGGCTCGAGAACGAAGGCGACCGGATCTCGCGCGACGCGGTGGCGGCCTTGTTCACGGACGCGATCGACCCGATGTTCGTGATCCGCTGGAAGGACATCTTCGCCGTGCTCGAGGAGGCGATCGACTCGACCGAGAAGGCTGCCCAGATCCTCGAGGGCATAGTGATCAAGAACAGCTGAGGCCCGCTGTCCACCCCGCTTCGCGGGGGCGTGTAACAAAGATGTGAACGCGGGCGGTAGGTTCCCGGGCAGTGACCTCCGACGTGATCTTGGTGCTGGTCATCGGCACCGCCCTCGCCTTCGACTTCACCAACGGCTTCCACGACACCGCCAACGTCGTCGCGACCTCGATCTCGACCGGGGCGGCGCGGCCGCAGGTGGCGATCGCGGTCGCCTCGCTGCTCAACTTCGTCGGCGCGTTCATCTCGATCTCGGTGGCGGCGACGGTCGCCAACGACGTCGTCGATTCCGCCGTGATCACGCCGACGATCGTCTTTGCCGGGCTGATCGGGGCGATCGCCTGGAATCTCGTCACCTGGTACTTCGGGCTGCCGTCGAGCTCCTCGCACGCGTTGATCGGCGGGGTGGTCGGCTCCGCGGTCGCCGCGGCGGGCTTCCACGTGATCCTCGCCGAAGGGCTGCTCGGCAAGGTCCTGATCCCGGCGGTGGTCGCGCCGCTGCTGGCGTTCCTGGTGGCCGGCGCGTCGATCGGGCTCTCCTACCGGATCATCGGGAAGCAACGGCCGGGGATCGTCAGCCGCGGCTACAAGTACGGGCAGGTGGTGTCCGGCGGGCTGCTGGCGCTGGCGCACGGGACCAACGACGCGCAGAAGACGATGGGGGTGATCACGCTGGCGCTGATCGCCAACGGCAGCCTCGGCGCGGGGGCCGACCCGCCGGTCTGGGTGATCGCCTCGTCGGCGCTGGCGATCGCGCTCGGCACCTACAGCGGCGGTTGGCGGATCATCAAGACCACCGGCACGCGGATCATCAAGATGGACGCGGCGCAGGGGTTCAGCTCGCAGGGGGCGGGGGCGGCCGTGATCCTCGTCTCGACCCACTTCGGCTTCCCGCTTTCGACCACCCACGTGATCAACGGCGGGGTGATGGGGGCGGGGGCGGCGAAACGGCTCTCCGCGGTGCGCTGGGGCGTGGCCGGGAACATCATCGTCGCCTGGGTGCTGACGCTGCCCGCGGCGGCGGCGATCGGGGCGTTGGCCTACGGCTTCACCAGCCTCTTCGGCGACGGCGCGGTCGGGCCAGTGGTGGTGACGGTGCTCTCGCTGGGGGCGATCATCGCGGCGTTCGCGAGGCGCGCGGTGAAGGGTGCTCCGGTCCCGGTGCAGAGCGAAGGCGGGGTGAGGGCATGATCTCGCCGGCGACGATCGTCGAGACCAGAGACCTGGTCGAGACCGTGGTCTACGCCACCGTGGCCGGGATCGGGGTGACCGCGATCTTCTCGGTGGCGATCTGGGGCGCGGCGCGCTTCACCGACCTGACCCAGGAAGACCGGCGCCCGGCGGCGGCCGTCGCTGCGGGAGTGGCGGGGGTCGCCCTGCTGGCGGTGCTGGCGGCGATCGTCTTCGGCGTCATCGTGATGACCCGCAAGTGAGTTGGGAGTACGATTCGTGAGGTGAAGGCCGCGCGGAACGTCGCGATCATCATGCTCCTGGCGCTCGGGGTTGCGTTTCTCCCGGGTGGTGGGAACGCGGTCGACACCGTGCTCACCGCGATCGCGATGGGGTTCCTCGCCGGGATCACCTGGATGCTCTACACGCTGAGCCGCCAGAACCAGCTGACGTTGGCGACGTTGACGGACGGGCGGCGGGCGATCTTCTACGGGGCGTTCGGGATGCTGGCGCTGCTGATCGCCGGGCAGGACAAGCTCTGGTCGAGCGGCCCGGGGACGTTGCTCTGGGTGGTGCTGTTGGCTGCCTCGATCGTCGCCATCTGGCGAGTCTGGTCCGAGGCGAACACGTACTGAGGGCGCTGGGCGGGAGCGTCGAGCTTTCGTCACCAAGTTGGCCCTGAATTGATCCTTTGCGCGCGCCACGGGTGCGCGTTTCCCGTTCAGGGTGGTCCTCGTGCCACCCCAGAGCGCTGACAACACGGGTCACGGGGAAGAGGGGACCGCCTCGGTAGAGCTGGTCGCGGCGATCCCTTTTCTGTTGCTGGCGCTCGCGGTCGCGGCCCAGATAGCGCTCGCCGGCCAGGCCCTCTGGTCGGCGAGCGTGGCCGCGCGGGCCGGTGCGCGGGCCACGCTGGTCGGTGGCGACCCGAAGGCGGCGGCGCGGCAGGCGCTGCCGCCTTCGATGCGGGACGGCGCCGTGGTCGAGGAAGAAGACGAGGCGATCGCGGTGAAGGTCCCGGTCCCGACCCTCCTTCCTTCGCTGCCCGAGGCGAGGGTCGGGGCGCGGAGCGGATTGGGGGCCGACGATGAATGAGCCGGTGTCGGGCCGCGAGGACGGCCAGGCGAGCGTCGAACTGGTCGCCGCGGTACCCGCGCTGCTCCTCGCCGCGCTGATCTCGCTCCAACTGTTGGCGGCCGGCTATGCCCTGACCCTCGCCGACGGCGCCGCCGAGGCGGGGGCGCTCGCCCTTGCCGAGGGCGGTTCGGCGGCGGACGCCGCTCGCGCGGCATTGCCGGGTTGGGCCGAGGACAACGTCGCGGTAGCGGTCAACGGTGAAGAGGTCTCGGTCCGGCTGCGCCCGCCGTCCCCTTTCGGCTCGATCGGCGACCACCTGGCGGTGACCAGCACCGCGAGCGCGAGGTCGGCCGAATGAGGGCCCGGCAGGGCACCGCGGCCGACCTGTCGGAGGTGCTCGGCCCCGCCGTCGCCGGATCGCCCGCCCGGGAGGGTCGAAACGGCGCCCACGGGGGTGCGGCCGGGGTCTTCGAGGCGCCGCGCCGAGGCACCGTGGTCGTGGTCGTCTCGGTCGGCGGGGCGGAGGGCTCGCGCGGTGCCGCAGCGGTGCTTTCCTGCGCCGGATCGGGGGTCGACACCGCGGCTCTGTTGGTCGACGTGGACGGGCGGGTGCCGAGGCCGACGCTGATCGCCTCGGCCTCGGCCCACCGGCTCGAGGAACGTCTCGCGGCGCGACTGCCGACTTTGCGGCCGGCTGCCCGCGGCGAGGTATGTCATCTCTCGGTGGCCGGCGACGAGGACGGCCTCGCGGCCGCCGGGACCGCGGTCACGGTCGCCCGGGGCGGTCTCGCGATCGTCCACGTCGAGCCCGAGAGCCTCCAGGCGCTCCTCGACACGCCTGGGGCGCCGTGCCCGGACGCGGCGCTCCTGCGCGCCGACCTCGACGCCGACCGGGCGCTGCTCGCCCTCGCCGTCGGTGACCTGCTGGAGCGCGGCCTGCGGGTGGCGGTGCTGAAGCACCGGCTCGGCTGGGTGGCCGAGCGGCGTGCCGGCTTCGGCGCCCTCGGCAGCGACTCCGGCGGCTTGCCGGAGTCGCTGGTCCACCGCCTTCTCGATGCCGGGCCTAGGGGGTGACGGCGTGCCAGGTGCCGACGTCCTTGAACCCCTCGCCTTTGGCCTGTCCCTTGGTGCTGTCGCCGTCGAAGGTGTAGAGCGGCAGGCCCTTGAAGGTGACCTGGATCTTGCCTTCGGGGCGCTTGATCGTGCCCAGCTTGACCGGGCCCTTCGGCGTCGTCCCGGCCGCGACGACCAGTGGCAACCAGGTGTGCGTGCAGGAGCCGGTGCAGATGAATTTGCCGTTCTTCTCGACGCTCAGGCTGTAGAGCGTCAAGCCCTTGGTGTTGGTCAGGACGGTCTTGTGGAGGCTCGGCGCCGTGGCCTCGCCGACCACGGTCTTGCTGCCCTTGGCGAGCGCCATCGGCACCGCCACGGCGCTGACCGCGAGAACGGCGGCGAGCATCAGGGCGGCGACGTTGCGCCCGCGACGGTGCGACTTGCTTCTGGTCTGGTACATCGGATCGACTCCTTCGTGGGGAATGGCTGCTCGGTCTACGGATGGGGTGTGACGAAGGTTCGGAGACGCCTTCCCGACAACTCCGAGGCAGGTCAGGCGCTCGTCCTCGCGATCGGCGGCTGCTTCGTCCTCGTCGCGGTGGCGCTGGCGCTGGTCGCGATCGCGGGGGCGGTCACCGGCAAGGGGCGTACGCAACGCGCCGCCGACCTGGCGGCGATCTCGGCGGTCCGCTCGATGCGCGACGACCTGCCGCGGTTGCTCGCGCCGCCGCGACTGCCCGACGGCGCTCTCAACCCGACCCACATCGCCAAATCGACCTACCTTGATCATGCCCGCGACGCCGCCTTCGCCGCGGCACGCCACAACGAGGTCGACCCAAGCCGTCTGCGGCTCGCCTTTCCGGACCGCTCCTCGTTCGTGCCTTTGCGGGCGATGGCGACGGTGGTGGCGAAGCTCGAGGTCGGCTCCGGCGGGGGAACCGTCGAAGCGAGCGCCGAAGCCGAAGCGGCCGCACCGGTATCGACCGCCGGCGGCGAAGGGCCGGCGATCGCGAGCGGCGGCGGCTACAGCGGCCCGCTCGTCTACCGGGACGGCGAGGGGATGAGGCCCGATGTGGCCGCGGCCTACGACCGGATGGCCGCGGCTGCCGCCGCCGACGGCATCGCGCTGATCGTCGTCTCGGGCTTCCGCTCGGACGCCGAACAGGCCGAACTCTTCGCCGCCCATCCGGACCCGAAATGGGTCGCGCCGCCGGGAACCTCGCTGCACCGCTGCGCGACCGAGTTGGACCTCGGCCCCGAATCCGCCTACGCCTGGATCGACGCGAACGGGAGTCGCTTCGGCTTCGTTCAGCGCTACGGCTGGGAGGCCTGGCATATGGGTTATGACCGTCCTCCGGCGCCCTGCTCCGAGGCCGGAAACGCGGTCGGCGGACGGGGCCCGGGCGTCGCCCCGCCGGGCGGCGCGACGTTGCCGAGCTTCGTGCCGCCGCGCTTCCAGCCCACGCTGGTCGAAGCGGCGGCGAAGTGGAACGTCTCGGCGGCGTTGCTGGCGGCCCAGTTGATGGCCGAGAGCAACTTCGATCCCTTCGCGGTCTCGCCGGCCGGGGCCGCGGGGATCGCCCAGTTCATGCCGGGAACGGCGGCTTCATATGGCCTCGCGGATCCGTTCGATCCGGTCGAAGCGATCGACGCCCAGGCCCACCTGATGTCCGACCTGATCCACCAGTTCGGCTCGCCCGAGCTCGCCCTCGCCGCCTACAACGCCGGTCCGGCCCCGGTCGAAGCCTGCTCCTGCGTCCCTCCGATCCCTGAGACCACCGCCTACGTCGCCCGCATCATGGCCCTGCTCGGCGGCGCAGGCGCTCTCGCCATGCCGTCCTTCGAAGTGAGGTTGGTCGCGTGAAAGAGCCCGGCTCAGGCCGAACCGGCGGCGGTGCGACGCTGCTCGCGCATCTTCGTCATGTGCTCGTGGACGAAGCGGACCACCGTGGCGCCCTCGCCGACCGCGGTCGCGCAGCGCTTGATCGACCCCGAGCGCACGTCGCCCGCCGCGTAGACGCCGGGGACACTCGTCTCCAACAGGCCTTCGGCGCCGACCTCCGGCCCGGTCAGGACGAAGCCCTTCTCGTCTCGGGAGATGCAGTCGCCGAGCCAGGTGGTGCAGGGCGCGGCGCCGAGGAAGAGGAAGAGGAAGTTGAGCGGCAGCTCGTCCCCGTCGGTCAGCTTGACCCCCTCGAGGTGGCCGTCGGTCCCCTGGAGTTCGCAGATTTCACTCCTGTCGCGGACGGCGACGCCGTAGCGGTCGAGCTCGTCGATCAGGTAGGCGGACATCGTCTCGGCGAGGTCGGCGCGGCGGTGCAGCAGGGTGACGAGGGCGCCGCCGCGGGCGAGCCAGACGGCGGCCTGGGCGGCCGAGTTGCCGCCACCGACGACGCCGACCCGCTGGGCGCCGCAGAGTTGTGCCTCGGGCGGCCCGGCGGCGTAGAAGACGCTCAGCCCCTCGTATTCCTCGAGGTGGTCGACCGGCAGTTTGCGATATTCGGCGCCGGTCGAGAGCAGCACCGCCTTCGCCGCCACCTCGCGGTCGCCCTCCAGCTTCACGACGTGATCGCCCGCGCCGCCTGGTTCGAGCGAGAGCGCCCGGTAGGGGGTCGCGGTGCGGGCGGTGAACTTGCGCGCCTGGACGATCGCCCGGCTGATCAGTTCCGAGCCGCTGATCCCCGCCGGGAAGCCGAGGTAGTTCTCGATTCGCCGCGAGGTCCCGGCCTGTCCGCCGAGCACGTTGCTCTCGACCACCAGGGTGTCGAGGCCCTCCGAGGCGCCGTATACGGCCGCGCCGAGCCCGGCCGGCCCACCGCCGACGATCAGCAGGTCGACTTCTTCGCGCGCCGCCAGCTCCAACCCGATCCCCAGCGCTCGCGACAGCTCCCCGTTGCTCGGGGCATGCAGGTGACCGCCACCGGGCAGGCGCACCAGCGGAAGCTGCTCCGCCTCGAGCTCGGCGATCAGCCGTGCCGCCTCGTCGTCCTCGGCCGAGTCGCGCCAGAAGTGGGGAAGGCGCTGGCGGCGGGCGTACTCGACCAGTTCGCGGGTCGCCCGGTGGTGGGGCGGGCCGACGATGTCGATCCCCACTCCCTCGCGGTTCTGCAGTCGTTCGCGCCGTTGCACGAAGGCCGAGAGGAGAAGGTCGGAGAGGTCGCCGTCCTCGAACAGCAGCCCCCGCAGGGTTTCCCGCTCGACTTCGACGTAGCGCAGAGGCTTGCTGACGACCGCGGTGAGGAACACGGTCTGCCCGGAAAGGAGGTTCATCTCGCCGAGAAAGCCCGAGGTCTCCTGTCGGACCACCTCGTGGCCGTTGGCGTCGAGGATCGTGACCTCGCCCTCGCGGATCGCGATGAACGGGTAGACCTCGTCGCCGACCTTGAAGAGGACGTCGCCGACCTCCGCGGTCCGCTCCTGACCGTGCCTGGCGAGCAGGTCGAGCTGCGATCGGGAGAGGACGCGACTGACAGGACCGGACACGCCTCGTAGGCTACGGAACAAGTCAACTGGGACTCAAAGCGAGAGGAGAGGGGCAATGGCCGCCTACACGCACAAGAACCTCAGCGAGGTGAACGACGCCGCGCCGGGCTTCGGCTTCGGCGACATGGGGGAAGTTCGCTTCGCCAAGGACGATCTCGACGCCGAGCGCACCGGCATCAGCCACCTGAAGCTGAACCCGGGCGTACGGATGCCGTTCGCCCATAAGCACGACGAGGCGGAGGAGATCTACGTGGTGATCGCCGGCTCGGGGCTGATGAAAATGGACGACGAGATCGTCGAGATCGTCGAGCTCGACGCGATCCGCATCTCCCCCGAGGTCGCGCGCTGTTTCGAGGCCGGTCCCGACGGGATCTCGCTGCTCGCGGTCGGCGCCCGCCACGACGGCGACGGCGAAGTCCTCAAAGACTGGTGGACCGACTGATGGCGGGAGTCGAGGTCGATGGGGTCGAGGGGATGAAGGCGATCGTCGGGCAGGAGATCGGCCCGAGCGAGTCGCGTACCGTCACTCAGGAGCTGATCGACGCCTTCGCCGACGTCTCCGGCGACCACCAGTGGATCCACGTCGATCCGGAGCGATCGAAGACCGAGAGCCCGTACGGGACGACGATCGCCCACGGCAACCTGACCCTGTCGCTCGCCGACAGCTTCCGCAAAGACCTGATGCAGGCGACCGGCTTCGCCCTCGGGGTGAACTACGGCTGGAACAAGGTCCGCTTCCCGGCGCCGGTGCCGGTCGACAGTCAGGTCAGCGCGACCGCCGAGCTGGTCTCCTTCGACGAGCTCGAGGGCGGCTGGTGGCAGGCGGTGACCAAGTTCACGATCACGGTCGAGGGAGCCTCGAAGCCGAGCTTCGTCGGCGAATCGGTGACGCGGCTGATGGCGCCTCCCGGCTGAGCCGTGGCGGGCGGGTCGCGGTGCTGGTCGTCAACCACGCCCACAGCTCCGAACAGTCACTGGCGGAGGTGACCGTCGAGGAGCTCGACCGCGCGTGGGCGGTCAACGCCCGCGCCCCGGTGCTCCTCGCCCAGCGGTCAACCCCGGCCCGGTCGACACGGGATGGCCCTCGGTGGAGTTGCGGGAAAGGCTCACGCAGCGCTTCCCGCCGGTCGGTGGGGCACACCCGGCGATATCGTCCCGGTACTTGCCTGGCTTCCATCCACCGACAGCGCCTGGATCACCGGTCAGGTGATCGACGCCGAGGGAGGTTTCCGCCGCTGACCGGCCAGACGCAGACCCCCGACCGCCTCGATGCCGCCCACGCCGGACAGGCGGTCTACACCCGCAGCTTCCTCTCGGTCTACGACGCGGTCGTCTACGGCTTCAACAGCCCGGTGCTCTGGCGCTGCCCGAAGGAGCGGGTGATCGCCCACTACGACGCCAACGTCTCCGCCCGCCACCTCGACATCGGCGTGGCGACCGGGGCGCTGCTCGACACCTGCCGCTTTCCGGTCGCCGCACCGGAGCTGACCCTGATGGACCTGAACCCGAACTCGCTGGCGGCCGCGTCCGCACGCCTCGCCCGCTACGCACCGCGCACCCATCGGGCCAACGTGCTCGAAGACTGGCACCTCGAACCGGGCACCTACGACTCGGTCGCGATGACCCATCTGCTCCACTGCCTGCCCGGCCCGATGTCGGCCAAGGGTGTCGCCTTCGCGCACGCCCACCGCGCCCTCGCCCCCGGCGGCACCCTCTTCGGCGCGACGATCCTCGGCAAGGGCGTCCCGATCTCGCCCCTGGCCCGCGCCTTCCTCGCGCTCAGCAACGCCCGTGGCATCCTCGACAACCGCGACGACGATCCCGCCTCACTCGACCGCGCCCTCGCCGCCATCTTCCCGACGCGCACCGTGACCATCCACGGCACCGTCGCCCTCTTCACCGCCCACAAGCCGCGTTGATGGGCCGAAAACTTGCCATATAGGCAAGTTTTCGGCCCATCAACATCGAGGTTGGCTAGCGGCCTTTGAAGACCGGCTTCTCGCCGCCGAAGAAGGCGACCACGCCGTTGCGGGCGTCCTCGGTCGCCATGCTGTCGGCGATGCCGTGGCGCTCCAGCTCGAGGTGCGCGGGGAGGGAGTTCTCGAGGCTGACGCCGACCAGGCGCTTCGCCATCTTCACGTAGTGCGGCGCCATCGCGGCGAGCTCACCGGCGCGCTCGCGGGCGCGGTCCATCAGCTCCTCTTTGGTCACGACCTCGCTGACGATCTCCATCTCGAGCGCCTCGGAGGCGGGCAGGTTCGGGTCGTCGAGCAGCATCTCGAGAGCCTTGGCAGGGCCGAGGACCCGGGGCAGGAAGTAGGTCATGCCGCCGTCGGGAGAGGCGCCGATGCGGCCGTAGGCGGGGGCGAAGAAGGCGCCGTCGGCGGCGATCCGGAGGTCGCAGGCCAGGGCCAGGGAGAAGCCCGCGCCGGCCGCCGGGCCGTTGATCGCCCCGATCACCGGGACCGCGATCCGTCGCAGGTCGATGATCGCCATGTGCAGTGCCTCGGCCCCGCGGCGGACGTTGGCGGAGATGTCGAGGCTCTCGTCTTCCATCCCTTTGCGGAACCAGGTGATGTCGCCGCCGGAGCAGAAGGCGACACCGTTGCCGGTGATGATCAGGGCGCGGATCGGCGCCTCGTCGGCGAGCCAGGCCATCGCCGTCATCAGCTCCTCGATCATCTCCGGGCTCATCGCGTTGAAGGCGTCGGGCCGGTTCAGGGTGAGGATGCCGAGCTCCCCGTCGACCTCGATCTGCAGCGTGTTCAGCTCCGGTGGGGTGGTCATCTCGCTCCTTCTGGTCTCCCTGTCGTGCCCGGCCTCGGAAGCCGCGCTGGGCGGCAGCCTACCCTTTGAGGTGATGGCCGAAGGAAACGGAAACGGAGCGCTGGGCCGCGCCGAGCGGATCGCCGAGCAGCGCCGCCAACTGCCCGACCAGCCCGGTGTCTACCTCTTCTACGGGGAAGACGACGAGCTGCTCTACGTCGGCAAGGCGCGGTCGATCAAAAAACGGATCGCCTCGCACTTCTCCGGCGGCGAGCCGCGGCTCACCAGCCGCATCGACCGCATCGACACCCTGGTCACCGCCAACGAGGCCGAGGCGCTGCTCGCCGAGCAGAGCTTCATCAAGCGCCACCGGCCGCGCTTCAACATCCGCCTGCGCGACGACAAGTCCTATCCCTACGTCGCGGTCAGCCTCGACGAGGACTACCCGCGCGTCTACTTCACCCGCGAGAAACATCGCGCCCACCGTGCCTACTTCGGCCCCTTCAGCAGCGCCAAGCGCCTGCGTGAGACCCTCGACCTGCTCGGCAAACTGTTCCAGTTCCGCACCTGCGAGGGCGCCGAGCCGGGCCGCCGCTCCGGCAGCCCCTGCCTCGATTACTACATCAAACGCTGCGGGGCGCCCTGCGTCGGCCACGTGTCCCAGGAGGAGTACCGGCGCAACATCGACGCGATCATCGACTTCCTCTCCGGCCGTTATCGCCAGGTGGAAAAAGAGCAGGAAACGAAAATGGCGGAGGCCGCCGCGGCGGAGGAATTCGAGCGGGCGGCGATCTACCGCGATCGGCTGAAAGCGATCCGCTCGCTGTTCGAGCGCCAGCGCGTCGCCGGCGGCACGGTCGGCACCGCCGACCTGATCGGCGTCGCGGCCGAGGGCGCCGACGCCAACGCCCAGGTCTTCCAGGTGCGCGACGGCATCCTCGCCGAGCGCCAGAGCTTCTACCTCGACAACGAAGGCGAACGCGACCTCGCCGAGGTGACCGAGGAGTTCATCGGCCAGTACTACTCGGCCTCGCCCTCGATGCCCCGCACGATCATCGTCGGCCCCTACCTGCGCGAGCGCACTGCGCTGATCTCCGAGGCCCTGAGCGAGCGGCGCGGCTCCCCGGTCGAGGTGCGCGCCGCCGAGCGCGGCGACAAACGCCGCCTGCGCGAGCTGGCCGAGCGCAACGCCCGGCTGGCCCTCGACCAGGACCGCCTGCGCCGCGAGCACCGCCGCGCCCGCCGGGTCGAGAGCCTCAGCTCGCTGGCCGAGGCCCTCGACCTCGACGAGCTGCCGGTACGGATCGAGGGCTTCGACATCTCGACGATCGGCGGCGAGCACACCGTCGCCTCGATGGTCGTCTTCGAGGGGGGCGCGCCGAAGAAGTCCGACTACCGCCGCTTCAAAGTGCGCGGCGACCTGCGCGCCGAGGGCAGCGTCGGCCCCGACGACTTCGCCTCTATGGAGGAGGTGCTGACCCGGCGGCTGAACCGCTACCTCGAACAGGCCGACCTCTCGCCGCACGACGGCAAACGCGACGCCAGCTTCAGCTCGCTCCCCTCGGTGATCATGATCGACGGCGGCAAAGGCCAGCTCGCCGCCGGGATGCGCGCCCTGCAGCCGTTCGCCGACCTCGGCGTGACGATCCTCAGCCTCGCCAAGCGCGAGGAGGAAGTCTTCGTCCCCGGCCGTGCGGACCCGATCGAGCTGCCGCGGGAGTCGGAGGCGAACCAGCTCCTGCAGCGGGTCCGCGACGAGGCCCACCGGTTCGCGATCGAGCATCACCGCGGCCGCCGCGACCGGGCGATGACCGGCTCCGTGCTCGACGAGCTGAAAGGGATCGGCCCGGTCCGCAAGCGCGCCCTGCTGCAGCATTTCGGCTCGCCGGAGCGGCTGTTGGCCGCCACCCGCGAGGAATTGGAGTCGGTGCCCGGCCTGCCTGGCAAAGTAGGTCGGGAGATCCACGAGCAACTGAACAGAATTGGCTAGCGAGATCGACATCAGGCGGGAAGAGGAGGTCCGCGGCGCGGAGGAAAAAGCACGCCGCGAGATGACCCTGGTGATCATCACCGGGCACTCCGGGGCGGGGAAGTCCGAAGCGATCGCCGCCTTCGAGGACGGCGGTTACTTCTGCGTCGACAACCTGCCGCCGCGGATGATCGCCGGGCTCGGCGAGCTCTTCATCCACGCGGGGTCCGGGGTGGAGTGCGCGGCGATCGTCTCCGACGTGCGCGGCGGCGACTACTTCGACGACCTTCTGCAGGTGCTCGACGACCTCGAACGGAACGGGCCGGAGCCGAAGCTGCTCTTCCTCGAGGCCGACGAGCAGACCCTGCTCGACCGTTACAAGGAGACCCGCCGGCGCCACCCGCTCGCCCCGGAAGGGCGGATCGTCGACGGCATCCGGGCCGAGCGGGAGATGCTGGCGCCGCTGCGCGAGCGCGCCGACATCGTCGTCGACACCACCGACCTGACCGGCCACGAACTGCGCCGCCGCCTCTCCGAAGAGCTGTTGGGGACCGAGCGGGCCGGGAAGCTCGCCCTCACCCTGCTCACCTTCGGCTTCAAGAACGGGCCGCCGCGCGACGCCGACCTCACCCTAGACGTGCGCTTCCTGCCGAATCCCCATTACGACCTCGAGCTGCGGCCGCTGACCGGCCAGGACGAGGTCGTGCGCGAGTACGTCGAGTCGGGGACCCAGGCGGGCGAGTTCTACGGTCGGCTGATGCCGCTGCTCGAGTTCCTCGTCCCCGCCTACGTCGCCGAGGGCAAGAGCCACCTGACGATCGCGATCGGCTGCACCGGTGGCCGCCACCGCTCGGTGACCGTCGCCGACCGGATCCGCCGCGACCTCGAGGCCCGCGACGACGTCGTGGTCCGGGTCAAGCACCGCGACGTCGACCTGGACTAGCCCGGCGCCGCGACGAAGCGGTCGGGTCGGCCGGCCGCGGCGATCTCGAGGGCGAGCCTGTCCACCGTCTCGCCCGCCCGCCGCCAGCCCTTGACCGGGAAGGCGACGGCCCCTTTTCCGTCTCCGCCGTCCTGTGGGACCGCCTCGACGATCCACGGCCGACCGAAGAAGAGCCGGCCGATCAGGCCGAAGCAGAAGACGAAGATCAGCGCGATCAGCTCCAGGGCCACGCCGAGCAGGGGCAGGAGGACGAAGACGATCAGGATGGCCGCGATCGGGATCGCGATGCCCCACCAGCCTTCGGCCCAGTCGGCATTCGGCAGCGCTCCCAGCGCGCCGTCCTCGAGATCCTCGTTGCGGCTTTCCTTGAAGCGGCGCCAAAGCCTCGGCAGCGGCCGATCCAGCCAGCGTCGCCTGACCCGCCAGAGCGCACCGTCCGGCGCTTTCACGACCTTCCCCCGTCCCATGCCGGGATCAGTGTATTTCGCCGAACCGTAAGATCAGCGGGGCATTGCCACAACCAGCGATTTCAGTGAGCGGCCTGCGCATGAGCTACGGCGAGACCGACGCGGTGCGCGGCATCGACCTCGAGGTGCGCAGCGGCGAGATCTTCGCCTTCCTCGGCCCCAACGGGGCCGGCAAGACGACCACGGTCGAGATCCTCGAGGGCTACCGCCATCGGACCGGGGGAGAGGTGAAGGTCCTCGGCGAGGACCCGGCGAGCGCCGGGCGGGCCTGGAGGGACCGGATCGGCATCGTCCTGCAGTCGAACAGCCTCGATCCCTACCTGACCGTGCGC
>DATNAG010000075.1:0-59390 GCA_035572835.1 Solirubrobacterales bacterium
CCGGCCGCGACTTCATCGGCGGCTACTGCTACCTGAACAACGCCGCCGCCGCGGTGCAGGCGCTGCGCGAGGGCGGCCTCACCCCGGTCGGCGTCCTCGACCTCGACCTGCACTACCCGAACGGGACCTCGGAGCTGGTCGAGCGGATGGGCGGCGACGCCACCCTGCACTCGCTGCACGCGGCCCCGGTCACCAACGTCGCCGCCGGCACCGAGCTGCCGCGGGCGCCGCGCGAACGGGCCCACGCTTTCGCCGCCGCCCCCGACCCGGTCGCCTACCTGGCCGAGGTCGAGGCCTCGTTGGCCGAGCTGGCCACCGACTCGGCGGCGCTGGTCGTCTCGCTCGGCTACGACACCGTCGACGGCGACCCGCACGGCAGCTGGCACTTCGGCCCCGAGGTGTTCGCCGGGATCGGCCGCCTGCTCGCCGCCACCGAGCTGCCGGTCTGCATCGTCCAGGAGGGCGGCTACTCGCTCGAGGCGCTGGCCCCGTGCAGCCACGCCTTCGCCGCCGGGCTGCTCGGGGAGGACCCGGTATGAGCGCCGCCGAGGAGGAGCGCGTGATGTCGGCCAGGGAGCACGCGCTGACCCCGGCCGAGCAGGCCGTCGCCGCCGGCCTGGCGCCGTTCCGCGCACGCCTCGACGAGATCGACGCGCAGCTCGTCGACCTGCTCGGCGAGCGCTTCCAGATCTGCCGCGAAGTCGCCGTCCACAAGGCCGAGAACGGGATCGAGATGATGCAGCCGGGCCGGGTCGAGATCGTCCGCGCCCGTTATCTCCAGCACGGCGCCGAGGTCGACCTGCCATCCGACTTCACCGGCCGCTTCTTCGACCTGATGATCGACGCCACCTGTCGCGCCGAGGACGAGCTGATGGCGCGCCTCGAGCGAGGCGAAGCGTGAGCCTGCCGCCCGGGCCGCGGATGCCGCGGGCCCTGCAGGCGCTCGGCTGGGCGCGGCGCTCGCTGCCCTGGCTGGAGCGCTGTCGGTCGCGCTACGGCGACTCCTTCACGCTGCGGATCCGCCACTGGGGCGACTGGGTCGTGCTCGCCGACGAGGCCGACGTCAAAGCGATCTTCACCGCCGGCGACAAGGTCGGTGTCGCGCTCGCCAACCCGTTGCTCGGTCCGGTCCTCGGGCCGCGCTCGGTGATGCTCTCCGAAGAACCCGAGCACATGCGCCGGCGCCGCGTCGTCCTGCCCGCCTTCCACGGCGAGGCGATCGCCAACGACGCCGAGACGATCGGCGAGGTGACCCGGCGGGAGATCGCCGCCTGGCCCGCGGGCGAGCCGTTCGCGCTCTGGCCGCGGATGCAGAGGATCACCCTCGAGGTGGTGATGCGCGCCGTCTTCGGCCCGCGCGCCGACGACCCCCGACTCGACCCGCTGCGCACCCGCCTGACCGAGCTGACCGAGTGGCTGAACCAACCGCGCAACCTGGCGGCGCTGACCATCCTCGGCCCGGAATGGGTGCGGCGCAGCCGCGGCTACCGCCAGGCGATGCGTCCGGTCGAGGACGAGGCGCTCGCCGAGGTCCGCCGGCGCCGCTCCGAACCGGTGCCGGCCAAGCCCGACATCGTCTCGATGCTGATCGCCGCCCGCCGCGAGGACGGCTCGCCGCTGGGGGAGGAGGAGCTGCGCGACGAACTCCTGACCCTGCTCACCGACGGGCCGACCTCGACCTCGCTCGCCTGGACCTTCGAGCGCCTGCTGCGCAATCCGGAGACGCTGGTCCGCGCCCGGCGCGAGATCGACGAGGGCGCCGGCGACGCCTACCTCGACGCGGTGGTCAAGGAGACCCTGCGGATGCGCCCGCCGGTGCCGGTAGTCGTCCGCCGGCTGCGCGAGCCGATGCGCCTCGCCGGCCACGATCTCTCCGCCGGGACCGTCGTCGCCCCCTGCATCCACCTGCTGCACCGCGATCCGCGGCACTACCCGGAGCCGCTGCGCTTCCGCCCCGAGCGCTTCCTCGAGAAGCCCGCCGGCACCTACACCTGGATCCCCTTCGGCGGGGGAGTGCGCCGCTGCCTCGCCGCCAGCTATGCCGAACTGGAGATGAAGCGCGTCCTGCGCGAGGTCCTGGCGGCGGTAGATCTGCGTCCCGTGGACGGCCGCGACGAGCGTGTCCGTAAAGCGTCGATCTCCTTCAGTCCGGGAGAGAAGGGGTTGGTGATGGTGGGATGAGCGGTGACGAGAGGGGAGAGGTGCCGGACTCGGACCTGCTGATCGTCGGCGCCGGCGCCAAGGCTGCCGCGATCGCCGCCAAGGTCGATGCGCTGAATCGACTCGGGCACGCGCGACTGACGGTGACGATCGTCGAGAAAACCGAGCCCGCCGCCTCCTGGCTGGGGCTGAACGGGATGACCTCGGGCGAAGAGCCGCTGGCGGTGCCGCCGATCAAGGACGTGGGCTTCCCCTACCGCAGCTCGCGCCAGTTCCCCGAGGTCGGCGATGAGCTCGACGCGGCGCTGCTGCCGTTGAGCTGGCAGCGCCACTCGATCGAACGCGGCGAGTACGCGCCCTGGGTCAACTCGGGGGCCCCGCCGATCCTCCACCGCGACTACGGGACCTACCTCGGCTGGGTGCTGGCGCGGGCGACCGAGGGGGTGACGACGATCCGCGGACGGGTCGTCGCCGTGCGCCTCGATCCGGAGCGCGAGCGCTGGGTGATCGAGGTGGAGGGCGACGAGGACGGCGAGCCGACCCTGCTCGCGGGAAGGGCGCTGTTGCTCACCGGGCCGGGCGTCCACCGCGCCTTCCCGCACGACCCGGCGGCCGAGCCGCGGGTGCTCCACTGCGACTCGCGGCGCGGCGAGTTCGCCCGCCTGCCCGCCGACCGCGAGATCGACGTGGCGATCATCGGGGGCGGCGAGAGCGCGCTCTCGGCGTTGGTCTTCCTGCGGGCGCTGCGGCCGGAAGCCCGGATCACGGTCTACACGCCGACCCTGCCGCTGAGCCGCGGCGAGAGCTTCCTCGAGAACCGGGTCTTCGCCGACCCCGACGACGTCGGTTGGGCGGCGCTCGACCTGGAGACGCGGCGGGACTTCGTCAAGCACTGCGACCGCGGCGTCTTCGACGCGGGCGTGATCGCGCGGCTGGCGGGGGAGGAGCGGTGTCGCTTCGAGCTCGGCCGGACGGTCCACGCGAGCGCCGCCGGGGACGCGGTCGAGCTGTCCCTGGAGGCCCCGACCGGGCCGGCCAAGGCGCGCCACGACTACGTGATCAACTGCACCGGCTTCGACCTCCTGGCGCAGCTTCGCGGGCTCTTCGCCGAGCCGGTGCGGGCCGAACTGGAGTCGCGGGTGGGTCCGATCTGGGACCGCGAGCCGGAGACGGAGCTGCGCTTCGACCGCTCGCTGGCCCTCGACGGCCTCGAGCCTCGTCTGCACATCCCGGGGCTGGCCGGTCTGAGCCAGGGCCCCGGGTTCGCCAACCTCGGCAGCCTCGGCCTGCTCGCCAACCGGGTGCTCTCACCGCTGCTGCCGGCGCTGACGAAAGCCAAGCGCGGGGCCGCCGCGGCGGCGCTGACGATCCTGGCGATCGCCTTGCTCGCGGGCTGTGGCGGCGGGGGCGGCTCGTCCTCGGAACCCGGAAAGGAAGGCAACCCGCCGGCGCAGGAATCGGAACCGACCTCCAACGATGAAACCGGCGTCGCCACGGAGCCCGCCTACCCCGGCGTCGACCTCGCCAACTCACGCTTCGTCGAAGGCCCGATCACGGCGGCCACGGCGCCAAAGCTGAAGCTCGCCTGGGAAGTGCCGAGCGAAGCGCAGAGCACCTTCGGGGCGTTTGCCGCCACGCCGGTGGTGAGCGGCGGCATCGTCTACATGCAGGATCTCGAATCAAATGTCATGGCAGTCAACCTGGAAACCGGCGAAGTCCTCTGGGAAACGCCGATAGGAGACCCTGACCAAGGCCCGAACGGAGTCACGGTCGAGGAAGGCAAAATCTTCGGGGCGACCTCCTCGAAGGTGTTTGCGCTCAACGCCGCGAGCGGCAAAATGCTGTGGGAGACGAGCCTGACCGTGAAACCGAAGGAAGCGATCGACATGGCGCCGGGCGTCCACGACGGGCTGGTCTACGTCTCGACCGTGCCGACCGACGTGAACGCCGCTTACAACGGCGGCATCGCCGGTGTGCTTTGGGCTCTCGGCACCAAGACGGGGTCGAAAATGTGGCACTTCGACACCGCGCCGAAAGGGCTCTGGTCGAAGAAGCACAAGTCGATCAACGCGGGCGGCGGACTCTGGTACGCGCCCTCCTTCGACGACGAAGGAGGCATGTACATGGGGACCGGAAACCCGGTTCCCTTCCCCGGCGCCGAAGGGCTGCCCTGGGGAGCCAGCCGTCCCGGCCCCAACCTCTACACCGACTCGATGGTGAAGCTGGACGCGAAGACGGGCAAGCTCGAGTGGTACTACCAGGTGACCCCGCACGACGTCTACGACTGGGACTTCCAGGATCCGCCGATCCTGACCGAGATCGGCGGCAGGCAGGTGGCGATCGGGGCGGGCAAGTCAGGCCAGGTGGTCGCGGTCGACGCGAAGACCGGCAAGCCGGTCTGGAAGACCCCGGTCGGCAAGCACAACGGGCATGACGACGACGGCCTCCTGGCGATGCGAGGCGAAACGGCGAAGCTGCCGAAGCAGGCGACCGTCTACCCGGGCATCCTCGGCGGCGTGATCGCCCCGATGGCGGCCTCGAAGACGACCCTCTTCGTGCCCGTCGTCAATCACCCGCTGAACATCTCGAACGGGGAAGAAATCGGCGAAGGCGAAGAAATGACCGGCGAAATGGTCGCCCTCGACATCGCCTCCGGCAAGGAAGAGTGGAGCGCGGAATACGAAACGGCCGCCTTCGGCGCCCCGGTCGCGGTCAACGACATGGTCTTCTTCGCCACCTTCGACGGCACCCTGCACGGGCTCGAAGCCGAAGGCGGCAACGAAGTCTGGTCGGCGGAACTGCCCGCCGGGTCGAACTCGGGAATGACCGCCGCCGGCGAAACGCTGCTCGTCCCCGCCGGCCTGCCCCTGGAAGAAGGCCAGTCCCCGGCCCTGGTCGCCTTCAGCCTTGGCGGCTGATCCCCCGTGGTAGGCTCGCCGCCATGTCACCGATCGGTGACAAGGCGACCGCCGCTCGCCGTCCGCATGACGCCGAGGCGTCCCGGCGTGCCCTCCTCGACGCCGCCCGCGAGGTCTTCGACGAGGTCGGTTACGACCGCGCCACGACGCGCGAGATCGGCGACCGGGCCCGGGTCGACCCGGCGCTGATCGCCCGCTACTTCGACTCCAAGGAAGGGCTCTTCATCGCTGCGATCGCGGCCGGCTCACCGGAGGACGAGAAGATCGACTACGCGCCGCCGGAGCTACTGCGCTTCCTGCTCGAGCGCTGGGACGAACGCGGTCACAACCCGATCAGCCGCGCCCTCGCCAGCCCGGCGCTGACGCCCGGTGCCCGCGAGCGGATCAGCGCCGTGGTCGGGGACCGCGTCCTCGCCGGTCTCACCGCCGAGCTACGTGAGGGCGGCGCCGGCGACGCCGAGCTGCGCGCCGAGCTCCTGGTGGCGCTCGCGGTCGGCGTCGCGATGACTCGCGCCAACGGCACCCTGGAGACCTTGGCGGCGACGCCGCGTGAGGACGTGCTGGAGGCGCTCGCCCCTCTCGTCCGCGCGCTGCAAGACTGAGTCTCAGTGGCGACGAAGCGCAGCTCCGGCATCCTCCTCTACCGCGACCGCGACGGCACCACCGAGTTCCTGCTCGTCCACCCGGGCGGCCCCTACTGGACGCGGAAAGACGACGGCGCCTGGTCGATCCCCAAGGGCGGCATCGAGGGGGAGGAGGACTCGCGCGAGGCAGCCCTGCGCGAGCTCGACGAGGAGCTCGGCCCGGCCGCCCCCGACCTCGCTGCCGACACCCTGATCGACCTCGGCTCGATCCGCCAGCGGGCGGGCAAAGTGGTCGACGCCTGGGCGGCGGAGGGAGAATTCGATCCGGCCGCGCTCGACAGCAACAAATTCGAGATGGAGTGGCCGCCGCGCAGCGGCCGCGAGGTCGAGTTTCCCGAGGTCGACCGGGCCGACTGGTTCGAGTTGGAGGAGGCGCGGCAGAAGCTGCTCCCCGCGCAGGGCGAGTTCCTCGATCGACTGCTGGAGTACCTCGGGCGCCCCGTACGCGGCTAGACTCGGCCCAGGATGGCCGACGAAAGCACGCCACTCGCGGCGCGGCTGCTGGGCGCCGGGGCCCGCGGGGCCGGCGCGGTCGGTCGCGCCACCGGGATCGACAAAGCGGTCGAGATGGCGACCGAGGAGGCGATCGTCTCGGCGGTCGAAAGCGAGGCGGTCGAGCGGGCCATCGCCCGGGTGCTCGAAGGCCCGGTGATCGAGGAGGCGGTGCAGGGAGCGCTCGACAGCGCCGCGGTGAAGAAAGCCCTGCTCGAGACCCTCGACAGCGAGCTGGTCGACGAAGTGTGGAAACGGCTCCTGGCCGGGCCGCAGGTCCAGCAGATGGTCGAGCGGATCGCCGAGGCGCCGGAGGTGCGGGCGGCGATCGCCTCGCAGAGCATCGGCCTGCTCGGTGACATCGGCCGCCAGATCGCCAAACTGGCACGCGACCTCGACGACACGGTCGAGCGGATCCTGCGGCGGATCTTCTTCCGTCGCCGCCGTCCGTTACCGACCAACCGCGCCGGGGTGGTCTCCCGCGGCGTCGCCTTCGTGATCGATGCGGTCATCGTCAACCTCTTCTTCACCGTGCTGGCCGGCGCGGCGACGCTGATCGTGACCCTCTTCGGCGGCAACGGCGAGGGAGTGCCGACGGGAGCGGTGGCGGTCGGTTCGTTTCTCTGGCTGCTGGTGGTCGGCACCTATCTGGCCGGCTTCTGGTCGCTCGCCGGACAGACCCCGGGGATGCGCTTTCTCGGCATCAGGCTGAACGAAAGACGGCTGCCGCTGCGCCGCTCGATCAGACGACTGATCGGCCTCGGCCTGTCGATCATCACCTTCGGGATCGGCTTCCTCGGCGTCGTCTTCGGCGAATCACGGCGGGGATGGGCCGATCGGATGGGCCACACCGAAGTCATCTATGACGAGCGGCGCCCCGCACCGGCTCCATGGTCGTCGCTGACCGAGCCCGCCCCGGCGCCCCCGATGGTCCCGCTCGAGGCCCCCGCCGCCGGTGCCACCGCCTCCCCCGCGGGGGAGGCGCCTAAACCGGCGCCCCCGACCGGTTCGGCAGGACCCGCTGCACCAGCAGCGTGAGGCTGCCGGTGCAGATCAGCAGGGCGACGTTGACGGCGAGGACCGCAAGCGCGCCGCCGGCCCTGTCGATCCCGCCGCCGCCGATCGCCACGCCGAGGTAGGCCGAGGCCGGGATCGTGGTCACCGAGATCGCCACGCCGACCGCGGCCGCGGCGCCGCTCTCGAACGACAGCATCGCCGCGACCCCGGCCGCCGAGGCGACCAGCACGGTCGAGTAGTCGAGGTGGGCGAGGGTGTTGAGGCTCGACTGCTCGACCTGGAAGCCGTCGGGCAGGATGCCGCTCAACTTCAACAGCCAGGCGACGATGGCGGCGGTGACGACGACGAGCCCCAGCCCGAGGGTCAGGGTCGCGAACGAGCGCAGCGCCAGTTTCCGCTTGCCGGCGACGATGCCGACGCAGGTGGCGCAGATCGGCAGCAGGTCGGGGCTGACCGCCATCGCGCCGACGATCAGGATCGGGCTGGAGATGATCACGCCGACCGCCGCGATCACCGCGGCGACGTTGATCAACGCCAGGTAGCGGGCGAGTGGCCACGAATTGGCTCGGGCCGCTCCCATCACCTCGACCCAGGCGAGCCCGTCGACCGTCCGATGCCCGGTCAGGTGCAGCCTTTGCGGGGCGACCACGTCGACCCGGGTCAGCACGTAGTCGTCGACCGAGATCCCCATCTCCTCGATCGCCGTGATCAAGGCGTCGGCCCCGGCCGGCTCGATGTCGGCGACGAACACCGTCTGCCCCGGCTCGCACGACTCGTCCGGATGCCGCACCACCCGCCGCACCCCCTCGAGCTCCCGCAGGAGCGACGAGAACGCCGGCTCCTGCCGCGCGTCGAGGGATGCGTGAAGCCGCAGCACCCGCCCATCATGAGCGGGCCTCCGGCGTCAGTTCAGCCGACGAGCTTCAGGACCTTGAAGCTCTTGTTGCCGCGCGGCGTCTCGACCTCGACGGTCGCGCCGACGGCGGCGTCCATCAGCGCCTGGCCGATCGGCGACTCGGCGGAGAGCTTGCCTTCGGCGAGGTTGGCCTCGGTCGAGCCGACCAGGGTCCAGGTGACGGTCTCGCCTTTCGACTCGTCCTCGACTTCGGCGGTGCGGCCGAAGGCGAAGGTGTCGCCGTCTTCGTCGGCCTCGACGACGACCGCGTTGCGGAGGCGTTCGTCGAGGCGCTTGATCCGCGTCTCCATCATCGCCTGGTCGTCTTTCGCCGTGTGGTACTCGGCGTTCTCCTTCAGGTCACCGAGCTCGCGGGCGACGCGGATGCGCTCGGCCATCTCCTGACGGCGCGGGCCCTTCAGCTCGGCCAGCTCGGCTTTCAGTTCTTCGATGCCGGCGGCCGTGATCGGCTCCCCACCGGCGTTCTGATTCGCTGGACTCATCCGGGAAGGTTGGCAGAAACAAGCCCGAAACGGTCAGTCACCGCCGTTTTCTCCCAGCAGCGGCGGGGCGAAGGTCTTCGTCTTCGGGTCGGCCGCCTTCGCCAGCAGCCCGAGCCCGAAGAGTTCCTCGGTCGAGCGCAGCAGCGAATAGGGGTTGTAGGGCGTGCTGTCGGTGCCGCCCGCGGCGGTGAACTGGGAGATCAACAGGGCGCCGGTCTTCAGCGGCTTGGCCGGGGCGGGCGCGCCCGGTTCGGGCGGGTTGACGCCGCCGAAGGTGACGATCAGCAGCCCGTCCTTCTCGAAGGCCGGCGATTCGACGATCTCCGGCACCACTTCTTCGAGCCAGGCGTCGGCCGCCGCCGCGCCCGTCGGCGCCCCTTCCGGGCACTGACCCGCGACCCCCGCCGAGCAGAGGTCGGGGGAGATGTAGGAGTAGTTCGCCGTCTTCCCTTCGCTCTTCAGGTCCTTCGTCAGCTCGGTGATCGGCTCGTCGTTGGTCGAGCAGGCGCCGAGGTCGAGCAGGGAATGGAAGTTGGCGAAGGGGTTGAGCTGGGCGGAGTAGCCGCCGGTCACCGGAACTTCCGGTTCGGTCGCCGGGTAGACGCAGTTTTCCGGTTCGCCGGTGGTCGGGCTCACCATCCCTTCCAGATAGCCGTGCCAGGTGAACGGGACGGCTTCGAATTGGGTGGCAAGGTTCTGCACTTCGACCTGGTAGGCGCAGCCGTCGCCGGTGACGATTCCCGCCTTGGTCGTGGTGGAGGTCGAAGGGAACGCCTCGAAGACCGGGCAGCCTTCCTTCGTCGCCTTGTTCGGCGGCTGCCCGCTGATCGCCGCGATCCCGTTCGGCGTCGTCGTCTGCGCGAGCACTTCGTAGTTGGTGAGCAACGTGCCCTGGGGAACGAGCGTGCCGCTCAGATAGGGCATCGCGCTCGTCGCGCCGAAGGCGGCCTGGTAGCCGGAGCTGACCAGGGAGATGACGAAGACGTGTTTGATCCGGCCCGCTTCGGGCGGGGGTGGTGCGGTTTCTTCGGGTTCCGCGGCCGTTTCTTCCGGCTCCGGTTCGGGTGCCGGTTCCGCGGCCGTTTCTTCCGGGACGAACACCGGTGCGGGTGCGGATTCGGGGACGATCGGTTCCGGCGCCGGGGTGGATTCATTCCCGACCGCTTCCGCCGGTTCTTCCTCGGCTTCCGGTTCGGCCGTCGGTTCGATCGTCGCGACCGGGGTGCGGTCGGCGGCGAGGCTGTGCCCGAGGATCGACGCAAGCGGGCTCGCTTCCGGCTGATCGGTCGCCGCCGCGGCGACGATCGCCGAGGTCGCCACCACCGAGGAGGCGACCAGGAGCCCGAAGCGTTTGCCGGTCAGCGTCGCCGCCGCGGCGATCGCCGCCCGCAGTCGCACCCGGAACCAGCCGGTCATGCGCCCCCCTCGGTCGGGACCAGCGGGGTCCCGCACTGGGCGCAGAAGCGCACCGCGTGCCCGTAGGGGGCCCCGCAGCCGGGGCAGAGCCCGGCGGCGTCGGCGCGCTCGAGTTCGAGGACGCGCTCGACCGCCAGCAGCTCGGCGTCGACCCGCTGCAGCTCGGCGGCCTTGCGGGTGAGTACGTCGAGCCGCACGTGGTCACGGATCGCCATCTCGTAGAAGGCCCCGCCGAGGTCGGCCTGCATCACGGTGAACTTCTCCAGCAGGCGGTCGCGCTGGGCGATCAGCTCGGCGCTCTCCTCCTCGCGCTGCTCGGCCTGCTCCGGGGTCGGCTCCTTCTTCGACCCATCGGAGGATGGCTTGCGCAGCGCCGGGATCGGGAAGCGGGGAGGGCCGACCGGCGGCGCGACCGACGTCTTGGCGGCTCCGGTGGGCGGGGGCGGCGGCAGTTTCACCGTGCGCCCATTCGGTTCGGCGCTCACGGTTCCACTCCCGGCGTCGAGGATTCTTCGGACCCGGTGCCTTCGCCGCCGACGACCGTCACGTCGGGCAGATTCTGCTGGGCCTTGATGTAATTTTCGCCCGTCTGTTCGGGGTTTTCTTCGACCAGTTTGGTGTCCGCTTCTTCGGTCTCCTTGGTCGGTTCGTAGCCCGTGACCTGGTGGACGGTGCCGTTCTTGGTCTTGTTCAGCACCTTGCCGCGGCTCGCTTCTTCGGCTTTTTTCGCATTCGCTTTCGACGAGGCTTTTTTGTCCTCGCCCGCGCTTTTCGCGCCTTTTCCATTGGCTGCGGGCGTCGCCACCGCTTCTTCTTCCACCGGCGCCGCCGCGACCTGCCGCGTTTCGGCCGCGTGCAGGGCTTTCAGGAGCGCCTCTTCGTTCGAGTCGCCGGACCCGCCGCTGCGCCCGACGACGACGCCGATCGCGACCGCAATCGGCAGCAGGGCGAAGAAGCCGACCGCCGCCGCGCGGCTGCCGCCACCCGGCGCCTTGGCCTGCGATCTGGTCAGCGGCCGGCGCGATTTTTTGCTCATCGCGGCGAAGTAGCGAGAGGCCGGATTCGACCCGTTGCCGCGCCGCGCCGCGCATTCGACGCAGTAGCGCTGCTGGGGATCCATCGGCGCCCCGCACTCTTCGCAGGGCTCGAGCCCTTGCGGCTTGGCCAGCGGGTTCTCGTCGCTCACTTCTTCCCCTTCTGCTTGTCGTCCTGCTCGTGGTGCTTGGCCTTCGCCTTCTTCTTCGCCGCCTGCCGTTCAGCGCGCGCGTTCAGGATCTTTTCCGATTCGGCTTTCTGTGCCGCCGCCTTTTCCTGCGTGGTCGAGCAGCCCGCGGCACCCGCGCCGAGCAGGCAGATGCAGGCCCCGACCGCCAAGGTGTCCCTAGCCGAACGCACCGCTGACGTACTCCGCCGTCCGTTGCTGCGCGGGCGAGTTGAAGAGGCGCGTGGCGCTGTTGTACTCGACCAGGTCGCCGAGGTACATGAAGGCGACGTGGTCGGCGATCCGGTAGGCCTGCTGCAGGTTGTGGGTGACGATCACGACCGCGACGTCGTCGCGCAGTTTCACGATCAGGTCCTCGATCACCGCGGTCGACTGCGGGTCGAGCGCCGAGCAGGGCTCGTCGAGCAGCAGCACCTCGGGCTCGGCGGCGAGCGCGCGGGCGATGCAGAGCCGCTGCTGCTGGCCGCCGGAGAGCTTCAGCGCCGGGTGCTTGAGGTTGTCCTTGACCTCCTCGAACAGCCCCGCCCGCTGCAGTGCCGAGTGCACCTGCGGCTCCAGCACCTTCTTCTTCATCCTGCGCGAGCCCTGCTCGCGCAGGACGTAGGCGATGTTGTCGAAGACGCTCATCGGGAAGGGATTCGGCTGCTGGAAGACCATCGTCACCCGCCGCCGTAAGAGGGTCGGCTCGATCAGTCGGATGTCGACGTCGTCGAGCCGGATCGAGCCGCTCAGTTTCGCCGCCGTGGTCAGCTCGGTGAGCCGGTTGAGCGAGCGCAGCAGGGTCGTCTTACCGCAGCCCGACGGGCCGATCAGCGACAGCACCTCACCCTGGCGGATCGGCAGCGAGACGCCTTTCACCGCTTCTTTGGCGCCGTAGTGGATCGAGACCTTGTCGACCTCCATGCGCCGGATCGAGAACTGCGGTGCGGCGATCGACCGTTTGGCGGCGACGAAGTTCGTCCCCGTGGGCGGCGCGGCCTCGTGGGCCGGGGCCGGGTCCTGCGGGTCGAGCCGTCGGATCGGCGGCGGGGGGCTTAGTGACTCCACGTTCCTACCCTCTTGGCGCGGCGGTGGACAAGGTCGGTCGCGGCGTTCAGGCCGAGCACCAACAGCAGCAGGACGAAAGCCGCCGCGTAGGCTTTCTGCGGCTGGTTGAGGTTTCCGGTCGGCGACGCCTCGTAGACGAAGTTGGTCAGCGAGGTGCCGGCGCCGCGCAGGTAGTTGAGCGGGAAGGGCGCCCCTTCGACCGGGCTGAAGTTCTGCGTCGCGCCGAGCAGGACGAGGATGATCGCGGTGTCCCCGATGATCCGGCCGAGCCCGAGCATCCCGCCGGTGGCGATCTGCGGACGCGCGGTGGGGAGGAGGATGCGCCGCGTCGTCGCCGCCTTGGTCTTGCCGACCGCGTAGGAGGCCTCGCGGACGTGGCGGGGGATCGCGTTCAGCCCCTCGCGGGTCGAGGCGACGATCAGCGGCAGCGCCTCCAGCGCCAGCATCGAGGAGGCGGCGAAAAAGGAGCGACCGAAGACGACCCCTTCGTTCGAGCGGCTGAGGAAGCTGAGGGCGGTGCTGGTGAAGATGACCGTGCCGAACAGGGCGAGGACGATCGAGGGGATGCCGGCGATCGCCTCGATCGTCAGCTCGGTCACCCGGGCGAGCGCTCTCGGCCGGCCGTACTCGACCAGCCAGACCGCGATCGCAACGCCGATCGGCAGCGCCAGGGTGATCCCCATCGCGCCCAGGATCAGGGTGCCGATGAAGGCGTCGGAGAACCCGCCCGATTCGCCTTCGGTGAAGCCCGCGGCGGCGGGGGTGGTCAGCTGCGAAACCTTCAGGTACTGGATCCCCTGGATCAGCAGGAAGACGACGATCGACACGGCGATCGCGCAGAAGAGCAGGCCCAGGAACCAGCAGAACGCAAGCCCGAGCCGGTCCAGGAGGCTCCAGGTGGAGCTGCCCTCGACCGCCTTGGTCGGCGGCCGGTTGCCCGCGTCGGGGGGGACGGCGCCGCCGGGGACGCCGACCTCGAGCTCGGCCTGCTCCGCGACCGTGCTGTGCCGGCCGCTGGTCGAGCCCTCCATCACGCGGCTCCGTACTTGGCCATCGACCGGCGGGTCGCCCAGCCGGCGAGCGAGAACATCGCCGCCGAGAAGAGCAGGAAGGCGGCGATCGCGAACAGGGTCGCTTTGGCCGGCGGCGAGCTCAGCTGGTCGATGCTCTTGACGATCGTCGGCGCCAGCGGTCGCGAGGGCTCGTAGATGAAGATCAGGCCATCGGCGGGGTTGGGGGCGAAGGCGGTCGAGCCGGAGATCATCGCCAGCATCACCGACTCGCCGATCGCCCGGGCGAGGGCGAGGACGGTCCCGGCGACGATCGCCGGGCGGGCCGCCCGCACGCCGATCTTCCAGATCGTCCGCCAACGGTTCACCCCCAGGGCCAGCGAGCCCTCGAGCCAGCCCGCTTTGACCGAGCTGAGGGCGTCGGTGAAGATCGACACCATCAGCGGGGCGATCATGATCGTGAGGATGATCACCGCCGCCATCAGCGAGTAGCCGGTGAGCGAGATGATCCCGGCGACCGAGGCCTTCTGCGGCTCGGAGATCAGGTGGTTGCCGATGAACGGGACCAGCACGAGGACGCCGAGCAGGCCGTAGATCACCGAAGGCACGCTGGCCAGGAACCGCACCACCGGCCGCAGGATGTTGCTCATCCAGGTCGGCGCGAACTCGATCAGGAAGACCGAGATGAAGAGTGCGGTGACCAGTCCCAACAACACGGAACCGACGCAGATCAGGAAGGTCGACCAGATCAGCGGCCAGGCGTGGAAGGTGTAGACGTAGCCGGCGCCGCCTTCGGCCGACTGGGCGACTTCACTGAGCTGGTCGTCGGGGCTGCCGCCGGGGCCGAACCAGGACAGGCCGTTGTGGGCGAAGGAGGGCCAGCCGTTGATGAAGACGGTGACGATCAGCGCCAGCAGCAGCGCCACCATGGCAAGCACCAGCGCGCCGAGCATCCGCTCGACGCGCTGGTCCGACCACTTCGGGCCGTACTCCGATTGGAGCTCTTCTTCCAACCTCTGGCCCTACTTCTTCTTGTTGAATGCGGCGACGCCGCCTGCTTTGTTGATCGTTTCGCCGGCGGCCTTGCTGGTGCGTGCCCAGTCGACGAATTTCTGCACCGCCGGGGACGGGTTTTCCGTCGGCAGGACGACGAAGATGTACCGCGACAGCGGGTACTTCAGCGGCTCGACGCTGATGTTCTTCGCTTCGCAGGTCTTGCCTTCGACCTTGACCGGCTTGAGGCCCTTCTTCTGCCACGCGAGGCCGGCGTAGCCGATCGCGTTCGGGTCCTGTTTGACCGCGTTGACGACCAGGCCGTCGGCGGTCAGCGCGTTCACGTTCGAGGCCGGCGGTTCGTTGTTGAGCACCGACTGGAGGAAGAAGTTGTAGGTCCCTCCGTTGGTGTCACGCCCGACCGGGTCGATCGTGGTTTCCAGTCCGGATCCGCCAACCTGGTTCCAGTTGGTGAGGATCCCTCGATAGATGTCGTGCAGGTTCTGGATGCTGATGTTGTTCAGCTTGTTCTTCGGGTTGACGTCGATGCACAGCCCGTCGAGGTAGAGCTTGATGTACGTGGTCCCGGCGTCGCTGGGAAGCGGGGTGCGGGCCTGCCCGGCAAACTGGCTGGTCCCGTTCTGCACATCTTTGATGCCGGCGTTGCCGCCATTTGCCGTGTAGACGAACTTGACGTTCTTGTTGACCTGCGTTTCGTAGGTCTTGAACAACGCCTGCAGGACAGGCTGCGCGGCGACGGAGCCTGACCCGATCAGGGTCGTCTTCGCGCCGGCCGACGCCGGCACAGCCAAACCCAGCAGGGCCAGCGCCGTGATGGCGAGGGTCTTGATTCTCATTCGGTTGATTCCTCTCTTGCCGGGATGGGAGCGATTTCTTGACCTACTTGGTCGCCTTAAGCTAGCACTTTATGTAGTTTATTGACGAGCATTGTCAAGAAAGGCCGCCCGGCACGGCCACGAAAGTGAGGAACAGTTGTTGAAGAAGAGGCTGTCAACCCCTCGAGCGGCGACCGTCATCGTGCTGGCGGCCGTGGTCGCCCTCTCGGTCACGGTGGCTCCGTCGATCGCGGCGTCATTCCTGACGCCTCAGGCGGCGTCGAAGAAGTTCGTCACCAACAAGAAGGCGGCGAAGACCTACGTCACCAAGGCGCAGGCCAACGCCAAAGCGGCGGACTACCTGACCAAGAAAGCCGCCGCCAACACGTACGTGGCGAAAAAGACCGCTCCGCTGTCGCCGGTCGTCGGCATCGCCGCGGGCACCACGGTGTTCTCGGCCAACGCATCGACGGCGGGCTACATCCCGACCGCGTTCACCTCGTTCGCGACCAAGGCCGACGCCAGCTCGGCGGTGATCACCTTCTCGGGGATGGCGAGCTGCACCAACGGCTCGACCACGAAAGCGCCGACCCCCGATCAGTCCTGCCCGGTGCAGATCCTGGTCGACGGGCAGAGCACGGGCAAAGTGAGCTTCGCCCCGGCGACCCTGGAAGGAACGACGGCCAAACCGGCCGCGGCCCTCGTCCACACGATCTCGCAGACGACCGTGCTGGGTAAGGGCGGGCACGTGATCACGGTCCAGTACGCCGGCGCCTCGGGGCTGAACTTCCAGCTCAAGGGCTGGAACCTCTCGGTCCAGGCCTACCCGCAGCCGGAAGAACCGGAAGAAGAGACGACGACGCCGAAGAAGAGCTCGGGCGGCAAGTCCTAGCCGCAGACCGCAGCCGAGGAAAGGGCCGCCTCTGGTCGGGGCGGCCCTTTTCGCGCGTTGGTGAGGGAGGACGGGATGGCCCCAGAACGAACCTCCATGCTGTTGTGAGAGAGGGGGCCATCCCGTCCTCCCCTGGGACGGGGTGCCATCTGGGAGTTCCCCGACTAGCGGCCGGGGCGGGGGAGGTTCTCGCCGAGCACGAGGCGGGCGCGGTGGAAGATCGCGTCGTCGACGTTGCCCTGCGAGTCGTCTCGGTTGGCGGAGCGGGTGGTCCGGTTCTGACCGGTCCCCGCCGGAGCTTCGTCGCGGATCAAGCCTGCGATCCGACCCCGAGAGGTGAAGGTGGTCCGTGAGACCTTCTTTGCCATCTCTGCTGCGCTCCTTTTCGTAGTTTCTTGAGCGACTAGATCAAGATAACACGGCGAAGGGAATTCGACCGATGGACTTTGTTATCACCGGCGCCGCAGGGGAAAAACGGGCGCGGCGCGGCCGGATCGGCCAGAATGGGACCACAGGGCGAATGGGGCGGGGCGCCACCCGGCAAAAAGTGCACCCCGCCCGTCGCCTCTTCAAGCGGCTGCGGGAACCTCCGCATCGCCTCCGTCCGTGGGCCCGTGGGGAGTCGAGGCCCCACGGGGGTTGGCCGGGGACGAACCGTTGAAGCTTTTGGCGTGGACCGGGCGGAGGTAGGCGATCTGGCCCTCTTGCAGCTCCAGCCGCTGAGCTTCGCCGCGGGTCAGCTGCGCCCACACGTCGGTGCCGTCGCCAAGCACGAACTCGACCCGGATCTCGAATCCGAGGGCGACGATCCGTTGGACCATCGCCTCCTCGGTGTTCTCGTCCTTGTCGCGGACCACCTCGATGTCGTGGGGTCGCACGTAGGCATCGCCCAGCTTGTTCACCTCGCCGACGAAGCTCATCACGAACTCGTTGGTGGGCTTGTCGTAGAGGTCGTCGGCGCTGCCCGACTGCTCGACCCGTCCCTGGTTCATCACCACCAGCTGGCCGGCGACGTCCATCGCCTCCTCCTGGTCATGGGTGACGAAGATCGTCGTCACGTTCATCTCCTCGTGGAGATTGCGCAGCCAGGTCCGCAGGTCCTTGCGCACCTTCGCGTCGAGCGCGCCGAACGGCTCGTCGAGCAACAGCACCTGCGGCTGCACCGCCAACGCCCGGGCCAGCGCCATCCGCTGCCGCTGCCCGCCGGAGAGCTGGGAGGGGTAGCGGTCGGCGAGGCCGGGCAGCTGGACCAGGTTCAGCAGCTCGTCCACCCGCTCGCGGATCTTGTCCTTCTTCCACTTGCGGATCTTCAGCCCGAACCCGACGTTCTCGTACACGGTCATGTGCTTGAAGGCGGCGTAGTGCTGGAAGACGAAGCCGACTTCGCGCTTCTGGGTCGGCTTCGACGAGACGTCCTCGCCGTCGATCAGCACCCGTCCGGTGTCGAGCTCCTCGAGCCCGGCGATCGCCCGCAGGAGCGTCGACTTGCCACTGCCGGAAGGCCCGAGCAGCGCGGTGAGCGAGCCGTCCGGTACCTCGATCGATACGTCGTCAAGCGCCTGAAAGTCCCCGAAGCTCTTGTTAGCTCCCTCGACTGAGATTCCCATCAGGCGGCCTCCTTTCGTTTGAGCAGGTTCATCGCCATCAGCACCACCAAGGCAAGGAGGGCCAACAGCACGGCGGCGCCGAAGGCGCCCGGAAGGTTGAAGTTCTCGTAGTTCTTCTCGACGAAGAGCGGCAGCGTCTGGGTTTCCCCGGAGATGTTTCCGGAGACCACCGAGACCGCGCCGAACTCGCCCAGGACCCGCGCCGTGCAGAGCACGACCCCGTAGGCGACGCCCCAGCGAATCGCCGGCAGGGTGACCCGCCAGAAGGTCTGCCAGGGGTTGGCGCCCAGCGTCTCCGCCGCCTGCTCCTGTTCGGTGCCGATCTCCTGCAGCACCGGCACCGTCTCGCGGACCACGAAGGGGACCGAGACGAAGACGCAGGCGAGGACGATGCCCGGGGTCGAGAAGAGGACCTTGATCCCGGCTTCGGCGAGGCCCGGTTCGAACCAACCGCTTTTGCCGTAGAGGAGGAAGAGGGAGAGGCCGATGACGACCGGGCTGATCGCGAACGGCAGGTTGATCGCCGCGTCGATCAGCCAGTTGCCCTTCCACTTGTGGCGGACCAGGAGCAGCGAGCAGATGACGCCGAAGACGGTGTTGATCGGCACCGCGATCGCCACCGTCAGCAAGGTCAGCTTCAGCGCGTGCAGGCCATCGCTCGAGGTGATCGCTTCGAACGGCGCCGCGAGGCCGTCTTCGAAGGTCTTGTAGAAGAGCAGGATCAGCGGCGCGACCAGGAGCACGGCGATGTAGCCGAGCCCGAGGAAGCGCAGGCCCCAGCGGGAGCTATTGGCGCTCATTCGGATCCTCCAGGGGGACGTTCGGGTCCAAGGTCTCCATGCCGCCGTCGGCGACGGGCATCGTCAGGCCGATGCCGGCCCCGGCGCCCTGGGCGCGTTCGTGGCGGCTGCCCCAGCGCTGGATCAGGGTGATGACCAGCAGGCAGATGAGCGCCATCAGCAGGAGGACGATCGAGATCGCCGAGGCACCGACCTCGT
Source organism: Solirubrobacterales bacterium (assembly GCA_035572835.1). Classification (GTDB taxonomy): domain Bacteria; phylum Actinomycetota; class Thermoleophilia; order Solirubrobacterales; family 70-9; genus VAYN01. The sequence goes on from DATNAG010000075.1 coordinate 18,651, forward strand.
TGCCGGTTTCGATCTGTTGGCCGATCAGGATCGAGGCGACCGTCGTGTCGCTGCGGCCGCCTGCGAAGAGCAGCACCGAGCCGTACTCCCCGAGTGCCCGGGCGAAGGCGAGGGCGACGCCGGCGGCGAGGCCGGGGAGAAGGTTGGGGAAGATGATGCGGCGGAAGATCGTCGCGCCGCCGGCGCCGAGCGAGGCGGCCGCCTCCTCCATGTCGCGGTCCATCTCCAGCAGCAGCGGCTGCACCGCGCGGACCACGAAGGGGAGGGTGACGAAGCAGAGGGCGACGACGATCGCCGTGCGGGTCAACGCGATGTCGACCCCGACCGGGGAGTTTTTCCCCCAGAGCTCGATCAGGATCAGGCTGGCGACGATCGTCGGCAGCGCGAACGGCAGGTCGATGATCGCGTTGATGATCGACTTGCCGGGGAAGTTGTCACGGACCAGGAGCCAGGCCACGATCGTGCCGAAGACGGCGTTGATCGCGACCACGATCAGCGAGCAGATGAGGATCAGCTCCAGCGCCGCGACCGCCCCGGGGGAGGTGACCTGGTCCCAGAACTCGCCGAGCCCCTGGCTGAGCGATTTGTCGAGCAGCGCCGCCAAGGGCAGCAGCACGATCACGCTCAGCCAGAGGACGACCAGCCCTCGACCGAGGCCCGCGCCCACCCCGGGCAGGCGCAGTGGCCTGCTCCGGGGTGCGACGGGACGATTTGCGGCGTGGGCCTCCATCGATCAGCCGGAGGTCGAGACGCCCAGTTCCTGCTCGATCTTGGCGACCGAACCTTCTTCTTCGTCGAAGAATTCGTCCTTGACTTTGCCCCAGCCGCCGAATTTGGCGATCTTGAAGAGGGCTTTTTCAGGGGCGGGGAACTGTTTCGGGTCGACCAGCTTCTGGTTGACCGGGCGGTAACCGTTTTCGGCCCAGATTTCCTGGCCTTCGTCCGACCACGTCCATTTCAGGAAGTCTTCGGCTGCGGGCTCAGGGGCTTCTTTGGTGACCGCGATCGGGGTTTCGATCTGCAGCGTGTAGGGCGGGATGACGTATTCGATGTCTTCGCCTTCCTTTTCCGCCTTGATCGCTTCGTTCTCGTAGGTGAGGAGCACGTTGCCCTCGCCCTGGGAGAAGGCGGAGAAGGCGTCGCGACCGCTGCCCGGCTGGGCGGTGGTCTTTTCGAGCACCGTCTTCACCGCTTCCAGCGCCTCATCTTCGGAGGCTCCTTCTTCGATCGCCGCGCCGTAGATGGCCATGATGTTCCAGCGGGCCGAGCCGGAGCTGAACGGGTTCGGCGTGATCACTTCGACGTCTTCATTTTCCTCCAGATCCTTGAAGGATTTGATGCCGAGCGGGTTGCCTTTTTCGACCAGGATCACGACGACAGAGTCGGTCGCGTAACCGCCGTACGGCTGTTTTTCCCAGTCTTTGGAGACGATTTCGCCTTCTTCGACGAGCCGTTCCATGTCGCTGCTGACCGAGAAATGGACAACCGAGGCGGGCTGGCCGGCCGCAACCGCACGGCTCTGGTCACCCGAGGCGCCGAACGAGTTGCTGAAGCTGACGCCACTTCCCTGCGACGTTTTCTCGAAGGCCGGCTCGAGGGCGTCGGCGTATACCGATTCCGGGGTCGAGTAGCCGACGACACTGAGCTTGGCGCCTCCCGAGGAGCCTCCGCTCGAGTCTTCCCCGGTGGTGCCGGAGCCGGTGCTGCTTCCTCCGCCACCGCAACCGGTGACGATCAGAGCGACCAGCAGGGTGAGGGCGGCGGTGAGGCCGACCGTCACGCCGCGCCGCCGGGTGGTGCGAGCGTTCCGCATCTAGGTTCCTTCCTTTTTCGACTGACTAACTAGTAAATGGAAGGGCAGGACCGTAGCACAAAGTCGAGCGACAAGGTAGGGAAACGTGATCGGGTGACAGGCCTTCCCTTTCACAAGCGGTTTCGAGATGCGGGCGGTCAGTCGACGGGGAAGCGACGGCGGAGGGACGGGAAAGGACGCGGCCCTCTCGTCGGCGGCCCGGGCAGGCTGAGGCCGCCGCCGAGAGGGCCGGGTCTCGGGGAGGCGGCGAGGGCGCGGATCCGGTGCGGGTCTCGCCGAGGGTTCGCGGGGAGGACGCCGGCGCGGCTGGCGTCACAGAGATGCCGGGAAGCTCAACGGTCAGGAATTAGCGTGGTTCCTTATTCACGTATAGAGCAAGTTTCGAACCGCGCAATTTTCTGACCGTTCGAGATCGTCGCCAAATCGCAACGGCTCCGTCCCGGGCGTCTCGGAGGCGGCCTCAGCCTGCCCGGGTCGCCTCCGAGACGCCCGGGCCCGTCGTCCCCGGCCGCGCGGCCTCGAACCCCTGGTTCGCGGCCCTGCTTCGAACCTTCTCCAGGTGCTAGCCGGCGGGGCTCGCACGGGATAGGGTCGGCGGCATGGAGGCGGGGGTCTCACGGACGCCGGACGAGCGGACCCTCGGGCTGCCCGATTTTCCTTTCGATTCGCGGTATGAGGAGGTCGATGGGCTGCGGCTCGCGTATCTCGACGAGGGCGAGGGCCCGCCGGTCGTCTTCTTCCACGGCGAGCCGACCTGGTCGTTCCTCTGGCGCAAGGTGATCCCGCCGGTCCGCGACGCGGGCTTCCGCTGCATCGCCCCCGACTACGCCGGCTTCGGCCGCTCCGACAAGCCGACCGACGTGGGCTTCTATACCTACGACCGTCACATCGAGTTGATGGCGGAGCTGCTCGGACGCCTCGAGCTGAGTGGGGCGACCGCGGTGGTCCATGACTGGGGCGGGCCGATCGGGCTGCGGCTGGCGGTCGAGCACCCGGAGTGGTTCGAGCGCCTGGTGATCATGGAGACCGGCCCGTTCACCGGCCATCAGAAGATGAGCGACGCCTGGTTGGCGTTTCGGGACTTCGTCCGCAATGCCGAGGAGGTTCCGGTCGGGATGCTGATCCGGGGTGGCTGCAAGCACGACCCGGGCGATGAGGTGATCGCCGCCTACGAGGCCCCTTATGTGGACGCGGCGGCGAAGGCGGGCGCGCGGGCCTTCCCGCTGATCCTGCCGACCGAGCCTGACGCACCCGGCGCCGCCGAGGGCAAACGGGTCGCTGACGCGTTGCGCGATGACGAGCGCCCGACCCTGGTCCTGTGGGCCGAGGACGACCCGGTGCTGCCGTTCGCGGTCGGCGAGCGGGTGGCGACCCAGCTGAACTTCCCGGCCCCCGTCCCGATCGCCGACGCCTCCCACTTCCTCCAGGAGGACGCGGGCCCGGAGATCGGCAAAATCATCGCCGACTGGCTGAGAACCTGAGGTTGATGGGCCGAAAACTTGCCTATATGGCAAGTTTTCGGCCCATCAACCTGGGGCAGGTGTGGGGCGCGTCTCGAGGCCGCGGGAGCGAGCGGCGAGGGCGACCATGTCGTGGTGCTCGCGGTCCTGGAGCAGCTCGACCCGGCGCGGTGGGCCGGAGTCCTCGACCCAGGTGACGGTCCCGGGCCAGTAGGCGTTCGGCGGCGTGCCGGGGCGGTGGAGGGGGGTCGAGAAGACCCAGTTGCCGGTGTTGTGGAGCTCACCGCCGCCGGCCAGAGGCCAGGGGCCTTCCTCGGGGTGGGGCCCGCCGCGGTGGGTGTGGCCGGTGATCACGTGGGCGTGGTCGACGCCGAGCCGGCGCGCCATCTCGGTCGCCGCGTCGACGCCGCTGCGAAAGATCGCCTCGCCGCTGATGTCGCTGTCGAAGTCGGCGCGCAGGAGGCGATTGACCCCGGCGACCACGGCGGGGAAAGCGGTGCGAGCGGCCCGCGCTTTCAGCCGGCGGCCGCGGGTGCGACCGGGACGGTCGCCGGCGAGCAGTTCCCAGGCCGCTTCGGACGGCCCGAGGTCGCGCCGGCGCGGGCGGCGGGGCAGCGACTGGGCGGCGCCGAAGGCCAGTCCATATATGGGGCGGAGGATGCGCTCGTAGTCGCGCGGGGTCGCCGCCTCGGGTAGTGGGCGGCCTCCCATCCGGCGCACGACGGCGGCGGCGACGCACTCGACCCGCGGCAGGCGCAGGTGCAGGTCCAGGTAGTGGCCGTGGGTGGCGTAGACGTCATCGCGCAGCCAGATCCCCGGGTAGGCGATCCGCAGGCGGGCGGGCGCGAGGGCGGCGGCGATCTCGGCGGTCGGGCCGGGGGCAGGGGCGGCGCTCGCGTCCAGGGCCAGCGGCTGGTCGGCGATCGAGAGGCCGTCGAGCAGCGGCTCGGCGAGGCGGGCGTCGTGGTTGCCCGGGACGAGGATCACCTCGATGTCGCCGAGCGCGGCGCCGAGGTCTTCGAGCACCGGGCGGGCCTGCGCGAGGGCGGCCCCGACCGGGCGCTCGCGCAGCTCGAGCGCGTCGCCGAGCAACACCAGGCGGTCGGCGCCGCGCAGTTCGGCGGCGAGCACGGCGCGGACCTCGGGGTCGCGCAGCACGTCTCCTCCGCTGATCGCGCCGAGGTGCAGATCGGAGACGATCGCCGTCTTCATGTGTGACCTTCTACCGGACCAGCCTCTTGGCCGGCCGGCCAGGGCTCGATAAGATCGCTTCATGTATTCGTTTGGTGAAGAGCTGATGGCCTCCGCCAACGGCATCGAGCTCTGCTACCAGGAGATGGGCGAGCCCGACGGGCAGCCGCTGGTGATGGTGATGGGCCTGGCGACCCAGATGATCGCCTGGCAGGACGGCCTCTGTCGCCTGCTCGCCGACCGCGGCTTCCGGGTCATCCGTTTCGACAACCGTGACATCGGCCGCTCGACCAAGATCGTCCAGGCCGGGGTGCCGAGCAAACTCGACCTGCTTACCGGCCGCCGTTCCACCGCGCCCTACCTGCTGCGCGACATGGCCGCCGACACGGTCGGCCTGCTCGACTTCCTCGAGATCGACAGCGCCCACGTGGTCGGGGCCTCGATGGGCGGGATGATCGTCCAGCAGATGGCGATCGACCATCCGCGCCGCCTCCGCTCGATGGTCTCGATGATGTCGACCACCGGCAACCGCCGCAGCGGCCAGCCGGCGCTGAAAACCTACGGCGTCCTGCTCGGCAATCCACCGAAGACGCGCGACCAGGTGATCTCCCGCGCGGTCAAGACCTTCAAGGTCATCGGCTCGCCCGGCTTCCCCTTCGAAGAAGACATGGTGCGCGAGATGGCGGCCCGCTCCTACGACCGTGGCCACTCCGCCGCCGGCGTCATGCGCCAGCTGCACGCGATCATCGCCTCCGGTGACCGCACCGAGGCCCTCCACCAGGTGCAGGTCCCGACCGCGGTCATCCACGGCACCCGTGACCCGCTGGTCAAACCTTCGGGCGGCAAGGCGACCGCCAGGGCGATCCCGGGCGCGCGGCTGATGATGATCGACGGCATGGGCCACGACCTCCCGCGCGACCTCTGGCCGACCTTCGCCAACGCGATCGACACCAACGCCGGCCGCACCGAGCGCGGTGCCCGCGCCGCCGCCGTGACTCCCCGCGCGACCCGCGAGCGCCGCCCCGCGGGCGCGCCCGCGACCGCCGAACACCCTCGCCCCGCCTAGGGCGCCCCCGGCGCCCCGGCCCGGAGGGGCCGGGGGACCGAAGGTCCGTATGCGGCTGAAAGGAGTCGAACCTTCACGGGCGCTAGCCCACACGGACCTGAACCGTGCGCGTCTACCAGTTCCGCCACAGCCGCGCGGGAAGGCCAATCTACCGGTCCTGGCTCGATCGGCGCGCGCCGCGGGAGCCGCGCCCCTTTGCGTGACCGACGCCACGTCCCCCTCTCGCCGTCCTCGCTAAACTGCTGATCCCTCGCCGCTATCGTCTAGGGGACTAGGACGCCGGATTCTCAGTCCGGAAACCGGGGTTCGAATCCCCGTAGCGGTATGGCCTTATCGGAGAGAGCCGGATCGCCCGCCTCTCCCAGGTCACTTAGATTCGTCGCCTCCCCGAACGCGCTTGACACCAGCGCTTTCAGGCGTATCTGACCACTGTTGCGGTCGATCTCGACCCGGAGGCGGAAGGCGTCGAACACCGCCCGCCGTATATCGGGGTCGGCGGCGATCAGTGACTTGCCGAGATCGGGCAGAGCGCCGAGGACCGCCAGGGCGTCGGCGGGGTCTACGACCGTGCTGTCCCGGTGTGAAGCTTCGAGCTGGGCGAGGGCGGCCTGTGCCTCCTCGCGCTCAGCCTTGAGGTTGCGGATTCGCTCGCCAACCAGGACTGGGTCGACACCAGCCTCTAATGCCGCGAGCTGTCGCTCGATCCGTTGCTCGACCTCGCCGACCTGCTTGGCGATCCGCACGCACTGGTCGTCGTCGCGGTCTTCGACTTCGCTCGCCAGCATCGAACTCTGAGCGCGGAAATGGGTCAGGCGGTCAGAGCCGAAAATCCGCGAGGCGAAGAAGGTGTCGATCAGGGTGACCAAGCTGTCCTCGCGGACGTACTGCCATTTGCCGTGGCCGACCGCCTCGGCCGCGCGGTCGCCATAAGAGGTGCGGTAGCCGCAGGTGTAATAGGTCGGCTCGCCTTTGCGGGCGCGACCCTGCATCCGCAGCGGGTTGTGGCCGGTGGCGCAGTGGACGATGCCGCGCAGGAGGTGGGGGCGTTTCTGCGGGCGACGGCGGCGACCGCCGTGGCCGTTGCTGCGGCGCTTCATCTCGGCCTGTGCGCTCTCGAACTGCTCGTCGGTGATCAGGGCCTCGTGGCGCTCGTCCGCTTCGACCCATTCATCGGGGCTGCGGCGAACCACCGGCCCGACGCCCTGCTTGTGGGCGCGTGAGTCGAGCCGGTTCCAGTAGAGGCGGCCGGTGTAGGTCGGGTTTTCGAGCATCGACTTGATAGTCGTCTTCGCCCACTTGCCGGACGTGTTGCGCTTGGAATCGACGTGGTTGGGGGTCGGCGGACCACCAGGCCGATTCAGGTGGTTGGCGATCTCCTTGTACCGGAGCCGGAGAGGAAGAGGTCGAAGATCTCGGCGACCACGGGCGCCCGCTCAGGGTCGGCGACGAGGCGCGACTTCGTGTCGCCCGCCTTTGCCCGTGCCGGATCGGGATGCGCCTCATGCTGCAACCGATATCCGTACGGTGCCCGCCCGCCGTTGCGGTAGCCCTGTCGCGTGTTCTCCTTCTGACCGCGCCGAACTTCGCGGCCCAGCTTCTCGACCTCGAACTGGTCGAGCGCCTGGAACATGTGACGGATCAGCCGCCCCTCCGGACTGGTCTGGTCGCCAGCGGTGAGCGCGTAGAAGACCTCGATCCTCGCCCGCGTCATCTCGCGCTCGTACGTGAGCGCGTGGAAGAGGTCGCGGCTGAGGCGCGAGCTCGAGTAGATGATCACCGCGTCGAAGCGACGGGCGTCAGGCTCCTTCGCCTCGCGCAGCAGGTCGGCCCAACCGGCGCGGTCGTCGCGGCGACCGGCCTCCTGATCCGTGAACTCGCAGACGATCTCGCCGCCCAGCTCGGCGGCCTTCGTTGCGCAGGACTCCCGCTGCGAGGGAAAGGAGAGGGTCGGGTCCTGCTTGTCCTTGGTCGAGAGCCGTCCGTACCAGGCAAAGCGTCGCATCATCGGTTCCTTTCCTCGGATTTACGCGGGGTCGGCCGGTACGCTTGAAGCGTGACCGCGAAGGAGAAGCTGCTGCGAGAGGTGCTTGACCTCGATGAGGCCAGGGCGGCCCGTGCGCGGATCGTCATTCCCGACGAGTCGGTCGATGAGCCGGAGATGGCTGCGTTGCCCGCAGGCTGGGGCGAGACCCTGACCGGCGAGCCGATGCCGAACGTCGCGGCCGCCGTGCGGCGCTCCCGCGAGTCGCACTGAGCGTGCTGGTCGTAGACGCGAGCTTGGCGGTCGAGCTGTCGCTCGACCGGGCCGGAGAGCAGGCAAGCGCTGCCCTCGATGGCGGAGGCCAGCTCATCGCGCCGCCGCTGCTGTGGAGCGAGGTTCCCTCGGTGCTTCACGAGATGGCCTTTCGGGGCGATATCTCCGACGCCCTCGCCGAGCTGGCCGTGCAGCGGTTTCTCGCCGGGAAGCTTTCGATCAGCGAGCAACGGCCGGACGGGCTGGCGATGGCTGCGTGGGAAGTCGCCGAGGATTTCGGCTGGGCGAAGACCTACGACGCCGAGTACGTCGCGCTTGCGAAGCTGAACGATTGCCGCTTGGTCACCGTCGATGGCAGGCTTCGCCGTGGTGCAGAGCGGCTTGGCTTCGTCGTGACGCCAGCCGAACTCTAGGCGGGCCGCGCCGGTCATTGATCCGTGCCTTTGGCTTTACCCCGAGAGGCCAGGAGGTCGAAGATCGCCTTGGCCTGCTCGCGGCGAAGTTGATCGTCCAGCGCTGATCCGGGCTTGGTCTGCTCAATCGACATCGTGGCCTCGAGTTCGCTGACTGGCGCCACCTTGCGCTGCCTGCCTTCGTGATCGCTGCGGCGCCGGGCTGCGATCCGCCCACCATGTGTAGCTCCGTCGCGCGCGGATCTCAAGTCGGTTTGACCCCCTCGCTCGGAAGCTCGCTCAGCGCCCCGGCCCCGCAGAAATGGCAGCGCCCGGCAACGTGGCGCCGACCGCCAGGGCGCGGCTCGCGCTCGGGGTCGGGATAGGCGATCTCCCCGCAGTCCGAGCAGCACCGCAGCGCGTCGCGGTCGACCTCGGCCAGGAAGGCGTCGCGGCCGGTGCGGCGTCGGGCGATGAAGCCCTGCAACTTGGCGAGCCGCTTGGCCTCGCCTTCGCGCCAGCGCAGATAGTCCTCCCGCAGTCGGTCCTGTTGGGCAGCGGCCTCGCGGTCCTGCTCGGCATCGTGGGGCAGCCTCGCCAGCGAGTCGGCGCCGAGGAGGTCGCCATCCGCGAGACAGCGGCGGCGCTGACGCACCTTCGGCCCTTCCCCGAATCGCCCGGCCATCTCGTCCAGGCGCCCTAGCTGGCTCGCGCGGTGGTGGGCGACCAGGGCCGCCAGCGCCTCGCGCTCGGAGGGAGTTGGTCCTCCCTCGGCGATACGGGCGGAGAGCGGTTCGGCCAGCATCCCGCCGACCGCCTTCAGTGCGGCGCGCTCGATTTCGGTCAGCCCGCCCTCGCCTTGGACTGAGAGGCGAAGGGCATCGGTCGCCGCTCGGCCGAGCTGCTCGTCCCCCCAGGCGTAGCGAAGCTCTCCCCGCAGGCGCTCGGCGAGGGCCTCGGGGTCAGAGCGCAGCCGGTCGCGCTCGGCCTCTTCCTCGCGGCGCTCGGCTTCCTCGCGCGCCGCCTCTTCGTCGTAGGGACGACGCGCGGCGCGGAGGATGCCGAGCAGGTCGGCGGCCTGCTCGCCGTCGCCGACCATCCACTCGGGCGCGGCGATGCAGCGCCGAAGGTCGCGGGCCAGCCCGACGCAGGCGACCAGCATCCGGGCGCTGTCGATCTCCCTGTCGGCGGCGGCGAGGAAGGACCGCGCCCGCTTCTCGCTGGTGGTGATGAACAGCAGCGGCGGGCAGTAGGCGTTGCGGTGGTGCCAGGCTTCGAGCTGGGCGTACTCGCCGTAGCCCGCCGCCTTGGCTTTGAGCTGGCGATGCGACATCGTGCCGAGGTCCAGCTCGACGAGGCCGAGCAGCCCTTTGCCGTCGGTGTCGGCGATCTGGATGCAGACATCGGGCGCGATGGCCCGCTCCTCGCGGCCGAGCGTGGTGAACGTCTCGCGCGCCTCGGCCTCGCGCTCGAAGCCCGCCAGCTCGGTGCCCTCGGGCAGCCTGGTCTTCAGCACCACGTACAGCTCGCTCAGCCCAGCGGTGTGGGCGAGGAACAGCGGGTTCGGCTCGCGCCGCTCGCCGCCGCGCGGCGGCGGTTCGCCGTTGGCGATTGCCTCGCCCTTCCGCGTCGGCCAGAGGTGATGCGGCGCTGAGCCGCGTTCGCGGTATGGCCGAGTGCGACCGAGAAAGCCATGCTTGGCAAGGCGGGCGGTTCGATAGCGAAGCGTTCGCGGCGGGGTATCGGGCGAGAGGCTGGCGAGCTGCGGCAGGGTCAGAACCCGCAGGGAGGAGAGCAGGCCGAGGATGTGAAGGTCGAGGTCGGAGAGCGAGGCGGCAGCGCGTGAGGGTCGGCCTTTGGTCAAGCGTCCTCCCGGCACGCAGAGGCCGTGGCTGTCGGTGAGCGGCCCGGTCCTGCGGTGATGCCGCCGCTGATGAAGGCGGCGGGACGAGCGCGGCGGTACGGCGCGAAGGCGCTGCTTCCAGCGCGGAGGAGAGGAGCCGTTGAGTCGCCAGCGCCGAGGCGATTGCGGTCAAGCCAAGCGCGATCGGAGCAGCCGAGGGTGCGAGCGAGCGCTGTGGAGTCAGTGCGGAGGCGATGGCGACGGGCGCGAGTCGGTGCGCGGCGGAAGACACGGGAGCGAGATCGACCCACTGTCATTTGACTGCGAACGAAGGGGGTAGAGACTCGGGCGCGGGGGAGAGGCGCTGATTCCGCACCACGGCGCGAAATGAGCGCTGCCCTACCTTGCCAGTCGAGTTGATGGCGATTGGCAAGGTCGGGCGGGCGCAAGAAAACTGGCTCTCGGCAAGCTCATCATCTACCTACCTGTCGAACGAGCCAGCCGAATCCGGCAACTTTCTCGCGCCCTGCGTTCGGTGAGAGTTCTAGTGCCACCTACTTAACGGAGGCGCGAGCAAGGAAAGTGGCCCCCCTTATGTAACGGCTATGTGACGAATCCGACCGTCGGCCTTGACAAGCATTGCCCGCGAGAATTCGGACGTAGGCCCTGGAAATACCCGGAGTTTGCGGCCCACGTCTTGCAGGCATCCACCGAAAGTGATCTTCTTTGTGACGAGAAACTGCGAGAGGGAGCACGACATAGTCCTGCTCCCTTGCGCGGCGTCTCGACCATTTGACACCGGCTCTGCTGAGCCGCTCGCAAAGGAGAACTACATATGTTTCGTGTTGATAACGCGGATTTCATCGCGGACAAGCTCGCGTCTGAGCTTCTGCCGGATCAGGAGCAGCGCGAGGTCTACATGAACGCCGAGGAGGCGGTGCGACGCCGCTTCGAGGCGCAGGGCGTTGATTCCGGCGGACGGATCGAGTTCGACGTCGATTGGCCGATGCACGGTGAGATGGGGGAGTGGCTCCTATGTTGCGCTGACAACGGCGATGGCATGTCCCACGTCGATCTCGAGAAGTACACGACCACGCTGGCTGTCGAGGGCGCCAATAAGAACCAGTCGATCACCGGCAACCAGGGTATGGGCCTCAAGATCGCAGGCCCCACGCGCCACAAACGCGGGGTCCTGATTCGCTCCCTTCGCGACGACGAGGCCTGGATGGTCCAGGTTGGATGGGATGGCGACGAGTACGGGCTCATTCCCATCGGACCCGCTGATGAGGTCGTGATGCCGGTCGGCAAGGAGATGTTTCCCGATTTCGTGCTCGAGCAGGGATCTGGATCTGTCGTGACCTTCCTCGGCAACGATGAGGGCGACAACACGTTCAAGCCACCCGGGCGGCCGAAGGGCTGGCTGTTCAAGTACCTGCATCAGCGGTTCTTCCGGCTCTCCGAAGGGGGCATCGAGGTCTTCGTACGGGTGCCGTCTGGCGATGAACCTGAGTGGCCGGCGACTCGTGCTGAGGCCGACGAACGCCAGCGCGGCGAGGGTCGTTCTTTCAACCTCTCTCGGGTTCGGGGGACCGCGACCCGTTGGGATGAGGCATCGGCCAATCTGGGCGATGAGTTCCGCGGGTTCGTCGACCTCCCTGGTGACCCGGCCGAGGACGAGCCAGCCGCAAGGCTCCATTGGTGGGTCTTTCCCGAAGGAGGCGTCGATGTCTCTACCCGCACGGCGAGCCCCGGAAGCGTCTCTGTCCTCTTTCAGAACGAGCTCCACGACTGGCAGCAGAGCAACCAGGCCAACGCCTACTTCGCGCGACTCGGCGTCCTGTTCGGGAAGTCGCGGATCGGCTTCATTCTCGAGCCGCTTGGATCGACGATCTCCTCGGACTTCGCCCGTGCCCACGTTCTCATCGGGGGCACACCGGTTTTCCAGACGGATGCGTGGTTGACCTGGGCGGAGCAGTTCCGAATTGCGATGCCCGAGAAGATCAAGCAGACGATGGCCGAGGAGCAGGCTCGGCTACAGCACGAGGACCCGGACCGAGCTCGCCGCATCCAGAACCGACTCAAAGATGTGATGCAGCTCCTCCGGCCGAGGCGATTCCGTCGAGACGAGAATGGAAATCTCATTGCCGGCGGCCCACCAGCGACCGGCTCTGGGGGGGGCAGCAACGGCTCGGTGGTGGAGCGGTCTTCAGGACAGGGTCGGCGCCGTAAGAAGGGGGCGAAGCGGCGGGGTATCGGGGCCGTCCTCACTCAGGTCGATGGCGCCGACCAAGGGCCCGCGCAGGAAGTCTTCTCCCTCTTGAAGATCACCCCTCAGTGGGTGACGGAGAAGGACGCCGAGACCTTCGCGATCGTCAACGGAAACTCCAAAGGCCTGCACGATCGTGCCGCTGCTCTCGCCGGCGAAGATGGCGTTACGGCAGACATACTGCTGCTGAACCTCGATTTCCGGGGGTATCAGACGCTTGTGGCGAGCCTCAACGACTGGGCGAACCCGGACGGCAACGACGACGTGTCGGCGAAAATAGAGACTTCCGTGCAGGAGTGGATCGAGCAGAAGCTGGTCGAGTCCGTGAACGGATTGCGCCAGCTGGAGAACGGCTCGACCTGGGTTCCCTCCAACTTCGACGATGCGCTTTCCCCGGTAGCTCTCACCGCTGCGTTTATGGCCGACAGGTATCACACCTTGCGCGAGGTGAAGCGTCAAATTGGCTCACTTCGGACGGCGTCTGTGGGCTCCTGAGGGGCGGGCCGCAACGTACGGGAGGCGCTGGTCGCTAGAGCAGTTCTTGCGCGACCAGCGCCTCGACGATGCGAGTTGCCAATAGCGGTGGGGCGACGTTGCCGATCATCGTCGCCAGGGCGGAACGCGTCATATCGACGGCGTCGAAGGCAACGAAGTCCGGCAGACACTGGAGGCGAGCTGCCTCATGCGGCGTCAGGGTTCGACGACGGCGGGGATGGACGAATCGCCCCTGCCCCATCGAACCGAAGCCGCTGGTGATCGTTTGAGCTGGTCGATCCCAGCGGAGTCGACCATACATCGACACATAGGAGTGGTCACCGTCCTGGTGGCAGTCCGGCCTGTGCTCGTTGGGCAGGTCGTACGCGTTTTCGTCGAATAGCCAGTTGATGCGCTCGATGTTCTTTTCGTTGGCTTGGGAGGCCGTATCGAAAGCGCTCGAGGGCTTCTGGTCTAGCAAGTCTTCTATCGCCCACGCGACATCTCGATTTGGCACCGAAGCGAGCTGCTCCCACTCGAACTTCTTGCCTTTCGTCGCAACGAGGACGTGGCGAATCCTTCGCTGAGGGACCCCGAGGCCGCGAAGGTCCAAGCGCTTCTCAACGACCTCGTATCCGAGGCCCTTGAGGGCCTTCATGCACCGTGTCACGGACTGCTTCCGGTCGCTACTGATTCCACTGACATTCTCGGAGACGATTGCCCGCGGCTTAGTCAGCTCTGCGGCACGGGCGATGGTCATGTAGAGGTCATTGCGGGGGTCGTCGTGGCGCGTGTGGTTGTTCAGTGCGGAGTGGCCCTGACACGGAGGGCCGGCAAGCAAAAGGGGCCCCTCACCGACCAAGTCGAACAGCTCCGACTCCTCGGTCGTTGCCTCGCTAGCGATGTCTTGGAGGAGAGCTAGATCGAACGCCTTGCAGCGATCGTCGGACAACGAGAGCGTATTTTCGAGGACGTCTAGAGGGGTGCCTTCTAGATCAACTGCGAGCGAAAGCTTCGCTGCTCGACCCGCGTGTCGAAAGCCCTCTAGGGCGCCATAGGTGAGCCCGCCGCAGCCGCAGAAGAGATCGACGATCTCGTTTGCGTCTGCCTCCCCGCCATAGCTGGGGACCTCTGTGCTCCTGAGGAACTGCTGATCCTGTGACAGCAACTCCTTGGCACGGTCCCCAGAGGTATCGAGCGTATCCTGAGTCTGTTGAGCGACGGTCATGCAGAGATCTCTCAGGGTGTCCGATCAGCCACAACTGGTCGTTGGGGCGATGTGCCGGCGACGCGGAGCCGCATCATGCGCTCGAACCGGCGACGGGATACTGGACCCGAGCGCGCCGTTCGCAGCGCCGCTCATGCAGCAGGGCTGAGGTATCGCGTCGATTTCGGAGTCAAGCCCCGCAATGGGCGAAAGATCCGACCCGATCTCGTCTTTCCCCGTCGCAAGGTCGCCGTCTTCGTCGATGTCTGCTTCTGGCATGGCTGCCCAGAGCACGGCACCCTTCCGGCCACCAATCGCTCCTACTGGAAGCCGAAGATCGCCGAGAACCGTGCTCGTGACCGGCGCCATACTGCTGCCTTGGAGGCTGACGGGTGGACTGTGGTTCGTGTCTGGGAGCATGAGGCGCCGGCAGTGGCTGTTGAGAAGATCAAGAAGGCTGTCCTCGTCGATCGACTGGAGGCAATTTAGACGCCGCGTCATGCCGACGGTCGCCGGGCGGTTTGATTCCTCGACAGGACGCTGAAAGCTCGTCAAGTGTCCGGCTGCTTCAAGGTCTATCTGCGGCTGCCTAACGGCAAGTTCGGCATGGTCTTTCGCTTCCTCCGCGATGCCGATGGCCTCGCGCTCCGCTACCACGCGTTCGGTGTCCGACATCACCATGCGACTCGAATGCGCCGACCGGTCTACGAGATCGCTGATCGGCGACTGCACGGATAGCCCTGATAGGGCCGAGCCGGGGAGGAGTTCCTCGGTGGCCTGCGCTCCTCCCCGGCCGACCTGAGCGGATCGGCGACCGGTCCCTCCTGTGCCTTAGTTCCCCGCCGCCTGCCGCTCGCTCTCCGCATCCTCGTTGCATGGGAGTCGAGGCTGCGGGAGCCTTCGCCTTGCGGCGAAGCTCGGTTAGGCCCGCCGGGCCTGTGGCCGGCGTTCCTGAAGCTCGATTGCCTCCATGACTTCCTTGCAGGTCTGGATCGTGGATTCGAGGCCCTCGATCACGTTCGCCCCGGCGACGGCTTCGCGCTCCTTTCGGGCGTCGGCGAGGCCGCCCTCGGCTTCGTCGCGGAGGCGCCGCATCAGTTCGGTCAGGTCCTCGTAGGGCATCGTCAGCTCGACCCGCTCGCGGTCATCGTCCTCTGGCCAGCCGAGGTCTTGGAGGAGGCGGAAGTCTTCGCCGAACTCGATGCCAAGGCGTTCGGCGGTGGCGTAGTCCTTCTGGCACTCCATCGCCACGAAGACGTCGCCTAGGGCGGCAAGGTGGTTGCGCACCTGGTCGTAGAGCGCGTCGCGTTCCTCGTCGGTGATCTTGATCGTCTTTCGGGGCACGGCACCTTCCTTTCGGTTGGGCACCGGAGAGCCGCCAGGATGCTGCCCACTGCGGGGCTTCGGCGAGTACGGTTTCGCTTGCATCGAAGGCGTGTTCTTCGGTGCCAGGCCCCGGGGCGTTAGCGCGCCGCCGGGGCCACTTATGTCTTTGGCGTCGGCGAAGGTAGCTCTGACACCGCCGAAGTCAAGGCGACCTTTTCAGATGTCCCTTCGGGGTATCCTGATCCGCCCGGACGCGCGTGGCTTCTTTCTCGCCTGTGGAGCCAAATCCAACGCCGCTCCTCTCGGCACGATGATCTCTCCGTTAGGGACGAAACGCTGTAGCGGTACTTCAGATGTAGAGCGAAACGACCGCCCGCGGCGCTGTACGCTCCGCCGATGGCAGTCATCGCCGCCGGGTTGAAGATCCGCCACGGTCGCGCCTCGAGCAGTGGGCGACGACGTCACCCCGGGCGAAATCCGCGAGCAGACCGAGGCCCGCGAATACGAAACCCGGTGGAACCCCACCTCCGCGGACGGACGGGGCCGAGTTAGCGATCGAGGCCCCCCTCGACCGGACCGCCTCGGTCCCGTCATCAAGCAGGTTCAAGAGCGGCTCGGCAACACCGATCCAGGCTTCACCTTGCGGACCTCGTCCCCCTGCTGGATGCCGGCGTCGGGGGCGGGTTGGAGTTTTCGAGGTCATGACGACTTCATTTGTCGCGCTGCGTGCCGATAGCCCAGATGTGGAAGGGAAACCGGAAGATCTTGATCTGGGCGCGCCGGGCGCTGGCGCGAGACGTGAGCACGAAAGGCGGAAGTCCCGACGCGAAGCGAAGACCCGCGAAGACCATCCGCATCTGGGCGGCCTCTTTTTGAGGCTCCAGGACGAGCCCCAGCGGGAGAGGGCTTTGAGGGACGGCGCGATCGGCGAGGAGGCGGTCGCATCCCATCTCGCCAAGACCGGTCCCGGGGTGGTGGTCCTCCACGATCGCCGGATGCCGAAGTCCCGCGCCAACATCGACCACATCGCGATCGCGCCGAGCGGTGTCTTCGTGATCGACGCCAAGCGCTACAAAGGGAAGATCGAGGTCCGCAAACCGCTCTTCGGAGGCGCGAAGCTGGTCATCCGTGGCCGCGACAAGACGAAGCTCGTCGATGGACTGAAGCGGCAGGTCGAGGCGGTCCGCGCCGGACTGGCTGTGGTGGAACAGGACGTTCCGGTCGGCGGGTGCTTCCGCTTCATCAACCCGGACGGGCAGGCTGGCGGTAGTGGCATCCCGCTATTCCGGACCCTTTCCATCGGCGGCCTTCCGCTGTTCTACCCGCGCAAGCTTTCGAAGCACCTCCACCGGCCCGGACCGCTGAATGAAGAGCGAATCGAAGTCCTGACCGAGGTGCTCATCGAGCTTTTCCCTTCTGCCTGAACGCCGCCAGATCGGCGACGCCACCGCCGCTCGGCAGGGCCGAGCCGCCGAACGCTTCGTCAGCGCTCACAACGACGCCAACGAGGCGATGTTCTGGAGATCGTCGACCAGCCGCACCCACGAAAGATAGTGCCGCCGGCCGCCAAAACTTCAAGTAATGAGGAGGCAGGGGCGGTGAAGATCTGGATGCCTTGAGTATTCTAGCCCGGTCGGCCGCCTCGCGCGGTTCCAGCAATCACGGAGGCATTGTTGAAATCGAGGTTCTGGGCGGTCGCCCTCGCCTGCTTTCTGCTGTTCTGCATCGCTCCCGGAAGCGCGTTGGCGGGTTCGATCACGGGAAAGATCACGGCCGTCGGCGGCGCGCCGATCCCTCACGCGCGGGCATGCGCCCGGAAGAGCGGCGAAGAAGAACAGTTGAGCTGCGCCGAAACCACTGCAGAAGGCGAATACGCGATCAACTCGATCGAGCCGTATGTCGGCTACAAGCTCTACTTCGAAGGACCAGAAGGCGAACCTGAATACGCGACCACCTATTGGCAGGAAAAATGGAACTACGAACAAGCGGAAAGTGTCTTTGTCGGAAGCAGCGGCTCGATCGAAGCGAACGCGACGCTGATCCCTGGAGGCCGCATCGAAGGAACGCTGACCGCTGAAGGCGAAGCTCCCTCGCGCGGCGAGGTATGCGCCTTCAAACACGGGGAGATCGGCTCCACCTGCGAATTCCTGAGTCATGGATCTGGCTACCGGATCGGCAACCTCGCTCCTGGCTCCTACGTCCTCAGGTTCTCCATTCCGGGTTACCTGACGGAATTCAGCGGCGGTGTGACCGAATACTTCCCGGCGACCTCGGTGTCGGTCCAGGCCGGCGGGGTCACCGCCGCGAGCGCCGATCTCAAAGTGGCACCCGGGATCAGGGGTACGGTCACTGCTCAGGGCACCGGGGAACCGGTCGAAAACGTCACCGTTTGTGCCTTCCCATGGCCCGGACTCAATTACTGCGGGTCCACCGATGAAGACGGGAATTATCTCCTCGTCACCCCGCCTGGCACCTACCGCGTCATGTTCGAGGTCGACGGCTACGTGACCCAGTACTACGGCGGTACCGGCGATATCGACCATGGGACGACGGTGGCGGTCGCCGAAGCGCCAGTCGGCGGGATCGACGCGGTGCTCGAACAGGCCGGGTCGATCAAAGGGCAGGTCACCCTGAACGGAGACTATGGAAGCCGGGGTGAAGTCGAAGTCTGCGCGCTGAGCGCGACCAGCGAAGAATGCGTCAAGCCTGACCCCAGCAGCGGCGTCTACGAATTCCTGCGCATCCCGCCCGGCTCATACAAGGTGCGCTTCTCCCTCGGCGGCTACTTCACCCAGTTCTTCAACGACAAGGCGACCGAGGCGGAAGCCCAGTTGGTGACGGTCACCGCGGGACAGGAAAGTGGTGGGGTCGACGCCACGCTGGTCGCCGAAGAAGCGCCGACGAACATCACGCCGCCTTTTGTGAGCGGGGTCGGGAAGATCGGCGAAACGCTCAGCTGCAGCAACGGCGTCTGGAGCGGCAACCCGCCGATTTTCACCTACGAATACTTCTGGTTCCGTGGCGAAGAAGAAATCGAAGGTGCCGAATCGAGCACCTACCGACTCGGAGTCGCCGACGCGGGCGAATCGATCTCGTGTGGGGTCGAAGCCATCAACTCCGTCGGCGCGGAATACGAATTCAGCTCCAACGAAATCGTCGCCCCCTGGCTCGGCGCTCTGAGCGTGGTCAAGACGGGCGGCGGCTCGGGCACGGTGTCGAGCGCTCCGGCCGGGATCGCCTGTGGCGTCGCCTGCACCGGCCTATTCGAAGAAGGAACCGCGATCACGCTGACCGCGGTCGCCGACTCCGGCTCCGAATTCACCGGCTGGTCGGGCGCCTGCTCGGGCACCGGGCCGTGCGCCTTCACCCTCGGGGAAGGCGCGGAAGTCATCGCCAACTTCGCGAAGACGAGGAGCGACGGTGGCGGCGCTCACACCCCGAGCCCGCCCGCGACGCCGGCACCGGCAGTGAGGCAGGCAAAGAAGCCGCTGCGGTGCAAGGTGGGTTTCCGTAAGGAGAAGCACAACGGCAAGATCCGCTGCGTGAAGGCAAAGCCGAGACACAAGGGCAGCCCCAAAGCGAACGGCGGGCGGGCCTAGGCTCCCCGGCAGCCTGAACTGACGATCTCGATCGGAGTCGAGAGCTTGAGGCCACGCCGGCCGTCCGCGTTCCCGCACGGTGCCGAACGGAATGCCGAAGGGAAGGCGATCTAGATATCGCCGAGCTTCTCCCCTTGCCTGACGACCGATCGAATCAGCGGGGATTACGGGGAGCTGGCACGCCGAGCTGTTTTCAGATCGCCCGAACCAGGCCGGGGCCGATCTCGTTGTGGCGAGGTAGGGCTGACACCTCGTTCTGCGGCCCCCGCCACTTCGCGTGTTTAGTCCCGCCGACCGCGCGGCAGCCGTGCGCCACCAGGTGGCGTTCGAGGTCGCGACGTTTCACGCCGCGGCCGTGAAGCGCAGATGCTCCCGATCGGCGTCGGGCGTCTGGCCCTTTAGCTCCTCGTCGGGAGTCAGCACGGTGCGCAGAGCATCCAGGGCGTTCTCGCGAGCCTCCTCGCGCGTCCGGCCTTGGCTCATCGCCCCGGGCACCTCAAGCACACGGGCGACGATCCACTCCTGCTCGTCCGGCGGCTCGAAGGAAATCGTGAAGTCGATGGAAGCAGCCATCCTTGAAACGGTACCGCGCCCTTGCGATGCCGCGGTATGGAGCGGCATAGTCGTCGATCCGTACGGTCCCGGCTACTTCGGTGTCTACGGGTCGGACGATTCACGGCGTGCGCCCGATCGGGGAGGATGTTCGCGTGAAGCCTTTGGTCCGCATACTGATCGCTGTCGCCCTGGTCGGGCTCGCAGCCGCGGGCGTGGAAGGCGGCGTCGCCCGGGGCGAGATGCCGACCAGTGCTACCTGGAAGGGCGAATTCACTCGCGACGTCACGGGATTTCGCCATGCGGCGAAGGGCAAAGCCTCGCTCGTCAAGACCCCGCCGATGTTCGTCCAACAGTTTCAGGACTTCAACGTCTATTCGGGCGAACTGCGAGCGGAGAGCCGTCAACTCGAAGGTCTGGCGCCTCCGGCCTCCTGCGGCCTCGTTCAGCAGGAAGCCGTGAAGTTGCTTCGTCGTATGTCCCGGTACGCATACGGCCTCGGCGATGCAAAGGACTTGACCCCGACCGAGTACGAAGTCCGCAGTAAGCAGCTTCTTTCTCTGCCGGCCCAGCTAACCGGGGCCATCGCAGAAGCTCGCGCCTGCTGAATTCAGTGGGTCACGGCAGCGACCCACTACGACCACTTCCGCCGCCGCCGGACCTAGCGTGCTGCCAGAGGGCTAGGAGGGCAGAGGCGTCGATGACCGACGTTGGAGCGTCAGTCGTCGGCACGTCGCCGCGCATCCTCTCGGCCGCGGCGCGCCGCTGTTTCCCGGGCGATGTTCCGGCTTCAGGTGCCTGGGCCACGATTTGAGGATACGGGCGAGGCACCACGGCTCCAAGACCCGACGCCGGGTCAAGGTCGGGTCAAGGAGAGGGTCGAATACAGCCGAAGACCTCGGCTTCGCGCTCCGCCAAAAACGGCTCTATAAAGCCAAAAACGAGGACAGCCGCAACCAGCCGAAGTCCCTCCGGCAGTTCCTCGGTCCGGAAACCGGGGTTCGAATCCCCGTAGCGGTATCCTCTGAACGGCTCTGAAGGCCAGAAACCCTGGGTTGCCGGGGGCCGGAGCCGGGATATCGCTGTCCAGCTGTTGCCGTGGCGGCAACGGAAGGCGCGCTGCTGACAACAGGACGCGTCCCCCCGCGCGAATTGGTGACGTAGATGGACGGACGAACCAGCGGTGAAAAGAGGTGCCCAGCGGGGCGGGAGAGAATCTGGGCTATCGATGGACGCCCACCGTCGAGCGAATGTTCGAACCGCCGAGCTTTTGGGTGCGATCCAGCCGTTCGCCCCCAACATTGTAGTGCGGAAAAGTTGCGATAAGGGCACTCAAAAGCGCGAGTGCCCATCGGCGGGGGCAGCGGTTCGAACGAAGGAAGATCGACGCGCATCCACGACCATCGAGCGTAATCGGCGAGGGAAACGGTACTCGGACCCGCGAGTGGCCATTCGCTGCCGACCCGATCTGAGAGTCGAGGTGCGTGTGTAGGCGCATATTCCAGACGACCGCGGAACCTGGTTTGACGCCTCCCAAGATTTCGGGCGGTTGACCAAGTGCACCCTCTGACGTATCTCCTGATCCGCCTTCCGGCCAGCACTCCCCGAAATGCGCCGCCGCTACTCCCCGCCTAGCATGGGGGCGTGGACGAACTCTTCGAGCGACTGGGGGAGCTCGGCGAACTCGACGCGCAGATCGAGCGGGCCGCGGTCGGCCAGGGGTGCTTGGCGGTCGTCGAAGGACCCGCCGGGATCGGCAAGAGTCGCCTGCTGGCCGAGGCACGGTGCCGTGCCGAGGGTTCGATGCGGGTGCTCTCGTCGCGCGGCAGCGAGCTCGAGGGCGAGTTCCCCTTCGGGGTGGTCCGCCAGCTGTTCGACTCCGAGCTGGCCGATCCGGGCCGTCGCGACGCCCTGATCGGCGGTGCCGCGGATGCGACCGCGGGGATCTTCGGCGAGCTCCCCGCCCCCTCGGACGGGGCCGAGGGGGCCTCGTTCGCCTCCCTGCATGGACTGTTGGGACTGGTGCTCGCCTTGACCGACGAGGGTCCGCTGCTCCTTTCGGTCGACGACCTGCATTGGTGCGACCGACCGTCGCTGATGTTCCTCACCTTCCTCGCCCGCCGCATCGAGGGCCGCCCGATCCTGCTGCTGACCGGCCTGCGGGAGGCTGAGCCCGGCAGTGACCCGGGCCTGCTCGGCGAACTCGTTCATGACCCCGCGGCGACCCGAATCCGTCCCGGCCCGCTCGGCGAAGCCACGGTGACGGCGCTGGTGGAGGACCGGCTGGGGAGCCCCGCGGAGCGCGAGTTCGTCGCCGCATGCCTGGAGTCGACCGGTGGCAACCCACTGCTGCTGACCCAGCTGGTGATCGCGCTCGCCGGCGAAGGCGTGCTCCCCGATGCCAGGCACGTAGGCCACGTCAACCAGATCGGCCCTCGGGCCATCTCGCGCACTGTCCTCGTGCGGCTGGCTCGGCTCCCGGACGAGGCCCAGTCGGTCGCGCGGGCGGTCGCGGTGCTTGGGGACGGCGCCGGCCTTCCCGCGGTCGCCGGCCTGGCGCGGGTCGACGAGGGGCAGGTGGCGGAGGCGACGCGCGAGCTGGCCCGGGCCGAGATCCTGCGCCCCGATCCGCCACTCGGATTTGTCCACCCGCTGGTTCGCGCGGCCGTCTACCAAGACCTCTCGATAGGGGAGCGGGAGCTCGAACACGCTCGCGCGGCGACGCTGCTGCGCGAGGTCGGCGCCCCGGTCGACCGGATCGCGGCGCAGCTCCTGCACACCGCACCGCGGGGCGAGCCCTGGGCGGCCGAGCTGCTCTGGGAGGCGGGCCGCGGCGCCATGCACACCGGCGCGGCCGACAGCGCCGTCGCCTACCTGCGGCGCGCACTCGATCAGTTGTCGGCCGAAGCCGAGACCACCGTCGACTCCGAGCGCGCCCGATTGTCGTTCGAGCTCGGGGTCGCCGAGGCGTTGACCAACGGTGCCGCCGCCCAAGAGCATCTCGCCCTCGCCCGAGAGGGGCTCTCGGATCCGTTCGAGCGTGGCGCCGCCGCCGCCCTACTCGCCCGCACCGTTCTCTTCCGGGGCGCTCCGGAGGAAGCTGCCTCGATCGCCGCCGACGCCGCAGCTGAGCTGCCCCCTGAGCTGGAAGATCTGCGCATGGAGTTCGAAGCTCTGGAATCAATGGCGGTGTTCTTCGGTGCCGACCGCGGCGACCGCCACGAGCGCCTGCGGGAGCACCGCGGACACATACGACAGAACCTGGGCTCTCGCATGCTCGCCTCGGTGGCCGCTTGGGAGACTCTCTGCAGCGGCGGCACGGCCGCAGAGTCCGCAGAGCTGGCCCTCGGCGCGCTGGAGGGCGGGCGGCTCTGGGCCGCCGACCCGTACCTGATCCCCTTTGCGGCAATCGTCTCCCTGATCGTGGCCGACCGACCCGAGTTGGTCGAGATCTGGAAAGACGTCCTCGAGGCGGCGCATCGACACGGCTCGCTCGTCTCGGCCTCATCGACGCATCTATGGCTCGGCTACAGCCACCTCTGCCGGGGTGAGCTGACGGCGGCTGCGGAGTCGCTGCGCGAAGCCGACGAAGCCTTCACCCTCTGGGGGCACGACGCCTACGCGAACGCATCCAGCCGCTCCGTCATGGTCGACGTTCTGCGCGAGAGCGGTCGTCTCACCGAGGCGGAGCGCATGCTGGATCAGATCGGAGAGGTGCGTCCGAACACCCATAACTACAGCTTGTCGCTGACTGGCCGCATCGGCGTGCTGATGGCGACCAATCGAGCCACGGAGGCCGTTGCCGTCGCCGATGAGTTGGCGGCGCTCGGGGAGGCGGTCCCTGACGCCTCGAGACTCTGGTGGCGCTCGCTGAAAGCGGAGGCGCTCGACCGCCTCGACCGGCGTGAGGAGGCGCTCGAACTGGTCCGGGAAGAGCTTGTGGTCACCAGCGCCTTCGGTGCCCCGAGCTGGCTCGGGCGCACCCTGCGGGTGCTCGGGACCCTGGAAGAGGACGATGGCTTGGCGAACCTGCGGGAAGCGGTGACGGTGCTCGAGGGCTCGACCGCGCGCTTGGAGCACGCGAAGGCGCTGGCGGCGCTCGGCTTCGGGCTGCGGCGAGCGAGGAAGCCGACCGAGGCGCGCGATCCGCTGAGACGGGCGCTGGAGCTGGCCGCCGCCTGCGGTGCCGAGCCGCTCGCCGAGCAGGTTCGCTCGGAGCTGCGGGCGAGCGGCGCCCGTCCGCGGCGGGAGGCACTGGGCGGGAT
Organism: Solirubrobacterales bacterium; assembly: GCA_035572835.1. GTDB lineage: Bacteria > Actinomycetota > Thermoleophilia > Solirubrobacterales > 70-9 > VAYN01. The sequence goes on from DATNAG010000075.1 coordinate 42,359, forward strand.
CGAGTCACTGACCGCCAGCGAGCGTCGGGTCGCCGATCTCGCGGCGAGCGGTCGCACCAACCGGGAGATCGCCCAGGAGCTCTACGTCACCCTCAAGACCGTCGAGGTCCACCTCTCGAACACCTACCGCAAGCTGGACATCCGTTCCCGCCGCGAGCTTCCGCGTGCTCTCGGCGAGTCGGCCTCGTCGCTCTGATCAGGGCTGCGGCCCCCCTCCTTCGGCGCCGGGGCGCCGGTGGACGGCCTCCGGTCCGTGATCCCCGGGGAGGTGCACGTCGTTCGAGCTCGCGTCGATGAGGTCGTCGATCGCCCGCATCAGCCCGATCCGCCCGCTGAACTCGCGGGCCGGGCGTTGCTCGCAGAAGAGGCGACCGCTGAGGCCGTCGCCGATCGCGAGTAGCTCGAGGATCACGGTCTTCCGTACTCCGTCTGCGTGGTTCACGCGCTCATCCTGCGCCAGGCACGCCCCTCGCACATCGAGGCAACCCCTAATCCCGCACCCCAAAGAATCGACTGGAGTAGGGAACCCGCTCTCAAGATTGGGGGCGCGGAATAGGGACCGCCCCAATGACAGACGGCCCTGCGGCGCCGATCCTCGCGATCCGACCCAACTGATCCGTGGTGAGCCCCGAGCGGCTCCTCACGTCGCGAAAGGAGCCCGAGATGAAGGAACGAGGAAGGACGCGCACCAGGTTCGGTGGACGCAAGGGGGTGCTTCTCGCCCTCGGCTGCCTCGCCTGCCTACTCGTCGCGGCGGCACCGGCGGCCGCCGACTCGATCGTCTACGTCAGGGAAAGCAACGTCTGGCTGGCCAACCCCGATGGCTCGGGGCAGTACCTGGTGACCACCGACGGAACCTCCGAGCACCCCTACCGCTCGCCGTCGCAGGCCGACGATGGCACCATTGCCGTCGGCTTCGGCAACGAGATCCTGCGGCTGAAGCAGAACGGGACCGTGCTGAACCGGATCGACCCACCGGCGATCCTCAACTCGGTGAGCGATCCGGTCGACGGTCCGCCGATCGACGTCGCGATCTCCCCGGACGGCACGCGGATCGCCTACACGATGTCGAGCTACACCTGCCCGACCGCGGCGGATTGCGGCGGCCGGACCGTCACCGCCTACACCGCTGCCGATCACCTCACGGCCCCGCAGGAGAGTGGCACCACCTACCTCCGCGATCCCTCTTGGGCTACCAACTCGCGGACGCTGCAGTTCGGCGGCTACACCCACCAGGTGAACGTTCACGATGTCGGGGCGGCGAGCGACCTCCACTGGTTCGACGACTACGATGTCGTCGGCCAGGCTGACGCAACCGACCTCGGCGACGGCGAGCTCAACCGCCAGGGAACGCGCCTGGCTCTGGTCCGCAACTATGGATCCGCAGCCACCGTCGTCTGGTACGACGTCAGCGGAAACGCCCTCAGCGGGCTGCCTCCCGCCCCGGCGATGCGCTGCGTGACCAGCGCCGACGAGGGCATCAACGGTCCGACCTGGTCACCGGACGGTGAATCGCTGGCGATGGCCGATCCGGAAGGCATCTGGGTCAAGCGCGGCGCCGGGAACTGCGACGCGCCGCCGCCGCAGCTGATCGTCCCCGGCGGCTCCTACCCCGACTGGGGCCCGGCGCCGGTGAACCCGGGCCCGCGCGAACCGCGGCTGGGTCTGCCGGCCCCCAGCCCCGTGGCGGCACCGTCATCCGGGCCGGTTCCGGCTCCGAGCGGCAAATGCGCCACCGGCTCGAAGGCGCAGCGCACCAGATGTCTGGCGGCGGCTCGACGGGCTCAGGCCCTCCGCAAGTGCAAGCGCAAGCACGGCAAGGCGCACGCCCGCTGCGTCCGCGCCGCCAAGCAGGAACGCAAGTAGGCCACCCGTCGGGGTGATCTCTGGGCCACCACCCTGAAATCTTGAGGTGGTGGCTCAGGGGTCACCTGACGTGCGCCGGGGTGAAAGGACGGATCCTGGTCGCCATCGATCGACGATCCGTTCTGACCCGTCCACCCGAGGAGGCGGCGCTCGGCGCTGCACTGTTGGCGATGGCGGCGTCGGCCATGAAAGGGTACGGCGCGCCGTTGAAGGCGACGGTCAAACTCGAATCGTCGATGGGTCCCGGCAGACGGCTATTCGCTCGTCTGCCCGCCCGGGATCCCGAGCTGCAAGGCGGAAGGGGCCTTCCTGGAGATCGCGAGCGTCAAGGCGCTGTCCGCGACGAACCAGCTCGCGGTAGCCCTGAACATGGCGGCGACAGCGGCGAAGAGTACCCGCGGCAGAGCCCGAATCTTGCGAGGGTGCGCGGAAGGGATAGGTGGCACCGTGAACGCCGCGGAACCAGTGCCGTCGCTCATCGCGCGAAACACATACATCAAGGTATTTTGACCAAAGTTGATGCCGGTGGGAGCATCGCTCGACGGTCGCACCGGTCGACGAGTGGTCCGAGGTTGGGGGTGGGGAGGCGCGTCGGTGGACCTGAAATCCAACTCAGACCATGGAGGCAACCATGACCCTGCAGAACCGTCTACTCACCTTGATCGCCGGCGCTCTCTTCGTCGCCGCGTTCAACCTGATCGGAGTCAGCAGCGCCGCGGCGAGCACCACAGAGGAGTGCAAGATCCCGGTGGCCGGCGAGATCTTCACATCGGCGCATTTCAAAGACGCCAATTGCGAAGAACCAAATGGCACCGGGGAATTTCACACAACGCTGGTTCCGGCAAACTCCCTGCTGACCAGGACAAACACAATCATCATCATCATCAGCGGCACGATCGCGGGAACCCCGATCGAAATCAAATGCGAAACCTATGGCGGGACCAAAACGGTTTCGAACTTCGAAGAAAAAGAAGTCAAAGGGTTCAAAGGCGAAGGGAAAATGAAATTTTCGGGCTGCAAAATGGCCACCCCGGTCGCCTGCACGGTCAGCGAATCATTCGAAACGGTGACCCTCAGTGAATCGTCCGAAGATCTGAAAGAAGAAGTGATGCGGACGCTGTTCGTGCCGAAAGAAGGCACGAAATTGGCCACCGTCAAAATCACGGGTTGTGCGCTGGAAGGCAGTTATGCGATAAGCGGCAAACTGCGATCGCAAACAGTCAACATCCACACCGAAGAATTCAGCAAAACCAGCGGATCTGAACTCACCCTCGGTGGGAACACAGTCGACATCATCTTCACGTCCCACGACGCGACAGCCGCGAACGGGAAGACAGTAGTTCGCGAGACACCGTAGCCAGAGGCCGTTCCGTCTCCGGACGCCGTGACCGTGGCCGGGGCTCCTCGCCGAGCCCCGGCCCGCGTCGCTCGGCCTTGCGAGCGGTGTATCGCCGCCCGGGTGGAACGCTCGAGAGAATACATCGAAGTATTTTGACTATTGACCGAAGACGTGGGAGGTTCGGCTCGGCTGATCGTCGGGCGGCGGGTTCGCTGGGGGAACGAAGGCACGCCCGGGCCAGCCGATACCGGGCATTCAAATATCGGGAGGAACCATGACTTTGCGTAGATCCCTTTTGGGACTGATCGGCGTTGCGCTGTTTGCGGTGGCGCTCAGCTCATTCGGCGTGGCCGGCGCCGCGGCGAGCACCACAGAGGAGTGCAAAATTCCGGCCGAAAAAGAACCGGCCACATCCAAACATTTCGAAGATGAAAACTGTACGAAAGAAAGCGGGGCGGGAGGGCTCTACCACACAACCCCGGTCCTGGGGACGCAACTGGTGGAATGGACAAAAACAAGTCCGATCGTCTGGAGCACCCAGGTGGCCGGACTTGCGGTCAAATTCACCTGCGAAGCAGTCGGGGGGGTCCAGAGCGCAACCAACTTCGAAGAAAAAGAAAAATTCGGATTCAAAGGCGAAGGCGTGATCGCCTTCACCGGGTGCGCGATGCAGGAACCCGCCGGCTGCACGGTCAATTCGAAAGTCGAATCGAACAAATTGACCTTCGCGTCGGAAGACCTGGCGGAAAAACAGCGGGTGCTCTACGCCCCCAAAGAAGGGACCAAAGTCGCCTCGTTCACGATCTCGGGGTGCGCGATCGCCGGGACCTACGCGGTCGAAGGGAAACTTCGATCGCAGACAGTCGACATCCACACCAGCGAAATCGGGCCGAAAACCGGATCGGAACTGACGATCTCGAAATCCACCCCGATCCAGCTCGAACTCTGGACCCATACGGTGACAGCGGGGACGAAAACGTTCGTAGTCACCGAGTTGCCCTAGAGGGCTCGTCTCGATCCGGGACGCTTTGATCGCGGCCGGGCCCCGCAGAGGCCCGGCCGCCTATACGCACCGCGTTGTCAATTCGTCCTGATTAGTCGACTAAAGTCAAAATACGAGGTAGCTTGCTCTGCAATGGGCCGGGGCAAGGGCCTGGCCGACTCTTTGGGAGGAGAGCAGTCATGAAGTTCAGTCGGATTGCGGCCGTGCTGGCCGTGGTGGCGTTCTGCCTTGTCTTCGTCGCGCAGGCGATGGCGACCAAGTACGTGGCGCTGGGGGACTCGTATTCATCGGGGACGGGGACGCGGACCTTCTATGAACCGACGTGCCAGCGGTCGGTCTACGCATATCCGTATCTGCTGCACGAAGCGCACTCGAGTTGGACGTTCGTGGATGCGGCGTGCTCGGGGGCGACTACCTCGACCCTGCTGAGCTCGCAGGTGTCGAGCGTCACCTCGGACACCAACTGGGTGACCTACACGATCGGCGGCAACGACGCCGGCTTCTCGCACGTGATCACCGAATGCGCGCTGCCCTCGTGGGCATCGGACTGCACCGGAGCGATCAACGAAGCGCAGAGCATCATCAAAAACACGCTGCCGGGCCGCTTGGACTCGGTGAACAACGCGATCAAGACGCGGGCGCCGAGCGCGAAAGTGATCGTGCTCGACTACCCGAAGCTGTTCAACGGCGAAGACTGCAACGCTCTCACCTTCTTCAGCTCCAGCGAGGAGTCGCGACTGAACGAAACCGCCGAACTGCTGAAGAACGCGGTCAGCGCGGCGGCGACGCGGGCGGGGTCGAACTTCGTCTTCCGCGACGTGATCCCGGGATTCATCGGGCACGCCGTGTGCGACGGCGGTGGTGGCTCGTCGACGGAGTGGATCAACGGCCTCTCCAACCCGACGGGCGAAAGCTACCACCCGAAGGTCGCCGGTCACGCAAACGTCTACTACCCCGCGGTCCACGGGGTGACCGGCTAACCGGTGATGTGGAATTCACCCATCGCGTCGACGCTGACGCCGATGCAGTGACCGGTCCTTTCGACGGTACGGCGCAGCAGTTGCCGCATGGTGACGTCGGTCCCCTCGGGGCCGAACGTCGCCTTGGGGTGGATCGCGGTTATTTCCGCCAGGTCGGTGTAAGCCTTGACGCCGGCCTGGCGGTTCGCCCTGCTGGGTTGCGCGCAGGCATGGGCCATCGCTTCGACGTCTTCGACGATGTGGACCGCGGCCGGCGTCCCGGCCAGCGATTCGAGCGTCGTCCCGCTGCTGTCGCAACCGGTCAGGAGGGAGGCGAACGCCGCGATCGCGGCGAGGGGAAGGAGGCGGCGCACGGCCTCAGCCTACGGCGGCCAGGCTCCTTGCGGCGCGACGAACGGGGGGTCGCGGTCGAGGCGGAATGTTCCTAAGCGGCGCGACAAACTAAGGTTCCGGCCCCCTCCGGACGCGCAATCCCCGCCGTCCTCCTCCCGGAAGCACCATTGAACGAGCCAGTCCAAGAGAGCCAGCTACTCGCCTTCATCGAGATCCCCAAGGGGAGTCGCAACAAGTACGAGTACGACGAGGGGCTCGACCGCGTCGTCTTCGACCGCTTCCTCTCCGGCTCCACGGTCTACCCGACCGACTACGGCTTCCTGCCCGGCCACCTCGGCGAGGACGGCGATCCGCTCGACTGCCTCGTGGTCGGCTCCGAGCCCACCTTCCCCGGTTGCGTCACCCCGGTGAAGCCGGTCGCCCTGTTCAAGATGCGGGACGAGAAAGGCGCCGACGACAAGGTGATCTGCGTGCCGGTCCGCGATCCGCGCTGGTCCCACATCGAGAGCCTCGATGACGTGCCCGGACAGCTGCAGGAAGAAATCGAGCACTTCTTCAACGTCTACAAGAACCTCGAAAACAAGCCGGTCGAGACGGACGGGTGGCACCCGCTCGCCGATGCCGAACGGGCGATCGAAGAGGCCCGCCGGCGCGAGCTCGAGGCGAAGCCCGAGTAGCCCGCGGCCCCGCCGCGACGAAGTTCCACACCCTCTCCGCAACCTTCCGAACGCTCTCGGGTTCTTGGGGCATCTGACGGTGCCGCGCATCTGGGGCGGCACCACATTTCCAAAAACCAACCCATACAGGGAGGGAAGAAGCATGTCTGCAACCGGACGCAGAGGTGTACGTAAGCGCATGGGCCGACGCGGCCGCATCGGGATCCTGGCGATGGCATTGGCCGCCGCCTGGGCACTGGTCATGGCGGTGGCGGCGGGGGCCACCACGGTGACGGTGGGCAGTGTGTTGCCGCCGACCTTCACCTCGACCCCGTTCGAAGGTGTGCGATCCCAGTTCAACACGACGCTGCCGGAGACCGGCGCCAGCGTCGCCTCGCCGGTCAACGGCGAGATCGTGCGGTGGAAAGTGGTCGGCGCGGTCGGTGGGCCGTTCACCCTGCGGGTGCTGCACCCGAACGGTGCCGGCGCCTACACCGCGACCGGCACCAGCCAGCCGGCGAAACCGAACGGGCCCGGGATCGAAACGTTCCCGACCCAGCTGTCGATCCGCAGCGGCGACCTGATCGCCGTCGACTCCACCAACCCGACCGACGAAATCGGAGTCGCGACGGTGGCGGGAGCCGGCTACGGGATCTTCTCGTCGCCGCCCTTCGAAGGCTCGACCAACGCCCCGGCGCTGTCGAAAACGGGCCAGGAGATCGAGCTCGCGGCCGAAGTCCAGCCGGCCCCGGCGATCACCAAGGTCGCCCCGAACGGCGGCTCGGTCCTCGGCGGGGAAAAGGTGACGATCACCGGTACCAACCTGGCCGGCGCCAGCGCGGTGATGTTCGGTGACGTGGCGGCGACGACGTTCACCGTCGTCGGCGAAGAAAAGATCACCGCGGTCGCCCCGCCGCAGAGCAAGGTCGGGCGGGTCGACATCGCCACCACCACGCTGGCGGGCGACAGCCCGACCGTGCGCGCCGACTCGTTCTACTACGCGGGTTGCACGGTGCCGAACGTGGTCGGCAAGAAGCTCGGGGCCGCGAAGGCGACCCTGCGCGGCGCCGGCTGCGGGCTCGGCAAGGTGACCAAGGTGAAGGCGCCGCGCAAGAAGGACGGCAAGGTGGTGAAGCAGGGGGCCCGCCCGGGAGCCCTGCTCGCGCCGGGGGCGAAGATCCCGGTCAAGGTCGTCGTGCTGAAGAAGGCCGCCACGAAATAGGCGACCGCGGTCGACCCTTGGCCCGGTGGACGGGCCAAGGGTCGACCGCGCTCAGCACCGCCGGCTCGCCGCCGCCGCTCCCGGTGCCGACCACTGAGGGCCGACCGCTTAGCGTCGACCCCCGCGGGTAGCGGAGGGCCGACGATGAAGGAGACCGCCGCCGCCGGCGGCGACGACGAGAGGAGCGGCATGAGCGACAGCGACAACGTCTACTCGGTGAGCGAGATCGTCGGCACGTCGAAGGAGGGGGTCGAGCCGGCGGTCGAGAACGCGCTCGATCGTGCCCGGCGGACCCTCCGCAACCTGGACTGGTTCGAGGTGACGGAAATTCGTGGCCACCTCGACGACGACGGCACGGTGGCGCACTACCAGGTGACCGTGAAGCTCGGTTTCCGCATGGAGTAGGTCCGGGCGGCCCGACGCCGCCGGTCGGCGTGGCCGGCTCGCCATAATTCCGGTCGTGACGATCGACGTCGCCCCGGTGATCGAGACCGAGCGCCTGCGCCTCGAGCGTTGGGACGACCGCCACACGCCGCTGCTCGTCCGGCTCGCCTCGATGCCGGAGGTGATGCGTTACATCGGCACCGGGGATCCGTGGCCGCCGTTGCTCGCCGAGGACGTCGCCCGCGCCGAGCGCCGCCACTGGGAGGAGCACGGCTTCGGCTGGCGGGCGACGATCGACAAGGCCGACGGGCACGGGATCGGCCTCGTCTCGCTCAACTTCGCGGGCGAGGGGACGGCCGGGCTCGACCCCGAAGAGCGCGAGATCGGCTGGTGGCTGGAGCCCGACGCCTGGGGGAAGGGGCTCGGCAGCGAGGGCGCCGCGGCGCTCCGCGACGAGGCCTTCGACGTCCTGCGGATACCGAGCATCATCGCCCGGATCCAGCCGCAGAACGACGCCTCGCTGGGGGTCGCCCGGACACTGGGGATGGAGTTCGACTTCGCCACCACCGGCCGCAGCGGCGAGCGGATCGTCGTCTACCGGATGGAGCGGCCCTAGCCGGCCCTCGGTGAGTTCGCGAGGGCCGCCCGCCCGGTCAGAGGCCCTCGCGCACACCGCCCATCTGGGTGAAGACCTTGGCCGCGCCGCTGTCGGGGTTCTGCTCGTCGGCGATCACGTGGGAGACCGCGTTGATCAGCGCCAGGTGGGTGAAGGCCTGGGGGAAGTTGCCGAGGTGGCGGCCCGATCTCGCCTCCAGCTCCTCGCCATAGAGGTCGAGCCAGCCCGCCATCCCCAGTAGCCGCTCGCAGAGCCCCCGCGCCCGCTCGCGCTCGCCGATCTCCGAGAGCGCCGAGACCAGCCAGAAGGAGCAGATCAGGAAGGTGCCCTCCTTGCCGGAGAGCCCGTCGTCGGTCTCCTCGACCTTGTAGCGAAGGACCAGCCCGTCCTCGGTCAGGTCGCGGGCGATCGCCTCGACCGTCGCCACGATCCGTGGGTCGTCGGCGGGCAGGAAGCGATAGAGCGGCATCAGCAGCAGCGAGGCGTCGAGGGAGTCGGTGTCGTAGTGCTGGCGGAAGACGCCGTCGCGGCAGCCCTTCTCGCAGATCTCCGCTTTGAAGGCGTCGGCCTTGGCCGCGTATTCGCCGGCGAGCTCGTCGCGCCCGAGCTCCCGCGCCAGCCGCGCGCCGCGGTCGGCCGCCACCCACATGCTCACCTTCGAGGAGACGTAGTGCTGCGGGTCGCCGCGCGACTCCCAGATCCCCTGGTCCGGTTCAGGGAAGGACGCGATGGCCTGCTCGACCTGGTGGCGGATCAAGTCGCGATCGGCTTTCGTGCCGGTCCCCCGGAGCGCTTTTTCGTGCAGGTAGACGGAGTCGAGGAGGGCGCCCCAGACATCGTTCTGGCGCTGGTCGAAGGCTCCGTTGCCGATCCGTACCGGCCGCGCGCCGCCGTATCCGGAGAGGTGCTCGAGCGTCGACTCGGTCAGCTGCCGCTCGCCGCCGATCCCGTACATGATCTGCAGTTCGGGATGGTCCCGGCAGACGTCGAGGATGAAGCGCATGAAGTCGCGCGCCTCCTGGTCGAAGCCGAGCGTGTGCAGTGCCCAGAGGCTGAAGGTCGAGTCGCGGATCCAGCTGTAGCGGTAGTCCCAGTTGCGCACCCCGCCCGGGGTCTCCGGCAACGAGGTGGTGGGGGCGGCGACGATCGCCCCGGTCGGCATGTAGGTGAGGCCCTTGAGGACGAGCGCCGATCGCTGCAGGTGGATGCGCCACGGGTGGTCCGGGAATTCGCCGTGACGCAGCCAGAGCCGCCAGAATTCCTCGGTCTGCTTGCGGCGCATGCGGGCCTCGGCGGCGTCGGCGGGACCACAGAGCCCGGATTCCCCCCAGCTGAGGGCGACGAAGGCGCGGTCGCCCTCGCGCATGTGGATCTGGCCACGGATCTGCCCACCGTCGGTCTCCAACTCCAGGTCGGTGCGGAGCTCGAGTTCGGTGCCGTCGTCCCCACGCACGATCTTTTCGCTGACCCCGGGCGCCTCGTGCAAGGCGGCGCCGTCGGTCCAGGTCGCCGTCCCCCGCCCGTAGTCGAAGCGCGGTAGGCACTCCATCTCCATGTCGACCTCGCCGTCGATGCAGGTGATCGTCCGCAGCAGCGATTGGTCGGCCTCGTGGGAGACGATCGGGGTCCCCTCGGTCGGCGTCCAGGAGGCGATCGAGAGGGCATCGGTGACGACGACCCAGCCGGTGTCGGTGACCCAGGTCGTCTCGATGACCAGCGACCCGGGCTTGTAGCGGCGGCTGATCGGGACGACCACGCCCGGCGGTCGCAGCGAGAGGCGCCCGGCACCGCGGTCGAGCAGCGCGGCGAAGACGCTCGGCGAGTCGAAGCGGGGGAGACAGAGCCACTCGACCGATCCGTCGAAGGAGACGAGGGCGGAGGTGTGGCAGTCGGAGAGAAAACCGTAGCCGCCGATCGTCGGGAAGTCGTCGGGCATCGCGGCAAGCTAACACCCGTCGCTACGCTGGGAAAAGATGAACCTCCCGGTCGCCCATCTGACCGGCATCTTCGCTCCGCTCGAGCTCCTCCCGATGCTGATCGCCGCGGCGCTCTACGCGCGACGGGCGACGACCCTGGCCGCGCGCGGCCGGCCGGTGCCGCTCTGGCGCCAGATCTGCTTCGCCGCCGGGCTCCTCGTCATCGCCGGCGCGCTGATCACGCCGCTGTCGGACCTCGCCGACGAACTGGTGATCGCCCACATGATCGAGCACCTGCTGATCGGCGACATCGCCAGCCTGCTGATCGTCCTCGGGCTGACCGGGCCGCTGCTGCAGCCGATCCTCGCGATCCCGGTCTTCGACCGCCTCCGCGTCCTCTGCCACCCGGTGGTGGCGATGTCGATCTGGGCGATCACGATCTTCGCCTGGCACGCGCCGCCGCTCTACGACGCGGCCTACGGCAACTCGGCGGTCCACTTCCTCGAGCATGGGATGTTCATCATCGTCGGCGTCCTGCTCTGGATGCCGGTCTTCGGGCCGCTACCGATGCCCGCCTGGTTCACCGCCGGCTGGAAGGTCGTCTACGTGATCGTGATGCGGCTGATCGCGACCGTGCTCGGCAACATCCTGATGTGGGACGGGCAGGTGCTCTATGACGTCTACGCCAAGGGCGAGGCCAGGCACCACATCGAAGCGCTCACCGATCAGTCGATCGCGGGGGTCGTGATGATGGTCGAGGGGGTCTTCCTGGGTCTCGGCGTGCTCGCCTGGTTCTTCTTCCAGGCGGCGACCGAGGGGATCGAAAAGCAGCGGCTGCTCGACCTCGCCTACGCGAACGGGGTGGAGCTCGACCCGGCGCGGGCCCAGCGCGCGGTCGCCGCGGGGCCGAGCGCCCGCGAGCGGCTGGAGGCCCAGATCCTCGCCGACGCCGAGCGCGGCAAGGCGGCGGTCCCGTGAGGCGCCGAGGCGCCCTGGGCGTGCTCGTGTTCGTCGTCGGGGCGGCGAGCCTCGGGGTCGAGATCGCCGCCGCGCGGCTGCTGGCGCCTTATTTCGGCGCCTCGACGATCGTCTGGGCGAACACGATCGGCATCGTCCTGGTCGCGCTCTCGATCGGCTACTGGATCGGCGGCCGGGTCGCCGACCGTCACCCGGACGTCGGCGCGCTCGGCGTCGTCGTCCTCGCCGCCGCGGCTCTGATCGCGGTGGTCCCGTTCGCCGCCCGGCCGTTCCTCGGCTTCTCGGTCGACGCCTTCGAGGGGCTCTCGGTGGCGACCTTCGCCGGCTCGCTGTTCGGCGTGCTGATCCTGGTCGCGGTCCCGGTGGCGTTGCTCGGCGCGGTCTCGCCCTGGGCGGCGCGCCTCGCGGTCGGCGACGGGCGCCGTGGGGCGGGCGAGGCGGTCGGCCGTCTCTACGCGATCTCGACCGCGGGCTCGCTGGTGGGGACGATGACCTCGGCGCTGGTCGCGATCCCGCTGCTCGGCACCCAGCGCACCTTCATCGCCTTCGCCCTCTCCCTGGCCCTGGCAGCGGTGCTCGCGATCGGCCCGCGGGCGCTCGGCGTCGCCGCCGCCCTGGCGCTGGCCCTGGCGATCCCGCCGGGGGCGATCAAGGCCGGCGAGGACGAGCGGATCCTCTACGAGGGCGAGACGGTCCAGCAGTACGTGCGGATCGTCGAACGCGAGGACGGCAGCCGGGCGATGGAGCTGAACGAGGGCCAGGCGGTCCACTCGCTCTGGCGGCCCGGCACCTACCTGACCGACGACTACTGGGACGGGCTGACCGTCCTGCCCGCGGTCGGCGGGCGGGCGGAGCCGCGCCGGGTCGCGATCCTCGGCAACGCCGGCGGCACCGTCGCCCGCGCCTACGGGCACTACTTCCCCCGCACCGAGGTGGACGCGGTCGAGATCGACGGCGCGCTGACCGACCTCGGGCGCCGCTACCTCGGTCTGCGCAACGCGCGGATGGATGTCTTCGAGGAGGACGCGCGGCCCTGGCTCGAGGCCTCCGAAGGCGGCTACGACGCGATCCTCGTCGATGCCTACCGCCAGCCCTACATCCCCTTCTACCTGACCACCGAGGAGTTCTTCCGGCTCGCCGCCGAACGGCTGGCGCCGGGCGGGGTGGCGATCGTCAACGTCGGCCACGTGGAGGGCTCCGACGCGCTCGAGCAGGTGCTCGGCGCGACCATGGCGGCGTCGTTTCCGCGCGTCCTGCGCGATCCGATCGCCGAGACCAACACGCTCCTGGTCGGCGGCGGCGCCGGGATCTCGGCCGATCGGTTGGAGGGGGTGGCGATCGAGCTGCCGTTCGACCTGCGGCCGCTTGCCCTCGCCGCCGCCGCGCGGCTCACGCCGCGCCTCCCCGGCGGCGAGGTCTATACCGACGACCACGCCCCGGTCGAGTGGCTGATCGACGACTCACTGCTGGAATACGCCGATGGCTGATCGCCTCCTCGCCTGGGTCGTCACCGGCGCCCCCGGCCGTGGCTTCGCCTTCGTCTTCGACTTCGCCGCCGCGGTGCGGAAGATGCTCCGCTCTCGCTAGGGTCAGCCGACGATGCAGACGACTCTCAAAGAGCTTCCCGATTCACGTGTAGAAGTCCAGGCCGAGGTCGCGCCCGATGACGTCCAGCGCGCCGCCAACCGCACCGCCCGGGCGATGGCCCGCGAACTGCGGCTGCCCGGCTTCCGCAAAGGCAAAGCGCCCCCCTCGCTGGTGATCCAGCGGATGGGCTTCGGCGCGGTGATCGCGGAAGCGATCCGCGAGGCGCTGCCGGAGTGGTACGAAAGCGCCCTGCTCGACGCCGGCGTGACCCCGATCGGCGACCCCGACATCGACATGGTCTCGACCCCGGAGGCGGAGGGCGAGCCGCTCACCTTCAAGTTCGAGGTCGGCGTGCGTCCGGTCGCCGAGCTCGGCGAGTACAAAGGCCTCGAGGTCGGCAAAGAGGAGAAAGAGGTCGACGAGGAGATCGTCGACACCGAGGTCGAGCGGATCCGCGAGGGGTTCGCGCGGCTGGAGCCGGTCGACCGCGCCGCCAAGGAGGGCGACTCGGTGCTGATCGACTTCGAGGGCTTCGTCGACGGTCAGCCCTTCCAGGGCGGCAAGGCCGACGACTACCTGCTGGCGCTCGGCTCCGGCTCACTGATCGACGACTTCGAGGACCAGCTGACCGGGGCTAAACCCGGTGACGAGGTCGAGGTCGAGGTGACCTTCCCGGACGAGTACCAGGAACCGAAACTGGCGGGCGAAGACGCGGTGTTCAAAGTCAAGGTGAAAGAGGTGCGGGAGAAAATCCTCCCCGAGCTCGACGACGACTTCGCCTCCGACGCCTCCGAGTTCGACACGCTCGACGAGCTTCGCTCCGACATCCGTGAGAAAGTCGGCAACGCGCTGAACGGTCGCGCCGAGGAAGACTTCCGCATCGCCGCCGTCGACGCCGCGGTCGACGCGGCCACGGTCGAGATCCCCGACGAGATCGTCACCGGCCGCGCCGGCGAACGCTGGGAGCGGATGGAACGGCAGCTCGCCCAGCAGGGGATGGACCCCAACGTCTTCCTCCAGATGCAGGGGAAAACGCGCGACGAGCTGATCGAGGAAACGAAGCCCGACGCCGAACGGGAGCTGAAGCGCGAGGCCGTGGTGACCGCGATCGCCGCCGCCGAGGGCCTCGAGGCCTCCGAGGAGGAGATGGTCGAGGCGCTTGCCCACTCCGCCGAACACGAACGGACGACGCCGGAGAAACTGCTGGCGCGGCTGCGCGAGAACGGCCGCGACAAGGTGATCGCCGAAGACCTGGTGGCGCAGAAGGCGATCGAGCTGGTGGCCGACTCGGCCAAGCCGATCCCCAAAGCCGAGGCCGATGACCGGGCGGAGAAAGCCGACGCCGCCGAGAAGATCCTCGCCCCCGAGGGTGAGGGGAAACCGGCCGGGAAACTCTGGACCCCAGGCGACGAGTGAGTGGCCGCCACGGCGGCCGGTCCGCCGAACGCCTTCTATAGAGTGCCCGCACGATGAGTCCGTTGATCCCGATGGTGGTCGAGCAGACCTCGCGCGGCGAGCGTGCGTTCGACATCTACTCGCGGTTGCTCGGCGAGCGGATCGTCTTCCTCGGCACGCCGGTGAACGACGACATCGCCAACCTGATCGTCGCCCAGCTGCTGCATCTGGAGTCGGAGGACCCCGACAAGGACATCAGCCTCTACATCAACTCGCCCGGCGGGTCGGTGTACGCGGGGCTGGCGATCTACGACACGATGCAGTTCATCAAACCCGACGTGCAGACCATCTGCGTCGGGATCGCGATGAGCATGGGCGCCTTGCTGCTGGCGGGCGGCGCGGCCGGCAAGCGGATGTCGCTGCCCAACTCGAAGATCCTGATCCACCAGGTCTCGGCCGGATTCCAGGGCCAGGCGACCGACATCGAGATCCACGCCAAAGAGATCATCGACGTGCGCCGGCGCCTCGACGAGATCATCGCCCACCACACCGGGCAGACCTTCGAGAAGGTCACGCAGGACACCGAACGTGACTACTTCATGAGCGCGGAGGAGGCGAAGGAGTACAACATCGTCGACCGCGTCATCGCGCACCACTGACGCGCCTGCGGTTCCTCGGAAGTTGCTGGTCGGTCGTTGCGGTGGGGTGCCTGTGGGGCGGGCAGGCTGTCGCCGAGGCCTATGTCCCGCTTGGTGCCCAGGACGGCGGGATCGAATACTTCCAGCACATCTTTCCGGTCCGTGGACCGCACGGCGAACGCGGCCCGGTCGGCGAATTCCACGCCCCCCGCAGCGGCGGGCGGATCCACGAAGGCTTCGACATCCTCGCCGCCTGCGGGACCGAACTGGTCTCCGCGGTGACCGGCAAGGTGCGGGAAGTCGGCTACGACCCGATCCTCTACGGCAACTACCTGCTGATCCACGGGCAGGGAGAACACCGGACCTACATGTACGCGCACATGAAGAAGCCGCCGCGCGTCCACCGGGGCGAGCGCGTCTGGGCGGGGGAGAGGGTCGGCGAGGTCGGCAAGACCGGCAACGCGCGGACGGTCGGCTGCCAGCTCCACATCGAGATCCACGTGAGTGGGGTTCCCATCGACCCCAAGCCGGAAGTCGACCGATGGGACGCACAGACCTGACCCAGCGCGGTTCGAAACTTCGCTCTGGCCGAAGTTTCGAACCACGCAAGGGCCGCCGCGGCTAGGGTGACGCCGTGGCCGATCCCTACGAGGTAGACGACCAGGGCAACCCGGTGGCCGAAACCGATCCAGTTGTCGAGATCGATCCGGCCGCGACGGAGGCGCTGCGCCGCCAGGTCGCCGCGACGCTGCGCTTCATGGCGCTCTCGACGATCGTCGGGCTGGTGATCATCGCGATCCTCGCCGTGGCTCTCTCCGACATCCGCGGGGTGCTGATCCTGGTCGGATTCGTCTACCTGGTCACCTCGGTCGCCGCCTATTGGTACCTGCGCCGCACTTTCGACGCCCGCCTCAAGCGCGGCGTCCCGGCGGCTGCGCCGGATCAGACCTCGAGCTCGTAGGAGAGCCAGGTCGATTTCTCGTCGGTGAGCGAGTCGTAGAGGCGCTGGGCGGTGTGGTTGTCCGGGGCGGTCGACCACTCGACCCAGGCGGCCCCGCGCTCGCGCGCCACCTCGGCGGTCGCCTCGATCAGAGCCCGGCCGACGCCTTGGCCACGCGCCTCGGGGGCGACGAAGAGGTCGTTCATCAGCACCGTCTCGAGCGCCTGCAGCGAGGAGAAGTGCCAGTAGAGACAGGCGTAGCCGAGGAACGTGCCGCCGTCGTCGCGGGCCGCCAGGAGCAGGCCGTCCTCGCTCGGGGCGAGGAAGCGGCGGAAGAAGAACCGGTTGCGATCGGCGTCGACCTGATCGACTTCGTAGAAGCGCTGATAGGCGGAAATAAGAGGGAGGAGGGTCTCGTACTCCTCCTCGCGCACGGCGCTGACTTCGACTCCCTGAGCCATCTGGCCAACCTACCCGGCTGCAAGGCGTCAGTCACGCGCAGGGGTCGTCGGGTGGGCGCCGTATCTGACCCCCTGTAACCGGCAGCAGGGCCCGTCTAAGCTTTGGGACCGCGCCGAAGCTCCGAACGATCGTCCCGTCAGGAGGGGATTCCACTGGCACGACCAACCGACTCCAACGAGCAGCTCCTCTGCAGCTTCTGCGGCAAGTCGCAGCGTCAGGTCAAGAAGCTGATCGCAGGCCCCGGCGTCTACATCTGCGACGAGTGCATCGACCTCTGCAACGAGATCATCGACGAGGAGCTGACCGCTCCGCCGACCTTCGAGCTGGAGAACCTGCCGAAACCGCGCGAGATCTACGACGTGCTGCAGGAGTACGTGGTCGGCCAGGAGGCCGCCAAGCGCTCGCTCTCGGTCGCCGTCTACAACCACTACAAGCGGGTGCAGATCGGCCAGACCGACGAGTCCGAGGTCGAGCTGGGCAAGTCGAACATCATGATGCTGGGGCCGACCGGCTGCGGCAAGACGCTGCTCGCGCAGACCCTGGCGCGGATCCTCAACGTGCCCTTCGCGATCGCCGACGCGACGGCGCTGACCGAGGCCGGCTACGTCGGCGAGGACGTCGAGAACATCCTCCTCAAGCTGATCCAGGCCGCCGACTACGACGTCAAGAAGGCCGAGACCGGGATCATCTACATCGACGAGGTCGACAAGATCGCCC
>DATNAG010000076.1:0-8572 GCA_035572835.1 Solirubrobacterales bacterium
CGGTCGCGCTCGGGAAGTCGGTGGTTGCTCATGTCGCAGATGATATTTGGGATCCCCCGCCCAGGGGGGTATCGGTACGCAACAACCGGCGTGGGCTGTGTTTAGGTTGGCGACCCCGCATCAACCAGCGGCGCGTACTCCACCGATGAAGACCAAGCTCCTGATCACCGCCCTCGCCGTCTCGACCCTCGGCCTCGCCGTCGCCGGGGCGGCCTCGGGCGCCTTCGTCGCGATCTATCGCAACGCGCTCGAAACGACCGCCCAGCGCAGCGAGGTGCTGAAGCTGAGCGGCAAGGACTGCGCCCGCGGCGGCGGCCAGACGACGCTGAACGTCACCGTCGGCAAGCTGACCGAAGAGTGCGCCTACAGGACGCCCGTGGTCGGCTCCGACCTTGAAATCGCCGCCACCGGGTCGATCAACCCGGCCACCCCGCCCAAGGTGGCGAAGAAGGCCTTCCTCGGGCTGCAGCTGCGGGCCGGCGGTGGCGGGAAACTCGAGCTGCGCGTCTTCCCCGGTCAGAAAAAGGCCCAGATCGCCAGGGTCACCGAAGCGGGCATCGACTTCCTCGCGGTCAAGAAGAACCTCGTCTCGCTGAAACTGGCGAAGGCGGTGGTGTTGCGGCTGCGCGTCGTCAGCGGCGCCGGCGAAGCGGCGGGCACCTGCAAGATCGGCGGCTACCTGGCCGGCGAACTGGTCGTCGAAGCCGAAGACCCGGCCTGCGGCGAACTGAAAGGCGAATCGACCGCCCTCTCGGCCGGCGCGCCGAACAACGGCGTCGGCGTCGTCGCGGGATTCGCCGCGATCGTCGTCCGCACCCCGGTCCGCTTCTAGGCGCGCGCGCCCGCGGGCGGGTAAGGGTCCGGGCCCCTGCGGCCGGGGACGGGCGAGGGTCCGGGCCCCTGCGGCCGGGGGACGGCGGGCCCGGGCGTCTCGGAGGCGACCCGGGCAGGCTGAGGCCGCCTCCGAGACGCCCGGGTCGGGAGGATTTCGGGGGGGACTGGCGCAGGGACGGTGTCCCTGCGGGGGCACGTCACAGGGACGGCACGTTGCGGGGAGAGGGGGCACGGAGATCCCGCGAACGTCACGGAGACGTCACGCCTGAGGGTCGCGGAATCGGTGGCCCAGGCGCGCTGTGGAGCTTTACTCGCGCATAGAGCGAGTTTCTCTCCACAGCAAAGCGCTGACCGATGGGACAAACGTGACGTCTCATGAAGAGACGTGGATTTCCTCACCTCTCCCACACCTCACCGTGCGCTTCCCCGTGGGACCCGCACCCTCCGCCTCCCCCACAGACCCGGCCATCTCGGAGGCGGCCTCAGCCTGCCCGGGTCGCCTCCGAGATGGCCGCGTCCCTCACCCGTCCGTCAGCCGTCCCTTCCCCGTCCCTTCCCGTCGCCCGCCCGCCCCCCGGCCTCGCCCCTAACCGGTCCGCGGCGCCGCGCTCACCAGCTTGGCGAAGACGATGAAGCGCTCGGCGGCGCTGTAGAGCGGGTTGCAGGCGGAGAGGACGAGGCGCTCGTAGCCGGTTTCGTGGATCACGCCGACGTCCGAGGGATCGACGATGTCGGTCTTCTGGACGGCGTAGACGAAGGTGCCGTAGGGCATCTTCAAGGTGATCTTGTCGCCTCGCTCCATCGAGTCGATGTGGCGGAAGGGGGCGAGGTAGGTGGTCCGGTGGCCGGCGATCGCGACCGTCCTGCCCTGACCCGGCATCGCCGTTTCGGGGTAGTGGCCGGGACCGAGCTCGAGGCTCGACTCGTCGGTGCCCTGGACGAAGACCATGTTCAGGCCGTTCATGTCGGGGGCTTCGATGCGGCCGAGTGCGTCGCCCGGCTTCGCTTCGTCCGCCAGTCGCTCGGCGAGGCGGGCGAAGTCCTGGCGGAGGGCTTCGGGGTCCTTCCGCCGCGTCGCCTGTTCTGAGGCCTGCTGGATTTCCTGCGCCTCTTCCGCGGTGAGGAATTCGGCTTCCAGCGTCTTCAGCTGGCTCGCCTTTTCCGATTGCTTGATCGAGCTGTAGATCGAGGAGAGCGGCTCCTGGTAGGCGAGGGTGATGCCGACGTCGACCACCACGACCAGGCCCGCGGTGATCAGCGCGATCGAGGCGATGTGGGCGAGGCGGCGCATCGGAAACACCAATGTTTCACGTTGACCGGCTATGCGGTCCGTATAGTCCCGACATCAATTGTGAGTAGAAGCCAACAAAAAGCTCTCAAAAACTCCAAAATTCTTTCTCTGTCGGCCCTGATCCTGGCGATCGCGGTGTTGGCGGCGGGGTTCTCGCCCGGCGCCGGCGCGGCCACCGCCAAGGCGCCCTGTGGACGGCCCACGGCGGCCCCACGGCAGCTCAGCCTGCACCAGATGCGCTCTTCGGTCCTCTGCCTGCTGAACCGGATCCGCGGCCACCACAAGCTGCATCCGCTCGTCTACAACCAGGCGCTGCGGGACTCGGCCTCCGCCCACTCGGCCTCGATGGTCGTCCACGGCTACTTCGCCCACGAAGGCCCGGGCGGCTCGATGGACCACCGCATCTCGCGCGCCGGCTACCTGGCCTCGGCGGGTGAATTCGTGATCGGCGAGGACATCGGCGGCGGCGACGGGCACCGCGGCTCGCCGATGGCGGTCGTCCGCGACTGGATGCACAGCCCGGTCCATCGAGCAAACATCCTCGATCCGAAGTTCCGCGACGCCGGCGTAGGCGTCGCCCGCGGCTTCCCGCTCGACGGCTCCGGCGCCCGGGCGGCGACCTACACGGTCGACTTCGGCGCGCGGACCCACTGAACCGCGCCTTTGGGCGGCCTCGCCCAGCGCGGCTCGAACAAACGTCCAGAATGAGGGCCGGCACGAAAACCAGGGTGGGGTCCTGGCGAGTCAAGCTGCATGACTCGCAAGTTGATCGTCGCTCTCACCGCCTTCGCCCTCGTCGGCGCGCTGATCGCCGGCCCGGCGCAGGCCCGCCGGCTGAGCGCCCTGGTCGCGCCGACCTCGGTCTGCCCGCATCAGACCGACATGTCGCTGCCGGACGGGGTCCAGGAGCAGGCGATGCGCTGCATGACCAACTTCGCCCGACAGCATTCCGGTCTCGGCAAGCTGGGCAACGCCGCCAGCCTCGACCACTCCGCGGTCCGCAAGACCGATGACGTCCTCCGTTGCGACGCCTTCAGCCACTACGCCTGCGGACGCCAGTTCACCTACTGGATGCAGCGCTCCGGTTACCTCGCCGCCCGCTGCTGGCGAGCGGGGGAGAACCTTGCCTGGGGCACCGGTGATCTCGGCAGCGTGCGTCAGATCTTCGTCGCCTGGCTGCACTCCTCCGAGCATCGCGCCAACCTGCTCGGCCGCTACTCGCAGATCGGCATCGCCCTCTCGGTCGGCGATCTCGAAGGCCACTCGGGCGCCCACGTCTGGACTCAGGAGTTCGGCTCCCACTGCGGCGCCGCCCCGAAGCGCCACCACATCACCAAGCCCCACTTCGGCCTCCGCACCGCCTTCCGCGCCCACTAGGGACGGTGTTGATGGGCCGAAAACTTGCCATATAGGCAAGTTTTCGGCCCATCAACACGGTCAGCGGTGGGGGAAGGGGACCTTTTCGTGGACGACCTTGCTGACCAGGCGGGCGTAGACGCCGGCGCCCTTCGGGGTCAGGTGGATGCCGTCCCAGAAGAGGCTTTCGCCGTCTTCTTCGGCCACCGCCGCCCAGGGGATTTCGGTGGTGTGGTGCCAGAGCTTCGCGGCTTCGGCGATCGCCGCGTTCGACTCGGCCTGCCAGGACACCGGGGCGTGGTCTGAGATCAGGAAGAGCTGGCCGACGTTGGTCGTCGCCCTGCGCAGCGCCTCCATGTCTTCGGAGTAGAGCGGGCCGTTGTTGCCCCACTGGATCACCATCGCCGCCGGGTGGTGGCCGTCGTGCTTGATCTTCTTGACGATGGCGATGAATTCGTCGGCCTGGCGCCCGACCTTGGCGTCCATCGAGAAGCCGGGGCCGAGGCGGGCGGCGAGGTTTTTCTCGGCGCCGATCATCACCGAGTCGCCGAGCATCACGATCCGCGGCCAGTGCTTGGCGAGGCGCAGCTGTTCTGGTTGCGCTTTGTGGGGCTGCTTTGAGGGTTTCGGATCGGTTGCTTCCGCCGACGGCAGCTTGGCGTGGACCTTGGCCACGGTCGCGGTCGAGGCGGCGGCCGACTCGGGGTTCGAGCTGCCGGCGGTGACGATGCCGCTCCAGCCGACGATCAGGATCACGCCGAGCACGGCGACCAGCAGGGCGGGACGGGCGGCGCGGAGCCGGCGGTCGCTCAGCTGCGGCAACCTTGCCTTGCCGCTGAACGGGAGCTCGACGAACCGGTAGGAGAGGTCGGCGAGGGCCAGACAGAGCAGCAGCTGCAGCGGGATCAGGATCCCTCGCGGCAGGTCGACGTCGACACCGGGTCTGGTCATCGCCAATACCGGCCAGTGCCAGAGGTAGAAGCTGTAGGAGCGCAAACCGAGCCAGAGCAGGGCGGGTCGGCCGAGGATCCCGCCGAGTCGCGCCGCCGGGTGGGCGAGGGCGGCGATCAGGAGCGCGGTGGCGACCGCGATCCAGAGATAGCCGCCGTGCCAGAGCGCCAGGTCGTAGTCATGGACGTGGACGAAGCTGAGGATCAGGTAGCCGAGCGCGACCACCCCGAGCGAATCGAGGATCGGCCCGACCAGCGGACCGGACCGATGGGAGGGGAGGCGTAGCTCGGTCGGGCTCCAGATCATCGCCAGGGCGACGCCGGCGAGCAGGCCGATCGCGTGGGTGTCGGTGCCGTAGTAGACGCGCGAGGCATCGTGGCCGGGGTCGAAGAGGATCCAGGCGAGGACGACCGAGCCGATCGCCCCGGCGAGCACCCCGAGCAGGAGCCGACCGCGGCCGAAGACCTTCATCCCGATCGCGAAGACCAGCGGCCAGAAGAGGTAGAACTGCTCCTCCACCGAGAGCGACCAGAGGTGGGTGAAGAGGCTCGGCCGGCCGAACCCTTCGAAGTAGGAATTGTGATCGAAGATGAAGTGCCAGTTGGCGAAGTAGAAGAGCGAGGCGAGCGCGTCGCCGCGGATCTGGCCGATCTTGTCGGGCTCGGCGATCGCGGAGACGATCATCGCCACCGCGATCAGGACGCCGACGGCGGGGAGGAGGCGGCGGGCGCGGCGGATCCAGAAGCGGGCCAGCCCGATGCGGCCGCTGCCGCGGAACTCGCGCAGCAGGAGCGAGGTGATCAGGTAACCGCTGATGACGAAGAAGACGTCGACCCCGAGGAATCCGCCGGGAACCCAGTCGAGGCCCGCGTGGTAGCCGAACACGGCAAGGACCGCGAGCGCTCGCATCGCGTCGATCCCCGGCATGTAGGGGAAGCGGTTGTCCTTCGGCCTGCTCATCCTTCCTTCCGGTGCATAATCGCGGACGTGTCCTCCGCGACGATCGAGAAACCGCGCTCCGCAGGCCCCGATTCAGGCCTGGGCGGGAATTGGCGTGTGATCGTCCGCAACGACAACCACAACACCTTCGATCATGTCGCCCAGACGCTGGCCCGGGTGCTGCCCGGAGTCAGCCTCGAGCAGGGTCACCGGATCGCCGAGCAGATCCACAACACCGGCCAGGCGATCGTCTGGAGCGGCCCGCGCGAGCCGGCCGAGCACTACTGGGAGATGCTCGACTCCGCCGGGCTCACGATGGCCCCGCTGGAGCGGGGCTAGAGCGCGGCCCGCCGCAGGCGCGACGCACCGCAATCCCTGGAGCGGGATCTAAAGGCGCTCGGCGCCGTCCGGGTCGGCGAACTTGCAGCTGATGCCGCGGAAGTCGATCGCCAGCGGCACGGCCTTGACCGCCGCCTCGTGGTCGACCTCGGGGTGGGCGGTGACGATCGCCAGCAGGTCGGCGGCGGCGAGGCCCGCCGCGAGGTCGACCGATCTGAGGCCCTGATCGGGCAGCTCCGGGACGAAGGGGTCGTGGTAGGAGATCTCGGCTCCGAGGTCGCGCAGGAGGGCGATGATCCGCAGCGCCGGCGATTCGCGGGTGTCGCCGATCCCCGGCTTGTAGCTGGCGCCGAGGATCAGGATCCGCGAGCCCTTCACCGGCTTTCCGGCCTCGTTCAGCGACCGCTCGATGCGGCGCACGCAGAACTCCGGCTGGGCCTGGTTGACCTTGCCCGCCAGCTCGACGAACTCCGGGTAGAAATCATGCTCGCGCGCCTTGAAGGCGAGGTAGAAGGGGTCGACGGGGAGGCAGTGGCCGCCCATCCCGGGACCGGGGTCGAAGCGCATGAAGCCGAACGGCTTGGTCGCCGCCGCGTCGACCACCTCCCAGACGTCGATGTCGAGGCGATCGCAGAGCTGGGCGATTTCGTTGACGAGGGCGATGTTGACCGAGCGGAAGATGTTCTCCAGGAGCTTCGCCAGCTCGGCGGTCTCCGGCGAGCTGAGGACCTCGACCGTGTCGCAGATCTGCCGGTAGAGCGCGGCCGCGCGCTCGGTGCAGGCGGGGGTGATCCCACCGACCAGCTTCGGCGTGGTGCGGATCGTGTGGTCGGAGCGGCCCGGATCGATCCGCTCCGGCGAGAACGCCAGGTAGAAGTCCTCGCCGACCGTCCGGCCGCCCTCCGAGAGGGCGGGGAGGAGCTCCTCCCGGGTGGTCCCGGGGTAGGAGGTCGACTCGAGCACGATCAGCTGGCCGGGCTGCAGGTGGGCGGCGATCTCGGCAGCCGCCTCGCGCAGGTAGGAGAGGTCGGGCTCGCGCGCGTTGGAGAGCGGGGTGGGGACGCAGACGACGATCGCCGCGCAGCCCTCCAGGTCGGCGTAGTCGGCGGTGGCGCCGAGGCGCTCCGCCTGCGCCGCCAGGTCGGCGTCGTCGACGTCCTCGATGTAGCTGCGGCCGGCCGCCAGGTCGGCGAGCTTGCCAGGGTCGGTGTCGAGGCCGACCACCTCGTTCCCGGCCTCGGCGAAGGCGAGGGCGAGGGGAAGTCCGACGTAGCCGAGGCCGACGATCCCCAGCTTCATCGCGCTCGTCCGGTCAGGCGCCGGAAGCGACTATCGACTCGGCGGCGAGCAGGGTGTGCCAGGTCGGCAGCAGCGGGATGTCGTACCAGGCGACCACCGACTCGCGGGCCTCGGCGATCTCCTGCGAGTACCAGTAGCGCTCGAAGTCCTCTTTGTCCTCCCAGACCATCGTCTGCTGGAAGGCCCGCGGATCGTCGACCGAGCGGGTCAACGACCAGCTCTTGGCGCCGAAGGCGGTGCACTTGGCCGCCGCGGGTTCCCAGGCGTCGAGCCAGCGGTCCCCACGCAGGGGGGCGATGTGCCAATCGAGTCTGCAGACGTAGAGCATCGCCTAATCCTTTCGCATCGTCATCGCGGGCGCCGCTAGGCGCCGACCTCGGCCCGGATCGCGCCCGGCCCTTCCTCGGTCTTGCCCGCTTCCTCGGACTCGGCGCCGACGAGGACGGCGATCTTGCCGAGGTGCTTGTTTTCGTGCATCAGTTGGTGGGCGGTGGGCACGCCGTCGAACTCCATGGTCTGCCAGAGGACCGGGCGGACCTTGCCCTCGGCCATCAGCTGGTTCGCCCGCATGCACTCGTAGGCGTTGGCGAAGTGGGAGCCGATGATCTGCTTCTGGCGCATCCACAGGTAGCGGACGTCGAAGTCGAGCTGGAAGCCGGAGGTGGCGCCGCAGATGACGACTTTGCCGAACGGCTTGACCACGTAGACGGAGGTCGGGAAGGTGGCCCGGCCGACGTGCTCGAAGACGATGTCGGGGCTGTCGCCGAGGATCTCTTTGACCCGGTTGGCGAAGCCGCGCGAGGCGCGGAAGCGCTCCTTGTCCGCCGCCGGATCGGTGAGGTTGGCGTCGGTCCGCATCATCTCGCCGAATTCGGAGCGGTTGATGTAGTCGACGGCGCCGAGCTGCTTGACCAGCTCGCCCTTTTCGTCGTTGGAGACGACGCCGACGGCGTTGGCGCCCGCCGCTTTGCAGAGCTGCGTGGCGAAGACGCCGAGACCGCCCGCGGCGCCCCAGATCAGGACGTTGTGGCCGGGCTGCAGCTTGCACTGGTCCATCAGCATCCGGTAGGCGGTGAAGTAGGTGAGCCCGTAGGAGCAGGCCTCGGCCCAGCTCATGTTCTGGGGACGCGGCAGCAGCTGCTGCGCCTGCACCTTGGTGAACTCGGCGAACGAGCCCCAGGTGGTCTCGTAGCCCCAGATCCGCTGGCTCGGCGCGGCGAGCGGGTCGAGCCCGTGGACCTCGACGTCCTCGTAGGAGGCCTGGTTGCAGTGGATGACGACCTCGTCGCCGACTTTCCAGCGGGTGACGCCCTCGCCGACTTTCCAGACGATCCCGGAGGCGTCGGAGCCGCCGATGTGGTGGCCGTACTCGGGGTGGTCGCCGTAGCCGAAGACCGAGACCGGTTTGCCGAGCGACGCCCAGACGTTGTTGAAGTTCACCCCGGCCGCCATCACGCGGACGATCACCTCGAAGGCGCCCGGCTCGGGAACCTCGATCTGCTCGAGCTGGAAGGCGTCGGTGGGCTCCCCCTGCCGCTCCTCGCGGATCACCCAGGCGGCCAT
>DATNAG010000077.1:0-6801 GCA_035572835.1 Solirubrobacterales bacterium
GTCGCCCGCACCCAGATGAAGACGAAGACCAGGGCGAGCATCTTGATCAGCATCCAGATCGGGTCGAGCCAGCCCGGGCCGGGACCCATCCAGCCGCCGAGGAACATCGCCGCGGCGATCCCGGAGACGACCAGGATCTCCATGTATTCGACCAGCAGGAAGGAGCCGAAGCGCATGCCGCCGTACTCGGTCATGAAGCCCTGGACCAGCTCGGCGTCGGCCTCGGGCATGTCGAACGGGGTGCGGTTGGTCTCGGCGAAGCCGGCCAGCATGAAGATCAGGAAGCCGACGATCTGCGGGACGATGTACCAGACCTCGCCCTGGGCGCGCACCACGTCGACCAGCGAGAGGGAGCCGCTCATCATGATCACGCCGAGCAGCGCCAGGCCCATCGAGACCTCGTAGGAGATCAGCTGCGCCGCCGAGCGCATCGCGCCGAGGAGGCTGTATTTGGAGCCCGAGCTCCAACCGCCGAGGAGGAGACCGTAGAAGGCGATCGAGCCGACGGCGAAGAAGTAGAGGATGCCGATCGGGACGTCGATGCCGTAGAAGCCGACGCCGTTCTTGGTGTCGCCCCAGGGGATGATCGCGAGGGCGAGGACGCCGGAGAGGACGGGGAGCAGTGGCCCCAATATGAACAGGGTCGAGATCGCGTTTTCCGGCCGGAACGACTCCTTGGAGATGAGCTTGCCGACGTCGGCAAGCGGCTGCAGAAGGCCGAAGGGGCCGACCCGGTTGGGGCCGTAGCGATGCTGGAAGCGGCCGATCAGTTTCCGCTCGACCACGGTGAGGACCGGCAGGATGCCGAAGATCACGGCGAAGATCACGATCGACTTGGCGATCATGATCCAGATCGATTCGGCGAACTGCGTGTCCGCGAAGACGAGGTCGGTCACGCCGGGACCTCGGCCGGCTTCTCGATCTCGACCCGCACCTGGTGGCCGTTCAGGAGGCTGTTGGCGTTGCCGGCGGCGACGCCCTCGGCGAGGAAGCAGACGCCCTCCGGGACCCGTTCGCGGATCGCGACGATGGCCTCGACCGACTTCGAGCCCTGGGAGACGCGGACCTTGTCGTCGTGGGCGAGGCCGAGGCGCGCCGCGTCCTCCGGCGAGACTTCGACCCGTTGGGCGGGCTTGAGGAATTTCAGCGGCGGGTTCAGCTCGGTGATCGGGCCGGCCCAGAGGTCGCGGTAGGTGCCAAGGGACAGGCCGGTGGCGTTGGCCCCCGTCCCCGGCACTGCCTCGGTGGACGCGCGTTCGCGCTGAGTGTCCGGCGAGTCAGCGCCGGCGCCGGGGGCTGACTTCGCGGCGCCGCCGGCTGACGCGGGCAGATTCGAGGCGCTCTCGGTCTCTTGCCAGCGGATGCCGCGGCCGCCGATGTCCGAGTCGGTGATCGACCCGTAGAAGCCGACCGCCTCGGTGAGCGCCTTGAAAGCGGAAGGCTGGGAGCTGACGCCCGTGTCGTGGCCGAGAGCGATCGAGAGGGCGGCGAGGGTCTGCCAGCCTGCGCGGATGTCGCCGGGGCGGCCGGCGGCGGGGCGGACGCGCTGCAGGCGCCCGTCAGGGTGGGTCACGGTGCCGTCTTTCTCGGCGTGGGTCTCGAGCGGGAAGAGGACGTCGGCCTTGGCGGCGGTGGCGGTGGCGAAGGTCGAGAAGGCGACGACGAACCCGGCCGCGTTGATCGCCTCCTCCCAGGCGGAGGTGTCGGCGAAGTCGCGGAGCGGGTCGACCCCGACCAGGATCAGCCCGTCGAGCTCACCGTCGATCAGTGCCTGGCGGATCCCCTCGGTCCCACGGCCCTTGACCGCGAGCGCCGCCAGCCCCGGCCCGGCATCCGGCAGCACCCCCGCCTCGCGCAGCCCCCGCGCATTCGCCACCTCCGGCACTTCCAGCAGCCCCACGTGTTGATGGGCCGAAAACTCGAGACCCTCTTGAGTTTTCGGCCCATCAACATCGTTCAGGGCGTCGGCGAGGGCGAGGAGCTGGTTGGTGGCGGAGGCGCCGATCCGCTCGCCCCAGACGACGACGACCCTGCCCGCGTCGCGGAGGGTCTCGGCCAGCGGCGTCGCGATGTTTTCCGCGCCGTCGGCGACCGCCGCGGTCAGGGCGCCGACGAAGTAGGAAGCCTGTCCCGGCGCGTAGCGGGCGATCGCCTCGGCGCCGCCGTCGAGCGCCGTCGGCCGCTCGGTCGCCACCGCCAGCCGCGCCCCGTTGCGGCGGATCGCCTTGCGGATCCGCAGGTCGAGGATCGGCGAGGACTGCATCGGGTCGGTCCCGAGGACCAGGATCACGTCGGCCTCGTCGATATCGGCGACGCTCGCCTGACGCTCCGGTCGGGCGAGGTCGAGGATCGTGTCGATGCCAGGCCCGCCGCCCGGACGCGAGTCGAGGTGCGGTGAGTGGAGGCCCTGGCGAACGATCTCCCCGATCAGGAAGCCCTCCTCGTTGGAGGCGTCGCCGACGATCGCCGCCACCTTGCCGTCGCGCGACTTGAGCCCCGCGGCCGCCCGCGCGATCGCGTCCTCATAGGAGACCTTGTTGCCGCCTTTGGTCCGCGGCTCGGTGACCCGCTCGTCGCTGTCGAACATCTCGAAGCCGTAGCGGCCTCGATCGCAGAGCCAGCCGTCGTCGACGCCCGGGTTGTCGCGGGCGATCACCCGTTTCACCTTCTCGTCGCGGACGGTGAAGCTGACGTTGCACTGGCTCGGGCAGAGCGTGCAGACGGAGCCCGCCTGCTCGATGTCCCAGGGGCGGGCGCGGAAGCGGTAGGTGTAGTTGGTCAGCGCGCCGACCGGGCAGAGGTCGGTGATGTTGCCCTGGAAGGGCGAGACGTAGGGGCGGTCGTCGAAGGTGCCGACGTAGGTGCGGTCGCCGCGGTCGAGCAGCTGCAGCTGCTCGTCCTCGGAGATCTCCTGGCTGAAGCGCACGCAGCGGTAGCAGAGGATGCAGCGCTCGCGGTCGATCGCGACCAGCGGCGAGAGTTCGACCGGCTTCTCGAAGTGGCGCTTTTCGTCGATCACCCGTGACTTGCCCGGGCCCCAGCCCTGGGTGATGTCCTGCAGCGGGCACTCGCCGCCTTTGTCGCAGACGGGGCAGTCGAGCGGGTGGTTGACGAGCAGGAACTCGACCACCGCGTTCTGGGCCTTCTTCACCTGGTCGGTGCGGGTGTGGACGACCATCCCGTCGCGGACCGGGGTCGAGCAGGAGGTCTGCAGTTTCGGGATCCCCTCGATCTCGACCAGGCACATCCGGCAGGCGCCGACCGGGGCGCCGAGTTTCGGCTCGTAACAGAAGACCGGGATCTCGACGTCGCCCTCGCGGGCCGCGTCGTGCAGCATCTCCCCCTCGAACGCGGTCACCTCGCGGCCGTCGATCGTCAGCGTCACCTCTTTGCGCTCAGGGCTCACGTCGCCGCTCCCAGGATCTCGGGCGGCGCGTCGACGACCTCGTGCGGGTCGATGCCTTCGGCGGCTTCGGCCATCGTTTCCTCGAACTCACCGCGGTACTTGCGGACCATCGCCGACACCGGCATCGCCATCGAGTCGCCGAGGACGCAGAGGCAGTTGCCCATGATGTTGTCCTGGACCGAGCTGATGATGTCGAGGTCCATCGGCGTCGCCTCCCCGCGGACGACCCGCTCCAGCATCTTCACCGTCCAGTTGGTCCCCTCGCGGCAGGGGGTGCACTTGCCGCACGACTCGTGGTGGTAGAACCGCGCCGTGCGCAGCGCCATCAGCGGGATCGAGACCTGGTCATCAGCGACGATCACCGAGCCGGAGCCGAGCATCGAGCCCGCTTCGGCCATCGCCTCGAAGCTGTAGGGGAGGTCCATCGCCTCCTCGGCGGTGAGGACCGGGGAGGAGGAGCCGCCGGGGTAGATCGCTTTGACGCTGCGGCCCGGAAGCGGCCCGCCGGCGAGGTCGTAGATCAGGTCGCGGGTCGGGAGCCCGAGCTCGACCTCGTAGTTGCCGGGGCGGCGCACCCCGCCGGAGACGGAGACGACCTTGGTCCCGGGCGACTGCTCGGTGCCGAACCCGCGGAACCAGTCGGCGCCCTTGGCGACGATCCGCGGCACGTTGGAGAGCGTCTCCACGTTGTTGATCAGCGTCGGCCCGCCGTAGAGGCCCTGGACCGCCGGGAACGGCGGCTTCAGGCGCGGGTTGCCGCGCTTGCCCTCGAGCGCGTCGAGGAGGGCGGTCTCCTCGCCGCAGATGTAGGCGCCGGCGCCGCGGTGGACGACCAGCTCGAGGTCCCGGCGGGTCCCGAGGATGTCTTTGCCGAGGTAGCCGGCCTCGTAGGCTTCGGCGACCGCGGCATCGAGGATGTCGGCCTGCGAGTCGTACTCGCCGCGGATGAAGATGAAGGCGTGGCCGGCACCGGCGGCGAGCGCCGCGATCGCGATCCCCTCGATCAGCTGGTGGGGGTTGCGCTGCATCAGCTCGCGGTCCTTGAAGGCCCCCGGCTCGGACTCGTCGGCGTTGCAGCAGAGGTACTTGTTCATGTCGCCGCGCGGCAGGAAGCTCGCCTTTTTGCCCATCGAGAAGCCGGCGCCGCCGCGGCCGCGCAGGCCGGAGTCTTCGAGCTCCTTGAGGACCTCGTCCTGCTCCATGTCCTTGTAGGCCCGTTCGAGCGTCGCGTAGCCGCCGACGATGTCCTTATAGCCCTGCAGGGTGACGAGGCGGGGATCCTCGGCTCCCTCGAGCAGGACGCGGGTCTCGAGCGCGTGCGCCATCAGCTGGACACCTCCGTGTCGCCGGCCAGCGGCCGCTTCTCCAGCGATTTCTCGGGCAGCACCGCTTCGCCGGCGAGCAGCTGGTCGATCGCCGTCTGCGCCTCACCCGGCAGCAGCGGCCCGAAGTAGCGCTGGTCGATCGAGGCCATCGGGGCAATGTCGCAGGCGCCGAGGCACTCGAAGCCGGTGACGAAGACGTCCTCGCCCGCGGCCGCCGCCCGGAAGGCGTCGAGCAGCTCGTCGCCGCCGCGCATCCAGCAGCTGATGTTGGTGCAGACCTCGATCCGGTGCTCGCCGACGCGGGTCGTGTGCAGCAGGTCATAGAAGGAGGCGACCGACTCGAGGTAGGCGGGGGTGACCCGCATCACCGCGGCGGCCTGGCGGATCCCCTCCGGGGTGCACCAGCCGTAGCGCTCCTGCACCGCCCAGAGGGCCGGGATCGAGGCCGATCTGCGGTCCGGGTAGCGACTCATCAGCTCCTCGATCCGCTCCCGCAGCTCGGTCGGGCAGTCGACTTCGGCGAGCTCCGGGATCTGCTCCGGGTCGGTGCTCGGCTCGCGCCCGACGGTGACCGCGCGGTCGACCGGCAGGTTCGGGTTCGAGGCGCCCGCGCCGTCGACCGGGCTCATCGATCGACCCCGCCGAGGATCGGGTCGAGCATGCCGAGCGAGCAGATCATGTCGGCGACGTAGGAGTCCATCGCCATGTCGCGGAAGCTCTGCAGGTTGACGAAGCTCGGATCGCGGAAGTGGACGCGGGCCGGCTTCGAGGAGCCGTCGGCGAGGACGAAGCAGCCGAGCTCCCCGCGCGGGCCCTCGATCGCGTAGTAGATCTCGCCCGGGTCGACCCGGAAGCCCTCGGTGACCAGCTTGAAGTGGTGGATCAGCGACTCCATCGAGGTCGAGAGCTCCGAGCGCGGCGGCAGCACGTACTTGCGGTCCTCGGCGATGAACGGCCCGCCCGGCAGCGCCTCCAGCGCCTGGCCGATGATCTTGGTCGACTCGACCATCTCGGCGACCCGGACCCGGTAGCGGTCGTAGTTGTCGCCGACCGTGCCGACCGGGATCTTGAAGTCCATCTCCGGATAGGCGAGGTAGTCGAAGGCCTTGCGCAGGTCCCAGGGCTCGCCCGCGGCGCGCAGCAGCGGCCCGGTGACGCCGAGCTCCAGCAGGCGCTCGCGATCGACGATCCCGACCCCTTTGGTGCGCTGCAGGAAGACCTCGTTGCGGTCGAGCAGCGCTTCGTACTGGCCGACCCGGATCGGCATGTCGTGGACGAAGGAGCGGCACTTCTCCTCCCAGCCGAGCGGGATGTCCTCGATCACGCCGCCGACCTGGAAGTAGCGCGTGTGCATCCGCTGCCCGGTCGCCATTTCGAAGAGGTCGAGGATCCGGTCGCGCTCGCGGAAGCAGTACCAGAGCATCGAGATCGCGCCGAGGTCGAGCGCCGTCGTCCCCAGCCAGACCAGGTGCGAGTGGATCCGGTTCAGCTCCAGCATGATCGTCCGCAGGTACTTGGCCCGCGGCGGGATCTCGAGGCCGATCAATCGCTCCACCGCGCCGCAGTAGGCCTCCATCTGGAAGAAGTAGGAGACGTAGTCCATCCGCTCGACGAAGGGGATGACCTTCCAGTAGCTCTTGTCCTCGCAGGACTTTTCGATCCCGGTGTGGACATAGCCGATCACCGGCTTGAGGTCGCGCACGACCTCGCCTTCGAGGTCGACGACGAGGCGGAGCACGCCGTGGGTCGCCGGGTGGTGCGGGCCGATGTTGACCGTCATCACCTCGGTGGTGCGGTCCTCGTCGAGTTCGCCGTAGAGGTTGGCGACGGTCGGCAGCGCCGGGTCCTCGTCGACCATGGCCTGCGGGAAGGTGCGCGGGTCAGCCAAAGCGCTTCTCGCTGTAGGTGAAGGTGACCGGCTCGCCGCCGATCGGGAAGTCGCGGCGCTGCGGCCAGCCGACGTAGTCCTCGGGGAGGAGGATCCGGGTCAGTTCGGGGTGGCCGCGGAAGATGACGCCGAAGAAGTCGAAGGCTTCGCGCTCCTGGAAGTTCGCGGTGGGGAAGAGGTCG
>DATNAG010000078.1:0-8764 GCA_035572835.1 Solirubrobacterales bacterium
AAGGGTTGGGCTGTTCGCCCATTAAAGCGGTACGCGAGCTGGGTTCAGAACGTCGTGAGACAGTTCGGTCCCTATCTGCTGTGGGCGTTGGAGAGTTGAGAGGAGTCATCCCTAGTACGAGAGGACCGGGATGAACGTGCCTCTGGTGTAGCTGTTGTCCTGCCAAGGGCACCGCAGCTTAGCTACGCACGGAACGGATAACCGCTGAAAGCATCTAAGCGGGAAGCCGTCCTCGAGATGAACTCTCCCATCCCTTTAAGGGAGTAAGACCCCTGGTAGACCACCAGGTTGATAGGCCGGCAGTGTAAGTCCAGTAATGGGCGCAGCTGACCGGTACTAATGGTTCGAGGGCTTGACGGATATTTTTATCCTCATTACCCGTACTTGGCATGTGCAGTTTTCAAGCTCCACCGAGCGTCTCGCAAAATTCCGGTGGTGCATAGCGAAAGGGAGACACCTCTTCCCATTCCGAACAGAGCAGTTAAGCCTTTCAGCGCCGATGGTACTTGGGGGGCAACCCCCTGGGAGAGTAGGTCGCCGCCGGTTCTTTTGTCGCAGCCCGCGCCCTCATGGTCGCGGGCTGCGCGCGTTTATGGGCTGCGCCTGGCGGCACGGTCGGCCGGCTTGTGTGGCTCTGCCACACGGCGCCATCCGCCCGCGGCGCCAGTCTTGCCCATAACCACGCTCGCTACCGCGCCCATTCGGTTGCGGGCCGCTGGTTCAGATTCAGATTTGGAAGGCCGCTCGAGGGCGTCGGGCGACCGTCAAGAGGTTGTGTGTGGAGTTTTGGTCCCTCAGGGCCCAAGACTCGACACGGACGATCCCGAGCGGGGTCGGGCTAGAAGCTGTAGTGAGACGACATCCTGTCGAAGAGACGATCGCCACCTCGCCGCCGCGGCCCCGAGCAAGGAGTGGGGGCCGGGCGACGGGTGCGGGTCTCGCAGCTCGGCGGAGCGCTCCCAACGGGCTCCAGCCCGTACTCGCCGAGCGTGGCGAAGTCGATCATCAGGTCGACGGCGTCGGTCAGCCCTGCAGTTAGCGTTTGCTTGCAATCGAACATGGGTTCGTACGATAGGGGGGTGTCCGGACGGGTAGGCGATTCTGCAACGAGGCTTGCATGCAAGCCGAAAAGTACCCGCAAATCGCGGGTTCTATGCGAGCGGGTCGAACAGGTGTTCGCGGTGGTAGCGCTTGTTAGCGGCTGCAGACATTGTCTGCGGGCACGTCGCGGTCGCCGCCTTGGCTTTGGCAGCGCCGCGAACCCCCAGAAGCGCTGCAAGACGTCCTTTCCGGGACTTCGCTGTGGCCGAGGCCACGTCCCTCAATCGTCTTGCGCGCTGGATCGTAGAGTGACGGCCGTCACTTTGCAAGGGCATCCCCAAAATTCGTCAGATGGGGACGCCCCGGGGGCTCCGCGTGGGCGGTCGTTACCCTCCGTCCCAATGGAGAAGTTCGTCATCCAAGGGGGCGCGCCGCTGTCCGGCGAGGTCACCGTCGCCGGCAACAAGAACGCCGCCCTGCCGATCCTCGCCGCCTGCCTCCTGACCGAGGAGGAGGTGCTTCTGCACCGGGTACCGCGGATCCGCGACACCGAGGCCCAGATCGCGCTGCTCGAGCAGCTCGGGGTCGAGTGCGCCTGGGTCGGCGACAACAGCGTGCGGCTCTGCGCTTCGGGCGTCACCGCACCGGTCGTCGACGAGGAGCTCTCCTCGCAGATCCGCGCTTCCTTTCTGCTCGCCGGGCCGCTGCTGGCCCGCTTCGGCGCCGCCAAGATGCCGCCGCCGGGCGGCGACTTCATCGGCCGCCGCCGCCTCGATGCCCACCTGGACGCCTTCAAGGACCTCGGCGCCCGCGTCGACGGGTCCCGCTGGATCGAGCTGAGCGCGCCGACCGGCCTCTGTGCCTGCGAGATCTTCATGGACGAGCCCTCCGTGATGGGCACCGAGAACGCCCTGATGGCGGCGGCCCTGACTCCCGGTCAGACGCAGATCTCCAATGCGGCCTCCGAGCCCCACGTCCAGGACCTGGCGCGGCTCCTGACCGCGATGGGGGCCGAGGTCGAAGGGGTCGGCTCCAACGTGATGGTGGTCAACGGCAAGTCCTCGCTCGGCGGCGCCGAGTTCACGATCTGCCCCGACCACATCGAAGTCGGCAGCTTCATGGCGCTGGCCGCGGCGACCGGGGGAGAGCTGCGGATCCGCGACGCGGGACCGAAAGACCTGCGCAACGTGCGTCGCCAGTTCCGCCGCCTGGGGCTGATCTCCGAGGTCCAGGGCGAGGACGTGATCGTCCCCGCCGGGCAGCACCTGGAGATCGAACCGGACCTCGGCGGGGCGATCCCGAAGATCGAGGACGGCCCGTGGCCGGCGTTCCCGGCCGACATGACCTCGATCGCGCTCGCCCTCGCCACCCAGGCGGACGGGGAGATCCTGATCTTCGAGAAGATGTTCGAGAACCGTCTGTTCTTCGTCGACAAGCTGGTCGCGATGGGCGCTCGGATCACGCTGTGCGACCCCCACCGGGCGATCGTCAGCGGTCCGAGCCGACTTCATGGCGAGCGCGTGGAGAGTCCCGACATCCGCGCCGGGATGGCGATGCTCATCGCCGCCTGTGCCGCCGAGGGCACCTCGGAGATCGGCAACATCCGCCAGATCGACCGCGGCTACGAGCAGATCGACGAGCGCCTGCGCGGTCTCGGCGCCCAGATCGAGCGCGTCTCCGCCGAGATTCCCGCCTAGCGCATTCTCGACGCGGC
Organism: Solirubrobacterales bacterium; assembly: GCA_035572835.1. Taxonomy (GTDB): domain Bacteria; phylum Actinomycetota; class Thermoleophilia; order Solirubrobacterales; family 70-9; genus VAYN01. The sequence goes on from DATNAG010000078.1 coordinate 2,756, forward strand.
GCCCTGACGCGTCCACGTCTCGGCCTCCCATGAGGTCCCGATAGTCAGTTCAATGACTATGGTCCGCCGCATGATCCACCCGATCCCACCCGGCACTCGCGACGTGCTCCCCGACGAGATGCGCGAGCTGCGCCGTCTCAACCGCCGCCTGATCGAGGTCTTCGAAGACTCCGGCTACGGCGAGGTGGCGACGCCGGCGATCGAATACGACGAGGTGTTGGCCCGCGCCGAGCGCCCCTCCTCGGCCTCGCCCTACCGCTTCTTCGACGAGAACGGCGACCTGCTGGCGCTGCGCAGCGACATGACGGTGCCGATCGCCCGCCTCGTCGCCACCCGCTTCGCCGAGGCGCCGCTACCGCTGCGCCTCTGTTACCTCGCCTCCGCTTACCGCGCGGTGCTGCCCCAGCGCGGCGAGATGCGCGAATTCGTCCAGGCCGGGATCGAGCTCATCGGTGCCCCCGGCGCCGCCGGCACCGCCGAGGTGATCGGGGTGCTCGAGGCGGCGCTCGACGCGGCCGGGCTCGACCGCGCCGTGATCGGACTCGGTGACGCCGACCTCTACCGCAGCCTGCTGGCCGAGTTCGGGGTCGAGGGGGAGGCGCGCGACGCCGTCCTCGGCCGGCTCGCCACCCATGACCTGGTCGGACTCGAGGCGGAGCTCGCCGAGGCCGGGATCGGCGCGACGGCGATCGAGACCTGCGTCACGCTCTCCCAGCTGCGCGGCGGCGCCGAGGTCCTCGACCAGGCGCTCGGGGTCGGCGGCGAGGCGGTCGCGCGCACGATCGCCCGCCTCCAGGAGACCTACGAGTCGCTGGTCGAGCGGGGCATCGCCGAGCGGGTCCAGATCGATCTCGGCCTGCTGCGCGACCTCGGCTACTACGACGGGGCGATCTTCGAGGTCTACGACCCGGCTCTCGGCCACGTGCTTGGCGGCGGTGGCCGTTACGACGGCTTCCTCAAGAGCTTCGGCCTCGACCTGCCGGCGGCCGGCTTCTCCCTCTATCTGGAGCGCGTCCACGTCGCCCAGATGGAGGAGGAGTCCCGGCGTCGCGAGAGGGCGGCGGGCTGATGGCGGGCATCGCGGGGATCGGCGGCCCGACCCGCTCCGACGGCCCGCTGACGCTGGCGGTCCCGCGCGGCGCGCTCTTCACCGAAACGCTCGACCTGCTCGACGCGGCGGGCGTCGACACCTCGCCGCTGCGGGGTGACTCGCGCTCCCTGATCTTCGAGACCGACGAGATGACGCTGGTGACGATGCGACCCTCCGACGTGCCGACCTACGTCGAGGCGGGTGCTGCCGATGTCGGCATCACCGGCAAGGACGTGCTGCTCGAGCAGTCCGACCGGGTCGTCTACGAGCTGCTCGACCTCGGTTTCGGCAAGTGCCGGATGGTGTTGGCCGGGCGCCGCGGCGACGAGCGCCTCGGCGAGAGCCAGCGCCGCCTGGGGATGATGCGGATCGCGACCAAGTATCCGCGGATCGCCGAGCGCTACTTCGAGGACACCGGGAGGCAGATCGAACTGATCGAGGTCAAGGGATCGGTCGAGCTGGCGCCGCTGATCGGGCTCGGCGACGGCATCGTCGACCTGGTCGCCACCGGCCGGACGCTGGCCGAGAACGACCTCGAGGTGCGCGAGGAGATCGTCGCCTGCACCGCGAGATTCGTCGCCAACCGGGTCGCCCACAAGCTGCGCGCCGCCGAAGTCGACGACCTGACCGCGCGGCTGCGGGTGGCGAGCCGGTCCGGGGGCAGCTGATCGTGGGCGAGCGATGAAGGTGCAGAGGTTCGAGTGGGCGGGCGCCGCGGCGACCGCGGCCGCGGTGCGGAGCTGGAGCGCCGAGGCGGAGCCGCCGGTAGAGGTCGACTCGATCGGCGGGCTGGTGCGCGAGGGGGGCGACGCGGCGCTGCTGGCGCTGACCCGCCGCTACGACGTCACCGAGGGAGAGATCGAGGCGATCCGGGTCGATCCTGCCGACGCCCGGGCCGCGCTGGCGGCGATCGAGGCGCCGCTGCGCGAGGCGCTGGAGACCGCCGCCGCCAACATCCGGACGGTGGCCGAGGCGCAGCTGGGCGAGGAGCGCACGGTCGAGCTGCCCCAGGGCCATTCGGTGCGCCTGCGCGAAGTGCCGGTCGGGGCGGCCGGGCTCTATGCGCCGGGCGGCCGTGCCGCCTACCCCTCGAGCGTGCTGATGACGGCACTCCCCGCCCGCGCCGCCGGCGTCGGCCGGATCGCCCTGGCGACCCCGCCCGGGCCCGACGGCCGCGTGCAACCGGTGACGCTGGCCGCGGCGGCGCTCTGCGGGATCGAGGAGATCTACGCGGTCGGCGGCGCCCAGGCCGTCTTCGCGCTCGCCTTCGGCACCGAGACGATCGACCCGGTCGACGTGATCGCCGGGCCCGGCAACGCCTGGGTCCAGGAGGCGAAGCGGGCGGTGTACGGGACGGTCGGGATCGATTCGCTGGCCGGGCCGTCGGAGCTGATGGTGATCGCCGGCCACGACGTCGAGCCGGAATGGGCCGCCTTCGACCTCTGCGCCCAGGCCGAGCATGGCGATGGCGCGCTGCTGCTCGCCGCGGTCGAGCTCCACGTGCTCGACGCGATCGCCGAGGCGACCGAGCGGCTCGCCGCGCTGCGGCCCGGGGTGTCCGCGGCGGCGCCGCTGGCGCTCGTCCACGTCCCCGACTCGGCCGACGCCGCCGAGCTCTGCAACGCCTTCGCGCCCGAGCACGTCGAGATCTTCGAGGAGGACGCCTCCTTCCTCGCCGAGCAGATCACCACCGCGGGCTGCGTTTTCGCCGGCCGCTGGGGCGCGACCGCGTTCGGCGATTACGCGGCCGGCTCGAATCACGTCCTGCCGACCGGCGGCGCGGGTCGCTTCACCGGGCCGCTCGGGCCCGGCGCGTTCCGCCGCCGCATCTCCACGGTGGAGATCGACGAGGCCGCGGCCGCGGCACTTGCCCCGAGCGTCGACCGGATCGCCCGCGCCGAGGGCTTCCCTGTCCATGCCGAATCGGCCATGATCCGTCGATGAGCAAGCGCAAGGCGACCAAGAGCCGCAGGACGGGGGAGACCGACATCACCCTCGAGCTCATCCTCGACGGGGTGAGCGAGTACGAGAACGCGACCGGGGTCGGGTTCTTCGACCACATGCTCGACCTCTTCGCCCGTCACGGCGGCTTCGGGCTGAAGGTGAGCGCCGACGGCGACACCGAGACCGGCGCCCACCACACGGTGGAGGACGTCGGCATCGTGCTCGGCCAGGCGCTCGACGAGGCGCTCGGCGACCGCGCCGGGATCCGCCGCTACGGGTCGGCCCTGGTGCCGATGGACGAGGCGCTGGCGGAGTGCGCGATCGACATCTCCGGCCGGTCGCACTGCGTCTTCCGTGCCGATCTGCCGAAGGCCTCGATCGCGGGCTTCGAAACCGAGCTGGCGGAGGAGTTCTTCAACGCCGTCGCCAACTCGGCCAAGCTGACCCTGCACATCTCGGTCCGTTACGGCACCAACGTCCACCACATGATTGAGGCCGCCTTCAAGGCGTTCGCGCGGGCGTTGCGCGTCGCGGTGTCGATCGACCCGGAGGAGACGGGGGTTCCCTCTACGAAGGGAACGCTCCATGACTGAAGCCAGTAGAGCCGCGCCCGGACGCGAAGCGGAGGAGGCGGCGCCCCTGATCTTGGTCCTCGATTACGGGATGGGGAATCTGCGCTCGGTCGAGAAGGCGCTCGAGCATGTCGGCGCGCGCGCCCGGATCGGGGCCGACCCGGACGAGGTGCGGGCCGCCGACGGCCTGATCCTGCCCGGGGTCGGGGCCTTTCCGCGGGCGATGGAGCGCATCCGGGCGACCGGCCTCGACCAGCTGATCGCCGAGCGCGCCGCGGCGGGGACGCCGCTTCTCGGCATCTGCCTCGGCCTGCAGCTGCTCTTCGAGCACTCCCAGGAGCTCGGTGGGGCCGACGGGCTCGGGCTGCTGCCGGGCCCGGTGACCGCACTCGATGCACCCGGCCTGAAGGTTCCTCACATCGGTTGGTCGCCGGTGCGCTGGGAGCACGACTCGCCCCTCACCGTCGGGATCGATTCCGGGACGCCCTTCTACTTCGTCCACTCCTTTGCTCCCCGCCCGGCAGGCGAGGACACCCTCGGCAGTGCCGAGTACGGCGAGCGTTTCGTCTGCGCGGCCGAGCGCGACAACGTCTTCGGCGTCCAGTTCCACCCCGAGAAGTCGAGCGCGGCCGGTCTGCGGCTGCTCGCCAACTTCGCCGGGATCTGTGCGAAGGCGCCCGCGGCGGCGTGATCCTCTACCCGGCGATCGATATCCGCGACGGCCACGCGGTGCGGCTGGTCGAGGGCGACTACGACCGCGAGACGGTCTACGACGCCGACCCGCTCGACGCGGCGCTGCGCTTCGCCGAGGCCGGTGTCCACATCCTCCACGTGGTCGACCTCGACGGGGCGAAGGCAGGCGAGCCGGTGAACCTCGAAGCGATCCGGCGGATCGCCGACGCGGTGCCGTTCCCGATCCAGGTCGGTGGCGGGCTGCGCAACGCCGGCTGCGTCGCCGATGTGTTGCGGGTCGGGGCCGAACGCGTGGTGATCGGGACCGCGGCGATGCGGGATCCGGAGTTCCTCGACGCGATGCTGAAGGAGCACGGCGAGCGGATCGTCGTCTCGGTCGACGCCCGCGACGGCAAGGTGTCGCTGGCCGGCTGGACCGAGACCAGTGACGTCGACGCGGCCGACGCGGTCGCCGATCTCACCGCGCGCGGGGTCGAACGCTTCCTCTTCACGCCGATCGAGGTCGACGGGACGCTCGCCGGGCCGGGCTTCGATCAGCTCGCCAAGGTGGCGGCGGCTACCCCGGCCTCGGTGATCTACTCGGGCGGCGTGGGAACCCTGGCCGACCTCGAACGGCTGCGGGCGGAGGCGGCGGCGAACGTCGAGGGCGTGATCGTCGGCCGCGCCCTCTACGAGGCCCGCTTCACCGTCGACGACGCGATCGCCGCCCTCGCCTGATGTTGATGGGCCGAAAACTTGCCTATATGGCAAGTTTTCGGCCCATCGACCGGCTGGGCTAGCCTGGATGGATGGCACTGAAGCGCGTCATCCCTTGCCTCGACGTCGACGCTGGGCGCGTCGTCAAGGGCACGAACTTCGTCGGCCTGCGCGACGCGGGCGACCCGGTCGAGCTGGCCGAGCGCTACGACGCCGCCGGCGCCGACGAGCTCGTCTTCCTCGACATCACCGCCTCGCACGAGAAGCGCGAGACGATCGTCGACCTCGCCCGGCGCACGGCGGACAACGTCTTCATCCCGTTCACGATCGGCGGCGGGATCCGCTCGGTCGAGGACGCCCAGGCGGTGCTCGACGCGGGCGCCGACAAGGTCTCGGTCAACTCGGCGGCGCTGGCCCGGCCGGAGCTACTGACCGAGCTCGCCGACCACTTCGGCGCACAGTGCGTGGTGATCGCGATCGACGCCAAGCGCGAGCAGGAGGGCACCTGGGGCGTCTACGTGAAGGGTGGGCGCGAGCGGGTCGAGGGCCGCGACGCGATCTCCTGGGCCCGCGAGGCGGTCGAGCGAGGCGCGGGGGAGGTGCTGCTGACGAGCATGGACCGTGACGGGACCAACGACGGCTACGACCTCGAGCTGACCCGGGCGGTCGCCGACGCGGTACCGGTACCGGTGATCGCCTCGGGCGGGGCGGGGGAGCTGGGCCACCTCTCGGCGGCGATCGCCGAGGGCGGCGCCGACGCCGTCCTCTGCGCCTCGATCTTCCACTACGGGCACCACACGGTGGCGGAGGCGAAGGAGCGCCTCGCCGCCGACGGCATCCCCGTCCGCCGCTGAGGCGGCGTGGGGGCGCATCGCGGCCTCAGATCAGGCCGGGGCTTCCGAGCTTTCGCCTTCCCCGGACTTCAGGGCGGCGGCGAGGCCGGCGACGTGCATTTCCCGCAGGATCTCCAACCGCGCCAGTTCGTAGGGGGCGTCCTTTTCGGCAAGCCGGAGA
>DATNAG010000079.1:0-36033 GCA_035572835.1 Solirubrobacterales bacterium
GAACGCGGAAGCGGGCAAAGAAATCTTCGCCGAACAGTGCTCGGTCTGCCACGGCGCCACCGGCCACGGCGGCAACGGCGGTCCTGACCTGACGACGATGCCGAAAGCCAAAGAACAGGCCGGCGCCGAAGAACAGGTCACGAACGGCGGCGGCGGCATGCCGGCGTTCAAAGGCATCCTGTCGGAAGAAGAAATCGCCAACGTCGCGGCTTACGTGGTCGAAGACATCGTCGGCGGCAAATGAGGCGGAGACCAGAATGAGCATCACGCAAGAGCCCCGTCCCGAGATCGCCGTCGACGGCTTCCCGCGCCCCAAGCGCGCCGGCTGGATGGACCTGGTCACCAGCGCCGACCACAAGGAGGTCGCCAAGATCCTGATGGTCGGCTCCGGCGGCTTCCTCTTCCTCGCCGCGCTCGAGCTGCTGTTGATGCGCCTGCAGCTGGCGATCCCGGAGAACACCTTCATGGAGCCCTACACCTTCAACCGGGTGCTCTCGCTCTACGGCGCCACCTCGATCTTCTTCTTCGCCCTGCCTCTGGTGATGGGCATCTTCCTCTACGTCGCGCCGCTCCAGGTCGGCGCCCGCGGCACCGCCCTCCCCCGCCTCTCGCAGATGGGCGGGCTGCTCTGGGCGGCCGGCGCGGTCGTCCTCTACTCGGGCTTCCTCTGGACCCCGTCGGAGGCCGGCGTCAACCCGCTGCCGCCGCTGTCGGAGCTCGCCTTCCTCAGCAACAACGGGGTCGACGCCTGGCTCACCGCCTGCGGCCTGGCCACCTTCGGCTTCGTCCTCATCGCGGTCGATCTGGCGGTCACGCTACGGGTCGACCGGGCACCCGGGATGGCCTGGCGGCGCGCCCCGATCTTCGCCTGGACCGCCGCGGTCGGCTCCTGGCTGATGCTCTTCATCGGACCGGTCCTGCTCGCCGCCTTCACGATGCTGCTGATCGACCGCAATTACGACGGCACCTTCTTCGCCGACGGCGGTGGCGGCGCGCCACTGCTCTGGCAGCACCTGACCTGGATCTTCTACTCCGGCGCCTACGCGCTGGTGCTGATCTTCGCCTTCGCCGCGGTGGCCGAAATCTTCGCCGTCTTCTCCCGCAACCCGATCTTCAACCGGCCGGTGATCATGGGCTCGATCGCGGCGATCGCGGTGCTCGGAACCCTCGCCTGGATGCAGAACATGTACACCGCCCCGATCGGCATCGGCTTCAAGTACTTCGCCATGTTCATGGCGCTGGCGCTGATCGTCCCGGTGGGCCTGATCTTCTTCAACCTGATCGAGACCCTGAAAGGCGGGGTGCTGCAGCTGCGGGCGCCGCTGCTGTTCGCGATCGGGGCGCTCTCGGCGATCTCGCTCGGTCTCGCCGCCGAGCTGCAGCAGTCGCTGGTCGGGGCCGCCTGGTACCTCAAGAACACCACCGACTCGACCGCCGCCACCCACTTCGCGCTGATCGGCGGCGCCGTCTTCGGCGGCTTTGCCGCGCTCCACTACTGGTTCCCGAAGATCACCGGGCGCTCGATGGGCGAGCAGCTCGGCCGCATCTCCTTCTGGACCCTCGCCGCCGGCAGCCTGCTGGCCTTCGTGCCGATGGCGCTGGCGGGCTGGGAAGAGGATCAGGTGGTCGACGCCTACAAGTTCTTCAACCACACCGGGGTCAACTTCTACAACCTGCTCGCCTCGATCGGGGTGCTCATCCTCTTCTTCGGGGTGGTCCTGGTCCTCATCAACGCGGTCGCCAGCGTCAAAGGCGGCGCCCGCGCCGGCCACGATCCGTGGAAGGGCGACACGCTCGAGTGGTTCGCTCTCTCGCCGCCGCCGGTTCACAACTTCGACGTCCAGCCGGACGTCCGCAGCGACCGCCCGCTGCGCGACATCCGCGCGGCGGTCGCCCGCCGGGCCCGCGACGTCGAGGAGCGCGCGGCCGCGCAGTCCCAGCCGGTAGCCTGACGGCATGTCAACCGGCGCCGGCGCGAGCACCGCGCCTCCCCAGGCGGCCGGGGTAGCTCCCCGATCAGCCGCGTCCCAGCTGGTCCGTGACTACGTCACGATGACCAAGCCGACGGTCCAGTCGCTGCTGCTGCTGACCACGGTGACGACGATGTACGTGGCCGGGAACCCCTCGCTGCGCCTGATCCTCCTGACCTGCCTCGGTGGCGCGCTCTCCGCCGGCGGCGCCGGGGCGATCAACCACGCCGTCGACCGCGACATCGACCGCACGATGAAGCGCACCGCCGACCGTCCGGTCGCCTCCGGCCGCGTCTCCCCCGCCGCCGCGATCGCCTTCGGCGCCACCCTCGGCGCCCTCTCCTTCCTGCTGCTGGCGACCCAGGTGAACGTCCTGGCCGCTGCGCTCTCGCTCTCCGGCCTCTTCGGCTACGTCTTTGTCTACACGCTCTGGCTGAAGCGCACGACGCCGCAGAACATCGTCATCGGCGGCGCCGCGGGGGCGGTCCCGCCGCTGGTCGCCTGGGCGGCGATGACCGGCGGGCTCAGCGGGATGGCCTTCTATCTCTTCGCGATCGTCTTCTTCTGGACCCCGCCCCACTTCTGGGCGCTCTCGCTGTTGATGAAGGACGACTACGCGGCGGCGCGGATCCCGATGCTGCCGGTGGTCGCCGGCGAGGACGAGACGCGGCGCCAGATCATGCTCTACACCGTGCTGCTCTACGCGGTCACCCAGCTCCCCTTCTGCGCGGGCGGGCTCGGCATCGCCTACCTGGTGCCCTCGATGCTTCTCGGCGCCGCCTTCATCGGCTTCTCCTACGTGCTGCTGCGCACCAAGAGCCGCGCCTGGGCCCTCCGCACCTACCTCTTCTCGCTCGCCTACCTGGCATTGCTCTTCATCTCGATGGCCATCGCCGCCCACGCCTGAGGCGCCTGGACCGGCGCATGTCGGCGTCCTCGGTCGGGACGGCGGGCCCGAGAGGTCTTGCGGAGGGAACTGGCGCAGGACGGTGCCCCTGCGGGGAGACGTCGCAGGGACGGCACGTTGCAGGGATGTCGGGAACGGCACGGAGACGCCACACATCCCCACGACCCTCCGGCGGCGTCCGACTTTACCCGCCATATATGGCAGGTAAAGTCGGACGCTGCCCGGGGCGCGACCGCACCCGTCGCGTCTCCCCTGAATAGACGTGGAGTTCCGCACGTCTCCCGCACTCCTTCCGCGCGCTTCTCCTCGAGACCCCCGCACGGGACCCGCACCCTCACTTCCCTCACAGACCCGGCCATCTCGGAGGCGGCCTCAGCCTGCCCGGGTCGCCTCCGAGATGGCCGGGTCCCTTGCCCGTTCGGCCCTTCAGTGACCCTTCCGCATCCTGGTCCACCCGATGCGAGCGGGCCAAACGCCCTCTCGGACTGATAGAAATCCGACTGTGGATCGCGAGACCGCTCGTCGAAATATGACCGCCGGCCTGGTCGCCGGGGGCTTCGCCGCGATGGTCTTCGCCCTCTGCTTCATCGTCGCCCTCCTCTACATCGCGCACTGATGAGCGAGCACCGCCAAGTCCCCGAGCCGGGCGAGACGATCCAGGTTCCGCGTCCCTCATGGGGGCCGGCCCTCTTCGCCCTCGGGGCGATCGGCGCGGTCGCGGGCATCTACGCCAACGGCTTCGTCTTCTCGGCCTTCATCTGGTCCTACGTCGGGATCGTCATCCTGCTCTTCGGCCTCCGGGCGATCGTCCGCACCTCGGTGCGGAGCTACTTCAGCCTGCCGCGCCGCCAGCACGCCCGTAGCGCCACGCTGCCCACCGAGCAGTTCCACCTTGAGGGCAAGCCCTCGGGCACCTCACAGGGCCGCTGAAAACGCCTCTCAACGCCCCTCTGCCGGGCTGAGACCAAGCAGGTCAAGGACGCAGGGAGCGAGACAAGGGGAGCGCACTCCGGTGCGTGACCCGAAGGCGAGCGACCGAGGACGCCGAGATGCGCCGGTCTCAGCCCGGCAGCGGCATTTCCGACGTCGCACCTGCCGACGTCCAGACGCGGACGATGTCACGCATCGAGAGGATGCCGACCACCTCACCGCCATCGAGGACGACCAGGTGGCGGACGCTGCGGCGCGACATCTCCGCGGCGGCGTGCTCGAGGCTCCAGTCGGGGGAGGCGGTGATCACCGACTCGGTCATGTGGCCGGCGACCGGCTCCACGTCGGGGTCCTCGCCGGCGCCGATCGAGAGCATCAGGTCACGCTCGGTGACGATTCCCGGCGTCGGCGCCTCGTCGTCGATCACCAGGGCCGCGCCGACGTTGCAGGCGACCATCGCCGCCGCGGCCTGGCGCAGCGTGTGCGACGGACCCACCGTCACCGACACCTCGGACATGCCATCCCTCACCTGCATACCTTCCTCCTCCTGGACGAGTAAACACGCTCGTGCGAATCGATGCAAATGTACCCTGCCAGGCGCGGCTGGCAAACGCCGTGACGGGTGCTTCGACATATAGACTCCCCGGCGCTTCAGCCGTATGCAGAACCTCCCCACGCCCATCCGCCTGCTCGCCCCCCTCGTGGCATTGGTCGCGACCGTCGTCGCGATCTCCGGCTGCGGGACGACCAACCCCGACATCGCCCGCGGGCGGGTCCTCTTCGAAACCAAGTGCGGGGTCTGCCACGCGCTCGCCCAGGCGGGCACCACGGCGACGATCGGGCCCAACCTCGACGAGGCCTTCGCCGCGGCGCGCGAAGCCGGTGGCTTCGACGCGGCCACGATCGAAGGGATCGTCAAGGCGCAGGTCGACAACCCCCGCCCCTCGAACGGCAATCCGGCCGCCTCGATGCCCGCCAATACCGCCGAGGGCGAGGACCTCGACGACATCGCCGCCTACCTCGGCAAGTACGCGGGTGTGCCCGGGGCGGCGCCGCCGGAAGTCGAAGGCGGCCCCGGCGCCCAGGTCTTCGCCAACAACGGCTGCGGTGGCTGCCACACGCTCGCCGCCGCCAATTCCGGCGGCACCACCGGCCCGGACCTCGACGAAGTCCTCCCCGGCCAGAGCGAAGCCGAGATCGAAGAATCGATCGTCGACCCGAACGCGAAGATCGCCCAGGGCTACCCCGCCAACGTGATGCCCGAGACCTTCAAAGAAAAGCTCCAGCCCGAAGAACTCAAAGCGCTGGTCGAATACCTGGCTGAAAACGCCGGGAAAGAATAGGCCGACCCAGTCCGGCGGCCGGCGGGCCGCGCCGGTCATCATCTGAATATGTTCGCGCGCCTCCGAAATCGCTTCGAGATCTCTCCGCAGCGCTACGCCCAGGTGACGGTGCTGGCGCTGATCGGGCTCTCGCTGATCGTCCTCACCGGGGCGGCCGTGCGGCTCACGGATTCGGGGCTCGGCTGCCCTGACTGGCCCCAGTGCTACGGCGCCGGAGCGCACCCGCCGCTCGAATCGCACGCGATCATCGAGTCGGCCAACCGGATCGTCACCGGCCTGCTCGGGGTGGTCGTGATCGCCGCCTGCATCCTCGCCTTCTTCCGCCGCCCCTACCGCCGCCACCTGGCGATCTTCGGGGCCCTGTTGCCGCTCGGCGTGATCGCCCAGGCGATCCTCGGCGCGCTGGTCGTCAAGTACGACCTGCGCCCGGAACTCGTGATGGGCCACTTCATCCTCTCGATGATGCTGCTCGACGCCGGCTTCGCGCTGATGTGGTGCTCGCGCTACGAACCGTGGGACCGCCGGCGCTCCTGGGATCGCACGGGAGTCTGGGCGGTGCGGGGACTGATCCCGCTCGGGCAGCTGACGATCCTCGCCGGGACGGTCGCCACCGGCTCGGGGCCGCACGCGGGCGAGTTCGAAGGACAGTTCGTGCAGCGCTTCGACTTCATGGGCTCCGACACCCTGGAATGGGTGGTCCAGCGCCACGCGGTCCTTGCCACGATCTACGGGCTGGCGGCGATCGGCGTCTGGTTCTACCTGCGCCGCCCGGGCGGCGACCGCCGGGCCTTGAAACCGCTCACCGTGGTGCTGCTCCTGCTGCTGCTCCAAGGCATCCTCGGCTACGTCCAGTGGGAGCTCGAACTGCCGACCGAGATCGTCTGGTTCCACGTCGGGATCGCCACCTGCAACTGGCTGGCGATGCTGTGGACGATCGCCGCGGCCGGAAGGCTCGAGCCGCGCGGCGGCGCCCTGCCCGCATCGGCGCGCGGCGGCACCGACTCCGCCGATCCGGCGGCGACGCCGGCAGGCGCCGGAGCCGGGTCCGGCGCGAGCGCGGGCGCCGGAGCAGCCTAGGGCGCTGGCGGGCGCCCGGTGCTCCCTTTCTGGCTCTCGATCGGCGCCCTCAGCTTCGTTCAGGGCGTCCTCGTGGGTCTTCCGAGGCCCACGGTCGCAATTCCGCTGCTCAGCCGCGTAGGCGGGCGCTGGTGGGCGCTGGTGCTGCCGCTCTCGATCGTCGTCGTGATCGGCGCGATCGCCCTCGATGAATCGTCGGCCCACTTCCTCACCTGGCTGGCCCTGATCGCGGTGCCGCCGCTGGCGGCGGTGGCGCTCGGCTGGATCGTCCACGGTGCACGGCCGCCGCTGGCCCTCCTCGCCGTCCCGCTCTTCGCCCTCGCCTGGGCGGCGAAGGGCGAACTGGGCGGGCAGTCGGCGGCCCTGGCCCTGAGCGCCCTCGCCTGCGTCACGCTCGGCTGGCTGCTGGTCTGCGTGGTGCCCGCGCGCTGGGTGAAGCTCGGCATCTACGCGATGGCGATCGTCGACGCCTATCTGGTCTTCACCGACCTCCTCCAGGCCCCCAACTCGGTCCTCAACACGGCGGCGCCGGCGGCCGACCTGCCGAAGCTGCAGCTGGTCAGCTGGGGCTCGGCGATCATGGGGTTCGGCGATCTCTTCATCGCCGCCGTCCTCGGCGCCCTCCTCGCCCGCGACCGCCGGCTCCAGCTCCGCGGCGCCCTCCTCGCCGCCGGCCTCTGCTGCGCCTGGGACCTGCTCTTCTTCTTCATCCACGAGACGCCGGCGACCGTCCCCGTGGCGCTCACCCTGCTCACCCTCGAGCTCTGGGGCCGCTGGTCGAAGCGGCCGCTCAGAAGTGCGTGGCGAAGAGCGTGAGGATGGCGCCAAAGCCGGCGAACATCATCGTGCCCATCGCGATGAACCCGATCACCATCGTGTGCTGAAGCCGGTCGACGCGACCGTCCAGGCGATCCACCGACCCCTTCAGGTCGTCGAGTCGCTCATCGCTCCATCTGCTCGGCGTCGCCTCCATGGCAACGATGCTAGGGAATCAAAACGCAATTGTGGCGCGCAAGATGTGCCAATTGTGTGCCAATTGGCGGGACGCTGAAGGCGGCGCCGGGCGGTCAGCCGGGGTGGTCGGGTCCACCGGGGAGATTCCTCGAGTTGCGCCACCAATCCCGGCTCCAGCGGATCCCATAGACGCTGCCCGCGATCACCAGCACCAGGCCCCAGAGAGCCCCCACCAGCGGCCGCGTGAGCAGCGTCAGGCCGATCACGCTGGCCCCGGCGACCCCGACGATCAGCACCCATTTGAAGACCGCCGCCTCGTTGAATTTCACTGCTGCACCCCTCGTCCCTCGGCGAAATCCGGCCCCAAACCCCTAGCGCCGGCGAGAGTGACGGGCGTCGCCTGAACCGGCGCGATCAGAGGATGTAAACCGTCGCAAACACGACGATCCACATGATGTCGACGAAGTGCCAGTAGATGCCGGGCACCTCGACGCCGAGATGATCCTCGGCCTCCTTGTCGAAGTGACCGCGGAAGGCGCGGATCGTGGCGAAGGTCAGCAACATCAGCCCGACGAAGACGTGGGCGCCGTGCAGGCCGGTCAGCGAGTAGAAGATCGTGCCGAAGGACTCGGTGCGGGCGCTGAACCCGAGGTGGACGTACTCGTTGATCTGGATGAAGAGGAAGGTCAGGCCGAGCAGCCAGGTCAGCACCAGGCCGAGCTTCATCCCCTGTTTGTTGCCCTTGCGGATCGACTCCAGGGCGTAATGGATGGTGAAGCTCGAGGAGACCAGGATCGCCGTGTTCATGCCGGCGACGGCGACCGGAAGTTCGAACGGCTTCGGCGGCCAGTCGGCGGGGTTGACGACGACGCGGAGGAAGAAGTACGACGCGAAGAAGGCGCCGAACAGCATCACCTCGGAGATGATGAACAGCAGGATGCCGAGCGTCTGGCGGTCGATCCGCGAGCTCTGGTTGGCCTCCGGCGGCCCATGATGGTGGGCCTCGGCGGCGTGGCCGGCACCGCCCTGCGGAAGCGGTACGGAAGCGCTCTCCATCAGTGCTCTCCTCCCTCTGCGACGACGGAGGCGAACGCCGCCGGGGCGCGGCCGACCTCGACGTGACTCACAGGCTTGTCGGTGATCCCGCGGACCCGGCCGACCAGGTCCGACTCCAGCCAGCGCGACTGCTGGCCGGCGAAGGTGGAGATCAGGATCTCGTCGACCTTGTAGTGCTCGATCGCGTTGCGGACCGCGTCGAAGGGGTCCTCGGCGGAGATCGGCAGGCCGGTCGCGTCGACTTCGGCCCGGTAGAGCTCGGCCATGGTCGCCGCCAGGTCACGGATCACCTGATCCTCGGAGACGGCCTCGCTGCGCGGGCTGATGATCGTGTAGCGGTGCGGGCGGGTCGCGGCGCGCTCTTTCAGCCGCGCGACCAGGTCGGGCGCGTTGACGGTCTGGGTCGCGATCACCAGGACGTGGGCCAGGTCCAGCCGGATCGCGTCCTCTTCGACCCGCACCGGGATGTGGGTGAACTTCACCTCCGGCTCGGCCAGTTCGCGGGACCACTCGACCAGGTCCTTGCGCGCGATCCCGAAGCGGGTGTCATAGAGCGCCGAGTAGAGGATCTCGCCGGGCTCGTGGGCGCGGATCGCGTCGCCGAGCGCCAACTGCGGGGCCGGGTCGAGCACCTCGCCGACCGAGTCGATGCCGAAGTCCGCGAACACCGACATCGTCACCTCGACCCGGGCGCGCGCCGAGGCGTAGAGCTCGTCCCGGTCGATCAGCGTGCCGATCGTCGGCTGATTCTGCGGTGCGGCCACGATCACCTGGGAGACCCCACCGGCCTCTGTGCGCTCACGCACCGCTTTCAGCAATCCGCGTCCACCGGCGACCTCGTTGAGGAAGACGAGCAGCGGGCGCTTGGTGTCGGTCGCGTCCGTCAATGTCCCACCACGGTGGGCTGGGCCGCCGGGACCTCGGCGCCTTCACCGGGCATGATCGCGTGCCGGGCGCCGGGGATCCCGAACTCGTAGGGACCGCCGACGACACGCGGGATCTCGTCGAAGTTGTAGATCGGCGGCGGCGAGGACACGAGCCACTCGATCGAGTTCGCCCGCCATGGGTTGGCCTCGGCTTTCGGACCGAACCGCCAGGAGACGATCATGTTGTAGAGGAAGACCAACTGGATGGCTCCGAGCAGGAAGGCGAAGCAGCTGATCAGCAGGTTCCAGTTGCCGAACTGGCCGGCGTAGTCCGCGACCCGTCGCGGCATCCCGTCCATGCCGACCCAGTGCATCGGGACGAAGGTGCCCCAGGTCCCGAGCAGCGTGCCCCAGAAGTGGACACGGCCGAGTTTCTCGTCGTACATCCGGCCCGTCATCTTCGGGAACCAGTGGTAGATGCCGGCGAAGATCGTGAAGACCGAGCCGCCGAAGAGCACGAAGTGGATGTGGGCGACGATGAAGTAGGTGTCCGAGACATGGATGTCGAACGGCACCATGCCGAGCATGACCCCGGATATCCCGCCGATCGTGAAGGTGACGATGAAGGCTAGGGCGAACAGCATCGCCGTCGATTTCGTGTGGATCTTGCCGAAATAGAGGGTGCCCAGCCAGGAGAAGATCTTGATCCCGGTCGGCACCGCGATCAGCAGCGTGGTCAGCATCATCGGCACTCGCAGCCAGCTGAACATCCCGGCGACGAACATGTGGTGCGCCCAGACCGAGTAGCTGAGGACGACGATCCCGATCAGCGCCAGCGCCATCAATCGGTATCCGAAGATGGGTTTACGGGCGTGCGTGGATATGACCTCGGAGATGATCCCGAACCCGGGCAAGATCATGATGTAGACGGCCGGGTGGGAGTAGAACCAGAAGATGTGCTGGTAGCTGATCACGTCGCCGCCGGCGCCGAACTGGAAGAAGTTCGTGTGCATGATGCGGTCGAAGAGGACCATGAACTGGGCGCCGGCGATGAAGGGGGTCGCGGCGACGACCAGCAGCGAGGTCGAGAGGTTCGCCCAGACCAGCAGCGGCATCCGCCAGAAGGTCATCCCCGGCGCACGCATGGTGATGATCGTGACGAGGAAGTTCAGCGCGGTCGCGATCGACGACGCGCCCGCGAACTGCACTCCGAGGTTGAAGAACGATTGCCCTAACGGGGCGCCGGTGGAGAGCGGCGCGTAGCCGGTCCAGCCGGCGTCGAAGGCGCCGCCGGGGGCGAGGAACGAGCCGACGAAGAGCAGGCCGGCGATCGGCAGCAGCCAGAAGCTCAGCGCGTTGAGGCGCGGGAACGCCATGTCCGGCGCGCCGATCATCAGCGGCAGCACGTAGTTGGCGATCCCGGCGAAGACCGGGATCACGAAGACGAAGATCATCAGCACCGCGTGGGTGGAGAAGAGGCTGTTGTAGGTGTTGGCGCCGACGATCTGGGTGCCCGGCTGGGCGAGCTCGGCGCGGATCAGCATCGCCATCAGGCCACCCACGAAGAAGAAGAAGAAGGTGGTGACGATGTACTGGATCCCGATCACCTTGTGGTCGGTGTTGACCTTGAAGTAGTCCTTCCAGCTTTTCGCGCCATGCATGGCGTGGTCCTCGGGGATCGTCGGCAGGCCGAACGCCCAGCGCAGCCAGTAGTCGAAGGCGCCGAGCCCGAGCAGGAAGCCGAGCGGCGCCATGATCAGCGGCACGACCACCTGCGGGTAGCCCGTCTGTTCGCTCTGGAAGGCGGAGAGGCCGGAGATCGAGCGCAGCACGACCACGAGGCCGACGCCGAGGCCAGCGGCGATGAGCGCGCCGAGGAGCGCGCGATACCAGCCGGGTCGTTTGAACGCTGCAACCATCTACTTCGCCTCCATTATTCCGCCTCCACCCTTTCGAGCGGTTCGGGATTGGTCTCGGTGTCCTGTTTGACCGACACCATGAATGGCGTCGGGACTTTTTCTTTCAGGCCTGCGACCCACTTTTCCCACTTCGCTTCCGGCTCGACGACCACTTTGGCCCGCATCGAGGCGTGGCCGAAGCCACAGAGCTCGGTGCAGATCAACTGGTAGGTACCCGTCTTGGTGGGGGTCACGATCGCGGTCGTCGTGATCCCCGGGACGTTGTCTTTCTTGATCCGCCACTGAGGCACCCAGAACGAGTGGATGACGTCCTGGGCGTGCATTTTGAAGACGATCTGGCGGTTGACCGGGACGTGCAGGACGCCCTGCGAGTAGGCATATTCTTTGCCCGGATAACCGAAGGACCAGGCGTATTGCTGGGAGAAGACGTCGACCGTGAGCTGGCGGTCCGCGGGCTGTTCGATGTCGTCGAGCACCTTCCAGCTATACCCGCCGAGGAAGAGGACGATGACCGTCGGGACCAGCGTCCAGGCGATCTCGAGGCGGGTGTTGCCGTGGATCGGCTCGCCGTCGGACTCGTCGCCCGGTTTGACTTTGAACGCGTGGAGCGCGTAGGCCAGCGCGACCATGACGATCCAGAAGATGACCGTCGACAAGACGATCGCGATGTTCATCAGGTCGTCGATCTTCGGGGCGGCGGTCGAATCCTCCGCGCCGTTCCAGTTGATCGACAACATGATCGCGCACGTGACGGCCGAAAGGACCACCACGGCAGCAGCCATTTTCGCTATCGGGATGCGGTTGCTGAACACCGCGCGGCATTCTATTGACGCGCGGCGGCGGGACGCTTTGTCGTTCAGGTGACGCTCGGCACTAAGGACCAGGGACCGGCAATCCGCCTAGGTTTCCCGCCGCGGCATCGAGCACGCCGCGGGCCACGCCCTCCCAGCTCCAGAGGCGGGCGACGGTCTCGACCAGGGTCGCGCGGGCCTCGGCGCGGGTCTCCTCGGGCAGCTCGAACCAACGGTCGAGACGGTCGGCGATCGCCTCGACGGCACCCGGCTCGACCGGAAAGGAGGTGAGCGGGGCGACCGCCTCGGGCAGCGCCGAGGCGAGCCGGTGGGAGACCTCCCGCATCCCCGAGTGGCCGGCGGAGACCGGCAGCGCCCCACAGGAGGCGGCCTCGGCGGCGACCATGCCGAAGGCCTCGGGGAAGGTGCTCGGCATCACCAGCGCCTCGGCGTGCGGGAGGAGCGCGGCGACCTCGGCGTGCTCGAGCCGGCCCGACCACTCGACCGAGCCGGCGGCGGCGCGGGCGGCCTCGGCGTAGCCGGGCGGCGGGTCGGCGAGGAAGGCGGAGAGGATCGGCAGCGGCTTCTCCTCTCCCCCTTCGAGGCCCCGGCCCGCGGCGGCGACGGCGCGGGCGTCGTCGAGGTCGCCCCGGTCGAGGGCGTCCTGGAGGCGACGCAGGCCGTCCTCGTAGGCACCGAAGCCGGCGACCTGGAGGCGCACCGCCGGGTGCCTGGCGTGGACCAGCGGCCAGGCCGCCAAGAGCAGGTCGACCCCCTTGGAGACGATCAACTTGCCGACGAACACCACCAACGGGTCCCGCGGCTCTTCGTGGGGGGCGAACTCCTCGACGTCGACGCCAGGGGGCCCGAGCCGCGTCTTGTCCTTCAGGTCCGGGAGGTCGGGAAGCGCGGCCCAGAGGGATTCGCCGGTGTGGGCGGAGCCGACGAGGACGCAGTTGGCGCCGTCCATCCCCTCGTAGGCATAGGGAAGGAAGCGCGGGTGCGGTTTGACCGTGTACTCGAGCGCCGAGCCATGGGCCTTGACCGCGAAGGGCGCGACGCCGGCACGGGCCAGGATCGCCGGGCCCATCACCTCATGGTTGGCGAGTGCCGCGTCGATGCCGCCGACCTCGGTCGCCACGGCTCGGACGGCGGCGACATTGGCCTCGATGTAGCGGGCCAGCTCCTCCTCGGTCAGCTCGGGGAAGGTCTTGACCTCGAACCCCTCGTAAGGGTCCTTGACGTAGACCGGCAGCAGGCCGCCGATGTCCGGGATGTGGATCTGGACGCCGGGGATCTTCACCTCGCGGTCCTGGCAGAGCAGATGGACCTCGTGGCCGAGCCGGGCCAGCGCCGGCGCCAGGTTGACGTTGTAGATGTTGCTGCCGGTGCCGCGCAGCATGTAGCCGTGGAAGATGAGGACGCGCATGTGGTTCCGCCCAAGCTATTAGTCTGTGCGGCGATGAACTCGAAGCAGCTTTTCAGGATGCGTGCCCCGGCCTCCGGCCGCGAGGCGATCGCCCCCACCGAACCGGGCCAGATCTACCGCGACCGCGAGACCGGCGAGGAGATGTTCCCCGTCGCCATGGTTCTCCCGCTGGCCCCCTCCTCATCTTCCCTGCCGCGGAGCCCCGAGAACCTGCGGGCCTGCAAGCGCTGCGATCAGCTGATCGGCATCGACGTAAGCGACTGCCCGTACTGCGGTCTGCGCCAAGGCGCTCTGTAACCGGCGCATCTCTGCGTCCTCGGTCGCTCGCGTGCAGAGCACGCCACGCTCCCTGCGTCCTTGAACTGCTTGGTTACAGCGCGCCTTATTCGGCGGTCGGCTTTTTGACCAGCGTCGCCGTGTAGAGCAGGCGGGCGTTGGAGTAGTAGCAGCCGTAGGTCTTCGTCTTGCCGACGCCCTGCTGCGGGTGTTCGCCCTGGATGTCGTCTTTGGACGAGCAGTGTTCCGGCAGGCGGCTGCCGCGCCAGGTGTTTTCGCTGGAGACGTTGAAGGCGAACATCGGCGCCCAGGTCGGCACGGTGAGCGCGACCACCTGGCCCTGCAGGATCGAGAGCGGGTGCTTCAAGGCGAAGACCGGGGTCGTGCCGAAGTAGGTGTTCAGGACCTGCAGCGGGCTCTGGCGGACCAACGTGTACTGCGGCGGGTTGGTGTCTTCGATCGGCTTGAGGATCCCGATCCGCGCCTCCGACGGTTCGCCGAGGAATTCGTCGAAGAAGCCGACCTCGTCGGTGGTGGTCGCGGTTTCCTTGGTCGACGGCTTGGCCAGGGTGATCGACCAGGCGACGATCTTGCCGTCGTAGGGCGCCTCGTAGGGACGGGCGATCCCGTCGGCGATCGACTGGAAGCCGGTGACGTGGCCCTCCACCCGACAGGGCGTCACCTCGACGTTGTTGACGATTTTGCCCGGACAGGAGGCGGGCGGGGTTTCCGCGGTCTGCCCGAGGACGGTCACCGTCAACGGCGCCGAGTTGGCCGCGCCCGGGTCGAGCACGGCGAAGAGCGCGGCAAGGCAGCCGGCGATGGCAAGGGCCAGGACGGCGCGGCGGCGGCTGTGGGTGGGCGAAACGGGCATTGAGTACCTGGCAACACCGGGTCGGTGGGCCAGTTGCGGAGGCAATCTTTACGAGCCCGGCGCCCAGATGCGGGCCGGCACCGTCGGTTGCACGATCTTGGCCAGTTAGCCTCGCCCGCATGGACGACGCCGAACGCGCTCTCGCCGAGGCCGAGCGGGTCCTCCGCCAGAACTGGAGCGAAGGCGAAGCCGCGGGGGGGCCCTACGCCTACACCGAACCTAGCCCGGGCCGCTATCCCTGGCAGTGGTACTGGGACTCCTGCTTCGCCGCGATCGTCAATCGGCGCTGGGAGCCCGACCGCTCGCGGGCCGAGCTGGAGAGCCTGCTCGCCGCCCAGCGCCCGGACGGCTTCATCGGCCACACGATCTTCTGGCGCCGGCCGGTCTCCGGCGTGCGCCGCGCCTTCTACAACGTCGCCACCCGGACCGCGCGGCAGACCGAGTCGATCCAGCCGCCGCTGCTCGCCTGGGCCTGGCGGATCGCGGTCGGCGACCCGGCGGCGGAGCCGCGGATCGGCGCCCAGGCCGACTGGCTGATCGCCAACCGCGACCTCGAGGGCGACGGCCTCCTCTGGATCGTCCAGCCCGACGAGTCGGGGCTCGACGCCTCGCCGAAGTTCGACCCAGTCTGGAAGCGACGGACGAACGCCCGCCCCGGCTTCGCGCTGTTGGTCGAGCACAACCGCCGGCTCGGCTGGGACGCCCGGCGGATCCGCGATCGCGGCGGCCCGGTCCTCTGCGAGACGGTGGTCAACACGCTGTGGTCGCTCTCGCTGCAGTGCCTCGGCCGGCCCTCGGCGACGCCGGCCCTGGTCGAGCGGCTCTGGGACGAGGAGCGCGGCCTCTTCGTCGACGAGGCCCAGCCGGGCGGCCTCCGCCCCGCCCCGCTCACCTGGGCGAGCCTGGCACCGCTGGCCCTCCCCGATTTGCCCGAGGCGATCGGCCGCAGGCTGATCGAGGAGCACCTGCTGAACGAGCGCGAGTTCCTCACCCCGGTCGCCCCGCCCTCGGTGGCGCTCTCCGAGCCCAGCTACGAGCCGGGCGGCGGCCGCGGCCCGATCCGCCGCTACTGGCGCGGGCCGACCTGGGTCAACTCGGCCTGGCTGGTCTGGATCGGGATGCGCCGGCTCGGCTACCTCGAGCAGGCGGAGCGGCTCGCGGCAGGGGTGATCGGGGCGGTCGCCCGCTCCGGCCTGCGCGAGTACTACGACCCCCGCGACGGCACCGGCCTCGGTGCCCGCGAGTTCGCCTGGTCAGCGTTGATCGCCGAGTTGGCCGACCCGACTGCCCCCGAGCCCGACCTACCGCTTCAAATGGGCGGCTGACAAGGACGCAGGGAAGCGAGCCGAGGGGAGCGCACTCAAGTGCGTGACCCGAGGCGAGCGACCGAGGACGCCGTCAGGCGTTCATTTGTAGCGGTAGGTGATGCGGCCGCGGTCGAGGTCGTAAGGCGACAGCTCGATCTTCACGCGGTCGCCGGGCAGGATGCGGATGTAGTGGCGGCGCATCTTGCCGGAGATGTGACCGAGCACATCATGTCCGTTGTCCAGTTTGACCCGGAACATCGTGTTCGGGAGAGCCTCGGTGATCTCTCCCTCCATTTCGATCTTTTCCTCTTTAGCCATGCGGTTCGGGAGGGTACCTCAACCGCGCAGCAAGCCGAGCGCGCCATCGCGGTCGGTGACCTCGCCCGCGTACTGGGCCGCCTCCAATTCGGCCAGCTTGGCACCGATCTCAGGCCCCTCGATGCCGAGCTCGGCCGCGATCTCGTCACCGCGCAGGAGCGGCTCCGGCGGGCCGACGCGGAGCCAGTCGAGCGCCGCGCCGACCATCTCGCGAGCGAGGTCGAGGTGGGCCTGGACCATCTCCGGGCTGGCGATCGCCCCGGCGCCGCGGGCCGAGAGGCGGTCGGCGACGGTGAGCAGGGTGACATCGATCGTCACCGGTTCGGTGGCCCGCAGGTAGTCATGGACGCGACGGGGCGGCAAGGGCGCCTCACGGACCATGAAGCCGAGTCGCAGGTGGTGGAGCGTCAGCGCCTGCAGGTGCCGGGTCAGCTTGCGGGAGGCCCGCAGGCGGCCCATGATCTGGCCGATCGTCGTCGCCCCCTCGACGTCGTGGCCTTTGAAGCCGACGAACCCGTCGCGCTCGGCCCGGGTGACGGGCTTGGCGATGTCGTGAAAGAGGGCGCCGAAGCGCAGGGCGGTGGCGCGGTCCATCTCGTCGGCGAGCGGCTGGGCGAGGAAGTCGGCCGCCTCATCGGCGCGCTCGGGACCGACGAAGCGGCGGAGCTCGCGCTCGATCTCCAGCGTGTGGGCGAGCACCTCGAGCGTGTGCCCGTGCACGTCGAGGTGGTGGTTGGGGCCCTGACCGACGCCCTTCGTCCCCTCCAGCTCGGGGAGGACGACGGCGGTGAGACGGAGGTCGTCGAGGAGCGCGAGGCCGCGCAACGGGTCGGCGCCGCCGAGCAGCTGACGCAGCTCGGCCAGCTGGCGCTCGCCGGCGGGCTCGGCGGCGCGGGCGGCGGCATCGTGGGCGAGGGCGACGGTGTCGGCGTCGATCCGCAGGTTGAGGTCGGCGGCGAGGCGCGCCGCCCGCAGCAGGCGCAGTGGGTCGTCGGTGAAACTGGTCGGGCCGACCACGCGGAGCACCCCCCGCTCGAGGTCGACCAGGCCGTCGTAGGGATCGAGCGCCTCACCCGCCGCCAGCGGCACCGCGGCGGCGCCGACGGTGAAGTCGCGCAGCGCCAGGTCAGCCTCGATCGAGTCGCCACGCAAGGTGGTGATGTCGACCTGCCAGCCGCGTGACTTGACCACCACCCGCCAGGTGCCGAACTCGGCCGAGAGCTCGAAGGCGGGCTCGCCAAGCTCGCGGGCGAGCGCCTTGGCGACCCGGCCGGGGTCGCCGGCGACGGCGAGGTCGAGGTCGGTGACCGCCTGGCCGAGCGCCGCGTCGCGGACCGCCCCGCCCGCGATCCAGACGCCCTCCTCCCCGGCCAGCGCCCGGATCGCCGCCTGGGGCAGCTCGGCGGCGCGCAGTTCGTCGGCGATGCTCATCCGCTCTCCGTAACCCGCGGGACGCGCGGGGAGATCGCGCAGGTGATCTCGTAGTTGATCGTCTCCAGGCGGGCGGCGATCTCCTCGGCGCGGATCTCCTCCTCGCCCTGGCGGCCGATCAGCACCGCCTCCGCCCCGGGCTCGATCTCGGTGTCGGGGCCGAGGTCGATGGTCAGGTTGTCCATCGAGACCGTGCCGACCAGCGGGTATCGGCGGCCGGCGACGAGCACGTCGCAGTGGTTGGTGAGGGCGCGGCGCACCCCGTCGCCGTAGCCGAGCGGCACGACCCCGACCCAGGTGTCCTCGGCCGCCTTCCAGCGCCGCCCATAGCCGGCGCTCTGCCCCGCCGCAAAGCGCTTCACCGCGGCGACGTGGGAGTGCCAGGAGAGGACCGGGGCGAGGCCACGCGAGCGCGGGTCGTCCTGAAACGGGTCGAGCCCGTAGATCGCGACGCCGCAGCGGGCCATGTCGAAGTGGGAGCGCCTGGAGCGGAAGACCGCGGCGCTGTTGGCGGCGTGGACGGCGACCTCGGGGAACTCGGCCCGGACGGCGGCGGCGACCGGCTCGAAGCGGTCCAGTTGCTCGAAGAAATAGCCCTCGTCGTCGTCGGGTTCGTCGGCGGTGGCGAAATGGGTCCAGACCCCCGCCAGCTCGAGGTCCGGGTCGGCGGCGGTCGCCCGGGCGAGGGCGAGGACCTCGGCGCCGTCGAAGGTCCCGAGGCGGCCCATGCCGCTGTCGTGCTTGATGTGGACGCGGGTCGGGCGGCCGATCGCCCGGGCGCGGGCAGCGACCTGCCGGCGGAAGCCCTCGGTCCAGACCGAGACCGCGGAGCCGGCACCGAGCACCACCCTGACCTCGTCCTCGGTGAGGGCGCCGAGCGTGATCAGCTCCGGAGCACCGGCGGCGACCGGGCCGGTGCCGGGGCTCGCCAGGCGGCCGTCCGGTCCGACCAGCCCCGCATGCGCCAACTCCGCCGCCTCGGCGGCCGTGGCCACCGCCAGCGCGCCTGCCCCGCCGTCGAGTGCCGCCTGCGCGCACGCCGCCGCCCCATGGCCATAGCCGTCGGCCTTCACCACGGCGCAGAGTCGCGCCTCCCCGAGCTCGGTCCGCAGACGTTCGCAGTTGGCGCGCAGCGCGCCGAGGTCGATCCGGGCGTGCGCCCGCACCATTGGATTACCCGTCGACGACGGCAGCCAAGGCGTCGGCCCGCGTGACCATGCCCGCCAACCGCCCGTCCTCATCGACCACCGGCAGGTGGTTGTGATGGTGATCGGCGATCTTCTTCGCCACCCGGTCGGCCGCCTCGTAGGTGTGGACGACGATCGGGTCCTCCGTCATCAGCTCCGACACTTTGGTCGCAAAAGCCTTTTCGAGCCGCTTCTCGAAGCCCTTCATCGAGCCGATGAAGACGATCCCGCCCATGATTTCGAGGTAGTGCGGCAGGTGCAGGTCGGACTCCTCGTCGGCGAGGATCAGGTCCGACTCGCTGACGATCCCGACCACCTTACGGTCCGCGTCGACCACCGCGACGGCGCCCAGCTCGGTCTTCGAGAGCAGGTCGATCGCGGTGCGCGCCTCGTCGTCCCGGGTGACGCTGGGAGCGTCGGCGTCCATGATCTCGGCGGCGGTCTTCATCGGGAGCGCGAGGTTATTCGACCGGCCCGGCGGAGCGCAGACCCAGCGGGATCGCGGCGATCACGTCGGTGGCGATCACCGACTCGGCGGCGCCGACCCGCCGCGCCGCCTCCTGTCCGGCGCGGGCGTGGGCGATCACCGCGGCGCAGGCGGCGGCGAACGGCTCGAGCCCACGGGCCAACAGCGCCGCGGTGATCCCGGAGAGGACGTCGCCGCTGCCGGCCGTCGCCAGCCCCGGCGCCGAGACCGCGTTGACCGCGACCCGGGCGCCGTCGGTGACGATCGTGTCGTCGCCCTTGAGCACGACCACGGCGCCGGTCCAGGCGGCCGCCTCCTTGGCGGTGGCGAGGCGGCGGGCGTTGATCTCCCCCGACTCCCGTTCCAGCAGCCGGCCCAGCTCGCCCGCGTGCGGGGTGAGGATCGTCGGAGCCTTGCGGACGGCGAGCCGATCGAGCTGGCCGGCGAAGGCATTGAGGCCGTCGGCGTCGATCACCAGCGGCGCCTCGATCCGCGGGGCGACCTCGCGGGCGAGGTCGAGCGAGTCCTCGTCGCGGCCGAGGCCCGGGCCGAGCACCCCGGCGGCGGCGCGCTCGAAGGCGGCGAGAAGATCGTCGGCGGCCTCGACCCCGAGCCGACCCGGAGTCTCGCCGATCCCCCGCGACATCACCTCGACCTCGGCCGCTTCGAAGACCGGCTCGAGGTCGGCGGGGACGGCGACGGTCGCGTAGCCGGCGCCTGCGCGGATCGCCGCGGTCGAGGACATCCGCACCGCCCCGGTCAGCCCGCGGGAGCCGCCCGCGATCGTCACCTGACCGGAGGAGAACTTGGTCGACCGGGCGCCTCGGCGCGGGGCGAGGTCGAGCACCGCCGGTTCGATCACCCCGGCCGCGCCCGGCTCCGGGGCCCCGTCCGGGATCCCGATCGGGGCCAGCCACAACTCCCCCGTCGCCCACTTGCCGGGGGCGACGAACTGACCGACCTTGGCGCCGTGGAAGGTGACCGTGACGTCGGCCTCGACCACGGCGCCCGCGACCTCGCCGGTGGTGGCGTCGACGCCGGAGGCGATATCGCAGGCGACCACCGGCGCCCCCTCCGCGGCAGTGGTCGCGATCGCCTCGATCGCCGCCATGGCGGGCGCCCGCGGGGCGCCGGCGAACCCGGTGCCGAAGATCGCGTCGACCACCGCCCCCGAGCCCTCCAGCCGCGCCTCGATGTCGTCGCCGACCTCGATTCCACCGCCGAGCCGGTCGAGGTTCGCCGCCGCGTCCTCGCTCAGCTCAGCCGCCGGCCAGAGCAGCAAGGCCTCGGCCTTGAAGCCCATCCCGCGTAGCACCCGCGCCGCCACCAGCCCGTCGCCGGCGTTGTTGCCCTTGCCGCAGACGACCCGCACGGTGCCCTCCGGCGAGAGCCGCGCCACCGCCTCGGCCACCGCCTGCCCGGCCGTCTCCATCAGCTCCAGCGAAGAGATCCCCTGGCCTTCGATCGCCCAGGAGTCGGCTGCCCGCATCCCCTCGGCGTCGTAGAGACCTCGCAGCCACGGCTCCATCGCCCCCACCCTAGCCTCCGCCGCCAAGCGCCTGATGAGAGTTGGACTACTTCTGGACGCCGATGATCAGCTTCGCCGTGGTGACGCCGTCCTCGGCTTCCGAGCCGAGCGCGGCGTAGGCGATCTTGCGCAGGTAGGGCTTGGCGCTGTCGAAGTCTTCCTGCTTGTCGATCGGGATCATCGTGTCCACCAGCTTCAGCGCCGGGCCACCGTCGAGGAAGACGTTGATCGGGGTCGAGCCGAGGCCGGCCTTGGCCGCTTCGAAGTCGGCGGTGGTGCCGAGCGTCTTCGCCTGCTTGCGCAGCGCCTGCGCGGCCGCCTTCGGCCCGTAGGCGATGACGATCTTTTCGCCGGCGGCGCCGAATACGAGCGGCTGTTCCAACTCCGGCACCTGGACCGAGAAGCCGGAGAGCTTGCCGCTGATCGCGGTCACCCCCGGGTTCCCCGAGGCCCGCAGCACCAGGCCGATTTTCGCCACCAGGTTCTTGGCTTCGGCGGAGTCGGAGGTTTCGACCATGACGGCGCCGCCAAGGCTCGACCTGCTCGAACCTTCGACGAAGCCGGCGATCGCGCCAAGCGAGCCGGAGAGCGCTTTGAATTCGATCCCGAGCTCTTCGAAGACCGATTCGAGTTCGCCCGGTTCGAGCTCGCCGGGAACCCCCTGTTCGCTGAATTCGTGCAGTCCTTCGCCGAAGGCCTTGCCGAATTCCGGCTCGGCGAAGCCGAGGACCGCGGTCGCGGGCAGCGCTTCGAGTTGCTCGGAGGCGTCACCGCCGGACTCCGCCGCGCGGCTGATGTTGGTGCTCAGGTCGAGCTCGACCTGGTCGGAGTGCGGGACCATCGTCGCCACCGCGGTCGCTTCGCGCGGTTCGATCCCGAGCAGCGACAGCCCGGCTTCGGTTTCGGCGTCGATGGAGCCTTTCGCCTCTTCGATCAGCCCGCCGATGTCGACGTAGACGCTGCCGACCCCTTCGTCGGGGGTCGAGTCGGTCGCCGTCTGGAACTTCTCCGAGTCGGCCAGGCCTTCGCCCGCGTCCTCGGTCTTCACCATTTCTTCGAAGTCGGCCTTGGTTTCGCCGAAGACGACGTAGTCGCCGACCACCCCGAGCGTCGTTTCGCCGTCTGACTCGACGTAGTACCTGGCGCCTTCGAATTCGCCTTCTTCGGCCTCTTCCTCGCTGTTCGCCGCGACCCGCTTCTCGATGAATTCTTCGGCTTCGCCGGCGTCCGTCGTCCCGAAGATCACGCCGTAGCCATCGAAGTCGTCACCGTTGTAATGGGCCAGGTACATCCCCGCCTTCTCGCCCAGCCACGGTTCGACTTCTTTTTCGAAGTCGAACTTTTCCTCTGAGCCGAGCGCCTGCTGTTCGAGCTGTTCGGCGACGAACTCGCCCACGTCTTCGATCCCGAGGACGGTCTGCGTGAGTTCGTCGAATTCTTCGCTCTGCTTGCCTTCCACGCCGAGATCCACTTCGAGGTAGACCGGCGCCTTGGTCGGCGCGAGGCTCGCCGGGTCATCGCCACTGCCGCCGGAGGAGCCACCGCAGCCGGCGACGACGAGCGCCGCGGCCAGCAAGGCCGCCAGGGCAAATCCGATCCGTTTCGTCACTCGACCGTCACCGTCTTCGCAAGGTTACGTGGCTGGTCGACATTGAGGCCGCGCGCCCGGGCGATGTCGTAGGCGAGCAGCTGCAACGGCAGCACGGCGAGGATCGGCTGCAGGATCCAGTCGCTCCGGGCGACCTCGATCGTCTCGTCGGCCACGTCGCGCACCCGTTCGTCGCCGGCGGTCGCGATCGCGATCGTCTGGGCGCCGCGGGCGCGGACCTCCTCGACGTTGGAGAGCACCTTCTCCAGCACCGGGCTGGCCGTCGCGATGCAGACGACCGGCGTCGACTCGTCGAGCAGCGCGATCGGCCCGTGCTTCATCTCTCCGGCCGCGTAGGCGTCGGTCGGGATGTAGGAGACCTCCTTCAGCTTCAGCGCTCCCTCGAGGCAGACCGGCAGGCCGATGTGACGGCCGAGGTAGAGGAAGAATTCCTGCTCGAAATGGCGCTCGGCGACCCCGCGGACCGCGTCCTCGGTCGCCGCCAGGGTCTCGTCGATCTTCACCGGCAGCGCCTTCAGCTCGGCGACCAGCTCTTCGATCCTGGCCGGCTCGAGGGTCCCGCGCAGCTCGGCGATCCGCAGCCCGAGCAGGTACATCGCCGCCACCTGCGCGAGGAAGGTCTTGGTCGCGGCGACGCTGACCTCGAGCCCGGCGCGGGTGTAGAGGACGGCGTCGGCGTCGCGGGTGGCCTGACTGCCCATGATGTTGGTGACGGCGAGGACCTTGGCGCCGGCCTCGCGGGCGAGGCGCATCGCGGCCAGCGTGTCGGCGGTCTCGCCCGACTGGGTCATGCCGACGACCAGATCGCCTGGTCCGACCACCGGGTTGCGATAGCGGTACTCGGAGGCGACGTCCATCTCGACCGGGACGCGCGCCCATTCCTCGATCGCGTAGCGGCCGATCAGCCCGGCGTGGTAGCTGGTCCCGCAGGCGACGATCACGATCCGGCCGACGTCGCGCAGGTACTCGTCGGAAAGGTCGACGTCGGAGAGGTCGACTCCGTCGGCCTCCGGCAGGCGGTCGGTGATCGTCTCGGCGACCGCGTCGGCCTGTTCGTGGATCTCCTTCAGCATGTAGGTCTCATAGCCGCCCTTCTCGGCGGCTTCGGCGTCCCAGGTGATCTCTTCGGCGGCGCGCTCGATCGGGTTGCCGTCGGTGTCGGTGATCCGCACCCCGTCGGCTTCGATTTCGACCAGCTCGCCGTTTTCGATCGGCACCGCTGTGCGGGTGTCGGCGAGGAAGGCGGGGATCGCCGAGGCGAGGAACGTCTCCCCCGCGCCGATCCCGGCGACCAGCGGGCACTCCTTGCGGGCGCCGAGCAGGCGGTCCGGCTCGTCGGCATGCATGGCGACGAAGGCGTAGTGGCCGCGCAGCTCGGCGTAGGCGGCGCGGGTGGCGGCGGCGAGGTCGCCGTCGTAGTGGTGCGCAATCAGGTGGGCGACCACCTCGGCGTCGGTCTCCGAGGTGAAGTCCTGGCCTTCGGCGATCAGCCGCTTGCGCAGCTCGGCGTGGTTCTCGACGATCCCGTTGAGGACGATGTGGACCTTGCCGGAGCTGTCGTCGTGCGGATGGGCGTTCTCCTCGGTGACCCGGCCGTGGGTGGCCCAGCGGGTGTGGGCGATGCCGGTCTCGGCGGACGCCTCCCCGTTGCCGTCGGCGGCGCGCTCCACCGCGGCGCGCAGGTTGGCGAGGTTGCCGACCGCGTGGACCGAGTCAACCTCGCCGCCGTCTTCGAGCAGGCTGATGCCGGCCGAGTCATAGCCGCGGTATTCGAGCTTTTCGAGACCCTGAAGGAGGAGCTCCTCGCAGGGTCGCCTGCCCACGTATCCGACGATGCCGCACATAAGAGGGGGAGAGAGGTTAGAGGCTGTCCCGCTTCGGCAGGGGCGGAGCCTGGGGCTGAGAGGCGGCGTTCCGCGGTGGGAGGAACGGGGATGGTGGTGGGCGGGCGGGTGGCGGGACGGGTAAGGGACGCGGCCATCTCGGAGGCGACCCGGGCAGGCTGAGGCCGCCTCCGAGATGGCCGGGTCCGTGGGGGAGGTGAGGATGCGGGTCCCATGCGGGTCTCGAGAAGAAGCGCGTGTAGAGGAGCGGGAGACGCGCGGAACGTCACGTCTGTCCAGGGGGGACGCGACAGGTGGGGCCGCGCCCCGGCCAGCGTCCGACTTTACCTGCCACATATGGCAGGTAAAGTCGGACGCCGCCGGAGGGGTCATGGGGATGTGTGGCGTCTCCGTGCCGTTCCCGACATCTCAGTGCCGCCTTCCCCTGCAACGTGCCGTCCCTGCGACGTCTCCCCGCAGGGACACCGTCCCTGCGCCGGTGCCCCCCGCAAAACCTCCCGACCCGGGCGTCTCGGAGGCGGCCTCAGCCTGCCCGGGCCGCCTCCGGGACGCCCGGGCCCGCCGTCCCCCGCCGCAGTGCCCCGGACCCTCGCCCGTCCCGTCCACCGGATTGAACCGGCCCTATCCCAGCTCCTGCCGCACCAATGAGACGAGGCGCTCGCAGACCGCGTCGGCCTCCTCGGCCTCCGGTGCCTCGACCATCACCCGGACCAGTGGCTCGGTGCCGGAGGGGCGCAGCAGCACCCGGCCGCGGCCCTCCAGCTCCTGGTTCTCCATCGCCACCTGGTCCCAGACGGCGACCGCGCCGGCGAGGCTCTCGCGGTCGGCCACCTCGACGTTGACCAGGCGCTGGGGCAGCTTGTCCATCGCCGGGGCGTCGGCGAGCGCCGAGCCGCCCAGCTCGCGCATGGTCAGCAGCGCGGCGGCGATCCCGTCGCCGGTGGCGACGATGTCGGAGGCGATGATGTGACCCGACTGCTCGCCGCCGAGCTTCCACTCGCGGCGCAGCATCTCGTCGATCACGTAACGGTCGCCTACCTGGGTTATCGCCACCTCGATCCCGTCCTCCGCCATCGCCTGGTGGAAGCCGAAGTTGGTCATCACGGTGACGACGACGCCGCCTCCCAGCTCGCCGCGCGAGGCGAGCCCACGGGCGATCAGCGCGATCAGCTCGTCGCCGTCGTGGACGCGGCCGGAGGAGTCGACGGCGAGCACCCGGTCGCCGTCGCCGTCGAAGGCGAAGCCGATCTCCGCGTCGGAAGCGGCGACCCGCTCGGCCAGCGCCTCGACGTGGGTCGAGCCGACGCCGGCGTTGATGTTGCGGCCGTCGGGATCGGCGCCGATCGTCTCGACCTCCGCCCCGAGCTGGGCGAAGACCCGCGGCGCCACCCGGTAGGTGGCGCCGTTGGCGCAGTCGAGCATCACCTTGCGGCCGGAGAGGTCGATCGGGAAGGCGGCCGACAGCTCGCGGATGTAGTCGTCCTCGCCGCCGTGCAGCTGCTCGATCCGGCCCGGCTCGGCGGCGGGCGGCGGGCCGTCGCCCTCCATCAGCGCCTCCAGGCGCGCCTCGACCTCGTCGGGGAGCTTTGTCCCGGCACCGGAGAAGAACTTGATCCCGTTGTCCTGGTAGGGATTGTGCGAGGCGGAGACGACGGCGGCCAGGTCGAGGCCCAGTCGGCGCACGAGGATCGCCGCCGCCGGGGTCGGCAGGACGCCGGCCAGCAGCGCGTCGCCGCCCGCCGCTGCGATCCCGGCGGCCAGCGCCGCCTCCAACATCGGCCCCGACTCGCGCGGGTCGCGGACGATCAGGACCTGCGGGCGCTCCTTCTCCAGCGAGGCGGTCGCGGCGCGGCCGAGCGCGGTCGCCAGCTCGGCGGTGAGAAACGTCCCCGCCTCGCCGCGGACGCCATCGGTCCCGAACAGCTTCCTGCTCGTGTCAGCCACCCGGCAGAGCCTAATGCGGAACTTGCAAAGGGGAGGCGATCAGCGCTTGCTGAACTGCGGCTTCTTACGGGCCTTCTTGAAGCCTGCCTTGCGGCGCTCCTTGACCCGGGCGTCGCGAGTGAGGAAGCCGCGGCGCTTGAGATCGCCGCGCAGCTCGGCGTCGATCTCGGTCAGCGCCTTGGCGATGCCGTGGCGGACCGCCCCGGCCTGGCCGGAGACGCCGCCGCCATGGACGCGGACGCGGACGTCGACGTTGCCCTCGTATCCGGAGACGGCAAGCGGCTGCTTGACCATCGTCTGGTGCAGGGGGCGGGGGAAGAACTCGGGGAGATCGCGGTCGTTGACGGTGAACTTGCCGTCGCCGGGAAGCAGGATGACGCGGGCGATCGCGTTCTTGCGCTTGCCGGTGGCGAGGAACCGGGAGCCCTTCTCCATTTTCGCCGGCGCGCGGTCGGCGACGGCGGATTCGGCTTCGGCGGCGGCCAGGGCGGCCTCGCGATTCCGTTTCTCCTCTTCCTCGGCTTCGAGGCGGGCGCGCTCCTCGGCCGACAGTTCGGGACCGTCCGGCTCGATCGCGATCGGCTCCAGGTTCGCACCCGGGATGACGTCTTTTTTCTCCTCTTTTTTAGGAGCCTCGCGCTCCGGCGCGGGCGCCTCGGGCTCCTCGGCGGCGGGCTGCTCCTCGGCGGGCGCATCGGTCTCGGCGGCGGGCGCCTCCTCCGCGGCGGGCGTGGTTTCCTCCGCGGCCTGCTCCTCGGCGGCCGGCGGGTTCTGAGCCTCAGGGGTCTCCTCGACCGGCTGCTGCTCTGAAGTCTCGTTCGTCTCGTCAGACATCTATCGGTTGATCTCCATCGGTTTCGGCTGCTGGGCCTCGTGTGGGTGCTCGGGGCCGGCGTACACCTTCAGCTTGGTCAACTGCTGGCGGGCGAGCCGGTTGCGCGGCAGCATCCCCTTCACGGCCTTGCGGATGACCTCCTCCGGACGCCGGTCCAGCATCTCGGCGAGGCTGCGCGACTTGATCCCGCCCGGGTAGCCGCTGTGGCGCCAGTAGGTCTTCTGCTCCAGCTTGTTCCCGGTGACGCGGATCTTCTCGGCGTTGACGACGACGACGAAATCGCCCGTGTCGACGTGCGGCGTGTAGGTCGGCTTGCGCTTGCCCCGCAACGCGTCGGCGATCTGCGTCGCCAGGCGGCCCAGGGTCTGCCCCTCGGCGTCGACGACCAGCCAGTCTCGCTGGCGGTTCTCGGCTTTGGCTACGAAGGTCTTCATGCGAAAAAAAGCGCGGGGCATCGCCCGCGGCCGGTGGATGATAGCCAGGTCCGGCCGCCGACGCACCCCGACCCGCCGACCGCCGGTGCGTTCGCACTTCTCCGTGCTATCGACGGCGAACTGCGAACGCATCGTGGGTCAGGGTGCGCAGCGATCACAGAGGCCGCGCAGGACGACGTCGTGCTCGGCGACGGCGAATCCTGGCATCTCGCCCGCGACGTGCTCGAGGGCGCGCTCCAGGCGCGGATCCTCGAAGGGGACCATGCGGCCGCAGTCGCGGCAGATCGCGTGATGGTGGTGATGGCCGGCGGGGTCGACGCGCTCGTAGCCGGCGGTGCCCCGGCAGACCTCGATCCGCTGGACCAGGCCGAGTCGCTCCAGCTGCTCCAGCGCCCGGTAGACCGAGGCGCGGCCGACCGCGGGCTTGCGGCGGCGCAGCTCGTCGTCGAGGTCGAGCGCGGTGACCGCGCAGTCGTGCCCGGCGAGCGCCTCGACCACCGCCGTGCGGGCGCCGCCACGGCGGTAGCCGGCGTCGGCGAGGGCGGCGAGGGCATGCTCGGCCCAATCGCCCCGCGGCGCCTCTTTGGCCGCCTGAGTACTCACAGTTCGATCCTAGCCCCCACCGGTGAGTTCGCAGTTCTCCCCGCAATCCGGGGAAAAGGGCGAACTCGGTCGCGGATCGCGGCGGCGAGGAAGGCCGCGGTGGCGACGCCGATCACCGCGGTGCCGGCGGGGAGCGAGTCGATCTCGTAGGAGAGGAAGAGCCCCAGCCACATCGAGCCGACCGCGATCGCGGCGGCGAGGCCGAGGCCGAGCCAGGGCCGGTCGGTGAGCAGGCGCGCGGCACCGCCCGGCGCCGCCAGCAGCCCCAGCAGCAGCAGCGCGCCGACCGCCTGGGTCGCCTCGGCGGCGACCGCGCCGAGGATCAGGAAGAAGCCGATCCCGAGCGCCCGCACCGGGACGCCGAGCCCGCGGGCCACCTCGGGGTCGAGCGAGGCGAGCAGCAGGGGGCGGGCGATCGCGGCCAGGGCGAGACAGGCGGCGATCGCGACCACGGCGGCGAGGCGGGCGTCGCCGGCGGAGAGGCCGAGGATCGAGCCGAAGAGGACGCGGACCGCGGCGGTGCCATCGGCCCCGCTCGAGCCGCTGACGAAGATCGAGAGGAAGAGCGCTCCGAGGCCGAGGATCCAGGCGAAGACGGTGCCGATCACGACGTCGTCGGCGCGGGCCCGCTCACCGAGCCCGCCGAGCCCGGCGCCGACGGCGAGGGTCGCGGCGAAGAGGCCGAGGCGGATGTCGATGCCGATCGCCGCCGCCCCGAGCGCCCCGGCGAAGGCGACGTGGCTGAGCGCATCGCCGGCGAAGACCTGGGCGCGGAGCACGACGAACCACCCGATCGCCCCGCACGCAAGCGCCACGAACGTCCCCGCCAAATACGCGTTCCGCATGAATTCGTGACCAAGCATCAGACCCCCGCCCCACCCGCGGTCGTCCTTTGGCCCGGTCCGCCTGCCGCGGTCGTTCTTTGGCCCGGTATACGGACGTTAGGTCGACCGCGCCCGGGAGGGCGGGCCGTAGGTCGACCGCGGTCGGGGTGGCGGAGCTCGACGGCGAGGCGGACGAGGACGTAGAGGCCGAAGCTGAGGCTCGTCACCCAGAAGCCGACCGGATACGGGGAGAAGTAGGCGATCCCGAGGCCGAGCCAGGTGACCAGGAAGGCGAGGACGACGGAGAGCACCAGGCCGAGGGCCGGCCGGGCGGTGAGGAGCTGGGCGGTTGCCGCCGGGGTCACCAGCAGGGCGAAGACGAGGAGGGCGCCGGTGATCTCGGCGGTCGCCGCCACCGCCATCCCCAGCAGGAGCAGGAAGGCGACGCCGAGGAGCCGGGTCGGCACTCCCCCAGCCCGCGCCACCGAGGCGTCGACCGAGGCGAAGAAGAGCGGCCGGGCGATCGCCGCCAGCAGCAGGAGCGTCGCCACCGCGATGCAGAGGAGGGTCACCACCTGGCCCTTCGTGATCCCGAGGAAGGTGCCGAAGAGGAGCGACTCGAGCCCGGCCAGCTGACCACCGTAGAGGCCGACGAAGAGAAAGCCGAGGCCGAGCGCGAAGGCCTGCACGGTGCCGATCGCCGCCGACTCCCCCGCCCGCCCGTTGCGCCCGTCGCGCCCGACCGCGGCCAGCGCCAATGCCCCCAGCCCGCAGGCGCCGAAGTAGCCGATCGCGATCGGGATCGCCGCCAGCGTCGCCGCCGCCGCGCCGGGAAAGGAGATGATCGCCAGCGTGTGGCCGGCGAAGGTCTGGCGGCGCAGGACCATGAACCAGCCGATCGCCCCCGCCATCACGGCGACGATCGCCCCCGCCTCGAGCGCCTGGACCATGAACGGATAGGCGGTCAGCTGTTCCCAGTCGGTGACCAGGTCCCAGGAGACATGAGGGGTGGAAACGCTCATCCCGATGGCTCCCGCTCGGCGATGAGATGGGCCGCGTCGCTCGCATGGTCGTGACCGCCGCAGTCGCCGCAGTGGCCGCCCGCGTCGGGCGTGCCGACGACGATCAGCCGGCCGCTCGGAGTCTCGACCACCTCGATCGGCGAGCCGTAGAGGCCGCTCAGGACATCGGCGCGGATCACCTCGCGCGGCGGCCCCTCCACCCCGCGCCCGCCGGCGAAGTAGACGACCCGGTCGAGGTAACCGAGGATCGGGTTGACGTCGTGCGCGACGAGGACGACGGTGACGCCCTGGGTGCGGCAGATCCGCTGGACCAGCGCCGCGACCGCCGCCTGGTTGGGGAGGTCG
Organism: Solirubrobacterales bacterium; assembly: GCA_035572835.1. Taxonomy (GTDB): domain Bacteria; phylum Actinomycetota; class Thermoleophilia; order Solirubrobacterales; family 70-9; genus VAYN01. The sequence continues at coordinate 30,090 of DATNAG010000079.1, forward strand.
AGGCTGTCGAGCGGCTCGTCGAGCAGCAGCATCTGCGGATCGCGTACCAGGGCCTGGGCGATCAGCAGGCGCTGCTGCTCGCCGCCGGAGAGCGAGCCGATCGGCCGCTCCGCGTAGGCCGAGGCCCCGACCAGCTCGACCACCTCGTCGACCTTGGCCGCGGCGGCCCGCGCCGAGGCCGAGAGCGCCGCCGGCAGTGGCATCCCCCAGCGCACCCCGTCGAGACCCAACCGCACCACGTCGACCCCGCGCACCCGGGTCGAGGAATCGAAGCTGCGCCGCTGCGGCAGGTAGCCGATCCGTGCCCGGGCGGCGCGCGGGGCCTCGCCGAGCACGCTCACCCCGCCCGCGCTCAACGGCAGCAGGCCGAGGACCACGTCGAGGAAGGTCGACTTGCCCGCCCCGTTGGGCCCGAGCACGGCGACGAACTCGCCGCGGGCGATCGCGAGATCGACCCCCGACCATACGGTGGCGCCGCCACGGGAGACGGCGGCGCCGGAAAGCGCGATCGCGTCGCTCATCCCGACCTCAAAGCCTTCTCGATCCCTTCGAGCTCGCGCACCATCCAGGCCTGGAAGCTCGCCCCTTCCGGGGTCAGCGTCTCGCTCACGGTGGCGATCGGGATCCCGTTCGCTTCCGCCGCTTCGTTCAGCCGCTTCACGTCGGGGGTCGCGTTCTGACTGTTGTAGACCCAGAGTGAGATCGCCCGGTCGGCCAGTTGATGATCGGCGGTCGCCTTCTCGGACGGGCTCGGTTCGGTCCCCTCGGCGATCCCGTCCATGAACCCGACGGGGGTGATCAGGTCGAGACCGAGCGCCGGGGCGAGCGGTTCGAAGATGCTCTCCGAGGCGCCCACCTCGGTGCCGGCGAAGTCCTTGCGGATCTTCGCGACCAGCTGGTGGTACCGCGCGAGCCCCTGGGTGTCGAACTTCTTCGCCTGCGCCTCGTAATAGGAGTCATGGCCGGGATCGGCCTCCTCGAAGGCCTTGACGATCGCCGCGGTCACCGATTCGACCGAGGTCGGCGAGTACCACTGGTGCGGGTTGTCGCCGGACCTCAGCCCGAGCACGCCGCCGACGTCCACTTCGACCCGCGAGTCGTCCTCGTTGGCGGCGAGCAGCTTCGAGGCCCATTCGTCGTAGCCGATCCCGTTGACGATCGATACCTGGGCGGAGGCCAGGGCACGGCCGTCCTCGGCGGTCGGTTCGTAGTCGTGCGGGTCGGCGGCCGGGTTGGTGATGACGTCGGTCACCGCGACGCGGTCGCCGCCGACCTGTTCGGCGATCGAGCCCCAGAAGTCCTCGGCGGCGACCACGTTCAGCTTCCCGCCCTCGGCGGCGATCGAGCCGGCGCCGCCGCACCCGGCCAGCGTCCAGGCGATGACGAAGACGATGGTCAGGGCCACGATCTTGTTGAGAAGCATTCTCATCGGCGCGCCACACTAGCACGAGATGAGAACAAGTCTCGTTTTCAAACTGAAGTAGATTCGCCGGCGTGATCGCCTCGATCCCCAGCCCCTCGAGCAGCGGCCTCGAACTCGGTCCGTTCGACATCCACGTGTACGGGCTGATGTACGCCTTCGCGGTCACCGCCGCGGTGCTGATCGTGCGGCGGCGCTGGAGCAAGCTCGGCGGCGATCCCGAACTCCCCTTCCAGGTGGCCATCTGGGCCTTCCCGGCGGGGCTCCTCGGCGGCCGCCTCTACTTCGACATAACCAGCTTCAACGAAATGCCCCACACCTGGTGGGGCCCGTTCGCGGTCTGGGACGGCGGGCTCGGGATCTGGGGCGGGATCGCCGCCGGCGCCGCGGTGGGGATCTGGCGCGTCCGCCGGGCAGGGGTCTCGGTCCCCGCCTTCATGGACTGCGCCGCCCCCGCCCTGCTCGTCGCCCAGGCGATCGGCCGGGTCGGCAACTACTTCAACCAGGAGCTCTTCGGCGGCCCGACCAACCTTCCCTGGGGCCTCGAGATCTCCCCCGCGCACCGCCCCGAGGGCTACCTCCACTACGCCACCTTCCAGCCGACCTTCCTCTACGAGATCATCTGGAACCTCGCCCTGGCCGCCTTCCTGGTCTGGCTCGGCCACCACCGCAGGATCCGCCCGCCCGGCCTCTTCGCCCTTTACGTCACCGGCTACTCGGCCTTCCGGATCTTCGAGGAGAGCCTGCGGGTCGACCCCGCCCACTACATCCTCGGCCGGCGCCTCAACTTCTGGGTCGCGATCGCCCTGACGATCATCGGCGCGACCTGGTTCCTCTGGACGCAGCGCAACCGCCCCGGCGCCGACGACCCGCCGGTGGTACATCCCAGGGCCGATTCACATCAAAACGGTGACGTCTCCGTAGAAGCCTTGTAACAACGTCTACGTTGTACAATTTTGACGCTATGCCTCCGCCATGCGCTGGGGCACCGAGCGGACGGACGAGTTCAAAAAGTGGTGGGAGACGTTGTCCGAGTCAGAGCAGAAGAGGGTCCGGAGTTCGATTGGGAGGCTCAGCGCGTTGGGCCCCGGTTGCGGGCGGCCGCTGGTCGACTCGGTCGAGGGATCGAGGCACTCGAACCTGAAGGAGCTGCGGGCGACCCAGACGATCCGCGTCTTCTTCGCCTTTGATCCAAGGCGAGTAGCGATACTTCTGATCGGCGGCAACAAGGCGGGGGAAACCAAGCGCTTCTACCGGCAGATGGTCTCGAAAGCGGACAAGATCTACGACACCCATCTCCGGAACATGCAGGAGGGAAACGGATATGGCAGATAGGAAGAGCGGGAATTTCGACGAGCTCCTCAAGGATCCAGCCGCGGCGGCAGAGATCAAAGCCCGAGAAGCAGGCATCGACGCGGCGCTGAAGCTGAATGAACTTCGCGAACGGCGCAAACAGACCCAAGCCGGGCTGGCCAAGATCCTGGACACGAGTCAGGCCAACGTCTCGCGGATGGAGCGGAGCGAAAACCCCTACCTGGAAACTCTGGCCGATTTCGTCGGTGCGCTCGGAGCTCGTCTGGAGATCAGCGCCGTCTTCGAGGACGAAGTCGTGCCGCTGAAGGTGTTCGATGGCGAGGTAGAGACCCCCGCTACTCCCACTCGATAGTCGCCGGGGGCTTGGAGCTGATGTCCAAGGCGCAGCGGTTGACGCCGCGGATCTCGTTGATGATCCGGTTGGAGACCCGCTCCAGCAGGTCATAGGGCAGGCGCGCCCAGTCGGCGGTCATCGCGTCGTCGGAGGTGACCGCGCGGATCACGATCGGGTAGGCGTAGGTGCGCCCGTCGCCCTGGACCCCGACCGAGCGGACCACCGGCAGGACGCAGAAGGACTGCCACAGCTCGCGGTACATCTCGACCGCGCGGATCTCCTCCTGCAGGATCGCGTCGGCGGCGCGCAGGATGTCGAGGCGCTCGCGGTTGACCTCGCCGCCGACGATCCGGATCGCCAGGCCGGGCCCCGGGAAGGGCTGGCGCCAGACCATCCGCTCGGGCAGGCCGAGCTCGACGCCGACCGCGCGCACCTCGTCCTTGAAGAGCATCCGTAGCGGCTCGACCAGCTCGAAGTCGAAGTCGTCCGGCAACCCACCGACGTTGTGGTGGGACTTGATCGTCGCCGCGTGGTCGGTGCCGCCCGACTCGATCACGTCGGAGTAGAGCGTCCCCTGCACGAGATAGCCGATGTCGTCGAGCTTCGAGGCCTCCTCCTCGAAGACGCGGATGAACTCCTCGCCGATGATCTTGCGCTTCCGCTCCGGATCATCGACCCCGGCGAGCTTGGCGAGAAAGCGCTCCTCGGCGTCGATCGCGATCAGCGGGATGCCGAACTGGGAGAAGGTCTCCACCACCTGCTCGGTCTCGTTCAGCCGCATCATCCCGTGGTCCACATAGATGCAGGTCAGCCGCTCCCCCACCGCCTTGTGGACGAGCAGCGCCGCGACCGAGGAGTCGACGCCGCCGGAGAGCCCGCAGATCACCCGGCCCTCACCGACCTGGGCGCGGATCTTCTCCACCTGTTCCTCGATCACCGAGGCGGCGCTCCACTGCTCGGTGCAGCCGGCGACGTCGCGGAGGAAGCGGGTGAGGATCTCGGTCCCGTAGGGCGTGTGGACGACCTCGGGGTGGAACTGGATGCCGTAGAGCCCGCGGTCGGTCATCTCGTAGGCCGCCACCGGCGAACTGGGCGAGGAGGCCAGGGCGGTGAAACCATCCGGCGCCTCGAGGACGACGTCGCGGTGGCTCATCCAGCAACTCTGCTCCTCGGGCAGCCCGCCAAGCAGGCGCCCGCCGCCGTCGCGCAGGGTCAGCTCGGTGCGGCCGAACTCGCCCGCCTCGGCCCCTTCCACCTTGCCGCCGAGCGCCAGGGCCATCGCCTGCATCCCGTAACAGATCCCCAGCATCGGGATGTCGAGGTCGAGCAGCTGGGTCGGGAAGGCGGGCGCCCCCGGCTCGTACACCGAGGCCGGCCCACCGGAGAGCACCAGCGCCTTCGGCGCCCGCTCGCGGATCTTCTCGACGTCGGCGGTCGCCGGCAACAGCTCGGCGAACACCCCGCATTCGCGGATCCGCCGGGCTATCAGCTGCGAGTACTGGCCGCCGAAGTCGAGGACCAGGACCTCCTCGATCCGTTGGACCTCGGCCGCGGGCAGGGCGCCGTCGACATCAGGGGAAGTCTGATCGGCAGGGACGACCAACCGCTGGTCATCGGCGGAAGCGGCGACCAACGGGTCGGTCATCCCTTGCCCTCAGTCATCCGAGACGGCAACTCCCGCGGACACCGCGGCCCGCCCGTTCGATCCCATCCCGACGTGCTGCTCGTTCTGCAGCTTCTTGCCCTCCGACATCAGCGCCGGGGCGACCATCACCTCGGCCCGCTGGAAGCTGCGGATGTCCTCGTAGCCACAGGTGGCCATCGAGGTTTTCAGCGCCCCCATCAGGTTGAAGGTGCCGTCGTTCTCGCGGGCCGGGCCGAGCAGGATCTGCTCCATCGTCCCGTCCTGCTTGGTCGACACGCGGGTGCCGCGCGGCAGCGAGGGATGGAAGGTCGCCATCCCCCAGTGGAAGCCGCGGCCCGGGGCCTCTTTGGCGCGGGCGAGCGGCGAGCCGATCATCACCGCGTCGGCGCCCATCGCGATCGCCTTGGAGACGTCGCCACCGGTGCGCATGCCGCCGTCGGCGATCACGTTCACGTATTCGCCGGTCTCCAGCATGTGCTGGGCGCGCGCGGCCGCCACGTCGGCGATCGCCGTCGCCTGCGGGACGCCGATCCCGAGCACGCCGCGGGTGGTGCAGGCGGCGCCCGGACCGACCCCGACCAGAACGCCGACCGCGCCGGTCCGCATCAGGTGCAGGCCGGTCGAGTAGGAGGCGCAGCCGCCGACGATGGTCGGCAACGGCACTTCGGCGATGAACTCCTTCAGGTTCAGCGGCTCGACCGTGGTCGAGACGTGCTCGGCCGAGATCACCGTGCCCTGGATGACGAGGATGTCGAGACCTGCCTCGATCGCCACCTCGTAGTAATCGCGGACTTTCTGCGGCGTCAGCGAGCCGCAGACCACGGCGCCGGTCTCCTTGATTTCCTCGACCCGCTTGGCGATCAGCTCCGGCTTGACCGGCTCGGTGTAGATCTCCTGCATCAGCCGGGTCGCTTCATGCTTGGGCGCGGCGGAGATCGCCTCGAGGCGCTCTTCGGCGTTCTCGAAGCGGCTCCAGATGCCCTCCAGGTTGAGGACGCCGAGACCGCCGAGCTTGCTCGTCAGGGCCGCGGTCTGGGGAGAGACCACGCCGTCCATGGCGGAGGCGAGCAGGGGCAGGTCGAAGCGGTATGGACCGAGGGTCCAGGTGATGTCGATGTCGTCGGGGTCCCGCGTGCGGCGCGAAGGAACGATCGCTACGTCGTCGAATCCGTAGGCGCGCCGCCCTTTCTTTCCGCGGCCGATTTCGATTTCCAAAGTGCTACCTCCAGGG
>DATNAG010000080.1:0-33146 GCA_035572835.1 Solirubrobacterales bacterium
GACCGACGGCCGCGTCGTCTTCGAAGCGCTGGAACGGTTCGCCGCGTGAGCGCCGGGACCGGCGTTCCCCGCCACCGCGAGCTCGGCCTCACCGACTCCGAGTACGAGCTGATCGTCGAGAAGATGGGGCGCGAGCCGAACACGGTGGAGCTGGCGATGTTCAGCCTGCTCTGGTCCGAGCACTGCGCCTACAAGCACTCGCGCAAGCTGCTGAAACGACTGCCGACCGAGGGGCCGCGCGTGGTCATGGGCCCGGGTGAGAACGCCGGCGCCGTCGACGTCGGTTCCGGCTTCGCGGTCGCCTTCAAGGTCGAGTCCCACAACCACCCGAGCGCGGTCGAGCCCTTCCAGGGCGCCGCGACCGGGGTCGGCGGGATCCTCCGCGACGTCTTCGCGATCGGCGCTCGCCCGATCGCCATCCTCGACAGTCTTCGTTTCGGTGAGCTCGACTCGGTCCGCTCGCGCCACCTGCTCGACGGCGCGGTGCGCGGGATCGGCCATTACGGCAACTCGATCGGCGTGCCGAACGTCGGCGGCGAGATCTACTTCGAGGAGCCCTACGAGCACAACTGCCTGGTCAACGCGATGTGCATCGGCTTCGCCAGGACCGAGGAGATGGTGCGGGCGGCCGCGGCGGGGGTCGGCAACGCGGTGGTGCTGATGGGGGCGACGACCGGCCGCGACGGGATCGGCGGCGCCTCGGTGCTCGCCTCGGCCGAGCTCGGCGAGGGCGACGACGCGAAGCGCCCGACCGTCCAGGTCGGCGACCCCTTCGAGGAGTCGAAGGTGCTGGAGTGCTGCCTCGAGCTGCTGCAGAAGGGGCTGCTGGTCTCACTACAGGACCTCGGCGCCGCCGGCCTCACCTCCTCGGCCGGCGAGATGGCCTCGGCGGGCGGGGTCGGGATCGACATCGACGTCGCCCGGGTGCCGCTGCGCGAGGCCGACATGGAGCCCTTCGAGATCATGGTCAGCGAGTCGCAGGAGCGGATGCTGGCGGTGGTCGAGCCGGCGCGCGTCGCGGAGGTGCGGGCGGTCTGCGACAAGTGGCAGACCGGGTCGGCCGAGATCGGCGTCGTCACCGACAGCGGCCACGTCCGCATCCTCAAGGCCGGCGAGGTCGTCGGCGACATGCCGGTCGAGGCGCTGGTCGACGGTTGCCCGCTGTATGACCTCGAGCCGCAGGCGCCCGCGAGCTGGATCTACGGCAACCGCGCGACGGTCGCCGCCGATGCCGACTCCGCGTCGACCCTGCTGGCCCTCCTGAGCGCCCCCAGCATCGCCTCCAAGCAGTGGGTCTTCCAGCAGTACGACTCGCTGGTGGGCTCGCGCACCGTGCGCCGGCCGGAGGCCGCCGACGCGGCGGTCCTGCAGCTGCCCGAGTCGGGCAACGCGATCGCGGTCTCGATCGACGGCAACGGCCGGCGGGTCGCCTGCGAGCCGTTCAACGGCACGGTCGAGGCGGTGCTCGAGTGCGCCCAGAACCTCGCCTGCGTCGGCGCCGAGCCGCTCGGCCTGACCAACTGCCTGAACTTCGGCAACCCGGAGAAACCGGTGCCCGCCTGGCAGCTCGACCGCGCGATCAGCGGCCTCGCCGCGGTCTGCGAGGAGCTCGGCGTGCCGGTCGTCGGCGGCAACGTCTCCCTCTACAACGAGGGGCCCGACGGGCCGATCTACCCGACCCCGGTGGTGGCGATGGTCGGCGAACTGTCAGATCCGGAGCGCACCGCGCCGATGGGCTTCGCCAAGGAGGGCGACGCGATCGCCCTGCTCGGCCCGTTCTCCCCCACCCCGCACGGGTCGGAGTTGGCGAAGCAGCGGGGCGAGCTGGCGGCGGGGCTGCCGGAGCCCGACGTCGCCGCGGTCGCCGCCGCCTGCGAGCAGGTGCGCGACGCCGTCCGCGCGGGCCGCGTCGCCTCCGCCCACGACGTCTCCGACGGCGGCCTCGCCTGCGCGCTGGCCGAGTCGGCGATCGCCTCCGGCCTCGGTTGCCGCGCCGACCTGCAGGACCTGCGCGAGCGCGGCTGCTCGCCCGAGGAGGCGCTCTTCGGCGAGGGCACCGGCGGCTTCGTCCTCAGCGGCGACCGGACCGAGCTGGAGGCGCTCGGAGCGCTGGTGATCGGCGAGGTCGGCGGCACCACGATCGAGCTCGCCGCCGGCGATCGCAGTCTCGTCGTCGGCCTGGTCGACGCGACCGAGGCCTGGCGCTCGCTGGACGGCCGGGCCGAATCGGTCGCCGAGCCGCCCGCCGACGCCTAGCTCCATCAGTGGTCAGGACGCCGAGGACGTCCCTGATCAACGTTTAAGTCCCGCCCGCAGCGGGGATTCGTGAAGCGGGCCATCGGCCTTCGGGCCGGGGTCCGTTTATGGGAGAGAGACTCGAGACCAGGCGGGCGAAGCGCGCCCTGGCGGCGGTCCTGACCGTCGCCCTCGCGGGCATCGTGCTGAGCGCTTGTGGTGGGTCCGGCGGCGGCCCGCCACAGCTGACCTTCTTCGTCGCGATCCAGCCCGGTGGCACGATCGAAGCGACGGCCGAACGCTGCACCAAGGAAGCGGACGGTAAGTACACGATCAAGCCGGAACTGCTGCCGAACGACGCCAGTCAGGCGCGTGAACAGCTGGTCCGGCGATTGGGAGCAAAGGACTCCTCGATCGACATCATCGGGCTCGACGTCATCCTCACCAGCGAATTCGCCAATGCCGGCTGGATCGCGCCCTGGCAGGGCAAAGAGAAAGAAGAAGCATCGAAGGACGTGTTCAAGAGCGTTCTGCGGACGGCGACCTTCGAGAACCAACTGTACGCGACGCCCTTCAACACCAACACGCAGCTGCTCTGGTACCGCAAAGACCTGGTCCCGAAGCCGCCGGAAACCTGGGACGAAATGATCGAAGTGGCCGAAGGGCTGCCGGAAGCGGGCAAGATCCAGGTGCAGGCCGAACGCTACGAGGGCTACACCGTCTGGGTCAACGCGCTGATCGAAAGCGCCGGCACCCACATCCTCGCCGGCCCCGAAGAAGTCGAACTCGAGCAGAAGCCGACCGAAGAAGCGCTGGAAGTGATCGGCCGGCTGGCCCATTCATCGGCCGCCTCGCCGAACCTGCCGACCTCGAACGAGGACACCGCCCGGCTCGCCTTCGAGGCGGGCGAAGCGGCGTTCATGACCAACTACACCTTCGCCTTCGCCAGCGCCAAGGAAAACGCCCCTGAAATCAACGAAAGCATGGGTGCGGCGCCGTTCCCGAAAGTGAACTCGAACCCGGCCAAACCGCCGCTCGGCGGCTTCAACCTGGCGGTCAGCGCCTACTCCGGCCACCAGCACGAGGCCTTCGAAGCGGCGCTCTGCCTCTCCAACGAAAAGAGTGAGGAAACCGCGGTGGAACTCGACGGGCTGCCGCCCTCGCACGAAAATCTCTACAGCAAGAAGACGGTTCAAAAGGCCTACCCGGGCTTCGCCCAGCTGGTCCGCGAATCGATCGAAGCGGCGGGCCCACGGCCGGCGACGCCCGCCTACCAGGACGTCACCTCGGCGATCCAGCGCGCCCTGCACCCGCCGGAAAGCATCCCCGCCGAAGGCGAGGAAGGCAAGTACGAAGAACTGAAGGAAGACCTCGAACAGGCGGTCAAGCGGGAAGGGCTCCTCTGATGGAGGCAAGCGCACAGAAAGCCCCGGCCCCGGCCGCGCCGCACAAGAACAGCTCGCGCACCCGCTCGGAACGCAAACTCGCCTGGCTGCTCTGCGCGCCGGCGGTGATCGTGATGCTCGCGGTCACCGCCTACCCGATCCTCTACGCCTTCGTCCTCTCGCTGCAGAAGCTCGACCTGCGCTTCCCCGAACAGACCGAATTCATCGGCCTCGCCAACTACGGCACGGTGTTGAGCTCCGAACTGTGGTGGCTCGACGTCTGGAACACCGTCGTGATCATGGTGATCTCGGTGTCGATCGAGCTCTGCCTCGGGATGGCGATCGCCCTGGTCATGCACCGGGCGATCTTCGGTCGCGGCGTCGTCCGCACCGTGGTCCTGATCCCCTACGGGATCATCACCGTGGTCGCCGCCTTCGCCTGGCAGTTCGCCTTCGCCAGCGAATCGGGCTTCGTCGACAACCTGCCGCTGATCGCCGACGAAAAAAACTGGTTCGGCGGCCACATCTCCTCGCTCGCCGTGATCATCATGGCCGAGATCTGGAAAACGACGCCGTTCATGGCGCTGCTGCTGCTCGCCGGCCTGGTGACGATCCCGAACGAGCTCTACGAGGCGGCCCGCGTCGACGGCGCCTCGGCCTGGCAGCGCTTCGTCAAGATCACCCTGCCGCTGATGAAGCCGGCGATCCTCGTCGCGGTCTTGTTCCGCACGCTCGAGGCCTCGCGCGTCTTCGACTCGATCTTCATCATGACCCGAGGGGCGCAGAACACCGAATCGGTGTCGATCCTCGGCTTCAACCAGTTGATCAACCGACTCAACCTCGGGCTCGGCTCGGCGATCTCGGTGTTGATCTTCGTCGGCGTGGTGCTGATCGCCTTCGTCTTCATCAAAGGCTTCGGCGTCAAGGTCGAGGAAGGGCGACCGGGGGGCTGAGATGAAGGTCGGAGCCCGCGAGTACTCACTGTGGACGATCGCGATCACGCTGGTGCTGATCTTTGCCCTGGTACCGGTGCTGTGGCTGCTGTCGATATCGCTGAAGCCGCCGGACGAGATCACCGACGGGCGGATCATCCCCGCCCACTTCTCGCTCGAAAGCTACAAGTCGCTGTTCGAAGGCGGCTGGAGCGGCCCGTTCCTGCGGCCGCTGATCAACTCGATCGCGATCGCCCTGATCACCACCGTGGTGGCGATCGTGCTCGCCTCCTTCACCGCCTACGCGATCGCCCGACTCGAATTCCCGGGCAAGCGGGCGATCCTCGCCGGCGCCCTGGCGATCGCGATGTTCCCGCCGATCTCCACCGTCGGCCCGCTCTTCGACATGTGGCGGGCGATCGGCATCTACGACACCTACCTGGGCCTGATCATCCCCTACCTCACCTTCTCCCTGCCGTTGGCGGTGTACGTGTTGGTGGCCTTCTTCCGTGAGATCCCCTGGGACCTCGAGCAGGCCGCCCAGGTCGACGGCGCCACCCCCTGGCAGGCGTTCCGCAAGGTGATCCTGCCGCTCGCGGCGCCGGGCGTCTTCACCGCCGCGATCCTCGTCTTCATCTTCTGTTGGAACGACTTCGTCTACGCGATCTCGCTGACCTCCTCGGACAACTCGCGCACCGTCCCCGCCGCACTCGCCTTCTTCACCGGCGAATCGACCTTCACCGAACCGACCGGATCGATCGCCGCCGCGGCGATCGTGGTGACGATCCCGATCATCGTCTTCGTCCTCATCTTCCAGCGCCGCATCGTGTCGGGACTGACCGCCGGCGCCGTCAAGGGATAGGAGCTACAAGCAATGGCAGAGATAGTCCTCGATGGTGTGACCAAGGTCTTCGACGATGGTTACGAAGCCGTCAAAGACCTGAACCTCGACATCGCCGACGGCGAGCTGATGATCCTCGTCGGCCCGTCCGGCTGCGGCAAGTCGACGGCGCTGCGGATGATCGCCGGGCTCGAGGACATCTCCAGCGGCGAGCTGAAGATCGGCGACGAGGTCGTCAACGACCGCTCGCCCAAGGATCGCGACATCGCGATGGTCTTCCAGAACTACGCCCTCTACCCGCACATGACCGTGCGCCAGAACATGGGCTTCGCCCTCAGCCTCGCCGGCGTCGACAAGGACGAGATCGACCGCAAGGTGGAGGAGGCAGCGGAGACCCTCGACCTGACCCAGCACCTCGACCGCAAACCGGCCAACCTCTCCGGTGGGCAGCGGCAGCGGGTGGCGATGGGACGGGCGATCGTCCGCGACCCGAAAGTCTTCCTCATGGACGAGCCGCTCTCCAACCTCGACGCGAAGCTGCGGGTGCAGATGCGGACCGAGGTCGCGCGGCTCCAGTCGGACCTGGAAACGACGATGATCTACGTCACCCACGACCAGACCGAGGCGATGACGCTCGGTGACCGCGTCGCCGTGTTGCGGGCCGGCGTCCTCCAGCAGGTCGGCTCGCCGGAAGAGCTCTACACGCAGCCGAAGAACCTCTTCGTCGCCGGCTTCATCGGTTCGCCGGCGATGAACTTCATGCCCGCCGAGGTCGTCGACGGCAAGATCAAGCTGCCGCTCGGCGAGGTCGACCCGGCCCAGGTGGAGGGGCTCGAGGCGCCGCCCTCCGGCAAGGTCATCGCCGGGGTCCGGCCGGAGAACTTCGAGGATGCGGCGATCGTCCAGGACTCGATCAAAGGCGAACGCGGGATCACCTTCGAGGCCGAGATCGACCTGGTCGAGTCACTCGGCTCCGATCTCTATGCCTACTTCCACATCGAGTCGGAAGGGGTGCAATCGGACCTCCTCGCCGACCTGGTCGGCGAGCGCCTCGCCGAGACCGGCGCCGCCGGGTTGCGGGAGGGCGAGGAGCAGATCGTCGCCCGGCTCGAGCCGACCTCGAAGGTGCGGCGCAAACAGACCGCGGAACTCTGGGCCGACACGCGCAAACTCCACCTCTTCGACCCGGAGAGCGGCGAGCGGCTCTGAGAGCGCGGCCTCGCCCGCTGCTACCCTCCGCTGGTAGGCGTCGGTAGTCCGCTTGCGCCTGCGCTTCAGTCGTCTCTATCTTGCGAGGAAAGCGCGCTCCTTGATCAGCTCTGAGCGGTTCCCGGTTGACCGCGACGGCCCCCGCGACGAATGCGGGGTGTTCGGCGTATACGCACCCGGCCACGACGTCTCCCGGCTCGCCTACTTCTCGCTCTACGCGCTGCAGCACCGTGGCCAGGAGTCGGCCGGGATCGCCACCTGCGAGGGCGGCCACATCACCACGATGCGCGACGCCGGCCTCGTGTCCCAGGTCTTCGACGAGGAGAAGCTGCGGGCGCTGGAGGGCGACATGGCGATCGGCCACGTCCGTTACTCGACCACCGGCGGCGGCTCCTGGGAGAACGCGCAGCCGGTCTGGCGCGACGACGGCCGTGAGGTGGCGCTCGCCCACAACGGCAACCTGACCAACGCGGTCGAGCTGTGGGGCGAGCTGAAGCAGCGCGGGATCGACTTCCGCGGCACCTCCGACTCGGAGATCATCGCGGCGCTCCTCTCCTCCCACGACGGGAAGCTGATCGAGGACGCGGTCGAACAGGTGATGCCGCGGCTGGAGGGCGCCTACTCGACCGTGGTGATGACCAAGCACGCGATCGTCGCCTTCCGCGACCCGCACGGGATCCGGCCGCTCAGCCTCGGCCGGCTCGACGACCGCTTCGTGGTCGCCTCGGAGAGCTGCGCCTTCGACATCATCGGCGCCGAACTGATGCGCGAGGTCCACCCCGGCGAGCTGGTCAGCCTGACCGAGCGCGGGCTGGAGACGCGCCAGGTGGTGAAGGGCGTGCGGCGCTCCTCCTGCGTCTTCGAGCACATCTACTTCTCCCGCCCCGACAGCCGCATGGAGGGCATGGTCCTGCAGCAGGCGCGCGGTCGGATGGGCGAGATCCTCTGGCGCGAGGCGCCGGTCGATGCCGACCTGGTGATCTCGGTCCCCGACTCCGGCAACCCCGCGGCGGCGGGCTTCGCGCGCGCCTCGGGGCTGCCCCGCGACGACGGCCTGATCAAGAACCGCTACGTCGCCCGCACCTTCATCCAGCCCGGCCAGGAGCTCCGCAAACACGGCCTGCGCCTCAAGTTCAACCCGCTGCCGGAGATCGTCGCCGGCCAACGGATCGTCGTCGTCGACGACTCGATCGTGCGCGGCAACACCACCCGACAGATCGTCGGGATGCTGCGCAAGGCGGGAGCGCGCGAGGTGCACATGCGGATCTCGGCGCCGCCGATCCGCAACCCCTGCCACTACGGCGTCGACATGTCGACCCGCGAGGAGATGATCGCCCACGGCCGCACGGTCGAGGAGATCGCCGACGAGCTCGATGCCGACAGCCTCGCCTACCTCTCGATGGAGGGCGTCTACGAGGCGATCGGCGGCAGTCCCGAAGATCACTGCGACGCCTGCTTCAGCGGGCACTACCCGCTCGGCGATCCCGACGAGGCGAACGGCAAGTACGCGCTCGAGGACATCGCCGTGGTCCCGGCGAGCTCCTAGCGGAGGGCGCCCGGCCAAGGGACGGAGACGTCACATACGTCCCATCGGTCAGCCGTCTGCTGAGGCGAGAAACTTTCTCCATACGACAGAAAATCGCCACGGCGCCGGTCCGGGGCCGACCGTGCCTTCCCGAAGGTGACGTCTCCGTGACCTTCGCGACATCTCCGTGCCACCTCTACCCGCAACGTGCCGTTCCCGTGACGTCTCCCCGCAGGGACACCGTCCCTGCGCCAGTCCCCCCACAAACCTCCCGACCCGGCCCACCGTCCCCCGCCGCAGGGCCCCGGACCCTCGCCTGACTCAGGTTCCCGTCGGATCGGCTCCCGGGCCGCCGGGCAGCGGTCCCCACCGAGCCTGCGTCCGGTGGCCCGTCTGCGCAAAGATCAACCGGTGAGCGAATACCGCATCGTCGTGCTCGCCTCCGGCAACGGCACCAACCTGCAGGCGATCCTCGACGCCCTGCACGGGCGTGACGGGTTCGCGGTCGTCGGGGTCGGCTCCGACAAGCGTGAGGCGCGAGCGCTGCGGCGGGCGCGCGAGGCCGAGGTGGCGACCTCCGTCTTTCCCCGCGAGGAGTTCGCCGACCGGGTCGCCCGCGACCTTGCGATGGGCGACTGGATCGAGGGGCTGCGGCCCGACCTCGTCGCTCTCGCCGGCTACATGCAACTGCTCAGCGCCGCCTTCGTCGGCCGCTTCCGCGACCGCATCGTCAACGTCCACCCCGCCCTGCTGCCGGCCTTCCCCGGGCTCGACGCGGTCGGCCAGGCGCTCGAGGCGGGCGTCGACGTCACCGGCGTCACCGTCCACTTCGTCGACGAGGGGGTCGACACCGGGCCGCCGATCCTCCAGCGCGAGGTCCCGGTGCCGCCGGCGCGCGACCGGGAGGAGCTCGAAAACGCGCTCCATGCGGTCGAGCACCAGCTCTACCCGGAGGCGATACGCATGCTGGCGCGGGGCGAAGCTAGGATCGGCGCCGGCGGTCCTTCGGGGGTCGCCGACCGATGAGCGACACCACCGCGGACACCAGCAGCGAGGTCGAAGGCGCCGGGAGCGACGGCGGCGGCGCGATCCGCGTCCGCCGCGCCCTGATCTCGGTTTCCGACAAGACCGGGGTCGCCGACTTCGCCAAGGCGCTGGCCGCGCTCGGGGTCGAGATCCTCTCCACCGGCGGTACCGCGACCGCGCTCCGCGACGCCGGCCTCGAGGTCACCGACGTCTCCGAGTTCACCGGCCAGGAGGAGATCCTCGACGGCCGCGTGAAGACGCTCCACCCGCGGCTCCACGCGGCGCTCCTGGCGCGGCGCGACGAACCCGCCCACATGGACACGCTGGCGGCCGAGGCGATCGAGCCGATCGACCTCGTCGCGGTCAACCTCTACCCCTTCGAGCAGACCGTCGCCGACGAGAACGTCGACGCGCGCACCGCGATCGAGAACATCGACATCGGCGGGCCGACGATGATCCGCGCCGCGGCGAAGAACCACGAAGGGGTCGCCGTGGTGGTCAAGCCCGAGGCCTACGACGCGCTGGTCGCCGAGCTGGAGGAGAGCGGCGGCGAGGTGTCGGCGACGACCCGCCACTGGCTCGCCAACGAGGCCTTCGCCCAGACCGCGCGCTACGACGCCGCGATCAGCCGCTGGTTCTCGATGTCCTACGAGGACTTCCCGGAACACCTCGCTGTCGCCTACGAGAAGGTGCTCGACCTCTCCTACGGGGAGAACCCGCACCAGCGGGCGGCGCTCTACTCGGACGCCGGCGCCCGCAGCCACGTCCTCTCGCGGGTGCAGAAGCTGCACGGCAAGGCGCTCTCCTTCAACAACGTGCTCGATCTCGACGCGGCCCGCTCGCTCTGCGCCGACTTCGAGCCACCCGCCTGCGTGATCGTCAAGCACAACAACCCCTGCGGGGTGGCGATCGGCGGCGACCTCGGCGAGGCGCACCGCAAGGCACGCGCCTGCGACCCGATGTCCGCCTACGGTGGCGTCCTCGCCTTCAACCGGCCGATCGACAAGGCGCTCGCCGAAGAACTGCACTCGACCTTCGTCGAGGTCGTGATCGCGCCCGGATACGACGACGAAGCGCTGGCGATCCTGCAGCAGAAGGAGCCGGTCCGGATCCTCTCCGAAGAGGAGCCACGCCGGATCGACGGCGGCGAGCGCGACTACAAGCGGGTGCAGGGCGGGGTGCTGATCCAGGAGCTGGACGACCAGCCCGACCGGCGCGAGTCGATGGAGGCGGTCACCCAGACCCGGCCGACGGAGCAGCAGTGGGACGACATGCTCTTCGCCTGGACCGTCTGCCGGCGGGTGCGCTCGAATGCGATCGTGATCGCCAAGGACGGCGCGACGCTGGGGATCGGCGCCGGCCAGATGAGCCGGGTCGACTCGGTACGGCTGGCGGTCGAGAAGTGCCGCGAGGCGCGCGGCGCGGAGGCGGCGGCGCTGCTGGCCGACTCGGCCCTCGCCTCCGACGCCTACTTCCCCTTCGCCGACGGTCCCGAGCTGGGGATCCAGGCCGGCGTCACCGCGGTGATCCAGCCTGGCGGCTCGATCCGCGACGAGGAGGTGGTCGCCGCCTGCGACGCCCTCGGCGTGGCGATGGTCTTCACCCGGCACCGCCACTTCCGCCACTAGTCATCCTCCGAAATTCGTCCTCGTGCCGGGACGGTGTCCCAGTACGGTCGCGGTATGACCGAGGGACGCCCGGACGACGAGCCGATCCGTCTTTCCTCCAAGGCGGAGCGACAGGCCGCGGTGGGGAAGCTCAGGACGATGCACGAGGCCAACGTCGCCCGTGCGTTGCAGGAGGCCGCGGAGCGGGCCGCGCAGACGCCGATCTGCGATGACGATGCCGGGGAACTGAAGGAGTCGGACCGACTGATGCTCGACCCCTCGTTTCTGTTCTCTGCCGAAGGCATCGCGTGGCTGAAGGAGGAGGTTCGTCGCAGTGAGGAGATCGTCATCTCCTCGGCCTTCGCCCGCTGGCTTCGATCCGGTGACCCTGCCGACGAGGTGATCGACCTCGTCCATCCAGAGGACCGCGCCGGAATCGATCGCCGCCGAGCCGAACTGTTCGAACTGCTGCGAGGCACTCCCGCTTTCGGCGCCGAGGGCGCGGAGCTCGCGGAGCAGGATGAGGAGGTTCTTCTCGCTCTGCAAGAGCCCGGTGGGCTGGTCGGCGAAATCCTTGCCGATGAGTGGGCTTTCCTCCAATCCCATTCCTGGGCCTTGTCAAAGGTCCATCTGCCGCTCGATCGGTTCCGCGACGCCGGAGCTGTGGTACTCGAGTACGGGGTGCGCCTTCGCGAACGCATGATCAGCACCGTGATCCCGCAAAAAGGCGCACCTCCCGCCGTGACGCCGGGCCTGCTCGCGAAAGCGTCGGCAAAGTGGTTGGTCGTCGGAGGCGCGGGGGTCGGCGGAGCTTTCCTGGGGCCGGTCGTTGCCGGTCTCGTCGGATCAGGCGTGGCGGTACCGGTCGTCCAGGCCTTCGATCCCTGAGAACAGGGGCAACGCACAGCGAACCTTCCTCGACGCGAACTGGCGGCGGTGAGCCGTCCACCCTCCGCACCTACCAAAAGACGGAGGTCGGGTCGTCCTCGAGCTCTGGTCGTCGCGCCCTGACCAGGGGCGCTTCCGGGCCGAGTGCCCCGGTCAGGCCCTCGCCAGGGCGGGGATCGAAGGACCGCCGGCGGATGGAATGGATCGAGGTGGCAGCGCACCAGACGCCCGGCTCCTAACATCCGTCCCATGGCCGACCTCCCCGAGCACGTCGCGACCAACCGCGCCTTCTGGGACGGGCTGGCGGACAACTTCGTCGAGTCGGGCCGGCGCAACTGGGAGAGCGAGGAACCGAGATGGGGGATCTTCGGCGTCCCCGAGTCGGAAGTCGGGCTCTTACCCGCGGCGATCGACGGTCGCGACTCGATCGAGCTCGGCTGCGGCACCGGCTACGTCTCCGCCTGGCTCGCCCGCCGCGGCGCCCGCCCGGTCGGCATCGACAACTCCGCCAGGCAGCTGGAGACGGCGCGCGCCTTCCAGCAGGAGTTCGGGACCCCGTTCCCCCTCCTCCACGGCGACGCCGAGCAGGTCCCCTACCCCGACGGATCCTTCGACATCGCGATCTCCGAGTACGGGGCGAGCATCTGGTGCGACCCCTACAAGTGGATCCCCGAGGCGGCCCGCCTCCTGCGCCCCGGCGGCGAGCTCGTCTTCCTCGTCAACTCGATCTTCACGATCCTCTGCGGGCCCGACGACGAGACGATCCCGGTGGGCGACCGGCTCCTGCGCCCGCTCTTCGGCATGCACCGGGTCGAGTGGCCCGGCGAGGACTCGGTCGAATTCCACCTGCCGCCCGGCAAGATGATCGCCCTGCTCGACGACTGCGGCCTCGAGCTGACCGGGCTGATCGAAGTCCGCCCGCCCGCCGACACGACGAAGAAAGACCCCCACGTCCCGCTCGAGTGGGCGCGTCGTTACCCCTCCGAGGAAGGCTGGCGCGCGCGCAAACGCGGCTGAGCCCGGCAGAAGTGCCCCCGGCGGGACTCGAACCCGCGCCGCGCGGCTTAAAAGGCCGCCGCTCTAACCAACTGAGCTACAGGGGCGTACGACCGGAACGCCCCATTGCAAGGCGAAAAATCGCGGCCTCCGACGATTTTAGGGACTCCCGCCGAGTCCGGCATATAGACCCTAGGGAACGTCCTGCGACGGAAAGCTGGCTCTTCCACCCTTGTAGCTGGGCAGGCTCGTGAGAACTCGTCAAAGCAAAGCCCTGGCCCGGCCGGATGTGTTGCGTCCGGCCGGGCCAGGGGTGGATCAGTGCTTGGCGGCCTTCTTGCCCTTCGACTTCTTGCCGCAGCTGATCTGGATCGGCTGCTCGAAGTCGTTCGTCTTCCCGTTCTGACCCGTCATCTTCACTTCGGCCTTCGGGTGCACCTTGCAGAGGTTGGCCGAGTTCTGGATCAGGCTCCGTTTGCCGCCCTTGAGCCTGATCTCGAACTTCGAGACCGGCGCGTCGGGCACCGAGGCGAACCGGGTCCGCACCAGCGAGCTTTCCTTGCCGACCTTCTTCGAGTCGATGAAGCCGACCAGGACCACGTGGATCTGGCCGTTGAGGTCGGCGACGATGTCCGGGAGCTGGCGTTCGCCGCCGTTGGAGCGGAAGTAGACCAGGCCGCTGAGCGGCTGGTCGAGGAGCGGTGACCAGGCGGTCGCCGTTCCCAGGACCGAGCTCGCCGGGCAGGCGTCCGCCGCGAACTGCACGCGCGTGCAAGGCCCGGTCACGTGCCGCTGGTCGATGAACACCGTCTTCGGCAGGATCACGGTGGTCGAGGCGACGTTGGCCTGACCCTCCGGGGCGTTCAGGGTGGCCGAGAGGGCCGGGTTGCCCGCCCGCTTCAGCGAGCCCCTCATCGCCAGTTTGAGGCTCGGCTTGAAGCCGAGCGAAGCGCAGCCAACCACCTGGTAAGGAACCGAAGGATGCGCCTGCGCGCCTCCGGCCGAGGTCAGGGTGCTGATGATCTGCGTCGGTTCGCAGCTGGTGGGATTGACCGCGAAGTCGGGCCGCGTCAGTTCGATGCGGACTTCGCGGTAGCTCAGCGGCACGCCTTCGATGATCTGGGGCAGAGGATCGGACTTCGCCGTCACCTGCGCCGTGGTCGGGTCGACTTCCAGGGCGGTCCGCACCACGACATTGCCGAGGTCGAACGGCCCGGCCTGCGCCGGAACGAGAGCGATCAGCGAGAGCGGAGCGCCCTTGTAAGGGCCACCGAGGAAGAGCGCCGTCGGCGCCTTGCCGGGCTGGGGTACCTGCAACGGCTCGGTACCGACACCGACCGCGGCCTTCGCGACGCCGATCTGGCTCGAGGAAGGACACAGTCCGGTCCCGGCCTGGGCCTCCGGGCACTCGGTGACTCCCTTCAGGCTCGCGAGCTGACCCTTCGGCAGGGTGACGTCGATCCGCGAGACGTTCTGTTCGCCATCCTGGTGGCTGATCTGCAGGACGAAGGGTGAGCGCTTGCCGGCGCTCGGGTTGACCGTCCCGCCTTTCAAACCGGGATTGAAGCCGCCGCCCGAGCAGTTCTGGTCGAACTTCATCGGGATGTCCTGGACAACCGGTTCGGTCGGTCGCGCCCAGGGGGTGATTTCCATGGCCGCGCTGTAGGTGCCGCAACTCGACGGGGTGCTGAGCGGGGCGGCAGGGCCGCCTTCCAACTGCACGTCGACGGTTTCCACCGGCAGTTGCGGCAGTTCGTCGAACACCGTCCGAAGCTGGCCGGTCTGCGGATCGGCCTGGAGTTGGCCCGGGAACTTCAGCCAGAATCCAGGACCCTTGACCAGCATGTACACCGCATAGGTCGAATTGAAGGGGTTTTCCTTCTGGGCTGCGAGAACCATGCTCCCCTGCAGGCTTTCCGCGAGCAGCGGAGATTTGACTGCAACGGTCCCGATCTTCGACGAGTCGGGACAGGTCGGGGCGTCGTTGGTCGCGAGGCTGACCTGCGCCAGAGTGCAGCCGCTCTGCCCCGAGGCGACCGACGGCGAGATCGCCACCCCTTGCGGCAAGGTGAGCGCGACCTTCTTCACCGCCGAGGTCGCCAGGCCGCTTGGACTTTCGTTCTGCGGCAGGTCGATATGGACCCCGAGGCCGGTCGGGGAATGCGCGGCGCGACTGTCAGGTGAAAGCCGAGCCTGTGGCTCGAACGGGACCTTTTCGCAACCCGTCCAAAGGAACGGGGTGCCTTCTTCATCGTTCGAGAACGAGATTTCGTCGAAGACCCCAGGATTCTCCCAGGAGTCGCCACGAGCGGTGAACACCTGAGGACTCGGTGGGCATGCGGTCGGGTTGGTGAAGAACGGGACCTTCGGCGCGGTCGAGGCGGCAGTTTCGACGCCTACGAACGGGGTGCCGGGAAGCTGTCTTTCCAGGTCATGGGATGATTCCGTCGGACTGCCCCAGAGGATCAGCCTCACGTTGCCCACAACCTTTCCCTGGCCGATCTCCGTGCTGCCCGCGGAAATCGAATAGCGGTCCGGATCGCCGTACGCCCCCGGACGGAGCGTAGGCGTGATCGTCGCGACGTACCCCAGGTAGTTGAACCCGAATCGAGCCGGAACTTCGGGCCCGTGAGCAAGGTTGTACACGCCGATCTGAAATTCCACTTCGCTCGTGCCTCCACTCGGGGCGTTCGGCGAGCCGGTTTCGATCACACCCACCTGGCTTGAGGCGGAGCAGAACGGAAGTTGGAGAGGTAGGACCGCGAGTTCGGCCGTGGTGCAGGTCGGAAACGGAGAGGGGTTCGAGAACATGCCCGGCGGAAGCTCCAATTCGACATCGCGAAACGCCTCGGCCATGGTCAACGTCGGGACTTCCAGTCCGTCCCGTTTGGCTTTCACGCCCGGCAGGTTGAATTCGAACGCAAAGTCCGGGTGTGCGCCGGCCTGACGCGATAGCGGTCCCTGCGCCCGCGGAGAGAAGTGGTAGGGGATCGCGTCCCTGATCGATACTCCGACGTGCGAGAATTCCAGATTCGCGCTGGCAGGAGACGCACCCGCGGCCGACAGCGCCAAACAGACCGCGGACAGGAGGAACACAAGACGTGACACTCTAAGGACCTGGCTCATCGGTTTCCTCCCCGGTTGTTCTTGGCGGCATGGTGCCTGCTGTTCTTCTTGACGCACTTAGCCTTGCCCTTGACTTTCACCTTCCGCTTACCGCTTGCACAGGTCACATGTCTCGGATGCCTCTTTTTGTGCCGCGCTTGACGCACGTTGCCTGGCCCGTTCACGGATTCCGAGCCCGCCGCCGGCGCTTCCGCACTTCCTGAGACCGCGGACTTGCAGGATGAGAGGCAGCCCGGTTCCGCGACTTCGTCCTGGGCGGGCAGCCCACCACCGATGCGGGCGTCGTAGATATCGACCGAGTTGTCGTCATCGCGGCCGACCAGCTTTTGGCTGGTGGTGAAGAAGACGTTCCGGCCATCGGGCGAGACCTCCCCGATTTCGGCCCGGAAGTCCCCGTTGCCTGGGCTGATCAGTTCAAACTGTCCAGCGCGCCATGCATAGACGTCTCGCGTGCCATTCACGTCCGCGGCCACCATTGCCGCGATCGTGTCGAAGTAGACGGTCCCTTGATCGTCCACGGTGAGGTTGGTGCGGTTGCTGATCAGGAGGTTGCCTTCCTGGGTCGCCGTCATGCGTGCTTCTACCGGCGTCCCGTCCGGTAGACAGGAGATGCACGTGGTCTGGTTCGTCGCCGAGTCGTATCGCTGGACGACGTGGGGTACGCCTCCGACGACACCGTAGAAGGCGTAATAGCGACCATTCGGGCTCATATGCTGTTCGGATCCATCCCCTGGACCTGGTATCGAGTGGATGGCCCCGTCGCGCCAGACTGAGAAGTCAACTGGTTGCCCGTTCTCCAGGCGATTGAAGTACAGGGTGTCGCCGTCCGGCGAGACGCCGAAAGCTCCTTCGGTGTAGGGGTTGAAGAAGCCGCCCCCTTGCACCTGGCCAAAGGCGGGCGCACCTAGATATTCGAGCTGTTCGCTGACCGCGTCGTAGCGGTACAGATCACCTTTTTCCCCCGGGGCATCGGCGGTCAGCCTGACCACAGGTCCCGCGGAGTCATAAGGCATCGCGAAGAACGCGTACCGACCGTCTTCGCTGGTCCCAAGGACAACGGCGGGCTGAGGAGCAGTCGGTTCGCCTGCGACGTCGGAAACTGAGATCGGCTTCGCCGCACCGAGGTTTTCGCGGAGGAACACCCCTTCTTCGGAACCATGCAACGCGGTGAAGTAGATGCGCGATCCGTCTCGGGACATGGTTTGGGTCGGCACACTTTTATTGCCCTTCGGAGTTTCGGTCGCGTCTCCGTCGGGAAGCACCGAGATCAGTTCCAGACCGCCGGTTTCGCTCCAGCGATACATGGCGTTCGGCGGAGCGTTCGGCAACAGTTTGCGGAACGACCAGAAGACGACCCAACTGAGGTCCGGAGCCGCTCCCGCGAAGACGCCTGCCGAGCCCTCGACCACGAAGCTTTCGAAAGCCTTCGGTTCTTCAGTCGAGGCGATGAAGTGATACTGACCAGTTTCCAGATCGACTTTGTAAAGGTTGGCCCCCTGCTCGACGGCACCGGGAGAGAGTGCTCGGTTGGTCACGACCAGTGCGTGCTCGTAGTCGCTGGAGTAGGCGATCGTCGGGTTGGTGAGGAAGTTCCCCGTCGAGATCGCGATCGGAGGATCGGTGGCGATCGAGGACCAATCGCTGCTGCCACGTCGCCCGATGAACCTGACGTTGATCGGCGCGGCGTTGGGTCCCGCCCTCATCAAATAGGTGAGCGCATCCCCGTCGGCCGAGGCCTGCATCCCGAAGTATTGGGTGACGGCGCGACCTTGCTTGACGGCGGGCGTCACCTGCTCGTAGGAGCGGGTCGGAAGCGTCTGCGATCCGGCGGTCGAGAACACCTGGTCCGAGCCGACACTCGTACCGGCCGAGTTGCTCGCGACGAGCCGGTAGTGATACGTCGCACCCGGCGTCAGACCGAAGAGCGTGAAGTTGACCGATTTCTCCCCGTGGCCCTGGCCGGCCACAGCGTCATTGCCCGCCGGGATCCTGGAGCCGTAGGCAGACGTCGGTCCGTACTCGAAGTAGTAGGTCGTCTGCAGCCCGAACGGGTTGACGGTGCCGTTGACGACCCCACTGGTTTCGGTGAGGTCCGTCGCCGGGCGCGTTTGGACCGCGGGTGGCTCCACGCCGGTGTCGAAGGACTGCGTCGGGGTCGCGTCCTGGGCCCCGACGGCGTTGGCTGCGACCAGTCTCGCGATGTAGTGGTTGTTGGGTTCGACCGCGAAGTCGGTTTCGACCGCGACCGGCGCCGTCCCTTCGCCGGCGCCGGCATCCGGTTCAGGCGATTTCTGCCAGCTCGTTCCGCCGTCTTTGGAGATCTCGAAGTGATATTCGGTGGCGACGCCTCCGGGATCGACCGTCCCCGAGAGATGGGCGGTGAACGAGGTGATCGGCCCCGGCGGGTTCAGCACCAGGTCGGGGTGCGTCTGAGGGGCGAGTACCTCGACCTTTGCGGGTGCGAAGAATTCGCCGCGGGACGCCGCGGCGTAGAGGCGGCCCGAGTTGGGATCGGACGCCAGGCCCGTGAGCACTTCGGCGGGCACGGCGACTTCGAAGAGCGTCGCCCCGCTGCTCGGGTCGAGGACGTGGATCGAGACGTTGCAGACGAAGCATTCGCGCGCGTCGCCAACGATCAGCTCGGTGTGTTTCGAGTCGTAGGCGAGGTATCCGTCTCCCGTCGCGGCCTTGGGGCGTAGCGTTGCCTCGAAAGCTCCACTGTTGGAGAAGCGAAGGACGCGTGATTCGCCGCCGGTCGCAGCTTCGCCGTCGGCGACGAAGATCTTGCCCGCGGGCGAGAGGGTGACGTCTTCCAGGTGGGTGAAGGCGCCGCCGGGGGAGTCCGAGCCGTCAAAGGAGGAGACGAAGGCGCCGGTCGAGTCGAAGCGCTCGACGCGCCCGTTGCCGCGATCGGCGACCAGGAGATCGCCATCGGTCGGGTCGACCGCGACCGCGGAGAGGAAGGAACCGACCTCTTCTGATCCGGTGCCGCTTGCGGGTCCCGCGTAACCGGTGTCCAGGCTGTAGGTCGGGGGCGAGGCGCCGTCGGTCGAGTAGCGACGGATAACCCCGTTCCCAGGATCGGTGACATAGACGTCGCCGTTAGAAGGGTCGATGGCTATCCCGTAGGGACCTGCGAGGTCCGATTCGCCGAAGGTCGTGAGCAGGGAAGCGCCAGGACCGGTGGAGTCGTAGACGTCGACACGATTTTTGGCCGTGTCGACGACGAGGACGTCACTGCTCGTCGGGTCGACCGCGATGCGGGCAGGACCGGTCAGTTCACCTCCGGTGATTTCACCAGACGGCACGAAACTGTTGGCTGCCCATGCACCGGACACCTCGACCAGTGCCATCAGGACGAAAACTGCGAGCGCGCAGAGGCTGACTCGCCCGAGGCGGCCGATGGATGCCGACGATGCCCCATGGTGGCTTCTCACGTGGTGCCCCTCCTTACTGGTGGAGCCGAGAGCTCCGTCGATGGTGCGAGATGACCGCGAAGGGACCCGCTCCCCCATGCCCCGATTGGTGCTCAAGATCTGCTCCTCGCCGGTCACCCCGGCGGCGCCCCACTGCCGCGAACGCCTCCTATCGGCCAAGCCCCTGCCCGCCGGTATCTCTATCTCCAAAACCCTGCCCGCCTTCCGAGCGAGCGCGATGAAGATACCACACGTTTGAGATGGTGCGTTTATCGATGATAGATACGGCCGATCGGGAAAGATGACCTCGGAGTCCCCAGCGCGGTTATTCTCGTCGCCGTGGCACAGCTCCCTCGGTCACTGACGGACAGCTCCTTGGAGGATCGACAGATCCCACCGGAGGTTCAGCGTGCGGAGCGTCGCGAACGGCTGCTGGCGCGGATGACCGAGGTATTCGCCAAGCGCGGATACCAGGCGGCGAGCGTGGGGAACCTGATCACCGGCGCGAAGATGAGCATGGGGAGCTTCTACAAAGAATTCGACGGCAAGGAAGACTCCTTCCTGCAGGTCTATGACCGGGTGATCAGGCGGGCGCAAGAGCGACTCGAGATCGAGATCCCGGCGGGGGCGGACTGGGAAGCTCAGGCGATCTCCGGTGTCCGGGCCCTCGTGGGCTTCGTCGCCGAGGAGCAGATGTCTGCCCGGATCGTCCTGGTCGAGGCGCAGACGAGCGGACCCGAGGTGCAGCGGCGCCACGGCGAGGTCCTCGCCGGGCTCGCCGGCTTCCTGCGCCGCGGCCGAGACTTCGGAAGCGCCGCCGGAAAGCTCCCCGAGAACGCCGAGGACGCTGCGGTGAGCGGCCTCGCCTGGCTCCTCCAGAGTCGCCTGACCCGGAGCGGACTGAAAGACGCGGGGAAGCTCGGCGAAGAGGTGACGCGGCTGGTGCTCGAGCCCTACATCGGCCGCGAGCCCGCCGACCGGGCCGCCAGGCGGCCGCCGGCGGCGAAGTCGTGAATCCTCTAGCGGACCTGAACTAAACACGAACTGCACGAGACTGGGCCGCCCTCGGTAATCTGGCCGCGTGGCGGGGGACGAGGAGGCGGGCAAACTGCACCGGCTGCCTTCGGGCAAGCATGGGCTCCCACGGGAGTACGTCTCCCGGAACCATCGGGAACGGCTGACGGCCGGGGTGATCGCGGCCGTCGCCGAGCACGGATTTCGCGACGCCGGCGTGACCCAGATCGCAGCCTTCGCCGGCGTGTCCCGGCGCACGTTCTACGACTACTTCTCCGACAAGGACGAGTGTTACTTCGCGGCCTATGGGCCGATCGAGGAGAGCCTTCTCCAGATCATCTCCGAGGCCGGCGAGGGCCAGCGTGGTTGGACCGCGAAGGTCCGCGTCAGAGCCCAGTCGCTGGTTGACGTCCTCGCCGCGAACCCGAATCTCGTCCGCTTCGCGATCCTGGCGCCACCGACCGCCGGGGGCAAGGTCGTGGAGCGACAGCGAAAGTTCCTCCGCCGGCTCCTCGACCGCCTCACCGCGGACGCTCCGGAAGGGCGCGGCTACGTTCGTCCCGGCGATGAGGAGCTCGAAGCCCTGGCGGGCGCGATGGCGGCCGTCTTTGGGACGAGGGTGGCAGACGGCAAAGCGTCGCGACTCCCTGAGGACGTTCCGCAGCTGGTGGAAATGATCCTGGTGCCGTTCGTCGGTCGCCGCCGCGCCGCCGCCGAGGCCGAGACGGCGGGACCGCGCTAGGCAGGCCTCCGCCAGGCTCAGATACCTCGGACCAGCTTGCTGGCCCTCGCCGCTCCGAGATAGGGGATCAGGACCAGCTGGGCTATCCGAGGACCGAGATCGTGATCGGATGGGAGATCGCGAAATACCGACCGCGTGGCCAGGCTGACCCCTCCGGCCACCAGGAAGTCCTCCATTTTTGTCGGAAGCCACTCGTCGCAGCGCGATTGCGCCCGCCCCCGCCGCAGGCCCTCGGCCAGGGCATCGAAGCCCACCCGTTGCCGAGCTCGGACCTCCGGGGAGACCAACATGGCCTCGATGCCGCAAAGCCGCGCGACCCGGCGGTCCTGGGTCAACAGTCCGACGAGGCGCTCGGTCACCGCCCGAACCTGGGTAGGCCAGTCATCCGCCGAAATATCGATCGCGTCCCTGGCCTGCATCTCCAGCCAGGCCAGCACCGCGTCGCTCAGCGCCGCGACGCATGCCTCCCGGTCGGAGAAGTACTTGTAGAAGGTGGCACGCGATGTCCCCGATGCGTCGATCAGGTCCTGGACCGTCGCCTCTGCGAATCCCTTTTCGCCGAAGACGTCCAGCGCGCCCCGCAGGATCTGGCCTCTCCGCCGCATCACCATCAGGCGACGAGGCGCGCCGCCGCCGTCCGCGCCTGAACCGATCGACGGCGCGAGATGGGTGTCACCCCGCGTCGCCTGGGCGTGGTCGTCCAGGAAGGCGTCGACGCTCCCGAGGCCCCGTCGGTTCATCGGCCGCACCCGGGTCGCGCGCGTCCGTCCTGATTGACCGGCCCCCGCCGCGTTCGCATCCTGGCGAACATACCGGAGAACTATTCTTTTCGTAGACATCCCATCACACAAGGGCTATATTGATCGGCGCCCGGGATCCTCTCGGGTGCCTCACTCCCTACGGCCCCGAGCCGATGGGGCAGTGCCGACGTCGTCTATTCCCTGGGAGGCGTCGCGTTGCCGGTGCGGGGGCGAGCGTGGCCTTCCCTGTCCATGCCGCCCCCCACCGCTCATACCGTCTGGCCGAGATCGCATGGAGCGGTCTCCGCGTTATCCTGGAGAAGCGGTCCGCTACGGGCACAGGGAGCCTCGGGCCGAGACCAGGGAATGAAGCAACCGATCGAGCTACCTCCTCCGCCTGATCCGGACCCCTACGAGGATGGTCTTGCGATGGCCGCGGTCTCCGAGCTATTCGAACGCGGAGCGGACGCGAGTGCGACGGGCGTAGCTGCGCGGGCAGGAATTCCCGCGAGCGCTTTCTATGATCGATTCGCCTCACTCGAACACTGCATGCTCGACTGCTACGAACGTCTCATCGCCTCCTACGAGCGACGGATCGGCGTAGCTTTCAATGCCCACATGGATTGGCGCAGCTCTCTTCGAGCAGCGGCCTACGAGACGGCCGATTGGATGGAGGAAAACCCGCAGGTGGTCAGCTTCGGGATGACCGGCGTCCTCCAGATGAAGAGCGAGCTCGCGCGCGTGCGCCGGGAAGAGGTGTTCGTCTTCTGCGCGCAGATGATCGACCTCGGAAGCACCGAACCGAACTCGCAAGCGAAGAATGACGGCTCGACCTCGACGTATGCAATCGGCTCGATCATCCAACTCCTGACCCATCGCCTGCAGGGCGGGGCGCCAATCAAACCACACGAGATCGTGCCCGAAATGATGTACAGCATCGTGCGCGCCTACCTCGGGGACGAGGCCGCGGAGGAAGAGCTCAACCTCCCGCGACCGACCCCGTCTTCTCGCTCCTGACGCCCCGACCCCCTCGCTGTTGAGCTACTTCCCCTTCAGCCTGGTGAAGGAGACCGTCCAGTGGACGTGGGTCGTCGAGGAAAGCGAGTCGTCGTCGTCTTTCAAGGTCCCCCTTCCGATCGTGATCCACTTCTGCATCGTCGGATCGAAGAGGTCATCGACGGATAGGTTGGCGAAGAGTGGCTCTTGGGTGCGCGCGCTCCGCACGTCGAGCAGGAACGGGTACGTGAACGACGCCGTGGGACAGTGTTCGTATGGACGTCGGGCGGTGGTGTCTCCGTGAAGCTGCAGCCCGTTCTTCTTCTTTTCGCTGAACTCGAGCTCCACGTGCCAGTCGCGCATGACGCGGAGGCCGCAGTCGTAGGGTTCAGGTTCGGCGCCGCCGCCGTTGTCTTCGCAGGTCTTCGCCGGTGAAGCGACGACCGGGGTGTAGCTGTTGTTGATACGGGCCACGACCGGCGCCCCCAGGGCGGAACGACCGGAGAAGATCCGCGGGTTGAATTCGCCGGCGAAGTGGGTCGCGGTGATGACGAACGGCCTCATGGTCGCGAAGGTGAAACGCTCGCTGCCGAAGGAGTGGTCGCTGGTGTCGCATTCGGTCTCCGCCTCCAGCGAGCTGTGCCAGGTCGTCTTCGACCACCCTTCGATCTCGACCTTGAACCGCGCCATCTCAAAGCCGCTGCCCGGCGGCGCCGCGCCGGCGCCGGTGGCAAGCGCCGCGAGCAGTGAGATGGTCGCCGTCAGGGCCGCCAGGTAGAGGCCCGTCCATCGCGACAGGCGGGTGTTCGTCCTCGTCTTCATGATGATTCCTTTCGTGTGTGTCGGCCACATCCGGCCGGGTTTGTGTTGGTGCTCAGGCCGTGAGCGCACGTGGCGCCCCGACCAGGTCCTCGCAGTGGTCGGCGAAAGCGCCGGGGGGATCCCCCGCCCCCAGAACCGCGCCGGCATCGGCGGCCGCATCGCGATCGGCGATCGCCTCGCGCACCGCCGCCCGCAGCCGACCGTCGCTCAGGCGCCGTCGCCGGATGACCCGCCCGGCGCCACACTCGCGCAGGCGCCGCGCGACCTCCGGCTGGTCACGGCCGAAGGGCACGGCGACGATCGGGACCGACGCGCTCAGCGCCTTCTGCACGATCCCCATGCCGCCGTGGCAGACGACCGCCGCGGCGCGGCGCAGCACCGGCCCGTGGGCGACGAAGCGCTCGATCCGGACGTTGGCGGCTTGCGGCAGACGGGAGGAGTGGGCGGCATCGGCGATCGTCAGCAGGACCCGGACCGGCTCGTCGCGCAGCGCCTCGATCGCGGTGACGGCGAGCTGCTCGTCGCCCTGGTAGTCGGTCGAGCAGGTCACCAGCACCCAGGGGTCGCCGTCCTCGGCGAGGTACGCCGGCCCGCCCGGCACCGCGTCCGGGGGGTCCCAGGAGGAGGCGCCGAGAAAGCTGACGTTCGCCGGCAGGTCGGTGCGCGGGTACTCGAGCGGGGCCCCGGTGAGGACGAGGACCCGGTCGGGCGGCGTGAAGACGTCGAGCGCGGAGCGCATCGGCGCCAGCCCGGCGGCGGCGCGCAGGTCGTTCAATCCGGGCAGCAGGGCGCGTCCGTACGCCTGCGTGACCAGGCTCCAGCCGATGCGGTCGCGCAGCGCCCCGAGAGGCCCGCTCGCCGGCGCCAGGCCCAGCCCGTAGGGCGGGATGCCGGCGCCCGGCAGCGGCAGGAGCGAGGGCAGCGTGATCGCCCACGGCATGCCTGAACGCTCGGCCGCGACCGCCGCGCCGAAGGCGAGGGTGTCGACCAGGAGCACGTCGGCGTCGGTCTCGACCAGCGCCCGCTCGAGATCAGGACCGTCGAGCGCGCCGCGCCGCAGCAACGCGCGGTATCCGGCGCGAAGGCCGTTGCGGCCGTCCTCGCCGCCGGGCTTGATCGTGGCGATCCGCGGGTCGACCGGCTCGGCCGCGAGGCCCGCCCGACGCAGCCCGGCGACCAGCGCCGGGTCGGTCCTGACGTGGACGTCGTGACCGCGACGGCACAGCTCGAGGAGGCCGGGGACCAAGGGGAAGATGTGCCCGGCGGCGGGGGAGGTGTAGGCGAGAAACGTGGTCATGGCAAATCTCCTTCGGGTCGGTTGACCTGCCCCCGCAGCGTCGCCGCCGCCGCGTCCCTCATCCATTGGGGGAACCCCTCGCCGGTCCCTCATGGGAGCGCCCGGGCGACCTAGACTGCCGCCGTGGAACTCGTCGGCCGCAGCGCGGAGATCGGGGAGATCGAGAAGGCGGTCGCCGCTGCCCGCGCCGGGGAGACGCGGACCGTGGCGGTGGTGGGCGAAGCCGGGATCGGCAAGAGCGCCCTGCTCGACGCGACCGCGGCGATGGCGGAGCGCGCCGGGATGACGACGTTGCGCGGCCGCGCCGCCGAGCACGAGCGGGAGGTGCCCTTCGGGCTCGTCGTCGACGCGCTCGACGACCACGTCTCCGGCATGCACCCGAGCCGCCTGGAGGCGGTCGGCCCCGAGCTCGGCGTGGTGCTTCCCGCGGTCGGGGACGGAGCCGCGCCGCCTCCGGCAGGCGCGACGGAGCGCTTCCGCCTCCATCGCACGCTGCGCTCGCTGCTCGAGCTGCTCGGTCGTGAGCGCCCCGTGGCGCTCCTGCTCGACGACCTGCACTGGGCCGACGAGGCCTCGGTCGAGCTCGTCCTCCATCTCCTGCGCCGACCGCCGCGGGTCGGCTTCCTCCTGGTGCTGGGGATGCGGCCAGGATCGGCGGTGGACCCGGTACGCGATGCCGGCCGTCGCAGCGACGGCTGGCTCGAGCTGCGCCCGGACCCTCTCGATCGCGAGGCGGCGCTGTCGCTGCTGCCCGCCGACCTCGATGCCCGCCTGCGCGAGCGGTTGCTGGACACGGCGGCCGGCAACCCGCTCTTCCTCGAGCAGTTGGCCCGGCACTCCGGCGACCAGGACGTGCCGGAGACGCTCGCCGCCGCCGTGCGCGGCGAGCTCGCGCCGCTGTCGGCGGCGGGCAGGGAGCTCGCCGAAGGCGCGGCGATCGCCGGCGACCCCTTCGAGCTCGACGTCGCGGTCGCGGCCGCGGGCGCGGAGAGCGGGGCGGCGATCGACGAACTTGTCGCCGCCGGGCTCGTGCATGGGGACGGCGGTCGCCGCTTCCGCTTCCGCCACCCGCTCGTCCACCGGGCGATCGCCGACTCGGTCCCGCCGGGGCGCCGCCTGGAGGCGCACGAGCGTGCCGCGGCGGCCCTGGCCGAGGCGGGAGCGGCGCCGACCCTGCGCGCCCACCACGTCGCGGAGTTCGCCCGGCCCGGCGACGCGGAGGCGGTGGCGCTGCTGCTCGAGGCGGCGGCCGCGGCCGAGCGGACCGCGCCGCGCACCGCCGGCCGCTGGTATGGCGCCGCCCTCACCCTCCTCCCCCACGACGACGCCGAGCGGCGGGCGGAGATCGTCACCCCGATGGCGGCGGCGCTGGCGGCGGCCGGCGACCTCGTCGGCGCTCGCGCGACGATCGAGGAGGGGATCGGGATCCTGGGGCCGGAACGGGCCGCGCAACGCGCCGAGCTGACCGCGGTCGCGACGACGGTGGAGATCCTGCTCGGCCAGTTCGATGCCGCCGGGTCGCGCGTGGTCGCCGCCCTCGTGGACGCTCCCCCGGCGCAACGACCGCGGCTGCTGCTGCAGCGCTGTGGGATCGCGTTCTTCACCGGCGAGGTCGCCGAAGTGCTCGACTGGGCGCGGCGGGCCGAGGAGGAGCTCGACGCCGATGCCCCGCCCTCGTTGTGGGCCGCGACGAAGGCACAGCTCGGGCTCGGGCTCGCCCTGCGCGGCGAGAGCGGCGGCGCCGACCAACTTCTCGAGGCCGCCGGGATCCTTGCCGAGGACGACGACCCGGATCCGGTGCTGCGGGCCGAAGCGTTCTGGACCGCGGGCGGCAACCTCGTCCAGATCGAGCGCTACCCGACCGCCGTGACGGTCCTGGGGCGGGGGCTGCGCATCGCTCGCGAGACCCACCAGGAACACCTCGTCGGCCACCTGCACGTGCTGCTGGCGATGGCGGAGTTGCCATTGCTGCGACTGGACGACGCGCTCGAGCACGGCTTGGCGGCGGAGGAGATCGCCCGCCTGCAGACGCGCTCGTTCGACCTCGGCTTCGCCCTCTCGGTCAAGGCCCGGACGTTGGCCCTGCGGGGCGACACCGTCGCCGCGGAGCGGGCGGCGGTCGAGAGCGACGAGCTGGTCGGCGAGGCCGGCGCGCCGGTCACCCGCTCCGTCCTCGCCCACAACGCGGTGGTGCGGTCGGCCGACGATCCGGAGCGGTTGCTCGCCGAGTTGGCGCGGATCGCGGGACCCGACCTCGAGCGGCTGAATCCGCCGGTCCGGGCGGCGATCGCCGTCCCGGCGACCCGGGCGGCGCTGGCGCTCGATCGACAGGGGGAGGCGGAGAAGGCGGTGCGCGCCGCCGCCGGAGCGGTCCGTGACGACGAGCCACCGGTCAGCGCGATGCGCGCCCGCCGGGCGGCGGCGGAGATCGCGCTCGCCCGGGGCCGAACGGCCGTGGCGTCGCAGGCCGCGGAAGGGATCGCCGCCGAGGCGGTCGCCGCGGGTGCCCGCCAAGAGGAGCTGGAGGCCGACTTCCTGCGCGCGCGAGCGTGGCTGGCAGGCGACCGTCGCGACGATGCCCTGGAAGCGCTGCAGGGCCTCGCGACGGCGGCGGCGGAGGTCGGCGCGGCGGCTCTCCGCGATGCCGCGGCCCGCGAGCTGCGCCGAGCCGGGACCCGGGTCACCACCCGGGCGCGGCGCGGCACCGAGGGCGGCGCGCTGACCGGGCGCGAGCGGGAGATCGCCGAGCTGGTCGCCGGTGGACGCTCCAACAAGCAGGTGGCGGCCGCTCTCTTCGTCTCCGAGAAGACCGTCGAGCGCCACCTCTCGGCGATCTACGCGCGACTCGGGATCCGCTCCCGGGTCGAACTCCCGCGAGCCCTTGACGAGGCCCGCGGGAGCGACCAGACCGGGTGACGCTCAGCGCTTGAGGGTGACGGTCACCCGCTGGGCCTGCGGCTTGCCGCCCTTCGCGGGGCGGAAGCTCACGTCGACCACGAGCTTCACCCGGCCCGCCGTGCCGAGCCGGGCACGGGCGGCCTTCGGGAAGTGCAGCGCGAGGACCGTCTCGCCGGCGCCCGCGATCTTGCGCGAGCCAGACGCCACCGGCCTGCCCTTCAGCTTGGCGACCCCCGAGAGAAGACCGGCGCCGGGGGCTTCGACCTGCAGCTTGAGGCCCTTGGCGAGCGCCTTCGAAAGCGACGTCGTGAACGAATGCGCTCCGATGTCGCCCGGAGAATGCTTGCGTGGCTTGGCGACCACGGGCGGCGCCGGAGGCGCGGGTGCGGGCGTCGCGCGAGGGCCCGGATTGACGTCGGCCGGACCCCAGTCGGGTTCGGTGGCGCCAGGGATCACGAGGTGCGGCTGACCCTCGAGGCAGTTCTCCGGCACCGTCGTCGACCAGACCCCGTTGCCCTCCTGCCAGGCGATCGCGTCGCCACCGGGCGAGAAGGTCGGATCGACGAATCTCTTGCCCGCCGGTCCCGGCGAGGGCTCCGAGAGGGTGCAGGTCGGCGTCGGCAGGCTGGTGTAGCTCCCGGTCGAACGGTAGAGCTGGATCGTGTTGCCTTCGAGTTCGCCGCGGACGACCGCGATGTTGCCGTTCGGCGCCACCTCTCCGTCCTCGACCGTCTGCCCCAGGTTGAAGTAGGTCGGCTGGTGGTCGTAATCACTCCACCATTCGACCGGCGCCTGGCCCGGGACGACCGTCGTCGCGACCATGTTGATGCCGACGAAGGCGTGGCCGGAGTCGATCCACGACGGGGCGCCGGCACCTCTCCCTACTTCGCCCATCCCCTGCGGAGTCGAACCGTCGGTGCGGGTGAAGCGGACGTCGCTCGAGGTCTCGAAGTAGCCGTTCACGTTGCGGGAGAAGACCTGTTCGTAGGCCACCGTGGCCCCGTCCGGCGACACCTGAGGATTGAACGGGCCCGCGATCAGCGCGCCGACCGGGATCGCGTTGATGAGTTCTCCGTTCTGCTCCATGCGGTAGAGCGGTCCGCCGTTGGGCTGCTTGCGCGAGGCGACGATCGTTCCGTCGTCGGCCTGGGACGGCGACTGGTAGGGGTTCTCCTGGGTGCCGTCGAGCGTCACCTGGTACTGGCCGGAGCCGTCCGGCTTGGACAGCCAGACGTTGTTTTCCTTGATGAATACGAGCGAATCGGCGGCCGCGGTACCGCTCGCGCCGAGCACGAAGAGGCAGCAACCGGCGATCAAGGTGGCGAGCCTGCGCCGCGGACGAGTGAGCTTGGACATCGTTCTTCTCCTTCTCTTGCCTGATTCAGGGGCCGCTGGATGCGGCACCGACAGGCTCGCCCGGCGGGAGAAGAACGCCCATTGGGGAGATCCCTCGACCTCCCCTCATGCCCGCGGCTGCGGGGCGCCACGCGGTTCGCCGGGGTGGCGACCGGTCAGGAGAGGTCGGGGATGCCCTCGTAGGCGGTGGAGGGCTCGGCGTAGGTGCGTTGGGGTATGCGGCCGGCGCCGCGGGCCAGGCGGCCGGCTTCGACCGCGGCGCGGAGGGCGCGGGCCATCGCGGTCGGCTCGGCGGCGCCGAAGATGGCGCTGGCGGCGAGGACGGCGGAGCAGCCGAGCTCGAGCGCGAGGGCGGCGTCGGAGGCGGTGCCGATGCCGGCGTCGAGGATCACCGGGACCTCGGCACGCTCGGTGATGATCGCGATGTTGTACGGGTTGCGGATGCCGGCGCCGGAGCCGATCGGGGAGCCGAGCGGCATCACCGCGGCGCAGCCGACCGCCTCCAGGCGGCGGGCGAGGATCGGGTCGTCGTTGGTGTAGGGGAGGACGGTGAAGCCGTCGGCGACCAGCTGCTCGGCGGCGTCGACGAGCTCGACCGCGTCGGGGAAGAGGGTGCGGTCGTCGCCGATCACCTCTAGCTTGACCCAGTCGGTCTGGAAGGCCTCGCGGGCGAGCTTGGCGGTGCGGACCGCGTCGCGGGCGGTGTAACAGCCGGCGGTGTTGGGCAGGACGAAGAGGCCGAGGCGGTCGAGCACCTCGAGGACCGAGCCGCCGGCGGTGGGGTCGATGCGGCGCAGGGCGACGGTGACGATCTCGGTGCCGGCGGCGGTGAGCGCCTCCGACATCTGCTCGAGCGAGCGGAAGCCACCGGTACCGGCGATCAGGCGCGAGGACCACTCGCGATCGCCGAGGGTCCACGTTTCGGCGCCGCCCTGGATCGCGGCCAGCACCTCGACCGCGGCACCGTCGGTGAGCGGCATCGACTCCCACCGGGAGTGCGGCACGACCTCGCCGTCGAGCGCGATCGCGATCCCGCGTGCCGACTCGGGGGCCCCGGCCGCGCGCGCCGCCTCGGCGAGCGTCGCCCCCTCCGGGAGCTCCACCATCTCCCCGTTCAGCTCGATCCTCATCGGCCCACCTCCACCGGGCCCATGTCCTTGGTCGCCCTCTGGGCTACCAAGGACATGGGGTTGGGTTCAGCGGCGGCGAACCGTGCGGGGTCGGCGGTGGCCATCGCGGCGGGGGGGTCGGTGCCGGCGAGGGTGGCGGCGACGGCCTCGCCGGTCAGCGGCGCCAGGAGGATGCCGTTGCGGAAGTGGCCGGTGGCGAGGACGAGGCCGTCGACGGCGCCGCGGCCGACGATCGGCAGGTTGTCGGGGGTCCCGGGCCGGAGGCCGGCGATCATCCCGGCCAGCTCCATCTCGGCGATGTCGGGGAGGACGCGGTAGGCCTCCCGCAGCAGCTCGTGGACACCGCCCGCGGTGACGGTGGTGTCGAAGCCGCGCTCTTCCTGGGTCGCGCCGACGACCAGCCGGCCGTCCTCGCGGGGCACGAGGTAGACGCGCTCGGAGGCGACGTTGCGGCTCGCGACCGGCCCCTCCTCACGCGGCTTCAGTTCGATCACCTCGCCCTTCACCGGCCGCACCCGCGGCCGCGCCTCGGGCGGCAGCCAGGGGGTCTGTCCCGACCAGGCGCCGTTACAGAGGACGACGGCGTCGGCGTAGACGTCGCCGACCGGAGCGGCGCGGACGCCGACCAGGCGCTCTCCCTCCCAGAGGCCGTCGACCACTTCGGTGCCGGTGTGGAGCTCGCCGCCGGCCGCGCGCAGCGCCGCCGCCAGGGCCAAGGCGAGGCGACGGGGATCGACGGAGGCGTCGCCGGGCGCGTGCACGCCGCCGACGAAGGAGGTCGTCAGGCCCGGCTCGAGCCCACGGCAGCGGCGCGGGGTCAGCCACTCGGTCTCGAGGCCCAGCTCCTGCTGCAGCTCGTGACGCCGGCGCAGCTCCCCCGCCTCGTCGCGGTCGAGCGCCACGACGAGCGCCCCGTTCGCCAGGTAGCCGGCCCCCTCCCCGCTCGCCGCCTCCAGCTCGGCGACGAACCCGGGCCACAGCTTCGCCGCGGCGAGCATCATCGAGAGCAGCTCGGGCTCGCCGAAGGAGAGCTCGCCGACCGGCGCCAGCATCCCGGCGGCGACGTCGGTCGCCCCGGCTGGCGGCTCGGCCCGCTCCAGGACGCAGACCCGCGCCCCGCCCTGCGCCGCGCGCCAGGCGCCGGCGAGGCCGATCACGCCGCCACCGACGAACACCGCATCGAAGCCCTCATGACTATGGGAACCGCTCTTGCCGCTCACTCCATTGCCTCCGCCGGCATTACCCGGATCAGGTCAGACGGTCGGTGACCTCGTTGCCACCCTCTCAGCCCACTCGCTAGGGCTCCCGTGCCCCTCCGATGCTACCCGTAAGCGACGGCGGGCCATAATCGGGGGGTGAGCTTCTCCCCTCCCGAGGGCCAAGGACCGCTGCGGCGCGAGCGCCTGCGCACCGCGCGCCTCTACTTCGTCTGCGACGCGCGGCCGCAAGGGGCCGATCCCGAACCGCTGCTGCGGGCGGCGCTGGGCGGCGGCGTCGACATCGTGCAGCTGCGCGAGAAGCAGCTCGGGCGCCCCGAGATCGAACGCGCGGCGGCGACCTTCCGGCGCATGGCCGACAACTACTCGGCGCTCTTCATCATCAATGACGACCCCGACCTGGCCCGGATCTGCAACGCCGACGGGGTGCACGTGGGCCAGGACGACGCCTCGGTCGAGCAGGCTCGGGCGGCGCTCGGGGCGCAGGCGATCATCGGCCAGTCGACCCACTCCGAGGAGCAGATCGCGGCGGCCGAAGGGCGCGACATCGACTACTTCGCGGTCGGGCCGGTCTGGGAGACGCCGACCAAACCGGGGCGGCCGGCGGTCGGGCTGGAGCTGGTGAAGCACGCGGCCGCCGTGGCGAAGAAGCCGTTCTTCGCGATCGGCGGGATCAGCCCCCTGAATGCCGGCGAGGTGGTCGCGGCGGGCGCACAGCGGATGTGCGTGGTGCGGGCGATCCGCGACGCCCCCCATCCGGGCGTGGCGGCGGAAGCGCTGCGGCGGGCGTTCGACGTCGAGGGTTCCGGACGAGGTGTCGCGCCCGGTGGCTGAGGCGCGGCGGAAGCGCAAGGAGCGCGGCGCCCCCCGCCCCACCCCACGCGAGCGGATGGAAGCGGGTTACGCCAAGGCCGAGGTCCGCAACCAGGCGGCGCGCGAGGCACTGGTCCCGCTCGCCCCCGGCGAGCGACCGCCGGTCGTCACCGTGAGCGCGATCCTCGCCGCCCTCGTCGCGATCTCGATCCTCGTCACCTACGCCGCCGGGGTGCAGGTGAACGGCCGCGATCCCGCCTTCACCGCCGCCGCCGGCCCCGCCCTGATCATGGGCGTCCTCGCCTGGGGGATGTGGCGGGCGCGCTACTGGGCGGTCGTCTGCTTCCAGGCCGTGCTCGTCTTCCTCATCTTCGCCGCCGTCTACGCCCTGCTGGTGGAAGCGGACTCGGTGACCGGGTTCGCGGTGACGGTCGCGCTGCTCGCCGTCTCCGGCACGCTCTTCTGGCTGATGGTGAAGGCGATGGCCCGGATCCAGATGCCGGAGCACACACCCCGACAGTAGGCGGGATCGCGGATCTCGGGAGAACCGCCCGACGAGGGCGGTTCTATAGATTCGGATCTATGCCAGAGAGCTTCGATGTCATCGTGATCGGGGGTGGCCCGGGCGGTTACGTCGCCGCGATCCGCGCCGCCCAACTCGGACAGCGCACCGCCGTGGTCGAGCGCGACAAGGCGGGCGGCCGCTGCCTGAACTACGCCTGCATCCCGGCGAAGACGATCCTGCGCACCGCGGAGATCTACGACGAGGCCAGGAACGGCGCCGAGCTCGGCATCGTCGGCGACGTGGCGATCGACTGGGACGCCCTGCAGGCGCGCCGGGCGAAGGTCTCCGAATCGCTCTCCAAGGGGGTCGAGTTCCTCTGGGACAAGGGCAAGGTCACGAGGATCGAGGGCGAGGGCTCGCTGACCGCCGA
>DATNAG010000081.1:0-77341 GCA_035572835.1 Solirubrobacterales bacterium
GCCGCTCTACGAACAGCTTGCCGACGCGGTCGTGCCGATGGGCGACCGGGCGATCGTCCGCCGCGCCCTGCCGATGCTGCGCCGCCTGCACGAGCTTCCCGCCGGGACGAAGATGCTCTGGGCGAGCGCGCCTGGCGGCGAGTACCCGGTGCTGGTCGGCCGTGGGCTGATCGACTGCGGCTGGTGGCCGCTGGAGAGCCGCCGCTTCGTCGTCTCCGATCGCTCGGTCGGTCCGCTCTACAACGCGCGCCTCGAGCCCGTCGCGGCAAGTGTCGAGATCGAAGCGGGGGAGACCGCGAAGACCCTCGCCAACACCGAGAAGGTGCTGCGGGCGCTGAGCCGCGAAGGGATGACCCGCGAAGACCACGTGGTCGCCCTCGGCGGTGGCGTCGTCGGCGATCTCGGCGGGCTCGTCGCCCACCTCTACCAACGGGGCGTCCCCGTCGTCCAGGTGCCGACCACGCTGGTCGCCCAGGTCGACTCGGCCTACGGCGGCAAGGTCGGCGTCGACCTCCCGGAGGGGAAGAACTACGCGGGCGCGTTCCAGCAGCCCGCGGCGGTGATCGCCGACATCGAAGCGCTGGACACGCTGCCCCCGGACGAGCTCGCCGCCGGCTTCGTCGAGGTGCTGAAGACGGGGCTGCTCGCGGGCGGCTCGCTCTGGGAGCGGGTGCGGGCGATCGAGAAGATCGTCCCGGCCGAGCTCGACGACGTCGTCTTCGCCTGCGCCCGCTACAAGTGCCAGGTCGTCGCCGCCGACGAGCTCGACACGGGTCTGCGCAACGTCCTCAACCTCGGCCACACGGTCGGCCACGCGATCGAGTCGGCGACCGGGTACACCGCCTACCGCCACGGCGAGGCGGTCGGCCTGGGGCTGTTGGCGGCGCTCCGCCTCTCCGATGCCGAGCAGCTGCGTGCCGAAGTGAAGGAGATCCTCGCCCGCCACGGCCTGCCGACCCGCCTCGAGGTGCCGATCGAGGTCCCCGACATCCTCGAGTCGCTCGGCCGTGACAAGAAGCGGACCGCCGCCGGGGTCGGCTTCGTGCTGCTCGGGCAGCCGGGCGAACCCCAGATCGGCCAGCTCGTAGACCCCGCTAAGGTCGAGTCCGCCGTGAGGGAGCTGATGATCTGACCACCACCACCCGCAACCGGGTCGCCGTCCTGCACGGCGTCAACTTCGACATCCTCGAGCGCCGTGACCCGTCCTTCTACGGGGGCCGCTCGCTCTCGGAGCTCGAACACCAGATCGAGGGCTGGGCGCGCGAGGCGGGCCTCGAACCGCTGTTCTTCCAGACCAACCACGAGGGTGAGTTCGTCGAGTACCTGCACCGGCTGCCGGATCTCGCCGACGGCTCGCTGATCAACGCCGGCGCCTGGACCCACTACAGCCGCGCGATCGCCGACGCGCTCGACGTCGCCGGGCTGCCCGCGGTCGAGGTCCACCTCTCCGACGTCGAGGCGCGCGAGGACTGGCGCAAGGTCTCGGTCTTCGACGGCTTGGTGGTGGAGAAGATCTCCGGCAAGGGCGCCGACGGCTACAAAGAGGCGCTTGCCGTGCTCGCCCGGGCGCTCGGGGTGGCGGCCTGATGCGCGGGCGCGGCGACCGGCTCGAGGCGGCGCTGGCGGAGAAGGGCCTCGACCGGATGCTGGTCACCGACCTGACCAACGTCCGTTACCTGACCGGCTTCACCGGCACCAACGGGGCGGCGATCTGCGGCCCCGGCATCCGCATCTTCCTCACCGACTTCCGCTACACCGAGCGCGCCGCCGCCGAGGTCTCCGAGTGGGAGTGCGTGACCCTGACCGGCGACTGGCTGGGCGGGATCGGCGAGCGCCTCGCCGGCCGGACCGGCTTCGAGGACGATCACATCTCGGTCCGCTCGCTGACCAAACTGGAGGAGAAACTGCCCGAGGGGGTCGAGGCGGTCCCGGCGGGCGGGGCGGTCGAGGCGCTGCGACGGGTCAAGGACGAGCAGGAGCTGTTGCTGATCGCCGAGGCCGCGAAGCTCGCCGACGCGGCGCTGAAGCAGACCGTCGAAAATGGCTTCCTCGGCAAGACCGAGCGTGCCGTCGCCGAGTTCTTCGAGGAGAAGGTCCGCGGATTCGGCGGCACCCTCTCCTTCGACACGATCGTCGCCGCCGGCCCCAACGGCGCCCAGCCCCACGCGGAGCCGGGCGAGCGGGTGATCGGCAAGGGCGAGCTGATCGTCTTCGACATGGGCGCCAAGCTCGACGGCTACTGCTCCGACGGCACCCGCACCTACGCGACCGGCGACCCCGGCGAAGAAGGCCGGCGCGTC
The DNA here is from genome assembly GCA_035572835.1 of Solirubrobacterales bacterium. Lineage (GTDB taxonomy): Bacteria > Actinomycetota > Thermoleophilia > Solirubrobacterales > 70-9 > VAYN01. The sequence continues at coordinate 2,301 of DATNAG010000081.1, forward strand.
TACGAGACCGTGCTGGCCGCCCAGCAGGCGGCACTGGAGGCGATCCACCCGGGCGAGACCGGTGAGGACGTCGACAAGGCGGCGCGCAAGGTGATCGAGGACGCCGGCCACGGCGAGCACTTCGGCCACGGGCTCGGCCACGGCGTCGGCCTCGACATCCACGAGGGCCCGCGCCTCTCGCTGCGCTCCAACGACGTGCTGGCGGCGAACGAAGTCGTCACCGTCGAGCCGGGGATCTACCTGGCCGGCGACCTCGGCGTGCGGATCGAGGACCTGGTCGTCGTCACCGACGACGGCCTGCGGAACCTCAGCAGCCTGCCGAAAGAGCTCACCTACGTCGAGTAGCGGCTAGCGCGGTTCAAAACTTCGGCCATGCCGAAGAATCGAACCCCGCAAGCGGTCAGCGCGAGAGGTCGACGCCGGCTTTGATGCGGGACCCGAAGGCGGCCAGCAGCGCGATCGTCGCCTCGACGTCGGTGAGGTCGACCATCTCGACCGGCGAGTGCATGTAGCGCAGCGGGATCGAGACCAGGCCGGTGGGGATCCCCGAGCGGGCGATCTGGATCGCGTCGGCGTCGGTGCCGGTGCTGCGGCCGCTGGCGCTGATCGAGTACCCGATCCCCTCCGCCTCGGCGGTCTCCACCAGCAACTCGAAGACCTTCGGCGAGAGGGTCGAGCCGCGGCCGATCACCGGGCCGGAGCCGAGCGGATGCACGCCGACCTCCTTCTCGTCGACTCCCGGGGCGTCGGTCGCGTGGGTGACATCGACGGCGACGGCGAGGTCCGGTTTCAGCTCGAAGGCCGAGGTGCGCGCGCCGAACAGGCCGATCTCCTCCTGCACCGCGGCGACGCCCGCCATCGAGCCTCCCGGGCCGGCGCCCTCGGCGCAGCGGCGGGTCGATTCGAGCGCCACGTAGGCGCCGAGTCGGTTGTCCATCGACTTGGAGACGAGGCGCGACCCCGCGACCTGCATCGGTTCGGTGCGGATCACGACCGGGTCGCCGACCCGGACCAGTGACTCGGCCTCCTCGCGATCGGCGGCGCCGATGTCGATGTGCATCGATTTGAGTTCGACCACTTTTTTGCGCTGGTCGGGCTCGAGCAGGTGGATCGGCTTGCGGCCGGCGACGCCCGGCACGATTCCCTCGCGCCCGGTCACCTCGACCCGCTGGCCGACCAGGATCTGCGGATCCCAGCCGCCGATCGGCTCGAACCAGAGAAAGCCCTTCTCGTCGACGTGGGTGACGATCAGCCCGATCTCGTCGATGTGGCCGACGATCGCGACCAGCGGCTCGGCCTCACCGACCCGGGCGAAGGTCGAGCCGATGCCGTCATATGAGAGCTCGGCGAACGCGGATGCGGTCTTGCGCCAGACCGCGGCCGCGGGTCCCTCGTAACCGGACGGCGCGCCGGCCCGCAGCAGTTCGTCTAGAAGCTTGGGAACCTCGTTGGGATTCGTCATAAGTTCGCCAGTATGTCGAAGTCATACCTTCGTCCGCGAGAACACGGAAGTTCCTCAGGGGACGCGACGGATCGCGATCGTGAGGAGCGACCCTCAGGCCTCCTCTTTGGCGATCAGCTCGGCCTCCGCCTCGGTCATCGTGTTGCGGGCCCGCAGCTCGTCGCGACGCTCGTCGTAGTTGACGTGCTCGGCGGCCACCAGCAGGCCGAACAAAGCGGTGGCGATCGCCAGCGTCGCCAGCGCCGAGATCGCGGTGGCGACCGGGATCAGGATCAGAACCAGCGCCGCGCAGACCGGTTTGTAGCGATTCCAGTCGCCTTTCTGGCGGTAGCGGAAGGCGACCAGGCCGAGCAGGTAGAGGGCGATCCCGCCGCAGAGCCCGACCGCGGGCACCCAGTGCAGGTGCTCCTCCGTATGCGCCAGCACCTCCTCGAGGCCGAACGCCGCGAGGACGATCCCGGCGACCATGAACAGGTGCAGGTAGGTGTAGGAGTCGCGGGCGAGCGTGTTCTGCACGGTTCCCGGTTCGGCTTCGGCGAGCCGCCGCGCCGAGACCAGCGCGACGACGTCGAAGTAGACCCACCACATCGCCGCCGCGACGCCGACGCCGAGTACCGCGGCGACGCCGATCGCGAGGTCGAGATGCCCCGCGGCGCCGGTGCCGATCTCGACGATCGACTCGCCTAGGGCGATGATGATGATCAGCCCGTGGCGCTCGGCGAAGTGGCCGGGGACGAGCTGCCAGCCTTCCTCGCCGAAGAAGTAGGGCCCGCCGAAGTCGAGCGCCAGCGCCAACACCCAGAGCGCCGCCTGCGGGACCCCGTCGAAGGCCGAGGCGGCGGCCAGCAGCGAGACCGCGATCGCGGTCGAGACGGCGAGGGCGGCGGTCGAGCGGCGCAGGTCGGGCGAGTTGCTGCTGGCGATCGTGAAGAGGGCGATGTGGGCGACGCGGAAGAAGCCGATCGAGAGGGCGAAGACCAGCGCCAGGTCGCCGAACGCCTCCGGGACGGCGATCGCGGCGATCAGCATCGCGGCCATCGCGGCGAAGAAGACGAGGCGGACCGCGCCGGCCTCGGGGTCGATCACGCTGGTCAGCCAGGCGTAGGAGGCCCAGGCCCACCAGAGCACCCCGAGCACCAGCAGTCCCTGGCCCAGCCCCGACCAGCTCGGATGGTGCGACATCAGCGAGGTGCACTGGGTGATCGCGAGGACGAAGACGAGGTCGAAGAAGAGCTCCAGCGGGGTGACCCGCTCGCCTTCGCGTCGGGCGGCGCTGAGACGCGGCGCGTGGGGCACATGGTGGTGCCGACCGTGCGGGGCCGAGGACGAGGCGTCGGACACGCCGCCAATCCTAAACTCCGTCTACCGCCACATCGACTCGTGACATAGCGTTAGGCGATGCCTTCGTCATCCAAGGTCGCACTGGTCACCGGCGCCTCGAGCGGGATCGGCGCCGCCACCGCGCGGCGCCTCGCCCGTGAGCCGGGCACCGAGCTGGTCCTCGTCGCCCGCCGCGGCGAGCTGCTCGCCGAGCTGGCCGCCTCGCTGCCCGTGCCCACCACCTGGGTCGCCGCCGACCTCACCCGGCCCGACGCCCCCGGGCTGGTGCGGGCCCACCTCGAGCAGCACCACGACCGCCTCGACCTCCTCGTCAACAACGCCGGGGCGGGCTGGCGCGGGAGCTTCGCCGAGACCGGCTGGGAGAACGTCCACCGCCACATGGAGTTGAACTTCGACGCGGTGGTCCGCCTCACCGAGGCCCTGCTGCCGCTGCTGCGCCGCTCCGCTCCGAGCGCGATCGTCAACGTCGCCAGCACCGCCGGCCGCGTCAGCCGCGCCAAATCGGGGGCCTACTCGGCGAGCAAGTTCGCGCTGATCGGCTGGACCGACGCGCTCAACCTGGAGGAGGCGCCGCACGGGGTCCACGTGGGCATGGTCCTGCCCGGGTTCATCCCGACCGAGGGCTTCCCGCAGGCGGAGCTGCGCGAGAAAGCGCTCACCCGACTGATCCTCGGCACCCCCGAGCAGGTCGCCGAGGCGATCTACGAGGTCGGACCGGGCGGCAAGGCGGAGCGCTACGTGCCGCGCAAATACGCGCTTGTCGCCCAGCTACGCGTCCTCGCTCCGGGCCTCACCCGCCGCGTCCTCGGCGGCGGCGCCTCGAACACCCTCGTCCCCGCCGCCTCGGAGAGCCGTCGCTAGAGTCCGGCCCATGTCAGTCACCACCAATCAATTCCGCAACGGCAGCCATATCGAAATCGACGGCAAGGTCTGGAAGATCATCGAGTTCCAGCACGTCAAGCCGGGCAAGGGGGGCGCTTTCGTGCGGACGAAACTGCGCCGCATCGAGGACGGCGCCGTGATCGACAAAACCTTCCGCGCCGGGGAGAAGTTCCGCTCCGTGCGCACCGAATCGAAAAAGATGCAGTACCTCTACGATCAGGGCGATTCGGTCGTCTTCATGGACAACCGCGACTACGACCAGATCGAAATCCCCTCGGCGGTGCTCGGCGACACGATGCAGTGGGTGCTGCCGAACTCCGAGGTCGAGGTGCTCTTCGTCGACGAACAGCCCAGCGACGTGACGGTGCCGAGCGCGGTCGAGATGAAAGTCACCCAGACCGATCCGGGCCTGAAAGGCGACACCGCCTCGGGCGGCGGCAACAAGCCGGCGACGCTCGAGTCCGGCGCCGTGGTCCAGGTCCCCCTCTTCATCGAGGAGGGGGAGACGGTGCGCGTTGACACCCGCACCGGCGAATACATGTCGCGCGCCTAGGCTGCCGGCCGTGAGCACGGCCTACGCCCCGGAGGAGTGGAAGGACCTTTTCGTCGCCGTCGCCGGTGCCTCGGCGGCGCTGGCCGGGCTGCTCTTCGTCGCCGTCTCGATCAACGTCGAGCGGATCCTCAAGTACGAGGGGCTGCCGGGACGCGGCATCGAGGCGCTGGCGATGCTCCTCGTCCCGCTGGTCGTCTCGATTGCCGGGCTGCTGCCCGGACAGAGTCACGTGGCGCTGGGGATCGAGGTGGTGGCGATCGGCGCCGCCCTGGTCGCGGTGATGCTGCGCCTGCCGGTCGCCCACCGGCTCCCGGACGGGATCGAGACGCCGCCGCGCTACGCGCTCAATCGCCAGATCGTCCGCTTCAGCGGCACCGTGCTGCTCCTGGTCGGCGGCCTGTGCGAGCTCTTCGCCGTCGCCGGCGGCCTGTACTGGGTCGCGGCCGGGATCGTCCTGCTGATCCTCGGGGCCGTGATCAACGCCTGGGTGCTCCTGGTCGAGATCCTGCGCTGAGCGGGGACGCCCGAGCGTGCCCCGGGTCACGGACGCGCGCCTCCCAGCCTGAGAGAATGACCTGATGCGTCGCTCCGACCAACGCCGTGATGCCGTCTTCGCCAGCTACCAGCGCGACGTGACCGGCCGTCCGCTCACCGAGCTGGTGGCCGACGTCAAACCGCTGACCCGCGAATTGGCCGAGGGCGTCGACGCCAACCGCGAAGAACTCGACGACACGATCGCCGAACACCTGCGCAGCGGCTGGACGATCGATCGGATCGCCCCGCTCGACCTCAACGTGATGCGGGTGGCGCTGTTCGAGATCGAGGAGGGGGAGACCCCCTACGAGGTGGCGATCGACGAGGCGGTCGAGATCGCCAAGGAGTACTGCGGTGCCGACTCGGCCGGCTTCATCAACGGTGTGCTCGGGGCGATCGTCCGCGAGCGCGAGCCGGCCGGATGAGTCGCCTGCGCGAGATCGCCGAGCGGCTGCGCGAGATCGCCGCCGAGCTGGAGGGCGAGGGCGAGCTTCCCGAGGGGCGCGCCGCGGCGCTCGCCGCCGAAGCGGGCGAGCTCTCGGCCGAGGCGGTCGAGGAGACCAACCGCCGCGCCCGCGAAGCGGCCGCCGCCGATGCGGAATAGGCGCGCGCCGCGGGGGCGCCGCCGATGACCGCGGAGGAGCTCTACCCCGAGGACCTGCGGGACCTGGTCGAAGCGGCGCTCGCCGACCTCCATTTCTCGCCCGCGGCGGGCACCACCGGGCTCGAGGAGGCGATGCGCTACTCGCTGCTCGCCGGCGGCAAGCGCGTCCGCCCGGTCCTCGCCCTCGCCACCGCGCGCGCCCTCGGCGCCCCGCCGGAGAACTTCCTTCCGGTCGCCGCCGCGATCGAGCTCGTCCACACCTACTCACTGATCCACGACGACCTGCCGGCGATGGACGACGACGACCTGCGCCGCGGCAAGCCGACCTCGCACAAGCGCTTCGGCGAGGACGTCGCGATCCTGGCCGGCGACGGCCTCTTCGCCGAGGCGGTCCGGCTCTTCTGCGAGCAGCCCGGCGATCCCGCCCGGGTGCTGGCGGCGCTGCGCGAGCTGGCGACCGCGACCGGCGTCGACGGCATGGTCGGCGGCCAGTACGTGGACGTGATCGGGGCCGAGCTCGACGCCGCCGGGCTGCGCGAGCTGCACACCTTGAAGACCGGCCGCTTGATCTCCGCCAGCGTCTGTGTGATCCCGATCCTTGAGGGAACCGGCGAAAGTGAGACAATGCGCTACCGCCGTTTCGCCGACGAGTTGGGCGTGCTGTTCCAGATCGTCGACGACATCCTCGACGTGACCGAGAGCGACGAGCGGCTCGGAAAGCCACATGGAAGCGACGAGAGACATGGCAAACTCACCTACGTCAGCCTCTTCGGCCTCGACCGGGCGCGCGAGCTCGCCTCCGAGTCACACGCCAAGGCGACCGCGGCGCTGGCCGAAGCGGACGGCGACACCGACGACCTGAGACGGGTCGCCGACTACATCTTCACCCGGCACGAATGAGCGACGAACAAAAACTCCTCAACACCGTCGACGGTCCCGCGGACCTGCACGGGCTGGACGACGCCGAACTGCAGCAGGTCGCGCAGGAGATGCGCATCTACATCATCGACACGATCGGCCAGATCGGCGGCCACTTCGGCGCCAACCTCGGCACCTGTGAGCTCGCTGTCGCCCTCCACAGCCTGCTCGAAAGCCCTCGCGACAAGATCCTCTGGGACGTCGGCCACCAGTCCTACCCGCACAAGATCCTCACCGGCCGGCGCGAGCAGCTGTCGACGATCCGCCAGTACGAGGGCCTCGCCCCGTTCTGCTCGATCGCCGAGTCCGAGCACGACATCATGGGCGCCGGTCACGCCTCTACCTCGATCGGCTACGCGGTCGGGCTGAAGGAGGCGATGCGCAAGGGCATCGGCGAGGACGGCCGGGTCGCCGCCGTGATCGGCGACGGCGCGTTGACCGGCGGCGTCGCCTACGAGGCCCTGCACGCGGCGGGCGGCCTGCAGACGCCGATGGTGGTCGTCCTCAACGACAACGGGATGTCGATCTCGCCCAACGTCGGCGCGCTCTCCCGCTACTTCAACCGGATCCGCTTCAACCCGCGGCTCTACCACGCGCGCGAGGACATCGAGGATCGGCTGACGAGACTGCCGCTCGGGATGGGGCGGCGGATCGAGCGCCTCGGCCCCGAGGTCAAGGCGGCGATCAAGGCCTACTGGGCGCCCGGCCTCTTCTTCGAGGAGCTCGACCTCGCCTACATGGGCGTGATCGACGGCCACGACGTGAAAGCGCTGCGCCGCGCCCTGACCGAGGCCTTCGAGGCCGAACGCCCGGTCGTCGTCCACATCCACACGGTGAAGGGCAAAGGCTTCGCGCCCGCCGAAGCGAACGGCCTCGCCTCGATGGAGGAGTGGCACGCGGCGAAGCCGAACTCGATCGTCAACGGCCGCCCGACAGCCGCCGAACCCGCCTCTCAAAAGACCATCCCGGTGCAGGAAACCGACTCGCCGGAGGGGATCGAGCGGCTGGAGAAGCCGCCCGCTCCCGGCTCGCCGCCGCAGTACACGAAGGTCTTCGCCGACGCGCTGGTCGCCGAGGCCGAGCGCGACGCGCGGGTGATCGGGATCACCGCGGCGATGGCGGGGGGGACCGGGTTGCAGAAGCTCGCCGACGAGCGGCCGGCGCAGTACTACGACGTCGGCATCGCCGAGCAGAACGCGGTGCTGATGGCTTCCGGGCTGGCGCTGCAGGGCGCGAAGCCGGTCTGCGCGATCTACTCGACCTTCCTCCAACGCGCCTTCGACCAGATCGTCCACGACGTCTGCCTGCAAGAGCTCGACGTCACCTTCGCGATGGACCGCGCCGGGCTGGTCGGCGACGACGGCCCGACCCACCACGGCGCCTTCGACATCTCCTACTTCCGCCCGATCCCGCACGTGGTGCTGATGGCCCCGCGCGACGAGGCGATGCTGGTCCACATGCTCCACACCGCCGTCGCCCACGACGGCCCGGCGGCGCTGCGCTACCCGCGCGGGGCGGCCGAGGGGGTCGAGATCCCGGCCGAGCCCGAGCTGCTGCCGATCGGCAAGGGCGAGGTCCTGAGCGAGGGTCGCGGCGTGGCGCTGCTCGGTTACGGCTATGGGGTCCATGTGGCGCTCGAGGCGGCGGCGATCCTCGCCGACCATGGCATCCAGGCGACCGTCGCCGACGCCCGCTTCGCCAAGCCGCTCGACGCGGAGCTGACGGAGGATCTGGCGCGCGACCACGACCTCCTGGTGACGATCGAGGAGAACGTGCTCCCGGGCGGCTTCGGCGCCGCGGTGCTGGAGCATCTGGAGGACGCCTTCGCCGCCGGGCCGGGGGAGCGGGCACGGGTTCTGCGGGTCGGCCTGCCCGACCGCTACGTCACCCACGGCAAGCCGGATCTGCTGCGCGCCGAGGCCGGTCTCACCGGCCAGTCGGTGGCCGATCGGGTGCTCGCGGCGACCCCTTCAGCGCAACCGATCGCACGGTAATCAATTTTAGGGATTGCGCGGTTTGGCGCAATCCAATAGCTTGCCGTTGTCTCTCCGGTGAAGGAAGAAGCGACCTGCAAAGGACAAGCTTCTGGGGGATCACCATAGGGAGGAGAGATGCGTAGCTCTATATGTGTGGGTCCGTTTGGGGAAGCGGACTTCTCGCCACCCGGGAGCCTTTCTAAGCGCCCCGGGTGGCGAGGCGCATCCTGAGGCGGCGTGGGGGCGCCTCGCTGGGGCGGCGTGGGGGCGCCTCGCGGCGTCCTCGGGCGCTCGACTTCGGGTCACGCACTGTTGTGCGCTCCCCTCGTCTCGCTTCCTGCGTCCTTGCGAGGCTGGCCCACGCCGCCCCAGGGCCGGTGGCCATGCCGCCTCAGGGGGCCGGTCGACCGCTTACTCCTGGTCCTGCGCCTTGTCCTCGGCGAGGATCGCGTAGACCTTGCGGCGGGTCTCGTCGAGCAGTTCGGTGACCTGTTTGCGCTGGTCCTCGTCGCCGGCCTGGCCGACCTGGCGGACGGCGGCGAAGAGCTTGCCGACCGACTCGCGAAGGGCGAGGTGGCCGGTCGGCGCTCCGGCGCGGACGGCGTCCCAGGGGGCGACGTCACCGGACTTCTCCTCGTGCTCGGCGCGACCCGCATCGGTGAGGGTGAAGCGGCGCTTGCCGTCCGAGTCCTCGCCGCGGATCAGGCCCTCGTCCTCGAGCAGCTGGAGCATCGGGTAGATCGAGCCGGCGCTCGGGGTCCAGGCCCCCTCGCTGCGCTCCTCGATCTCCTTGATCATCTCGTAGCCGTGCATGGGGCGGTCGGCGAGGAGGGCAAGGACGGCGGCGCGAACGTCACCGCGACGGGCTCGCGGCCCGCCTCGGCTGCGCCCGCGGCCCGGTCCGAAGCCGGGACCGAAGTCGAACCCGCGCCCGCGGGCGAACTCCTCGTGGCCATGGCGCCCGGGATGGCGCGGATGGCGATGAGAGTGCTGGGGATACATAACTATGACCTTTCGTATCGTAATCTGACACGATATATCGTAATGCGTCGCAACGATATGTCAACCCGGCGGGTGTGGTCGGTGCCTGGTGGGGTAGGTTCGAGGGATGAAGTTCCTCTTCGCTCCCGTAGGGATCGCCGCCGGGCTGGTTGCCGGCTTCGCCGCCAAGAAGGCCTTCGAAAAGGCCTGGGCGGTGATCGACGACGAGGATCCGCCGGATCCGGACACGCGCGGCGTGCCGACCGGCAAACTGATCGCCGCGCTGGCGATCGAGGGCGCGATCTTCCGCATCACCAAAGGGATCGTCGACCACCAGGCGCGCGCCGGCTTCGCCGGCGCCACCGGTCGTTGGCCGGGCAAGGACCCGGCCCAAGAAGACGACTGAGGATCGCGCCAGGGCGCCGCGATGGCGGCGAACTAGTCCTTTTTTCGCCCTACCTGGTTTTAATGATTTGATCATGGGTACAAAGCTGGTCTCCCCCCTGCAGTTCCCTGAAGGCGCCCCTCCTGCCCCGGAGGGGCGCCTTTTCCCTTTTCCGGCGCCTGGTAAGAAGGGCCGATGCCGATCTTCGCCGTCACCGCAGCCCTGCCCGGCCGCGCGCCCGAGATGCTTGCCGCCGCCGGTGAGGTGCATTCGGGTCACGATGCCGAGCGGATCGAGCGCGCCGACCTCCTGGCGCTGGTCGAGGGTGTCGACGTCGCGGTGACGATGCTCTACGACCGCGTCGACGATGAGCTTCTGGAGGCCGCCGGGGCGCGCCTGCGGGGCGTCTGCAACGTCGCGGTGGGCTTCGACAACGTCGACCTCGCCGCCTGCGCCCGGCGCGGGGTCGTGGTCACCAACACGCCCGGCGTCCTCGACGACGCCACCGCCGACATCGCCTTCGGCCTGATCCTCGCCGCCGGCCGGCGGCTCGGCGAGGGGGAGAGGCTGATCCGCGCGGGGCGGCCCTGGCGGTGGGGGATGGGGTTCATGCTCGGTCATGACCTGCGCAGGGCGCGGCTGGGGATCGTCGGGCTCGGTGGGATCGGCTCGAAGGTCGCCCACCGCGGCCGCGCCTTCGGCATGGAGATCGCCTACGCCTCGCGCAACGAGTCGCCGCACGCCGCCGAGCTGGAGGCGGCCCGGCTCGACCTCGACGAGCTGCTCGCCACCGCCGACGTGCTCAGCCTGCACGCCCCGTTGACGCCCGAGACCCACCACCTGATCGGCGCCCGCGAGCTCGCCCTGATGAAGTCGACGGCGACCTTGGTCAACACCGCCCGCGGCGCCGTGGTCGACGAAGCGGCGCTGGCGACGGCGCTGCGCGACGGCGCGATCGCCGCCGCCGGCCTCGACGTCTTCGAGAACGAGCCCCAGGTCCATCCGGACCTGCTCGAGCTGGAGAACGTGGTCCTGGTCCCACACCTCGGCTCGGCGACGGTCGAGACCCGAGCCGCGATGGCCGAGCTGGCCGCCCGCAACGCGATCGCCGTAGCCGCCGGCGAGCGCCCGCCAACCCCCGTCCCCCTGCCCTAGCCACGATGTTGATGGGTCGGGTCAGCGCGCGGGGCGGTCGTCGTCTCCCTCCTCGACCCAGCGGACCAGGGCGCGGAGGACGCCCTCGCAGCGGCGGGAGATGCGCTCGTCGGCGAGGCCGGCGACGGCGACGCTGGCGATCTGCAGCTCGGTCAGGGTGTGGGGCTCCTCGGCGGCGCGGCGCTCCTGGCCCAGCCGCACGAGCCAGCGACGCGCCGCGGCCTCGAAACGCCTGTCGCCCGCCCGGGCCAGCAGGATCAGCAGCTCCAGCGCGCAGTGGAGGCTGACCGGCCCGTCCTTGGCCATCTCCCGTGCCGCTCGAGAGGCCGCCTCGAGGTCGCGCCGCTGCACCGCGGCGTTGAAGCGACCCAAGGCTTCGGTGTGTGAGGCCACGAACATATGTTCGCATCAACTTCAAGTAAGTTCGCTCAAGACGACTTCAGCGACCAGAGGAGAGCGATGACGAAGCAGGCAGACTTCACCGAGCAGGAGTGGGACACCGTCCTCGAGGGTCCCACCAGCGCTGGGATGATCGTCACCACCGCCGAGCGCGGCGGCACCTTCCGGGAGGTCTTCGCGATGGCCAAGGCCTACACCGAGGCGCGCCAGGAGCACGGGACCTCCGAGCTGCTCGACGAGATCGTCGCCCATAAGCCGGAGACCGACCGCACCAAGGCCCACTCGGCCGAGGAGCTGCGCGAGCACGGCCTGCAGAACATCCGCGACGCCGTCGCCCTGGTCGCCGACAAGGCGACCCCGGCCGAGCTCGGCGACTACCGGCTCTTCGTCGTCACCGTGGCCAAGAAGGTCGCCGCGGCGAAGAAGGAGAAGGGCTCCGAGGACGGCATCAGCGCGGCCGAGGCGCAGGCGATCACCGAGATCGAAGGGGCGCTCGGCGTCTCCTGACGCCGCCGTGGCCGCCGCCATGTCCGACCCCGAGGTCCTCAGCAAGAAGGGATACAAAAAGGAGCTCCGCCGCCTCCAGGTGGAGCTCGTCCGGCTGCAGGAATGGATCGTCCACGAGGGCCTCAAAGTCGTCGTCCTCTTCGAGGGCCGCGACACCGCCGGCAAGGGCGGCACGATCCGCCGGATCACCGAAAAAACCAACCCGCGGGTGATTCACAACGTCGCCCTCGGCATGCCGAGCGACCGCGAGAAAATCCAGTGGTACTTCCAGCGCTACGTCGCCCAGCTGCCCGCCGCCGGCGAGATGGTCCTCTTCGACCGCTCCTGGTACAACCGCGCCGGGGTCGAGCGGGTGATGGGCTTCTGCACCAACGAGGAGTACGAGGAGTTCATGCACTCCTGTCCGCGTTTCGAGCGGATCATCCAGCGCTCCGGGATCATCCTGATCAAGTACTGGCTCTCGGTCTCCGACGACGAGCAGGAGCGCCGCTTCCAGGCCCGCCTCGACAACCCGCTGAAGCGCTGGAAGCTCTCCCCGACCGACCTCGAGGCGCGCGCCCGCTGGGTCGACTACGCCGAGGCCAAGGACGAGATGTTCGCCCAGACCGACACCGAGCACTCACCCTGGTTCGTGGTCGAGTCCGACGACAAGCGCTCCACCAGGCTCAACCTGATCAGCCACCTGCTCGAACAGATCCCGTACCACCCGGTCAGCCGCGAGCGGGTCACCCTGCCGCCGCGCCAGCAGCGGCACTACGAGCGGCCGCCTAGGTCGACCGAGAAACAGGTGCCGGAACGGTTTCGCGTGGAGTAGCGGCCGGGTGTGGGTCGCGGCGCGGGCTCGGCAGCGGCCGGGCGGTACCACCGTGCGGGCCACGACGGCGCGGATTGCGCGGATCGCCGGGCTTGGGCAGCCGCGGCGGCATCTTGCGGGCGACCTCGGCGGAGGGACCGTCGCTCGCCTTCGGTTCCTTCATCAGCCAGTAGACGAACGCCCAGAGCCCGATGATCGGGATCTTCATCGCGAGGATCAACAGGACTGCCGGCAGAACTCCCATGGGTCAAGTGTAGGTACCCGAGGCGCGGCGGTCCAAGAGGGCGACGATGCGCAAGGCGACGGCGAGCAGGACGATCGCCACCGCCGAGCCGATCAGCCAGGCGCCGATCATGCCGCCGGTCGGGGTGGCGATTTCGAAGAAGTCGCGGGCCACCGGGATCGCGCAGGCGCCGAAGAAGAGCAGCGCCATCGTCGCGCAGAGCGCCCCGACGACGAGGCGCCGCGTCCCCGGCTGATCCTCGAGCGCGAAGACGATCGCCAGACCGGCGACGACCACCGTCGCCGCGGTCGCGGACCTCGCCTGGGTGAGGTCGTCGGTGAGCCAGTGGCGGGCGAGCAGGTAGGTGGTGAGGATGCCGATCCCACAAGCCAGTCCCGCCGGGATCGAGAAGCGGGCGATCGCCCGCAGGAAGCCCTCCGGCCGCCACGGCCCGCTCGACGGGGCGAGCGCCAGCAGGAAGGCCGGGATCCCGATCGTGAAGGTCGAGGTGAGGGTGAACTGGCGCGGCAGCATCGGGAAGAGGCCGCTCGGGATCGCGATGGTCAGAACCAGGAAGGCGGTGAAGATCGCCTTCGAGACGAAGAGTCGGGCGACCCGCTGGATGTTGCGCAGGATCTGGCGCCCTTCGCCGACCATCGGCGGCACCTCGCCGAATTCGCCGGAGACGAGGACCAGATCCGCCACCGAGCGCGCCATCTGGGTGCCGCTGCCCTGGGCGATCGCGAGGCGGGCCTGCTTCAGCGCCGGGACGTCGTTGACCCCGTCGCCGAGCATGCCGACGTATTCGCCGCCCTCGCTCAGCACGCGGACCACGCGCGCCTTGCCCTCGGGGGAGATGCGGCCGATCGCCGGCGCCGCGCGGACCGCCTCGAGCAGCTCGGCGTCATCGTCGGGCAGCCGGCGCCCGTCGAGCGCCGGGCCGGTGGCCTCGATCCCGAGATCGCGGGCGATCGCCCCGACCGTCGCCGGGTTGTCGCCGGAGAGCACCTTCAGCGCGACGTCCTCGCGGGCGAAGAAGGCGATCGTCTCGGCGGCCTCGGCGCGCAGCTCCTCGGCGAGGACGACGATCCCGAGCGGACGCACCGGCTCGCTCAGCTCGACGTCGGGGCCGGCTTCCGGGAGCGGCGCGTCGTAGGCGGCGAGCGCGAGCACGCGCCGGCCCGAGGCGGCCTCGCTCGCCGCCCGCTCGGCCAGCCCCGGGTCGGTGGCGGTGTCGTCCAGCAGCGCCTCCGGCGCTCCCAGCACCAGCCGCTTCCCGTCGAGCTCGAGCGCGCTCCAGCGTCGCCGCGAGGAGAAGGGGATCGTCGCGGTCGGCTCCTCCGCCCACATGCCGTCGCCGAGCCCGGCGGCATGGATCGCCTCCAGGGTCGTGTTGCGGGTCGGCGCGCTCGCCGCGTAGGTGCCGAAGGTGTTCGCCAGGTCCTCCACCGTCTCCCCCTCCGCCGGGACCAGCTCGACCACCCGCAGCGAGGCCTCGGTCAGCGTCCCGGTCTTGTCCGTGCACATCACCGAGACCGAGGCCAGCGACTCGATCGCGTTCAGCTGCTGGGCGAGGATCCCGTGCCGCGCCATCTTCGCCGCCGTCACCGCCGCGGTCAGCGAGACCAGCAGGATCAGCCCCTCCGGGACGATGTTGACGATCCCCGCGGTGAGCGTCTCGACCGCGTCGGCCTGGCTCACGTCGCGCAGGGCCAGCGATACCCCCAGCCCGACCCCGAGCGGGATCATCGTCCCCACCATCACGATCAAGAGGCGGTCCATCGCCTTCTCCAACGGCGAGCGCGGGTGGCGGAAGGCGCGCGCGGTCGCGGTCACCTTGGCGGCGTGGCTGTCGGCACCGACCGCGGTCGCCTCGAAGTCGCCCTCGCCCTCGACCGCGAAGGACCCGGAGAGCACCTCATCGCCGGTTTTCCGCACCACCGGTTCGGACTCGCCGGTCAACTCGGACTCGTCGAGCGCCAGCCCGTCGGCCCGCGCCAGCGTCCCGTCGGCGGGGATCTGGTCGCCGCTCGCGATCCTCACCAGATCACCGACCACGACCTCCTCGACCGCGACCTGGCGCGGCGCCCCGTCGCGCACCACCGTCGCTTTCGCCACCACCAGCGCCGCGAGCTTGTCGAGGGCACGCTTGGCGCGCACCTCCTGGAAGGTCCCGATCGCGACGTTGGCGACGAGGATCCCGAGGAAGAGCGCGTCCTTGGGATTGCCGAAGATGATCGTCGCGATCCCGAACCCGGCGAGGATCGCGTTGAACACCGTGAAGGTGTTGGCGATCGCGATCGACGTGTAGGAGCGGCTGGTCGCCTGCTCGTGCTTGGGGCCGGCCTCGCCCAGGCGGCGCGCCGCCTCGGTCTCGCTCAGTCCGGTCACGGTCGCGGCCTCCATCGACGCCGCAACCCTAAACGCCGAAGCGCTCGGCGCCCCTCACCGGACAGAGGGGCGCCGAGCTGGATGGGTGGCTTCGGAGGAGGGCGCGTCCCTGAAGCGCGCCCACCGTCTAGCCCGCCGAGGTGGCGGGGCGTTCGGCGAGCGTCACGCTCACCGACGCAGTCTGTCCTTCGCGGACCACGGTCAGCTCGACCGTTTCGCCCGCATGGGCGTCGGAGACCTGTTCGACCAACTCTTCGACCGAGGCGATCGGTTCGCCGTCGACGGCGGTGATGATGTCGCCGCCGAGGCCGAATTCGGTCCCTTCGACGCTCGCCGCAGTGGTCGCTCCCTGGATGCCGGCGGCCGCCGCGGGCCCGCCTTCCTCGACCTGCTGCACGAGCACGCCTTCTTCGACCGGCAGGTTGAAGGCACGGGCGAGTTCGGGGGTGATCGTCGCCCCGCTGACCCCGAGGTAGCCGTGTTCGTCGGCGGTCCCGGACTCGAGCTGGGCGATCTCTTCCTTCGCCGTGTTGATCGGGATCGCGAAGCCGATGCCGACGTTGCCCTCAGAGCCCGAGCCGCCGGTGGCGATCTGCGAGTTGATGCCGATCACTTCGCCGGCCGCGTTGATCAGCGGGCCGCCCGAGTTGCCCGGGTTGATCGCCGCGTCGGTCTGGATCACGTGGTCGATCGTCACCCCGTCGGGGGCCTGGATTTCACGCTGCAGGGCCGAGACGATGCCGCTGGTCACGGTCCGTTGCAGGTCGAACGGGTTGCCGATCGCGACCACCGGGTCACCGACTTCGACCTGGTCGGAGTCGCCGAGCTTCAAGGGGTGGAGCTTCGCGGCGGGCGCTTCGACCTTCAGCAGCGCCAGGTCGGAGTTCGGTTCGGTCCCGACCACGGTCGCCGGGTACATCTGGCCTTCCGATTCGAGCGAGACGGTGACTTCGCTCGCCCCTTCGATCACGTGGTTGTTGGTGAGGACGTGGCCTTCGTCGTCGAGGACGACGCCGGAGCCGGAGGCGACGCCTTCGGCGACCTTCGATTCGATGAAGGCGACGCCGTTCGCGTCGGCCTTGTAGATCTGATTGACGGTGTTGCCGCCTTCGCTTTCGTCGCCGGTGACGGCGGCGGCGGGGGTGGCACCGGAGGCGGCGACGACGCCGGCCCGGGTCGAAGTTGAACCGTCGCCGGTCGAGACGAGCCCGGTCGCGAGTGCGAGCAGGCCGGCGACCGCGACGATCGCCCCGCCCAGGAGGGCGGAGCCGAACGCTTGACTTCTCTTTCTCTGAAGCATGGCCCCAGGTTGGCGCCCTCCGCTCCAGGCTCCCTAAACGAGCGTGAACAACTTCCTAAAGAGTTGGCAAGAGATTTCTAAAGGGGCCAGCCGCGGGGCCAGGAGGGGTGCGGAAACGCGCCAAAGCGCTTCGGTCCCTAATCTTTCGGGACCGAATGTCCTCGAAAGACCGCATCGAGCCCTACGTCTGGAAGATCGCCGGCGTCGTGATCCTCGGGATGACGATGTCGATCCTCGACACGACGATCGTCAACGTCGCGATCGACACCCTGGCCCGCGAACTGGACAGCACCCTGGCGCAGATCCAGTGGGTGGCGACCGGTTACCTGCTGGCGCTGGCCGCGGTGATCCCGCTGACCGGCTGGGCGGCGCGGCGCTTCGGCGCCAAGCGCGTCTACCTCGCCTCGATCGCCCTCTTCACGATCGGCTCGGCGCTCTGCGGGGTCGCCGAATCGAGCACCACGCTGATCCTCTTCCGCGTCCTCCAGGGCGTCGGCGGCGGGATGATCATGCCGGTCGCCCAGATGATCATGGCCGAGGTCGCCGGGCCCAAACGGATGGGTCGGGTGATGGGGATCGTGGTGATGCCGGCGATGCTGGCGCCGATCCTCGGCCCGGTGGTCGGCGGCCTGATCCTGCAGAACCTGCACTGGTCCTGGATCTTCTTCGTCAACGTGCCGATCGGCATCGTCGCCGCGATCCTCGGCATGCGGATGCTGCCCGACTCCGACCTCGGCGAGGCGGGCAAGCTCGACTGGCTCGGCCTCGTCCTGCTCGCCACCAGCATGCCGCTGATCGTCTACGGCCTCTCGGAGATCGCGACCCAGGAAAGCTTCACCGCGCCGACCGTCGTCTGGCCGATCGTCGCCGGGCTGCTGCTCACGGTCGTCTTCGGCCGGCACGCGTTGCGCGCCTCACGCCCGCTGCTCGACGTGCGCCTCTACGCCAACCGGATCTTCGCCGCCGCCTCGCTCACCACCTTCGGCCTCGGCGCAGCGCTCTTCGGGGCGATGATCCTGGTGCCGCTCTACTACCAACAGGTCCGCGGCGAGAGCGTCATCGTCACCGGCCTGCTGACCGGGCCGCAAGGCCTCGGGATGCTGATCGTCGCCCCCTGGATCGCCCGCATGACCGACCGCTTCGGCGGCGGCCGGGTGGCGCTCGTCGGGGTCTCGGTCCTCACCCTCAGCTCGCTGCCGCTCGCCTTCATCGGCGCCGACACCTCGATCGCCTTCATCTCGGTGATGCTGCTGATCCGCGGCGTCGGCATCGGCCTCTCGTTCATCCCGGTAACCACCGTGGCGTTCGCCTCGCTGCGCACCGACCAGCTCTCCGACGCGACCCCGCAGATGAACGTCCTGCAGCGGGTCGGCGGGGCGATCGGGACCGCGGTATTGGCGGTGGTCCTGCAACGGGCGAGCGCCGGGGCGCACGGCGCGGCGGAGCTGGCCGGGGCGTTCGGCACCGCCTACTGGTGGGCGCTCGGGATCTGCGCGGCGTCGATCATCCCGGTGCTGGTGCTGCTGCGGGCCGAGGGCCCGAAAGCGGAAGCGCCGACCGCCGCGGTCGAAGCGGCCGAGGACCTGGTGGAGCCGCTCGGTGCCTGAGCCCGCCTCACGCCAGGAGGCGATCACCGAGCTCGGCACCTCGTTCCGCCGCGCGTTCCGCAGCCTCCGCAGCCTGCGCGGTCGCGACACCCACCGCGGCGACGAAGTCGGCCACGCCCAGTTCGAGCTGCTGATCGAGCTCTACACCAGCGGCCCGCTGCACGCGGGCCAGCTGGCCGAGGCGGTCGGGGCGAGCGCCGCCACCGTCTCCGGCATGCTCGACAACCTCTGCGCCGCCGAGCTGGTCGAGCGCAGCCGCTCGGAGTCAGACCGCCGCCTCGTCGTGGTCAAGCTGACCCGGCGCGGCAGGCGCAAGGTGGAAGCGCGCAAGGCACTCTGGCGGCGGCGCTGGGAGGAGGCGCTCGAGGGCCTCGACGAGGAGGAACTGCGGGTGGCGAGCCGGGTCCTCGACCGGATCGGCGACATCTTCACCGAGCGCGCCGAGGATTGAGGGCGCGTCCTCGACGCGGCGACGGCGGCTAGGCTCGGGGCCGATGGCGCTGAGCGCGGACGACGAAGAGCGGGTCGAAGCGGAGGTCTCGCGGATGGTGGCCGAACTCCGCCTCAATCCGAACCAGGAAAAGGAGGACCGGATCGGCGTCGAAGTCTCGCTGCTGCCGGAGGAGGAGCGAGCACTCGTCCCCACGGTCCTGCTGCGCTTCCTCAGGGCCGAACGCCGCGGCGAGCCGCTGCCCGAGCCGGCCACGGGCGCCGGGTTGCCGCCGAAGAAGCGGCGGCGTCGGATCGCCTGGACCCTTCGCCCGCCGCGCTGATCCCCCGGTGAGTTCGCCCTGCTCCGCGCGATGCGGGGATAAGTGCGGGGACACTTGTATACTAGTATCCACTTTATGGCTGAGCCGATCCCGATCCGCGGCAAGGACGCTGCCGAGAGCGGCCGTCGCCCCGGCCGAGCGTCGAGCGGCCCGTACCTCTACGCCGCCCTGCGCGACCAGATCGTCCGCGCCGAGCTGGCCCCGGGCGAACGCCTCTCGGAGGCCGAGCTGGGTGAACGCCTCGGTGTCAGCCGCACCCCGATCCGCGAGGCCCTCGGCCGTCTCCGCGACGACCGTCTGGTCGAAGTCCGGCCCCAGATCGGCACCTTTGTCGCCCGCATCAGCCCGGCCGCCGTCTCCGACGCCCAGTTCATCCGCGAGGCGCTCGAGTGCACCGCGGTCCGGGTCGCCGCCGAACTCGCCGACAGCGAGTCGGTGGCTCAGATGGAGGAAAACCTGCGCGCCCAGGAACGCGCCACCGACCGCATCGACATCGATGCCTGGCAGCTCCTCGACGACACCTTCCACCGCCAGATCTGCGATCTCTCCGGCCACCCGGCCGTCTGGCCGGTGAACGAGCGGGCCAAGTCCCACCTCAACCGGCTGCGCCGGCTCAGCCTCTCGATGCCCGACTACCTGCCGACGATGGTCGAGGCCCACCGCACGGTCGCCGAGGCGGTCGGCACCCACGACCCCGACGGCGCCGAGGCCGCCCTGCGCGAGCACCTCCGCGCCGTCCTGCGCGAGGTCCCACGCATCCGCGAACAACACCCCGACTACTTCGAGGAGCCCTAGATGGCCGTCATCGACAGGACCGACGCCCCCTACGACCTCGACGCCGGCGACCTCTACGAGCGCTACCGGATGATGTTCCTGATCCGGCGCTTCGAGGAAGCGGCGGAGCGCCAGTACAAGGCGGCACGGATCGGCGGCTACTGCCACCTGTCCTCGGGCCAGGAGGCGGCGACGGTCGGCGCGGTGGCGGCGCTCGAGGACGAGGATCTTCTGGTCACCGGCTATCGCTGCCACGGCTTCGCCCTCGCCCGCGGGGTCCCGCCCGAGGCGGTGATGGCGGAGCTCTTCGGCCGCGCCCACGGCTGCGCCCACGGGCGGGGCGGGTCGATGCACCTGCTCGACGTCGACCGCGGCTACTACGGCGGTTGGGGGATCGTCGGCGGCCAGCTGCCGATCGCGACCGGGATGGCGCTCTCGCTGGTCCGCCGCGGCGCCGAACAGGCCGTCCTCTGCGAGCTCGGGGACGGCGCCGTCAACATGGGCGCCTGGCACGAGTCGCTGAACCTGGCCGCGGTCTGGAACCTGCCGGTCGTCTTCCTCGTCATCAACAACCTCTACGGGATGGGGACGAGCGTCGACCGCGCCTCGGCCGAGACCGACCTCTTCAAGCGCGCCGGCTCCTACCGGATGGAGGGCGAGCGGGTCGACGGAGACGACATCGAGGCGATGGAGGCGGCGAGCACCCGGTTGCTGAAGGCGGCCCGCGAGGAGCGGCGCCCCGCCGTGCTCGAGGCGCTCACCTACCGCTACCGCGGCCACTCGGTCGCCGACGCCGGGCTCGCCTACCGCAGCCGCGAGGAGATCGAGGAGCACCGCCGCGAGGACCCGCTGGTCCGCACCCGGGCGCTGCTCGAAGCGCGCGGCGTCCCCGCCGAGGGATTCGCCGCGATGGAGGCCGAAGCCGAGGTCGAGGTCGAGAACGCCGTCGCCTTCGCCGAGGCCGACGCGCCGCCGTCGGTCGACCGGCTCGCCGCGGGCGTCTACACCCCCGGCTCCGAGGAGCAGTTCGAGCGGATGCGTCCCGGCAGCCCGTTCGGTGAGGCCGAGCTCGTCTTCGCCGGCGGGCTGGGTCGATGAGCGGCGGCTCCGGCGTCACCGCGGCGCCGGCTCCGACCGGCGTCGGGACGATGACCTACCGCGAGGCCCTGCGCCTCGCGATGCGCCAGGAGCTGGAGCGCGACGACCGCGTCTTCGTGATGGGTGAGGAGGTCGGACTCTTCGACGGCTCATACAAGGTGACCGCCGGGCTGCTCGACGAATTCGGCCCCGACCGGGTGCGCGACACGCCGATCTCCGAGGAGGGCTTCGTCGGTGCCGGGGTCGGTGCGGCGATGTTGGGCGAGCGGCCGATCGTCGAGGTGATGACGCTGAACTTCCTCCTCGTCGCGATGGACCAGGTGGTGAACCACGCCGCCAAGGTGGGGGCGATGTTCGGCGGCGAGGTGCGCTGCCCGCTCGTCATCCGCACCCCGAACGGGGCCGGCAACCAACTGACCGCCCAGCACTCGCAGAGCTTCGACGGCTGGTTCGCCGGGACCCCCGGGCTGAAGGTGGTCGCGCCCGCGACCCCCGCCGACGCCAAGGGCCTGCTGAAGGCGGCGATCCGCGACGACGACCCGGTGCTGGTGATCGAGAACCTGCCGATCTACAAAGAGAAGGGCGAGGTGGATCTCGACCCCGAGCTGCTGACCCCGATCGGCCGCGCCGCGGTGGCCCGCGAGGGCGGCGATCTGACGATCGTCTCTCACTCCTTCGCCACCGTCCGCGCGCTCCACGTCGCCGAGAAGATTGCCGACGCGCACGGAGTCTCGGTCGAGGTGATCGACCTGCGCAGCCTGCGGCCGCTCGACGTCGAGACCGTCGCCGCCTCGGTGGCGAAGACCAACCGGGCGCTCTGCGTCGAGGAGGGCTGGCCCAGCTACGGAGTCAGCGCCGAGCTCGCCGCGCGGATCCAGCACGCCTGCTTCGACGACCTCGACGCCCCGGTCGAACGGGTCGGCATGGCCGAGGTGCCGCTGCCCTACGCCAAGGAGCTGGAGCTGGCCGCGATGCCGACCGAGGACCGGATCGAACGGGCCGCCCTGCGGGTCCTCGACCTCGCCGCCTGAGGGAGCGCCTGATGCCGCAGATCGTCATGCCGCGCCTCTCCGACTCGATGGAGGAGGGCGTCGTCCTCAAATGGCTCAAGCAGGTCGGCGAGGAGGTCGCGGTCGGCGAGGAGCTGGTGGAAATCGAGACCGACAAGGCGAACATGGCCTACGAGTCCGACGTCGCCGGGACCTTGACCGAGATCCTCGCCCAGGAGGGGGACACGCTGCCGATCGGGGCGCCGATCGCGGTGGTGGGGGACGGGGGCGGGGCGCCGCCGGAGGACGCGGAGGGACCGGCCTCGCAGGCCGCGGGTCCTGTCACCGCAGGGGACCCACCCTCCCTTCCGGTAGCTGAAGCTTCCTCAGGGAGGGTCCCCCCTACGGTGCCACCCGCGGCAGGGGCGGAGAGGGTCAAGGCATCGCCGCTGGCACGGCGCGTGGCGCGGGACCGAGGGGTGGATCTGGCCGGGCTCGAGGGCTCGGGCCCTGGGGGACGGATCGTGAAGAAGGACGTCGAGGGAGCTTCCGCGGGCGGTCCCCCGGGCGCCGCCGAGGTCCCCTCCTCATCCACCCCCTTAATTGCAATTGGGGGGGTGGATGAGGAGGGGACTGCGGGAGGCGCCGGAGGGACCGAGACGGCCAAGGGACAGACCACAGTGCGGGAGCCGACGCGCCTGCAGCAGGTGGTGGCGCGGAGGATGGCGGAGTCCAAGGCGACGGCGCCGCACTTCTACCTGCAGAGCGAGATCGACATGAGCGCCTGCGTGGATGCCAGGGCGCGGATCAAGGCGATGGGCGGCGAGGGGGAGGTGGTGCCCTCCTTCAACGACATGGTGGTGAAGGCGTGCGCGCTGGCGCTGCGCGAGTTCCCGCTCGCCAACGGGGCATATCGGGACGGGAGGTTCGAGCTCCACTCGCGGGTCAACGTCGGGGTGGCGGTGGCCGCGCAGGACGCGCTCGTGGTGCCGACGGTCTTCGACGCCGACCGCAAGGGGCTGCGGGAGATCGCCGCCGACACGCGGGCGCTGGCGGGGAAGGTGAGGGACGGTTCGATCACGCCGCCCGAGCTCTCCGGGGGCACCTTCACCGTCTCCAACCTGGGGATGTACGGGGTGAGCAACTTCTCCGCCGTGATCAACGCCCCCCAGGCGGCGATCCTGGCCGTCGGGGCGATCACCGAGAGGCCGGTGGTCCGTGACGGTGAGGTCACCACCGCGCAGATGCTCGGCGTCACCCTCGCCTGCGACCACCGCATCCTCTACGGCGCCCCCGCCGCCGAGTTCCTCGCCCGGATCCGGGCCCTGCTCGAGGAGCCGCTGGCGCTGGCGCTGTGAGCGTCCGCATCTACCCCTTCTCAGCGGGGGTAAATGCGGATGCGTAGTTACGGTTTTGTGTCAGCAGGTCTTCTTGGCGCCGGTCATCGCGTTCCAGGCGCCGCCGAGGGAGAAGTCGGCGTCGACGCTGAAGATGCCGGGGTGGGCGGTGCGGGCGACCGTCCAGTTGCCGCGGCGGAGGAGGCAGCCGGCGCCGCGTCCGATCGACCAGTAAGGGGTGAAGGCGACGCGGACGAGGAATTCGCCGGGGCTGGTGACGTCGAGGGCGAAGCCTTGGGGGCCGACGCGGACGGTGTTGGCGGCGCCGCTGCCGAGGGGCTCGATCATCGGCTTCGGGTTCCGGACTTCATAGATGCGCCAGTGTTCGCCGTGGAAGCGTTCGTGGAGGTAGGGCGGCGCGGCGAGGATCAGCTTCGCCTCTTCCTTCGAGGAGTAGTCGAGCGGGGCGTCGGGGAGGGCGACGTAGGAGATCGCGTTGCCGCGCAGCCAGCGGCCGTAGGTGCGTTCGTCGAGGGCGCCTTCCCTGTAGAAGATGTCGTCGCGGGCGGTGTCGAGCTGGCGCAGCCAGCCGCGGGCGAGCTCGAAGTTCGGCGCCAGGTAGGCGGACTCCCAGTGGTTGACGGTCGGCGGCACCTCGATCCGGGTCCCACGGCCGCCGTGATCCATCAACCAACGCGCCGCGGGCTGGAAGTAGGAGGCCGAGGTGGAGGGGTCGCCGACCGCGCGGGCGACCTGGGTGACGCTGGCGGTGAACTGCCAGTAGAGGCTGCCCGCCAGGGTGACGAGGAGGACCGCGGTGTAGAACCAGACGGGGACGCGGGGGCTCGGACGGGTCAGCGGGCGATGGGAGAGCAGGATCGCGGCCAGCACCGGGCCGCCGAAGAGGGCGCCGAGGCGAACCGCGTTGCCGCCGAGCGCATTGGGAATGAGGAAGACCGCGGTGCCGGCGACCGCGTAGCCGAGGATCACCCGCCGTAGCCGCGCCTCACCGTCGAGCCGCCAGGTGAGGAAGAGCGCCCCCGCGCACCAGAGTGGGATCGCGATGAAGGAGGAGGCGGCGAAGGGGAAGCGGCCCGGTTCGGGGAAGGCGAGGTTCGGCGCCACGGTGAGGACGAGGGCGACCGCGGCGGCGGCGAGCGCGGTGCGGTTCACCCGGCCGCCCCGTTCCCAGGCTCCGGCGATCACCGCCCCGGCGAGGAACGCCCCGGCGACCGGGCTCGCCAGTGGGCAGGCCGCGGCGGCGAGGATCGCCAGCGCCCCCCTCCCGACCTGCAATGAGCGCAGCGCCACCAGCCCCAGCGCAACCCCGAGAGCGAAGGTCAGCTGACCGTCGGCGAGCAGGGTGACGACCCCGGCCGCGAACCAGAGCGTCGCCGGCCGTGCCTGCTTGCCGAAGTGGTCCTGCACGAGGCGGTCGAAGAGGTAGGAGGAGGCGACGACCGACAGCATCCCGACCACCTGTGGGCCGAGCAGCGCCGCGGCGGGCGGGAACAGCAGGGAGTAGTTGAGCGTGTAGTGGCCGCCGTACCAGCTGCCGTTCCAGATCGCCAGGCCGGCGTGCTGGAAGAGCTCGGTATGGAAGACCTGGGCGGCGAGATCGCCGACCCGTGGGTCCCAGACCAGCATCAGGGCCGCCAAGATCGCGCTGAGCGCGACCGCCGGCAGCCATTCGGGGCGGAATGGCTTCGACTGGACCATGCGCTGATTCACAGCATATGGGCGCATCCTGAGACAATTCTTTACGTGAGCGCTCCTCTCCTGCTCCTGCGCGCCGGAACGGTCCCCTATCGCGCGGCCTGGGACATGCAGTTGCGACTGGCCGGACGGCGCGGCGCGGGCGAGATTCCGGACGTCCTGATGCTGCTCGAGCACCCGCCGGTCTACTCGCGCGGGCGTCGCACCAAGCCGGAGGAGCTGCCGATGGGCGCCTCCTGGTACGAAGCGCAGGGGATCGAAGTCCTCGACACCGACCGCGGCGGGCTGGTCACCTACCACGGGCCGGGGCAGCTGGTCGCCTACCCGATCGTCGACCTCGGCCCGCTGGGCGATGACGTCCACGAGTACGTGCGGGGGCTGGAGCGGGTGATGATCGGCTCGCTTGCCGAGCACGGGGTCGGCGCGCAGACGATCAAGGGGCTGACGGGGGTCTGGACCGACGGGCCGGCGCCGGTGCCGGGCCTGGTCGGCGCGGCGAGGAAGATCGGCTCGATCGGCGTCCACGTCAGCAAGGGGATCACCACCCACGGCCTGGCGGTCAACGTCGACAACGACCTGCAGCCGTTCGAGTGGGTGGTCCCGTGCGGGATCGAAGGGGTGTCGATGACCTCGATCTCCCGCGAGGGCGGCAGCTCACCCACCGTCGCCGCCTACGGCGAGACCGTGGCGCGCCACTTCGGCGAGGTCTTCGATCGGGTTCCACAAACCGTGAGCGCCGTCGAGCTGGGCCTGGAGGCGGCGCCCGCTACGCTCGGTGGAGAGCGATGAGCGAGACTGTCACTTCTGGCGAGAACGGCGCCGCCGGCGCGGCGCCGACCCAACGCATCCACGTCACCCGTTCGCGGGCGAAGCCCGGGGGCACCGCGCAGACCGACGGGGCGATCCCGTTCAAGCGCGCCCGCAAGCCGCCGTGGCTGAAAGTGCCGGCGCCGGGCGGCCCGAACTATCGCCGCCTCAAGGAGAAGATCGGCTCCGACAACCTCCACACCGTCTGCGAGGAGGCCAACTGCCCGAACGTCGGCGAGTGTTGGGAGCGCGGCACCGCCACCTTCATGATCCTCGGCGACGTCTGCACCCGCCGCTGCGGCTTCTGCAACGTGCAGACGGGGAAGCCGACCTGGAACGACCCGCTGGAGCCGCTCCGCGTCGCCAACCAGGTGAAGGCGATGGGGCTGCGCCACGCCGTCGTCACCTCGGTCGACCGCGACGACCTGCCCGACTACGGGGCGAGCGCCTTCGTCGGCGTCGTCCGCTCGATCCGGATGCTGGCCCCCGACTGCAAGGTCGAGATCCTCACCCCCGACTTCCGCGGCCAGGAGATGCCGCTGGCGAAGGTGATCCACGAGAAGCCCGACGTCTTCAACCACAACGTGGAGACGGTGCCGCGCCTCTACCCGATCGCCCGCCGCGGCTCCCAGTTCACCCGCTCGGCGCGCGTCCTGCGGATGGCGAAGGAGATGGGCGGCGACGATGTCGTCACCAAGTCAGGCTTGATGGTGGGGCTGGGGGAGTCCTTCGAGGAGATGGTCGAGACCTTCGGCCTGCTGCGCGAACACCGCGTCCAGGTCCTCACCGTGGGCCAGTACCTGCGGCCGACCGAGAACCACCTTCCCGTCGTGCGCTACTGGCACCCGGAGGAGTTCGAGGCACTGGAGAAGGCCGCCTACGACCTCGGCTTCGAGTCGGTCGCCGCCGGCCCCCTGGTCCGCTCGAGCTACCACGCCGACCAGAACCTGCCGATCGGCAAGCGGGCCGAGAGCCTGCTGGCACCTTAGCCGCGGCGGCTCGCCGCTCCAGCGGCGGGCGAGGAAGAGCATCGCGAAGCAGTGGCTGACGTCGCCGCCGGGGTAGGTGACGGTGTGGAGCTCGGCCTCCGAGAGGGTGCCGAAGCCGATCAGGTCGCCGATATCGACGACGACGCCGGTCTCCTCGCGCACATCGCGCCGGGGATCAGGACGAGGTCGGAGCCGACCTTCTGCCGCAGCCGCCACAGATACGAGCCCTCGAACGGCATCGCCTCAGCCGACCTGGAAGACGCCGGAGCGTAGGTAGCCGAGGAGCAGCTCGACCGCGCGCGCGGTCGAGGCCTCGAAGGGCTGCGGGAGGTCGGTCGGCTCGGCGAAGCGCAGGTCGAGAGTCTCCTCGCCGTCCGGCGTCGGCTCCCCCTCCCACCGCCGCGCGAGGAAGAGCAGCGAGAAGTAGTGCGCGACGTCGCCGCTCGGGTAGTGGAGGGTGTGGCGCTCGGCGTCGGAGAAGCAGGCGGCCGGGATCAGGTCGGCGGGCTCGACCCGCAGCCCGGTCTCCTCGCGCAGCTCGTCGATCGCGGTGCGGGCGAAGCTGCCGCCCTCCTCGGCGGCACCGCCGGGCAGGCACCAGGTGCGATCGTCGCCGCGGAGCGCGAACAGCACCTGCCCGTCGGGCCGCTGCGCGGCGACGGCGGCCCCTGGCACGAGGACCAGATCGTGGCCGACCTTCTGCCGCAGCCGCCACAGATATGAGCCCTCGAATGACAAGAGAGTGGAGCCAACCGGGATCGAACCGGTGACCTCCTGCTTGCAAAGCAGGCGCTCTGCCAGCTGAGCTATGGCCCCTCCGGCACCAGTTTAGGACGCGGCGCACATTGTGGGTCCCAGGGAACCCGAATGCACGGCGCGTCGTTCAGCGCACGACGGCGCGTTTGTATTTCGTCACGGCGAGGAAGGCGAAGACGGCGGCGATGCCGACCGACCAGGCGATCGCGCCCCAGACGGTGTTGCCGGCCGGATCGCCGATGAAGAGGGCGCGGATCGCGTTGACCGTGATCGAGAACGGGTTCCATTCGGCGAACCACTGCAGCGCGGCGGGCATCGTTTCGGGCGGGACGAAGGCGGAGCTGATGAAGGTCAGCGGGAAGATGAGGATGAAGCCAAGGCTCTGGGCCGCCTCCGGCGAGGACGAGGTGAGCCCGATGAAGGCGAAGACCCAGGAGAAGGCGTAACCGAAGAGCAGCAGGATCAAGAGCCCGAGGACGACGTGGAGGAAGGGGGTGGAGAAGCCGAAGCCGATGATCACGCCGACGATCAGCATCACCGCGATCGAGATCGTGTTGGTGGCGATGTCCGAGAGGGTGCGGCCGGCGAGCACGGCGGAGCGGGCCATCGGCAGCGAGCGGAAGCGGTCGATCAGCCCTTTGCGCAGGTCCTCGGCGATCCCCATCGCGGTGACGAAGCCGCCGAACGACATCGTCTGCACGAGGATCCCGGGGATCAGGAAGTCGATATAGCTGTGGCCGGGGGTGGGGATCGCGCCGCCGAACACGTAGGCGAAGAGCAGCACGAACATGATCGGCTGCACGGTGAAGGCGAGCAGCAGGTCGGGCGCGCGGACGATGCGCATGAAGTTGCGCTTGGAGAGCACCACGGTGTCGGAGACGGCACTGCGAAAGCCGCCCATCACTCCCCCTCCGCCTCGGGGTCCTCGGCCGCGTGGCCGGTCAGCTTGAGGAAGACGTCGTCGAGGGTCGGCCGCCGCATCGCGATGTCGTCGATCCCCACCCCGGCCGCGTTCAGCCGTTCCACCGCCAGCGCGATCATCCCTTTGCGCTCGGCGATCGGCACCCGCAGCACCACCCCGTCGAGCTCCGGCGGCGCCGAGCAGACCCCGGCCAGCGCCGCGATCGCCGCCTCCGCCTCGTCGGCCGCTTCCAGAGTCACCTCGAGGCTCTCACCGCCGACCTGGTCCTTCAGCTCATCGGAGGAGCCCTCGGCGATCACCTGGCCATGGTCGATCACCGAGATCCGGTCGGCGAGCCGATCGGCCTCGTCGAGGTACTGGGTGGTGAGCAGGACCGTGGTCCCGTCGGCGACCCGCCCTTCGATCGTCTCCCAGAGGGCGATCCGGCTGCGCGGGTCGAGCCCCGTCGTCGGCTCGTCGAGGAAGAGCACCGGCGGCCGGGCGACCAGCGCCGCGGCGAGGTCGAGCCGGCGCCGCATGCCGCCGG
The DNA here is from genome assembly GCA_035572835.1 of Solirubrobacterales bacterium. Lineage (GTDB taxonomy): Bacteria > Actinomycetota > Thermoleophilia > Solirubrobacterales > 70-9 > VAYN01. The sequence continues at coordinate 31,020 of DATNAG010000081.1, forward strand.
AGTAGGTGCGCACCAGCCGGCCGCCCGCCTCGGCGAGGTCGAAGCGCTCCAGCAGCTCGGTCGCCCGCGCCTTCGGTTCGCCCTTCGGCAGGTGGTAGAGCTGGCCGACCATCTGCAGGTTCTCGAACCCGGTGAGGTTCTCGTCGACCGCCGCGTACTGGCCCGCGAGGCCGATCCGGCTGCGCAGGCGAGGCGCCTCGGCGGCGACGTCGAGCCCGGCCACCCGGGCGCTGCCGCCGTCGGCGGGGAGCAGCGTGGTGAGGATGCGGACCGCGGTCGTCTTCCCCGCCCCGTTCGGGCCGAGCAGCCCGAGCACGGTGCCGGTCGGCGCGGTCAGGTCGACGCCGTCGAGCGCCCGTACATCGCCGTAGGACTTGACCAAGCCCTCGGCCTCGATCGCCGCCTCAGTCGAGATCGAAATCCTTCGGCGGTTTCTGCTCGAACCAGAGGTCGTCGTCCTCCGGTGCGTCCTCGAGGAAGCGCGGCGTGTCTTCGAGCACGTCCTCGTGACCGGTGTCGGGGTCGTAGTCGACCTCGGATTCCTCCGAGTCCGGCTCGGCCGCGTCGCGCGGGGCTTCCTCCGACGGCGGCTCGGGGGCGTCGTGGCGGCGCAGCACTTCTTCTGAGGGGTCCTCCTCGTAGTCGAAGACGCTGCCCTGGGCGCCGCCGTCCTGGTACTCGGGGAGGCTGTGCTCGTCGGTCGGCGGCAGCGGCGCCTCGAGCGCCTGATCGAGCTCGTCGGAGAGCCGCTGTTCGTTGAAGAAGTCGAATTCGGCCGATTCTTCCTCGGTCGGTGGGTGGCCGGCGACCTCGGCATCGGGGCCGCGGGTGTCGAGCGGCGGCTGCTCGTAGAGCTCGGTCGGCGGGCCGGCGGGCTCCTCCGGCGCGGGCGGGGCGGCCTGCGGCTCCGACTGGGCGGCGTCGACCAGCTGCTCGTCCGAGGGGCTCTCCTGCTCGGCGGGCGTCGCCGGTGCATCGGCGGCCATCTCGGCCTGCACGTCGAACATCTGCGTCGGCTGATCGGCGATCGCGTGGCGCTCGTCGGTATCGGGGGCCTCGTCGACGGGCGGTGGGGGCAGGGGAACGTCCGCCGCGTCGGTCGGGCTCGGCGGCGGCGCGTCGGGGGCCGGGGACAGCTCTTCCTCGCCCTCGACCGCCGGCGCGTCGGTCTCCCCCGTCACCGGTTCGGTCGGCGGCGCCTCCTGCAGGTCGGCGATGTCAGGACGACGGCCGCTGCGGGCGGTCTCGTCGGCGATCTCCGGCACGCTCGCCGCGGCCTCATCCGGCGCGAGCAGGAACTCGGTCGGAGCCTCGGCGAAGGGATCCACCTCGTCGGGCCGCTGGGGCGGGCCGAAGGCCTCGTCCTCGAGTTTTTTCAGCTCGCCCTCGTCGGCGCCGTGGGCGCGCTTCAGTTCGAGGTGCTCGCGAATTGCGTCGTCAAGAATGCTCATCGTGGCGTCCCATCGGGAAGGTTCCAAAGACTAGGCGCTATTCCCTGCCCGTGCGCCGCGCTGGGCAGGACTTCCCAAAGCCCCTGCCCGATGCCTGGCGGCCGCCGAGGGCGTTTTGGGTCATCGGTCACAGAAAGAAGCCATTGGCGCGCTAAGATATATGCAAATGCATGTAAATTACGGCGTGGAGCGCGCGGAAGGTAGGCACTGATGCAGTTCGGAATCTTCTCGGTCAGCGACATCACCAAGGACCCGGTCTCCGGGCAGACCCCCAGCGAGGCCGAGCGCATCGACGCGGCCGTCCAGATCGCGAAGAAGGCCGAGGAGGTCGGCCTCGACGTGTTCGCGATCGGCGAGCACCACAACCCGCCCTTCTTCTCCTCCGCGCCGACGACGCTGCTCGCCTACATCGCCGCCGCCACCGAGCGGCTGATCCTGACCACGGCGACGACCCTGATCACCACCAACGACCCGGTCCGCATCGCCGAGGAGTACGCGATGCTCCAGCACCTCTCGAAGGGACGCATGGACCTGATGCTGGGGCGCGGCAACACCGCCCCGGTCTACCCCTGGTTCGGCCAGGAGATCAACCAGTCATTGCCGTTGGCGCTGGAGAACTACAACCTCCTGCATCGGCTCTGGCGCGAGGACGTGGTCGACTGGGAGGGACACTTCCGCACCCCGCTGACCGGCTTCACCTCCGTCCCGCGCCCACTGGACGACGTGCCGCCCTTCGTCTGGCACGGCTCGATCCGCACGCCGGAGATCGCCGAGCAGGCCGCGTACTACGGCAACGGCTTCTTCGCCAACAACATCTTCTGGCCGGCCGAGCACTACGAACGGCTGATCGGCTTCTACCGGCAGCGCTACGCGCACTACGGGCATGGGACGGAAGCGGAGGCGGTCGTCGGGCTCGGCGGTCAGGCGTTCATCGCGAAGAACTCGCAGGACGCCAAGCGCCGGTTCCGACCCTACTTCGACAACGCCCCCGTGTACGGCCACGGGCCCTCGATGGAGGACTTCACGGCGGCGACGCCGCTGGTCGTCGGCAGCCCGCAGGAGGTGATCGAGAAGACGCTCACCTTCCGCGAGCACTTCGGCGACTATCAGCGCCAGCTCTTCCTGATGGACCACGCGGGGCTGCCGCTGGAGATCGTGCTGGAGCAGCTGGAGCTGCTCGGCGGCGAGGTGGTGCCGGTGCTGCGCAAGGAGTTCGAGACGCTGCGGGCGCCGGAGGCGCGGGCCGAAGCCCCGACCCACGCGAGCCTCGTCCACGACAAGTACGGCGACGAGCCGGCGCGGCAGCCGCGCCCGAACGCCAACCGCGGCGACAACGTGACCGGCGAGTCGCCCTACCAGGACAGCGCAGAGGTGGCGGCGGCCCCGGCGGGGCAGGCGCAGGCGGAGGAGGTGGCGGGCTGATGCCCGGCCGGTCCCGCCTCGCCAACGACGCCTGGGAAGCGCTGCTCACCGCGCACGCCGAGATCATGCGCCGGCTGGCCGAGGAAGACGTCTGGTGCGAGGTCTCGATGCGCGAGTACGACGTGCTCTACACGCTCTCCAAGTGCCGCGAGCCGATCCGGCTCGGCGAGCTGAACCGGCGGGTGCTGCTGAGCCAGCCCGCGCTCTCGCGGATGGTCGACCGGCTGGTCGAGCGCGGCCTCGTGCGACGCGACGCCGACCCCGGCGACGGCCGCTCGGTCCGCCTCAGCCTCACCGCGGAGGGCCGCGCCCAGCAGCATCGGACCGGCCGGCCGCACGCGCTCGGCGTGGCGCGGCGGATGAAGTCGGCGCTGGACGAAGACGAGATGGTGGAGCTGCGCGCCCTGTGCCGGAAGCTGGCGGGCGCGCAGGAGCCGACCACCGCCGGAGGCCACGCATGAGCGCCCCGCCGAAGCTGGTCGTCGTCAGCGCCGGGGCGAGCGATCCCTCCTCGACCAGCATGCTCGCCGAGCGGCTGGCGGCGCGCACCGTCGCCGGGGCGCGCGAGCGCGGCGTGGCCCAGCCGGCGGTGTCGGTGATCGAGCTGCGCACGCTCGCCAGCGAGATCGCCGCCGCGCTGGTCTCCCAGGTCAACGGCCCCGGTCTCAAGGCGGCGATCGCCGAGCTGGCCGAGGCCGACGGCGTGATCGCCGCCACCCCGATCTACAAGGCCGGGGTCAGCGGACTCTTCAAGTCGTTCTTCGACCTGCTCGACAACGACCTCCTGATCGCCAAGCCGGTCGCGATGGCGGCGACCGCCGGCACCGCCCGCCACGCGCTGGTGGTCGACGAGGCGATGCGCTCGCTCTTCGGCTACATGCGGGCGCTGACCGTCCCGACCGCGCTCTTCGCCGCCACCGAGGACTGGGCCGACCCGGCCCTCGAGGCACGGATCGAGCGCACCGCCCTGGAGCTCCTGTTGCTGATGGAGAGCCGCCTCGCCGAGCAGATCCGCGAGCAATCCTGGGGCAGCTACCAGCACCAGTACGGCAGCGCCGGCGGGGCCGAACTGGAGATCGACCTGAGCTCCGACCTGATGCGCCTGGCGGCCGGGGGCGCCGCTCGAAAGGACGCCGGCGGGGCCGAGGACTAGACCTCGGTGAGCGCGACCGCCTGCAGGTTGAGGAAGGCGCGCATGCCGAATTCACCGCCGAGCTCACGGCCGACGCCGCTGCGCTTGACGCCGCCGAAGGGGATGCGCGGGTCGGAGGCGGTCATCGCGTTGACGAAGACCATTCCCGCTTCGATGTCGGCGGAGAGCTTCTCGGCCCGCTCCAGGTCCTGGGTCCAGAGGCTCGAGCCGAGGCCGAACTCCGATTCGTTGGCGAGGGCGATCGCTTCCGTCTCGTCGGTCACGCGGACGACCGCGGCGACCGGGCCGAAGGTCTCTTCGCGCAGGACCGGGGCGTCGGAACCGGCAGCGGCGCTGACCACGGTCGGCTCGTACCAGGCGCCCGGCTCGTCGGGGGTCTTGCCCCCGGTGAGGACCGTCGCCCCGGCGGCGACCGAGGAGTCGACGATCCCGGCGAGCTCGTCGCGCAGGTCCTCGCGGGCCATCGGGCCGAGCTGGGTCTCGGGGTCGACCGGGGCGCCGCGGCGCAGGTCCTTGGCGGCGGCGGCGAAGCGCTCTTCGAACTCCGCCGCGGCCGACTCGACGACGATGAACCGCTTCGCCGCGATGCAGCTCTGGCCGGTGTTCTGGAAGCGCGCGGTGACCGCGACCTCGACGGCTTTCTCCAGGTTCGCGTCGCCGAGGACGATGAACGGGTCCGAGCCGCCCAGCTCCAGCACCACCGGCTTGATCGCGCGGCCGGCCGCTTCGCCGACGCTGACGCCGGCGGCGTCGGAGCCGGTCAGGGTGACCCCGGCGATGCGCCGGTCGCCGATCAACTCCGAGGCCTTGCGGCCGGAGACGACGATCGTCTTGAAGAGCCCCGCGGCGCCCGCCTGCTCGAAGACCCGTTCCAGCAGCAGCCCGCAGCCGGTCACGTTGGAGGCGTGCTTCAGCACCATCCCGTTGCCGGCCGAGACGATGGGCGCGGCCGCCCGCATCGCCTGCCAGAGCGGGTAGTTCCAGGGCATGATCGCCAGCACCACGCCGAGCGGGCGCTTGTGGACGGCGACCCGCCGGCCGTCACCGGTCTCGATCGGTTCGGCGGCGAGGTAGCCCTCGCCGTGCTCGGCGTAGTGCTCGGCCGCCCAGGCGCACTTCTCGACTTCGGCTTCGGCTTCCTTGATCGGCTTGCCCATCTCGCGGCTGACCGTGGTCGCCAGCTCACCGGACAGGGCTCGCAGCTCACGCGCCACCCCGTTCATCAGCTCCGCCCGCTCCGCCCAGGGGCTCGTCCGGTAGCGCCGGAACGCCGCGTGGGCGGTGTCGAGCGCCGCGTCGATCTGAGCGTCGTCGAAGACCTGGTAGGTCTCGAACCGCTCGCCGTTCGCCGGATCGATCGACTCGACCACCGCACCTGAACTCATCGCTTCCTTCTTTCTTTCATCGCTTCGGCCACGGGCCGATCGGGGCCTGCCTATAAGCAGCAAAGCAGAGTCGGGACCTCGGCCCGCGCTCAGCCGGTCGCGCCCGTCAACCCGATGCTGAAGCCGAATGGAAAGAGCGTCTTGCCGCCGCCGGGTTCGGCCACGGTGACCGGCAGTTTGCCGACCGGTTCGTAGTCGCCGAAGAGGACTTCGACCAGTGCTTCGAGCGAAGGCGGCTGGTAGTCGAGGCTGGTGAGGAAGGTCGAGACCTGGCGAGGGGCACGGGCGGCGGGATCATCGCAGCCGCGGCGACGGACTCGATCATCCGCCGAGTCGCCTGGACCGCCCACGCCCTTGCCACTCGGCCAAGCAAGCGCTAGGTTGAGGACCGTGCGCGTCGGCCTGACCCTGGAGATCCGCAATTCCGAGCATCGACCGCAGCCCTGGGGCGAGCTCTACGCCGACTGCCTCTGGCTGTTCGAGCGGGCCGAGGCGCTCGGTTTCGACTCGCTGCTGGTCCAGGAGCACTTCTTCGACGCCGACGGCTACGCGCCGTCGATGCCGATCTTCCTCACCGCGCTGATCGAACGGACGACGACCGCCAGGATCGGCTCCTACATCTACGTCGCGCCGCTCCACCACCCGGCGCAGCTGGCGCAGGAGACGGCGGTGCTGGACCAGCTGAGCGGTGGGCGGCTCGACGTCGGCCTCGGGATCGGGCACCGGGTCGCCGAGTACCTGGCCTTCGGCCTGAACCCGAAGACGCGGCCATCACGGACCGAGGAGGCGATCGAGATCCTCAAGCTCGCCTGGACCGGCGAGCCGTTCTCCTATGCGGGGCGCCATTGGGACCTGCACGACCTCACGGTGCGGCCGGAGCCGTTTCAGCAGCCCCATCCTCCGGTCTGGATCGCGGCGACGGCGGCGGCCCCGGCCGAGCGGGCGGGCCGCCACGGGTTGAACCTGGCGGCGGCCAGCGGCGACGCGGCGGTCTTCGAGACCTACCGCGAGGCGCTGGCGGCCAACGGCCACGACCCGGCCTCGGCACGGGTCTCCAACGCCTGGTCGATCACCGTCACCGACGAGGACCCGGAGGCGGTCTGGGCGCGCAACCGGCAGCACTACCACCACCGCTGGGACTACTACCGGAAGATCCGGGCCGAGATCGGCGACGCCGCGCTCGACTACGGCCTCGATCCCGGCGCCGACGCCTACCGCGCCAACGAGCTGATCGGCGACGCCGACACCGTCCTCGCCACCCTCGAGCCCTTCGTACGCGACTTCGGCCTCACCGACCTCGTCCTCTTCGGCCCCCACCCCGGCATCGACCTGCGCGGCGAGGGCATCGAGAGCCTCACTCGCTTCGCCGAGCAGGCCCTCCCCACCCTCCACACCTGGTGACGATGTTGATGCGAGGTTTCTCAGGCGGTGGCGCCGCCGTCGACGGTGAGGGTGGTGCCGTTGATGTGGGAGGCGTCGGGGGAGGCGAGGAAGGCGATCGCGGCGGCCACCTCGGCTGCGGTGGCGAGGGTGTCGTCGAGGCCGCGGCCGCGCTTCGAGGCGGCGGCGTCGGGGTCGGCGATCTCGTCGAGGTCGTCGAGCAGCGGGGTGTCGACGCCGCCGGGGCAGACGACGTTGACGCGGACGCCGCGCGGGCCGAGCTCGAGCGCGAAGGAGCGCATCATCGTCACCAGGCCGCCCTTCGAGGCGGCGTAGACGGTGCTGTAGGGCCAGCCCTCGAGGCCGGCCAGGGAGGAGACGGCGACGATGGCGCCTTTCGACTCGACCAGCGGGCCGATCGCGGCCCGGGTGAGGAGGAAGGGAGCGCGCAGGTTGATCGCGATCGTCCGCTCCCAGTCGGCGTCGGCGACGTCCTCGGCCCGGCGACGGAGGCCGACCCCGGCGACATGGGCGAGGACGTCGAGGCGCGGGCGCCAGTGAAGCGCGGCGGCGAGGGCGAGCTCGATCGCGTCGGGGTCGCGCAGGTCGCACTCGATCGCGAGCGCCTCGCCGCCCGCGCCGGCGATCGCGGCCGCCACCTCCTCGGCCTCGGGACCATGGCGGTCGAGGCAGGCGACCGCGGCGCCACGGGCGGCAAGCAGCTCGGCGGTCGTTCGGCCGACGCCCGAGGCGGCGCCGGTGACGAGCGCGACCTTGCCCGCGAAGGCGCCGCCGTCAGGCGGCATAGCCGCCGTCGACGTTGATGCTCTGCGCGGTGATGTAGCGGGCGCGGTCGGAGGCGAGGAAGCAGACGGCCTCGGCGATGTCCCTCGCGGTGCCGAAGGAGCGCAGGGGGATGTTGGCGCGGGCGGCATCGAGGGCCTTCTCGTCGATGTCGCCGCTCGCCATCAGCGTCGCCGCCATGCCGTCTTCGAGCATCCCCGGGCCGACGCAGTTGGCGCGCACGCCGAAGCGTCCCTCCTCCACCGCCAGCCCACGGACCAGCAGCTCGACCGCCGCCTTCGGCACGGCGGAGAGGCCGTCGCGGACGGCGAAGCGGTCGGTCGCCGCGGTGGTGACGGCGACGATCGAGCCGCGGGCCGCGCGCAGGTCCTCCAGGAGGGGCGACACGGCGTTGAAGAAGGCGGCGGCCTCGGCCTCCAGGTGCTCCTTGAGCAAGGCCGGCTCGACCCGGCTCAGGTGCAGCTGGGAGACCGGGGGGCCCGCCGCGTGGACGTAGGTGTGGACGGCGCCGAAGCGCTCGCGCGCGGCGTCGGCGAGGGCGCGGGCGGAGGCCTCGTCGGCGAGGTCAGCGCGGAACGCGGCGGCGGAGCCACCCGCGGCCTCGATCCCGGCGACCACCGCCTCGGCCGCCGCGGGGCGCGAGCGGTATGAGAGCGCCACCGCCGCGCCGCGCGCGGCGAGCATCCGGCAGACCTCCCCACCGACCCCGCCGCTACCCCCGGCGACGAGCGCCGCCCCGGTCCGCCCGCCGAAGTCGTCCGCGAGCGTCGTCTGCGGGCTCACCGCCGGCCTCCCGTGCGTTCGCAGAAATCGTCGCTAAGCGGTGATGACTGCGAACTCATCTCGTCGGCTAAAGGCGCTCGAGGATGGTCACGTTCGCCTGGCCGCCGCCCTCGCACATCGTCTGCAGGCCGTAGCGGGCGTCGCGGCGCTCGAGCTCGGCGAGCAGCGTCGTCATCAGGCGGGCGCCGGTCGCCCCCAGCGGGTGGCCGAGGGCGATCGCGCCGCCGTTGACGTTCACCTTGCTCATGTCGGCGCCGAGCTCCTTCTGCCAGGCGAGGACGACCGGGGCGAAGGCCTCGTTGATCTCGACCAGATCGATCTGATCGAGGCTCATGCCGGTCTTCTCGAGCGCCCAGCGGGTCGCCGGGATCGGCGCGGTGAGCATGTAGACGGGGTCGTCGCCGCGCACCGAGAGGTGGTGGATGCGGGCGCGCGGGGTGAGGCCGTGCCCCTTCACCGCCGCCTCGGAGGCGATCAGGATCGCGGCCGAGGCGTCGGAGATCTGGCTGGCGACGGCGGCGGTGACGCTGCCGCCCTCGGTCAGCGGCGGCAGCGAGCGCATCTTCTCGGGGTCGGCGGTGCGGCGCGGGCCCTCGTCGACCTCGACCCCGGCCAGCGGCACGATCTCGCCCTCGAAATAACCGCCGTCGATCGCCGCGATCGCGCGGCGGTGGCTCTCCAGCGCGAACGCTTCCATGTCCTCGCGGGAGATCTCCCATTTGTCGGCGATCATCTGGGCGGAGCGGAACTGGGAGATCTCCTGGTCCCCGTAGCGCTCCTGCCAGCCGGTCGAGCCGCTGAACGGGTCCCTGAAGCCGAACTGCTCTGCCGTCGTCATCGCCGCCGAGATCGGGATCGCGCTCATGTTCTGGACGCCGCCCGCGACGACCAGATCCTGGGTGCCGCTCATCACCCCCTGGGCGGCGAAGTGGACCGCCTGCTGGGAGGAGCCGCACTGGCGGTCGACGGTGGTGCCGGGAACGCCCTCGGGCAGCCCGGCGGCGAGCCAGGCGGTGCGGGCGATGTCGCCGGCCTGCGGACCGATCGTGTCGACGCAGCCGAAGACGACATCGTCGACCCGCTCCGGGTCGATCCCGGTGCGCTCGACCAGCGCCTTGATCGCGTGCGCGCCGAGGTCGGCGGAGTGGACGCCGGCGAGGCCGCCGCCGCGCCGCCCGACCGGGGTGCGCACCGCGTCGATGATGTAGGCCTCAGGCATCTTCTTCTCCTCTTCTCACGCGCCGTATACGGGCGCCGGATCGGGCGCCTCCTCGATCAACTCGGCCACCGCGGCGCCGATCTCCTCCGGCTGCCAGCGACTCTCGCGGGTCGCGCGCGGGCCGAACTGCCAGCCGTCCATGACCCCGATCGTGCCGCCTTCGACCTCGAAGATCCGCCCGCTCACGTCACCCGACTCCTCGCTCGCCAGCCAGACCACCAGCGGCGAGACGTTGGCCGGGTCCATCGCGTCGAAGCCCCGCTCGGGCGCCTTCATCTGCTCGGCGAAGACCCCTTCGGTCATCGGCGTGCGGGCGGCCGGGGCGAGCGCGTTGACGGTGACCCCGTAGCGCCCCATCTCCGCCGCGGCGACCAGGGTCATCGCCGCGATCGCCCCCTTCGCCGCCGCGTAGTTACCTTGGCCGACGCTGCCCAGGAGGCCGGCGCCGGAGCTGGTGTTGATCACCCGGGCGGCGACCGGCTCGCCGGCCTTCGAGCGCTCGCGCCAGTAGGCGGCGGCGTGGCGCAGCGGACAGAAGTGGCCCTTCAGGTTGACCCGGGCGATGTCGTCCCACTCCTGCTCGGACATCGAGACCAGCATCCGGTCGCGGGTGATGCCGGCGTTGTTGACCAGCGCGTCGAGCCCGCCGAACCACTCGATCGTCACGTCGATCAGCCGTTTGGAGTCCTCCCAGTCGGCGACGTCGGCGACGCAGGGCATCGCCGTGCCGCCCGCGGCGACGATCGCGTCGGCGACCTTCTTCGCGTTCTCGCCGACGTCGTTGACGACGACCCGCGCCCCCGCCGCGGCCAGCGCCTGCGCGTGCGCCCGGCCGAGGCCCTGCCCCGCGCCGGTCACGATCGCGACCCGATCCTCAACGATCCCGCTCATCCAACCTCCTCAGCACCGCCGCCGCCTCGGCGACGATGCGGTCGATCAATTCCTCGCAGCTGGGGATGTCGTCGATCAGCCCGACGACCTGGCCGCTGGCCGTGATGCCGACGTCCTCGCGCCCCTCGTGGAGGCCGGCGCGGTAGAGCATCGGCGCGTTGGCGGCCATCACCACCTGGCTCCAGGACAGCTCCCGCGAGCGTTTCATCGCCAGGCCCTCGCGGGCCATGTCGCGCCAGGAGGTACCGGAGAGGCGACGGAAGGCGAGCGCGTTGCGGCCCGCCTGGACCAGGCGGCTGAGGCCGTTGGTGTGCTCGAGCTCGCGGACCGGGCCGCTGTCCAGCACCCGCTGCGGGACTCCGTCGATCACCGTGGTGACGACCGCGTCGGTGACGCCGGCGCGCAGGTAGCGCTGCTTCACCGCGTCGGCGACCGGGCTCTCCTTGGTCAGGAGGAAGCGGGTGCCCATCGCGACGCCGACCGCGCCGTAGGCGAGCGCCGCGACCAGGCCGCGGCCGTCGAAGTAACCGCCCGCCGCGATCACCGGGATGTCGACCGCGTCGACCACCGCCGGGATCAGGAGGCTGGTCGGGACCGGGCCGGTGTGGCCGCCGCCCTCGCCGCCCTGGACGACCACCGCGTCGGCGCCCCAGGCGGCGACTTTCTCGGCGTGGCGGACGGCCCCGATCGAGGGGACGACGAGGACCCCCGCCTCCTTCAGGCGGGCGATCAGATCCGCCTTCGGCGCGAGGGCGAAGGAGGCGACCTTCACCTTCTCCCGGATCAACAGGTCGATCGCGGCGCCGACCTCGGGGTTGTCGGCGCGCAGGTTGACGCCGAAGGGCTCACCGGTGCGCTGCTTGATCGCCGCGACTTCGGCCTCCAGTTCGGCCATCGACATCGGCGCCCCGGCGAGGATGCCGAGCCCACCCGCCGCCGACGTCGCCGCGGTCAGGGTCGCATCGGAGACGTAGCCCATCCCGGTCTGGATCACCGGGTGGCGGATGCCGAGCAGGTCGGTCAGCGGGGTCGAGATCCGCGGTTGCGTCTCGGTCACGAGCGCACCTCGCGGTCGCGGACCCCCTTCGGATCGATCACCTCGCGGACCAGGCGCAGCTCCTCCTCGCTCGGCAGCCGCGTCTCGGCGACCTCGCCGTCGTCGCCGAGCTCGAAGCCGGTCGCCGCGGCGACCTCCTCGCGGCTCACCCCGGGGTGCAGCGAGAGGATCCGCATCGTCCCCTCCGGCCCGCCCCAGTCGAAGACGCCGAGGTTGGTGATCAGCCGGCGCAGGTCGTGGAAGCGCGAGGCGCCCGCGCCGCCCGCCGCGGCGGTGTCGGTGCCGACGCCCGACACCATGTCGACGCGCTCGACCAGGGCGCGGGTCGAGTGGCGCGGCAACCAGTAGCTGGTGGGATGGTTCACGGTGTTCCCCGGGGCGCCGCGGACGCCCAGCAGCTGCACGTCCGGGCGGCTGAAGTCGCCCCCGACGTAGGAGATGTTGGCGTTGCCGTGGCGGTCGATCTGGCTCGGCATCATCATCACATGCCGGCGGCCGTTCCAGACCAGGTCGAAGATCGAGCGGTAGGGCATCCAGCCCTCGTAGGCGGGCGGCGGCTCGCCGATCGCCCAGGTCCCGGAGACCAGCATCGCGCCGCCGTCGCCGAGCATCAGGCCGGGGGCGAAGGTGGCGCGGGCGAGGCGGGCGCCGATCATCGGCACCAGGCCGATCGGGCTGGCGAGGATTTCGCCGGCGCCGCGCCAGACCTCGGCGCAGGCGACGACGCAGACCTCGGCGCGGGTGGCCGCGGCGGCGTCGCCGGCGACGGTGGGCGCGGTCGCGTCGCTCATCGGGTCGCCCCGGTGGCGCGCAGCTCGGCGACCGCGGCCTGGTAGCCGGCCTCGTCGACCTCGAGGAAGCGGCGGCTGAACTCGGCCCAACGCTCCGGGTCGCCGGCCGCCTCGACGTAGGCACGCTGGAAGGTCTCGTCACGGTCGTAGTCGGGCTCGCAGGAGGTGAAGTGGGCGCCGTTCGGGGCGGGGACGACGCCGTCGACGAAGGCGCGGCTGATCCGCATCGTCGCCGGGTGGACGGTCCCCAGCTCGTCGGTCGGCACGACCTCCTCGCAGGAGACGTAGGCGCGCTCGGCGGCGGTGACGAAGAGGTCGTCGAAGTAGAGGTCGGGGCCCAGGTACTCGGCGTTGCCGTGGGCGTCGGCGCGGTTCAGGTGGACGATCGCCGCGTCCAGCTTCAGCGCCGGCATCGCCACCAGCTCGTCGCCGCCGTAAGGGGAGGTGACCGTGCGCAGGTCGGGGTTGATCTTCATCACGTCGGAGCCGAGCCCGGCGCGCAGGGGGAGGAAGTCGACCCGGTTGGCGGCCGCGTAGAGGCCCCAGAAGAGCATCCCCTCGTCGTACTCGGCCGCCTCGATCGCGCCCGCCTGGCGGGCGGCGCGAAAGTGCGGGTCGAGCGGGATCGAGTCGAGCGAGACGAAGCCGTAGATGAGTTTGCGGACCTTGCCCGCGGCGCAGAGGAGGCCGACGTCGGGGCCGCCGTAGGCGACCACGGTGAGATCGGCGAGGTCGGAGCGGAGGATCGCCCGGACCAGCGACATCGGCTTGCGGCGCGAGCCCCAGCCGCCGATCCCAAGGGTCATCCCCGAGCGCAGCTCGGCCACGACCTGCTCCTCACTCATCCGCTTGTCTGGAAGTCCGTCCGGCATATGGGCCGCGCCGCTTTAACAAGCAAGCGCTTGGTTGGAGCCTATTTCTCTCCGCCCGCCGGGTCAAGCGCGGCGGTCGAGGTGGCCGCCAGGGCGGCGGTCAGCTCGGCCCCGGTGGAGCCGATCCCGGCGGCGAGGTAGCGCTCGACGATCGCCGCGTACTCGATCGCCCCTTCGGCGATGTAGGAGGGGTCGGGCTTCTCCGAGCGGACCAGCTCGGCGGGGACGCCCTGGGCGCGGAAGCCGCTCGGCACCTCGAGGCCACGGGCGAGGACCGCCCCGGCGGCGGCGATCGTCCCGTCGTGGAGGACCGAGCCGGGCAGCATCTGGGCGCCGACGGCGACCATGCAGCGGTTGCCGACCACGGCGGTCTCGATGAACGCGAGGTGGGCGACGATGCACTCGTCGCCCACCACGGTCGGGGCCCAGGGGGCGGCGTGGAGGACGGCGTTGTCCTGGACCGAGGTCCGGGCGCCGATCCGGATCGCGCCGAAGTCCCCGCGCAGCACCGCGCCCGGCCAGATGCTCGAGCCGGGACCGATCTCGACGTCGCCGACGATCGTCGCGTCGGGGTGGACCCAGGCGGTCGGATCGATCCGGGGGACCAGGTCCCCGAGCGCCGAGACCGTCACTTGCGGCCCCCGCGGATGAGTTCGCGGTTCTCCGTCCTACGTACGGGAAAGGGCGAACTCACAGGTGGTAGGCGCGGCGGGCGTTGTCGACGAAGAAGGCGCGGCGCTCGGCGTCGGTGAGGCCGGCGACGGCGGCGGAGACCGAGTCGATCAGGGTCGAGTAGTCGCCGTACATCGCCTCGACCGGGAAGTTGCCGCCGAAGATGCAGCGGCCGGGGCCGAAGGCCTCGAGGCAGCCCTCGATCCAGGGGCGCAGCGTGTCGGCCTCCAGCGAGTGGGTCGCCATGCCGAGACCGGAGACCTTGCAGTCGACGTTCGGCAGGGCGGCGAGACGGTCGATCCCGGCCCGCCACTCGACCAGGCCGTCGGCGTCGATCGCGGTCGGCCAGCCGGAGTGCTCGAGCACCACGTGGAGATCGGGCCACGCTTCGAGCAGGCTCGCGAAGGCGCCGGCGGTGGCCGGGTGGGCGACGAGGTCGAAGACGAGGTCGCGCTCGTCGAGCGCCGCGCAGATGTCGGCGGCGGTGCCGCCCTCGGGGTCGAGCCCGGTGAGGACGCGGATCCCGCGGAAGCGCGGGCTCTGGGCCTGGGAATCGAGGTCGGCCTCGATCGCCGCCCGGCTCTGCTCCGCTTCGAGCGCGCCGATCGTCGCCGCGGGAAGCCCGATCTCGTCGAGCACCCCTTCCACCCAGGGCAGCTCCTCGAGATGGACGCGCGGGGCGCTCACGGCGCTGACGTGGACGAGGCCGAGCAGTTGCGTCCCGTTGGTCTCCTCGCGCAGCTGCGGCGGCAGGAAGTCACGGGCCATCCGGGTGACGTCGCCGAGCCCGGCGAAGGCCTTGGCCGCCTCCGGGTCCTGCATCGCCGGGTACCACGGCCGCGCCGAGGGCTGCCAGAGGTGGACGTGTGCGTCGACTATCTCCATGTCATCTCCCCATTGGTGGTTCAGCTCATCGTGATGCCGCCGTTGACGCTCAAGGTCTGCCCGGTGACGAAGCCCGCCGCGGGCGAGGCGAGGTAGGCGACCGCGGCGGCGACGTCGGCGGGGGTGCCGAGGGCGCCGACCGGGATCGTCTTGACCAGGCTCTCGCGCAGGCGCGGGCGCTCGTCGAGGATCGCCCGCGAGCGCTCGGTGTCGATCGGCCCGGGGCAGATGACGTTGGCGGTGACCCCGCCGCGCGCCGCCTCGCGGGCGATCGACTTGGCGAAGCCGAGGAGGCCCGCCTTCGCCGCCGCGTAGACCGCCTCGCCGCCGGCGCCGGCGCGGGCGCTGTCGGAGGAGATGTAGACGAGCCGGCCCCAGCCCCGCTCGATCATCCCCGGCAGGATCGCGTGGGTGAGCAGCATCGGGGCGCGCAGGTTGACCTGCCAGAGGAGGTCCCAGCCGGCCGGATCGCTCTCGACGAAGCGCTCGACCACCGGCAGGCCGGCGACCGCGGCGAGGACGTCGACCGGGCGCTCGCCCAGCCGCGCGGCGGCGGCCGGGTCGGTGAGGTCGGCGGGGATCGCCTCGATGCCGAGGTCGGCGGCGAGCGCTTCGAGGCGCTCGCCCGGAAGGTCGGTGGCGAGAACCGTCGAGCCCGCGTCGATGAGCGCGGAGCAGACAGCCCTGCCGATGTCGCTGGCGGCGCCGCTGACCAGCGCCGTACGTGTGTGGTCCAAGTTCGTCACCGGCTCTCCTCTCCGCCGTAAATCTATCAAGCGCTTGCTAGGTTGGTGCGACCGCGACTAAGCTGGTGAAGCGTGTCTGACAGCCGACCTGCAACTACCCCCACCCCGCCCCCGGGACACCGTCTGCTCGAGGGCAAGACCGTCTTGGTGACCGCCGCCGCGGGCACCGGGATCGGCTACGCGACCGCGCTGCGCTGCGCCCAGGAGGGCGCCACGGTGGCGATCTCCGACCGCCACGAGCGGCGCCTCGGCGAGGCGGCCGAGCGGCTCACCGGGGAGACCGGCACCGCGCCCCTCGCGATCCCCTGCGACGTCACCATCGAGGAGCAGGTGGAGGCGATGGTCGACGCCGCGGTCGCCGGCCTCGGCCAGATCGACGTGATGGTCAACAACGCCGGCCTCGGCGGCGAGGCGAGCATCCTCGAGATGAGCGACGAGGAATGGTCGGTCGTCCTCGACGTCACCCTCAACGGGACCTTCCGCTGCACCCGCGCGGCGCTCCGCCACATGGCCCCGCGCGGCTCCGGCGTCGTCATCAACAACGCCTCGGTACTCGGCTGGCGCGCCCAGCCGGGTCAGGCCCACTACGCGGCGGCGAAGGCCGGGGTGATGGCGCTGACCCGCTGCGCGGCGATGGACGTCGCCGACCGCGGCGTCCGCGTCAACGCGGTCGCGCCGAGCATCGCGATCCACGAGAACCTCGCCAAGTCGGCGCCCCAGGAGCTGCTCGACCGGCTCGCCGCGGCGGAGGCATTCGGCCGCTCGGCCGAGCCGTGGGAGGTCGCGACGACGATCGTCTTCCTGGCCAGCGACTACTCGTCATATATGACGGGCGAGATCGTCTCGGTCTCCAGCCAGCACCCCTAAGGAGGAGTGAAATGAGCATCACCGCGAAGATCGGCGAGGACGGCATCGCCGAGGTCGTCGTCGATTACCCGCCGGTCAACGCGCTGCCGGTCGCCGGCTGGTTCGAGCTGGCCCGCACGGTCCGCGGGCTGGGCGAGGACGAGAAGGTCCGGGTCGTCGTGCTCGCCGCCGAGGGGCGCGGCTTCAACGCCGGCGTCGACATCAAGGAGATCCAGCGCGAGGGGCAGCCGGCGCTGATCGGCGCCAACCGCGGCTGCTTCGAGGCCTTCGCCGCGGTGTACGAGTGCGCGGTCCCGGTGATCGCGGCGGTCAACGGCTTCTGCCTCGGCGGGGGGATCGGGCTGACCGGCAACGCCGACGTGATCGTCGCCGCCTCCGACGCCACCTTCGGCCTGCCCGAGGTCGACCGCGGGGCGCTCGGCGCCGCCACCCACCTCTCCCGCCTCGTCCCCCAGCACAAGGCGCGGGCGATGATGTACACGTCGGCGACGGCGACGGCGGCCGAGCTGCACGACTTCGGCTCGGTGCTGGAGGTGGTCGAGCCGGAGCGCCTGCGCGAGGCGGCCCGTGCCGTCGCCGCCCAGATCGCGGAGAAGGACCCGACCGTGATCCGCGCGGCGAAGGAGTCGCTGAACGGGATCGACCTCTGGGACGTGCGCCGCAGCTACCGCTACGAGCAGGGCTTCACCTTCGAGCTCAACCTCTCCGGCGTCGCCGACAAGGTCCGCGACGAGTTCGGCAAGGAGGGCTGAGCGCGTGGACCTCACCTACAGCGATGCCGAGCAGGCCTTCCGCGCCGAGGCGCGCGAGTGGCTCGAGGCCAACGTCCCGACCGGGCTCGAGTCCGGCGACACGGCGGCGGGCTTCGCCCAGCACCTGGAGTGGGAGAAGCGGCTCTTCGAGGCGCGCTGGGCGGTCGTCTCCTGGCCGGAGGCCTACGGCGGCCGCGAAGCCTCGCTCTGGGAGTGGCTGATCTTCGAGGAGGAGTACTACCGGGCGGGGGCGCCGATGCGGGTCACCCAGAACGGGATCTTCCTGCTCGCCCCCACCCTGTTCGACTTCGGCACCCCGGAGCAGCAGGACCGGATCCTGCCGCGGATGGCGGCGGCCGAGGACCTCTGGTGCCAGGGCTGGTCGGAGCCGGGCGCCGGATCGGACCTGGCGGCGACGAAGAGCCGCGCGGTGCGCGACGAGGCGGCGGGCGGCTGGCGGCTCACCGGGCAGAAGACCTGGACCACGCGCGGGGCCTTCTGCACCCACATGTTCGGGCTCTTCCGCACCGACCCGGAGTCCGAGCGCCACCGCGGGCTCAGCTACTTCATGGTGCCGCTCGACATCGAGGGGGTGACGGTGCGCGGCTTCGACCGCCTCGACGGCGACGAGGGCTTCGCCGAGGTCTTCCTCGAGGACGCCTTCGTGCCCGACGACGCGGTGATCGGCGAGGTCGACGCGGGCTGGAAGGTGGCGATGGCGACCACCGGCTCCGAGCGCGGGCTGACCCTGCGCTCGCCGGGCCGCTTCCTCTCCGCCGCCGAGCGGCTGATCGACCTGGCCGGGGAGCAGGGCGAGGCGGCCGGGCCGCTGCTGCGCGACCGGGTCGCCCAGGCGTGGATCGACGCCGAGGCCTACCAGCTGTTCACGCTCGAACAGGTGACCACGATCAGCGAGGGCGGCTCACCTGGGGCGCGCTCCAGCCTCAACAAGATCTTCTGGTCGGAGCTCGACGTGCGGCTGCAGGAGACCGCGCTCGACCTGCTCGGGCCGGCGGCGGAGCTCGACGGGCCCTGGAGCCGCGGCTTCCTCTTCGCCCTCGCCGGCCCGATCTACGCCGGCACCAACGAGATCCAGCGCAACATCGTCGCCGAGCGGCTGCTCGGCCTTCCGAGGAAGTGAGGACCGCATGCGTTTCGCCCTGACCGAGGACCAGGCGGCGCTGCGCCACGCCGTCCGCGACCTGCTCGCCCGCGAGTGCAGACCCGCCGTCGTCCGCGAAGCGTGGGAGGGCGGCGCCGACGCGCCGGGCGTCGCCGCCGTCTGGGCGAAGCTCGCCGAGATGGGCGTGCTCGGCGCCGCCGTGCCGGAGGAGGCGGGCGGGCTCGGGCTCGGCGCCTGCGACGTGGTGCCGCTGCTCGAGGAGGCCGGGCGGGTGGCGTTGCCGCTGCCGATCGTCGAGACCGCCTTCGTCGCCGCGCCGCTATTGGCGGCGGTCGGGGACGCGGACGCGGTCGGCGGGATCGTCGAGGGCGACCTGCTCGTCGCCTGCGCCCTGGACGGCGCCGACGAGGTGCCGTGGGCGGGCGACGCGGGCCTGGTCCTCGTCGCCGAGCGCCCCGGCGGTCCGGTGACCGCACTCCGGGCGTCGAGCGATGCCGGGGCCGGTTCAACCGTCGTTGCGGCCGCCGGGAGCACGCTCTCGCAGTTCCCGGACGCGCTCAGCGCCGCGGAATCGATCGACGCGGCCCGCCGGGTCGGCATCCTCACCGACCGCGCGGCCGCCACCGACCTCGGTGCCACCGACGAGGACTGCCTCGCCGCCTGGCAGCGCGGCGCGCTCGGCGCGGCCGCGCAGCTGATCGGGCTCTCGCGGGCGCTGCTCGCGATGTCGGTCGCCTACGCCGAGGAGCGGCGCCAGTTCGGGGTCCCGATCGGGACCTTCCAGGCGGTCAAGCACCACCTCGCCAACGCCCTGCTCGGGGTCGAGTTCGCCGCCCCCGCCGTCCTGCGCGCCGCCTGGTCGATGGACACCGACGCCGCCACCGCCGACCGTGACGTGGCGATGGCGAAGGCGCTCGCCTCGGACGCGGCCGAGCGGGTCGCGGCGACGGCGCTGCAGGCGCACGGGGCGATCGCCTACACGACCGAGTACGACCTCCACCTCTTCGCCAAGCGGGTGTGGGCCGGGTCCCGCAGCTGGGGGACCGCGGAATGGCAACGGGCGCGGGTGGCGACCGCCCTGGGCCTCGACAAGGAAGGGAGTTCGCGATGAGCGACGAGCAGGCGACGACCGAGGAGCAGGTGGTCCTCAGCGAGAAGCGCGGCGCGGTGCAGGTGGTGACGATGAACCGGCCGCAGTACCGGAACGCCCAGAACTCGGCGATGACCTACGCGCTCGACGACGCCTTCGCCGCCGCGGCCGCCGACGACGAGGTGAAGGTGATCGTCCTCGCCGGGGCCGGCGACCACTTCTCCGCCGGCCACGACATCGGCAGCCCGGGCCGCGACGTCGACAAGTTCTTCCCCCGCCGCGCGAGCCTCTGGTGGGACCACCTCGACAAGACCGGCGCCGAGCAGCGGATGGCGCGCGAGTCGGAGGTCTACCTGGGGATGTGCCGGCGCTGGCGCGAGCTGCCGAAGCCGATGATCGCCAGTGTCCAGGGCGCCTGCGTGGCGGGCGCGCTGATGCTCGCCTGGTCCTGCGACCTGATCATCGCCGCCGACGACGCCTTCTTCGCCGACCCGGTGGTGCGGATGGGGATCCCCGGGGTCGAGTACTTCGCCCACCCCTGGGTGATGGGCCCGCGTTTCGCCAAGGAATTCCTCTTCCTCGGCGAGAAAGTCTTCGCCCCGCGGGCGCTCGAGCTGGGGATGGTGAACCGGGTGGTCGAGCGCGCCGACCTCGAGGCCGAGACCCTCGACGTCGCCGAGCGGATCGCGAAGATGCCGCGCATGGGCCTGGCGCTGACCAAGATGGCGGTCAACCAGTGCGAGGACCAGATGGGCCTGCAGCAGGGCATGGACTCCGTCTTCGGCCTCCACCACGCCGCCCACTCCCACAACGCCGAGTCGAGCGAGGACCACCTCGCGGGCCACGACGCCCGCAGCATGCGCGATTCGCAACGCTAGACGATGTTGATGGGCCGAAAACCTGCCTATATGGCAGGTTTTCGGCCCATCAACACCTAGTGCGCGGCGACGCCGTCGACGAGGACGGCGAGGTACTGGTCGATGATCCGCTCCGGCTTCAGCGAGCCGCCGGGGCGGTACCAGCGGGGGGCGGTCCAGACCGTGTCGCGGACCAGGCGGTAGACCAGTTTCGGGTCGATCGAGTCGCGGAACTCGCCTGATTTGACGCCCTTTTTCAGGACGTCGGTCCAGATTTTCTCGAATTTGCGGTGTGCCGCGGTGAGGTAGGAGAAGCGCGGTTCGGCGGCGAGGAAACGTGCCTCGTTCTGGTAGATCAGGATCGCCGAGCGGCTGCCGACCATCGATTCGAGCGAGGTCCGGACCAGCCCTTCGAAGGTCTCCTTCGGCCCTTTCCCTTCGGCGATCACGCCTTCGTAGGAGGCAAGCGTCTGGTCGATGAAGGTCGAGAGGATCTCGTCGATCATCGACTCCTTCGAGTCGAAGTGGTGGTAAAGGCTGCCGGAGAGGATCCCGGCCTCGTCGGCGATGTCGCGCACGGTCGTGGCGACGTAGCCACGGTCGGCGAACAGTTCGGCGGCGATCGCCAGCAGCTCCGCCTGGCGCACGGCCTCGCCCCGCCGCGGGCGTGCCGGGGCCCGGCTCGAGCCGCCCCGCACGGTCTTTTTGGTCGCTGCCATTCGCGTAACCCTACCCAAGCATCTGCTTGGCGGTGCGGACCCAGAAAAATTTCGCTTACTCCTGACTCGTTAACCAAGCAAGTGCTAGGTTGGCTAGCGGGTATTTCCGTCTCGCCTTCAGGCTCAAGGAGAGGAGCAGCATTGGCCTACCGAATCACCGTGGACGTCGGAGGGACGTTCACCGACGTCGTGCTCACCGACGAACAGGGAGACGTCCGCCTGGGCAAGAGCCCGACCACTCCCGAACGCGCCTTCGACGGCATCCGCGGCGGCCTCGAGGTGATCGCGGGCGAGCTCGACGCCGAGGTCGACGGGCTGCTCGCCGAGACCGAGCTCTTCGTCTACTCGACCACCCGCGCGACCAACGCGATCATCGAGCAGAAGACCGCCAGCACCGCCTTCCTCACCACCGCGGGCTTCCCCGACATCCTCGTGCTGCGCGAGGGCGGCAAGGCCAGCGCCTTCGACTACGAGACGCCCTACCCCGACCCCTACGTGCCGCGCCGGCTGACCTTCGAGGTGCCGGAGCGAATCGACGCCGAGGGCGTGGTCCAGCAGCCGCTCGACGAGGAAGCGGCGGGTGAGATCGCCGCCCGCCTCGGTGTCCTCGAGGTCGAGGCGGTCGCCGTCTGCCTGCTCTGGTCGATCGTCAACCCGGCGCACGAGCTGCGCCTCGGCGAGATCCTCGCCGCAGCCCTCCCCGACGCCTCGATCACCCTCTCCCATCAGCTGAGCCCGGTCCTGCGCGAGTACCGCCGCGCCTCGACCACCGCGATCGACGCCTCGCTGAAGCCGATGATGGGAGCCCACATCCGCGCCGTCGCCGACGACCTCGCGGCCGCCGGGTTCGCGGGCGAGCTGCTCGGCGCGACCTCCTTCGGCGGCGTCATGCACCTCGACGACCTCGCCGCCCGGCCGGTCTACTCGGCCAAGTCGGGGCCGGCGCTGGCCCCGGTCGCGGGGCGCGTGTACGGGGAGGCCGAGCTCGGCGCCCGTGACGTCGTCGTCTGCGACATGGGCGGGACCAGCTTCGACGTCAGCCTCGTCCTCGACGGGGCGGTCAACTTCACCCGCACCACCTGGCTCGGCGGCCAGTTCGTCGGCCACCTGATCGCCACCTCCTCGGTCGACGTGCGCTCGATCGGCGCCGGCGGCGGCTCGATCGCCTGGATCGATCCGGGCGGCCTGCTGCGGGTCGGCCCCGAGTCGGCCGGCGCCGTCCCCGGGCCCGCCTGCTACGGGCGCGACGGCGACCGCGCGACCGTCACCGACGCCGCGCTCCACCTCGGCTACCTCGACCCCGACGGGTTCCTCGGCGGCCGCATGACTCTCGACACCGCCGCCTCGGAGCGGGTCGTCGCGGCGCTCGGGGACGAGCTCGGGGTCTCCGCCGACGAGGCCGCGGCGGCGGTCCTCACAGTCGCCAACGACCACATGTACGCGGCGGTCGCCGAGATCACCGTCAACGAGGGGCTCGACCCGCGCGACTCCCTGCTCGTCGCCGGCGGCGGCGCGGCGGGGCTGACGATCGGCCGGATCGCCGCCGAGTTCGGCTGCCGCCACGTGCTGGTGCCGCGCACCGCCGGCGCCCTCTCGGCGATGGGCGGCCAGTTCTCCGACGTCGTCGCCGAGTTCTCCGAGACCCACCTCACCGACACCCGCGAGTTCGACTTCGCCGGCGTCGAGGAGGTACTCGAGGGTCTCGACGCGCGCGCCGCCGAGTTCGCCGCGCGCCTGCACAAGCGGGGGATCGAGGCGACCCGGGTCGAGTACGCGGTCGAGGCCCGCTACGCCTACCAGGTCTGGGACCTCGAAATGTCCCTGCCGCTGAGCCGGGTCCGCGACGCGGCCGACGTGAAGACGGTGGCGGCGACCTTCGACGCATTGCACGAGCGCGTCTACACCGTCTCCCAGCCGGGCCATACGGTCGAACTGCTGACCTGGAAGGCGCGGCTGATCGGCGATCTCGAGGCGACCGAGAAGCTGCTCGCGCCGCGGGCCGAGAGCGGCGGCGAAGTGCGCCGACGAAGGGCCTACTTCCCCGAGACCGGCTGGACCGACGTCGAGGTCCACGACGGGGCGACGCTGGCCCCGGGCGCCGCGGTAGCCGGGCCCGCGCTGATCGCCGAGCCCTCCAGCACCCTGGTCGTCTACCCGGGGATGACGGCCCAGGTGACCGACCACGACAACTACCTCGTCCTCACGGGAGAAGAGCGATGACCGAGCTGGATCCAGCCCTCCTCGCCGTCCTCGCCAACCGCTTCGACGCGATCGTCCGCGACATGACCGGAACGCTCCTGCGCACCGGGCACTCGACGATGATCGCCGTCGCCCGCGACTTCTCCTGCGCGATCGCCACCGCCGACGACGAGCTGCTCGCCGCCGCCGAGGGGATGCCGGTGCACGTCTTCGGCGCCCACCTGCAGACGGCGGCGATCCGCCGCGTCCATCCCGAGATGCGCGAGGGCGACGCGTTCCTCGACAACGACCCCTACGAGGCCAACACCCACGCCGGCGACCACACCATCGTGGTCCCGGTCTTCCACGAAGGCGAGCACCTCTTCTCGACCTCGGTGAAGGCGCACCAGGCCGACATCGGCAACTCGATCCCCTCCAGCTACCACCCGTTCGCCCGCGACGTCTACGAGGAGGGGGCGCTGATCTTCTCGGCGACCCAGATCCAGCGCGATTACCGCGACATCGAGGACGTGATCCGGATCTGCCGGCGGCGGATCCGGGTGCCCGACCAGTGGTACGGCGACTACCTGGCGATGCTGGGGGCGGCGCGGATCGGCGAGCGGCGTCTGCAGGAGGTGGTCGAGCGCTACGGCATCGACACGATCCGTGCGTTCGTCGCCGAGTGGCTCGACTACTCGGAGCGGCGCATGGCCCACGCGATCTCCGCCCTGCCCGCGGTCGAGCTCGAAGGCGAGACCGTCCACGACCCGATCGGCCCGCTGGCCGAGCCGGTCCCGGTGCGGGCGAAGATCGTCGTCGACCCCGAGGCCGGGGTGATCGAGATCGACCTGCGCGACAACGTCGACGCGCTGCCGGTCGGGATCAACGAGTCGATGGCCTGCTCGACCAACAACGCGGTCGCCGGGATCCTCAACGTGCTCGAAGCCGGGGTGCCGATCAACAGCGGCAGCTTCCGCCGGCTGCGGGTGCTGCTGCGCGAAGGCGCCGTGGTCGGGATCGCCCGCCACCCCGACTGCTGCTCGGTGGCGACCACCAACATCGCCGACCGCCTCACCAACGTGATCCAGCACGCCTTCGCCGGGGTCGGCGACGGCCAGGGCCTGGCCGAGGGCGCCGCCTCGCTCTCCGCCGGCTACGCCGTGATCGCGGGCGAGGACGCGAGCGGCGACCCCTACATCAACCAGCTGATCGTCGGCTCCAACGGCGGGCCGGGGACGCCTCGGGTCGACGGCTGGCTCACCTACGGGGCGCCCGGTGGCGGTGGGCTGATCTACCGCGACAGCGTCGAGGTCGACGAGCACAAGTTCCCGATGCGCTACACGGAGATCCGCGTGTTGCCCGACTCGGGCGGTGCCGGGCGCTTCCGCGGCGCGCCCGCCTCGGTGGTCGAGTACGGGCCGACCGCCGCGCCGATGCTCGCCGCCTACCAGATCGACGGCCACACGACGCCCGCCCGGGGGGCCCGCGGGGGCCTCTCCGGGAGCACCGGGGCGGCCTACCGGATCGACCGCGAGGGGGCCGCCGAGCGGACCGCCAACGTCACCCAGATCGAACTGCTGCCGGGCGAACGGGTGCGCGGCGAGCACGGCGGCGGGGGCGGTTACGGGGACCCGCGCGAGCGCGATCCGGAGCGGGTCCTCGCCGACGTGCTGGAGGGCTACGTCAGCGTCGAGGGGGCGCGCCGCGACTACGGCGTCGCCTTCGTCGGCGCGCCCGAGGACGGCACGTTGGCGATCGACGAGGCGACGACGCGGGGGCTGCGAGGCGAGGCGTGAGTCCGCAGGCGCCGCGGGTTTCGCCAGGAGACCCGAAAGGTGCCGCACGACCGTTTCGCTTCGGGGTCGGGCCCGCGGGCCTGCTCGCCGACACCGCCCCCGCCTGGCGGGCGACCGTGACCGGGCTCGAGGCGATGGGCTTCGACTCGGTCTGCCTCGGCGATCACCTCTCGATGATGGGGCCGCTGCCCGCCCTCGCCGCCGCCGCGGCCTGGAGCGAGCGGATCGCCCTCGGCCTCACCGTCGCCGGCAACGACTACCGCTCCCCGGTCCTCCTCGCCCAGGAGGCGATGACCGTGCAGGCGATCTCCGGCGGGCGCTTCGAGCTCGGGCTCGGGGCGGGCTGGGACGCCCGCGACTATCGCCAGCTGGGGATCCCGCTGGAGCGACCGGGGGCGCGGATCGACCGGCTCGAGGAGGCGATCCGGATCGTCAAGCTCTACTGCGATGGCGAGCCGTTCGACTTCGCGGGCGAGCACTACCGGCTGGAGGGCGTGGTGCCTGCCGTGCGCGGGCCTCGTCCGCGGCTGATGATCGGCGGCGGCGGGCCGCGGGTCCTGCGGCTGGCCGCCCGGGAGGCCGACATCGTCGGCGTCAACGTCCCGCTCTCCGGCGCCGACCTGAGCGCCTCGCTCGCCTCCGGGGCGACCGCGGCCGAGCGCGCCGAGGCGGCGGTGGCGGTCGTCCGCGCCGCCGCCGGCGAGCGCTTCGAGGAGATCGAGCTGCACGTCAACGTGCTCGCCTGCGAAGTCACCGAAAGCGAGGACGCGGCGGCGAGGCGCACCGCCGCGGTCGCCGAAGGGCTCGGGGTCAGCGCCGCGGATCTGGCCGAGTCGCCGTTCGTCCTCGTCGGCACCGCCGCCGCGCTGGGCGCCAAGCTGCGCCGCCTGCGCGAGCGCCTCGGCTTCTCCTACTTCACCGTCCCCTTGCCCGCCGCGGCCGGGCTGGCGCCGCTCCTCCCCGCCCTGCGCGAGAGCGAGGCGGCGACCGGGTGAGCACCTTCACCGACCTCACGCAGGTCGGCACCGGCGGGACCGCGGTCGCGGTCAAGGACATCATCGACATGGCCGGGTTCGTGACCACGGCCGGCTGCCGGGCGATCGGGCGCGGTGCTTCCCCGGCCGCCGCCGACGCCCCCTGCCTGGCCGGCCTGCGCGCCGCGATCGAAGGCGGCGAGGCCCGGGTGATCGGCCGCACCAACCTCGACGAGCTGGCGGCCGGCGCCACCGGGGTCAACCCCTGGTTCGGGACGCCGCTCAACCCGCTCGACCGGGACCGTGTCCCGGGCGGTTCCTCCAGCGGCTCCGGCTCGGCGGTCGCCGCGGGCGAGGCCGAGGTCGCCTTCGGCACCGACACCGGCGGCTCGGTGCGGATCCCGGCGGCCTGCTGCGGCGTCGTCGGGCTGAAGACGACGCGGGGACGCATCCCCACCGAGGGGGTGGTGCCGTTGAGCCAGAGCCTCGACACGGTCGGGCCGCTCGGTGCCGACATCGCCCGCACGGTCCGCGGCATGCAGCTGCTGGAGCCTGGCTTCGCTCCCGGCGGGCCGATGCGGGCGATCGGTCGCTTCCGCGCCCCCGACGTCGACCCGACGATCGACGCGGCCGTCGATCGGGCGCTGGCCGAGGCCGAATTCGAGGTGGTCGAGGTCGAGCTGCCGAGCTGGGGGAGCGCCCTCGAGGCGGCACTGCGGATCGGCCTCGGCGAGGGCTTCCGCAACCACGGGGCGATGATCGCCCGCGAACCGGAGCTGGTCGGCGAGCGCTCCACGGCGGCGATCCTGATGGGCCGCGAGCTGGGCGAGCACGACGCCGAGGCGCGGGTCTTCCAGCGCCGCTGGGGAGCGGAGTTCACCGCCGCCCTGGAGCGGGTCGAGGCGCTCGCCTGGCCGACGCTCGCCGGCTTCGCCCCGCCGCTCCCCGACTTCCGCTCGATCGACTCGATCTGCCGGACGATGGAGGTCAACCTCACCGGCCTGCCGGCGCTGGCACTGCCGGTCCCGACCGGCGGCCCGCTGCCCGCGAGCCTGCAACTGGTCGGCCCGGCCGGGAGCGAGGAGCGGCTGGTCGCCACCGGCGCGGTGGTCGAGGCCGCCGTCGGCCCCGGCCCTTTCGCCTGAGCCCGCGGCCGTCGGTCCCGCGGCCATTAAACTACCAAGCGCTTGCTCAACTACGAGGAGGACGGGATGGAGACGCTTGCCGACCGCGTGGTGGTCGTTACGGGAGCCGGGCGCGGGCTCGGACGCGAGCACGCCCTGCTGGCCGCCGCCGAGGGCGCCGCGGTGGTGGTGAACGACAACGGCTGCGAGGCCGACGGGACCGGGGCCGACCCGGGCGTCGCCGCCGCGGTGGTCACCGAGATCGAGGCGGCGGGCGGGCGGGCCGTCTTCGACACCGGCGACGTGACGACGATGGCGGGCGCCGAGGCGCTCCTCGCCGGCGCGCTCGAGGCCTTCGGCCGTGTCGACGGCCTGGTCAACAACGCCGGCGTCCTTCGCGACCGGATGTTCGTCAACCTCGACGAGGACGACTGGGACGCGGTGATCCGCGGCCAGCTGCGCGGCACCTTCTGCCCCGCCAACGTCTTCGCCCGCCACTGGCGCGGGCTCTCCAAGGCGGGCGAGATGGTGAACGCCTCGATGGTCAACGTCCCCTCCACCTCGGGACTGATCGGCCAGGTCGGCCAGACCAACTACGGCGCGGCGAAGGCGGCGATCGCCTCGCTGAGCCTGATCCTGGCGGAGGAGATCGGCCGCTACGGGGTGCGCGTGAACGGCGTCGTCCCGGTCGCCCGCACGCGGATGACCGCCGACGTCCCCGCCTTCGCCGACCTCTTCGCCGCGCCCGCCGACCCGGAGGCCTTCGACCTCTACCATCCCGGCAACGTCTCGCCGCTGGTCGCCTGGCTCCTGCGCGCCGACTGCGCCGTCGCGGGCCAGGTCTTCTACGCCAAAGGCGGTGAGATCCGCCGCTTCCTCCCCTGGCACTACGGGTCCACGGTGACCAAGGAGGGGCGCTGGGAGGTCGAGGAGCTGGACGCGGCGATGGCCCCGCTGGTGGCCGAAGCGGACCGCTGACGCGCGGGCCCGTGTCGGCTATGCTGACCAATCAATTGCTTGGGAAAGAGGAGGACAGTTGAGCGACCAGCAGACCCTGCCCGCAGTGCTCGCCGACGCGGTCGAGCGCCATGCCGGGCGCACCGCGGTGATCGACGGCGACACCCGGCTCACCTACGCCGAGCTGGGCGAGGAGGTCGACCGCCTGCAGCGCGCCCTGATCGCCGCCGGGGTCGAGCGCGGCGACCGCGTCTGCGTCTGGTCGCCGAACACGTACCACTGGATCGTCGCCGCCCTCGCCCTCCACTCGGCGGGCGCGGTGCTGGTCACGCTCAACACCCGCTTCACCGGGCAGGAAGCCTTCGACATCCTCGAGCGGACCGCGACCCGCGTCCTCTTCCTCCCCGACCGCTTCCTCGGCAACGACTACCTGGAGACCCTGCGCGCGGCCCCGAGCGCGAGCGGCGAGGGCACCCCGGTCGCCGGCCTGCCGGCGCTGGAGCTGGTCGTGCGGGTCCCGATCGAGGGCGGCGAGGAGCCCGCCGAGCAGGGTGTCGCGACTTGGGAGGAGCTGCGGGCCCGCGCCGCCGAGGTCGATGAGGCGACCGCCGCCGCGCGCCGCGAGGCGGTCGGCCCCGAGGACATCTCCGACATCCTCTTCACCTCCGGCACCACCGGCCGGCCGAAGGGGGCGATGTCGGCGCAGCGCCAGACGCTCGCCGTCGCCGAGGCCTGGGCCGACTGCGCCGAGGTGAGCGAGGCCGACGTCTACATGATCATCGCCCCCTTCTTCCACACCTTCGGCTACAAGGCGGGCTGGGTCGTCTGCCTGCTGCGCGGGGCGACGATGCTGCCGGTGATCACCTTCGACCTCGACGCCGTGGTCGACACGATCGAGCGCGACAAGGTGACGATCGTGCCCGGCCCGCCGACGATCTTCCAGACCCTGCTCGCCTACCCGGGACGGGAGGACCGCGACCTCTCCTCCCTCCGCCTGGCGGTGACCGGCTCGGCGGTCGTGCCGGTGACCCTGGTCGAGCGGATGCGGTCGGAGCTCGACTTCGAGCTGGTGATCACCGCGTACGGCCTCTCCGAGGCGGTCGTGGTGACGATGTGCCGCTCGGGCGACGACCCGGCGACGATCGCCCACACCTCGGGCGCCCCGACCGCCGAGTTCGAGGTGCGGATCGTCGGCGACGACGGCGCCGTCCTCCCCGCCGGCGAGTCGGGCGAGATCCAGCTGCGCGGCCCCAACCTGATGCTCGGCTACCTCGACGACCCGGAGGCGACCCGGAAGGCGATCGAGCCCGATGGCTGGTTCCACACCGGCGACATCGGCCACCAGGACGAGCGCGGCTACCTGACGATCACCGACCGGCTCAAGGACATGCTCACGGTCGGCGGCTTCAACGTCTATCCGGCCGAGGTGGAGAACGCGATCCTCGGCCTCGACGGCGTGGTCGAGTGCGCCGTCGTCGGCGCCCCCGACGAGCGCCTCGGCGAAGTCGGCCGCGCCTACATCGTCGGCAAGCCCGGCCACACCCTGGAGCCGGAAGCCGTGATCGCCGCCTGCCGCGAGCGCCTCGCCAACTTCAAGGTCCCCCGCGCCGTGGAGATCGTCGATGACCTCCCCCACAACGCCGCCGGCAAGGTCCTGAAGACCGAGCTCCGCGCCCGCGCCGCCGCCGGCTGAGCGCGACCACCCCCGCCCGCGGTCGTCCTTAGGCCCGGGCGCCAGACCCGCGGTCGTCCTTAGGCCCGGGCGCCAGACCCGTGGTCGTCCTTAGGCCCGGTACGCGGGCCTAGGGTCGACCGCCATGCGAGGGGCGGGCCAAAGGTCGACCGCGGTGGCGGGGCGACCGGATCTCGAGGCGGGTCTCAGCCGGTCGCCGGTCAGCTCAGGCGTTCGACGATCAGGGCCATGCCCTGGCCGCCGCCGACGCACATCGTCTCCAGGCCGATCGTCGCGTCGCGCGAGCGGAGGCCGTTGAGGAGGGTGGTGAGGATGCGGGCGCCGGTCATCCCGAAGGGGTGGCCGAGGGCGATCGCGCCACCGTTCACGTTCAGCTTGTCGAGGTCGACGCCGAGGTGGCGGGCGCTGGGGATCACCTGGGCGGCGAAGGCCTCGTTGATCTCGACCAGGTCGACGTCGTCGATCGTCATCCCGGCGCGGCGCAGGGCCGCTTCGGAGGCGCCCACCGGGCCGAGGCCCATGATCTCCGGATCGACCGCGCCGACGCCGGTGGCGACGATGCGGGCGAGCGGCTCGATCCCCCGCTCGGCGGCGAAGCTCGCGCTGGTGACGACGACCGCGGCGCCACCGTCGTTCAGCGGGCAGGCGTTGCCGGCGGTGACCCGGCCGTCCTCGCGGAAGACCGGCTTCAGGCCCGCCAGCTTCTCCGCCGTGGTGCCCGGGCGCGGGCCGTCGTCGCGGTCGACCACGGTGCCGTCGGCGAGCGTCACCGGGGTGATCTCGGCATCGAAGAAGCCCTCCTCCTGGCGCGCCACCGCGAGCTGCTGGGAGCGGGCGGCGAAGGCGTCCATCTCCTCGCGGGTGATGCCCTCGAGGTCGGCGACGTTCTCGGCCGTGTAGCCCATCCCGATGTAGACGTCGGGAAGGCCGGCGGCCGGAGCCCACGCCGGCGCGCCCGTCTGGGCCTGCTTCGCGGTCCGCTCCATCGCCTCCGCGAAGCGCGGGTTCTTGGTGTCCGGCACGCGGTCGGCGTTGCCTTTGTCGAAGTGGCTGCACGACTCGGCGCCGGCGGCGATGAAGCACTCGCCCTCGCCGGCGCGGATCGCGTGGGTCGCCATGCGGACCGTCTGCAGCGAGGAGGAGCAGTAGCGGTTGACGGTGACCCCGGGGACCTCGGCGAGCCCCGCCATCACGGCGACGACGCGGGCCATGTTGAAACCCTGCTCGGCGGCCGGCTGGCCGCAGCCCAGCATCAGGTCCTCGACCTCGTCGGGCTTCACCTCGGGCACCTGGGCGAGCGCCGCCTCGACCGCGATCGTGGCGAGGTCGTCCCCGCGCATCGACACCAGCGACCCCTTGCCGGCCCGCCCGATCGGCGTGCGGGCGATGGCTGCGACTACGGCTTCATCGGACACTCGGATCTCCTTCGTTGACGTGGGTGGCGTCGGCGCCTATCCGAACCGCATCAGGCCGCCGCTCAGGGCCACGGCCTCGGGGGTCGCCACGGAAAAGGGGACGCTGCCGTCGTCGAGCGGCTCCCAGGCGCGCAGCTCGAGCGGGTCGCCGGGCAGGACGGCGGCGGCGAAGCGGGCCTCGAGGGCGCGCAGTTCGTCGGGGCGACGGCCAAGCAGGCCGGGGAGCGCGCGGGCGGCGAAGCCGAGCGTGCAGAGCCCGTGCAGGATCGGCCGCGGTTGGCCGATCGCCTGCGCCGCCGCGGGATCGACATGGATCAGGTGACGGTCGCCGAGCAGGCGGTAGAGAACGGCGCTCTCGCGGCTCGTCCGCAGGCGGGCCCGCCGGGTGGGCGCGGACTCCGGGTCGCGACGCGCGCTCGGCCCGCGCTCGCCGCCCCAGCCACCCTGGCCGGGGGCGAAGATCGAGTAGACGGCGCGGAAGCACTCACAGGACACCTCGATGTCGAAGAGGGCGGCGGATCCCTTGTCCCAGACGTCGGCGACGCGCGCGGTCAGCTCCAGCTCACCGCTCTTCGGCAGCGGCCCGAGCACCTCGAGCCGCTGGCCCGCGTGCAGGGAGTTGGTCGAGGAGAAGAACCCACGGTCGCCGAGCTCGTCGCAGGCCCAGAGACCGAGCCCGAGGCCGCAGGTGGGGAGCACGCGGAGGTCGCGCTCGAAGACCAGGTCGAGGTCCTCGGCGGCCGCGCCGACGGCGAGCGCGTAGAGGATCGCGTCGCGATCGGTATAGGCGACGCGACGGGATCCGAGCTCCAGTCCGGCGGCCTCGGAGGCGGGTTTGAGGGTGTCGAGGGTGTCCGTCACTTGACCAGGCGGTGCGCTGTACTTGACCAAGCGCTCGCTTGGTTTATATCCTACGCCCCGACCGAGGTCAACCGGTGGAGAGGGAGATGGAGACGACCAGTTCGGAGACGCTTGTCGAGGGCCTGACCTTCCCTGAGGGGGTGCGGTGGCACGACGGCGCGCTCTGGTTCTCGGACATGCACGCGCACACCGTGCAGCGGCTCGTCCCCGGCGCGGCCCCGGAAGTGGTCGCCGAGGTCCCCGAGTGCCCGTCCGGCATCGGCTTCCTCCCCGACGGCACTCCCCTGGTGGTCTCGATGCATGACCGGCGGCTGCTGCGGCTCGACGACGACGGGCCCCGCGAGCACGCCGACCTCTCGACCCTGGCGCCCTGGCACACGAACGACATGCACGTCGACCGCCTCGGCCGCGCCTACGTCGGCAACTTCGGCGACGATTCCGCCCCGCCCGACCCCCCCAGGCCGACCGTTCTCCTCCTGGTCGAGCCGACTGGCGAGGTACGGGTCGTCGCCGAAGACCTTTGGTTCCCGAACGGGATCGCGATCACCCCGGACGGCGCGACCCTGGTGGTCGCCGAGACGCGCTCGGTGCCCGGCAAGCTGACCGCGTTCACGGTCGGCGAGGACGGCTCGCTGTCGGAGCGGCGCACGCTGGCCGAGTTCGACGGCGGTTTCCCCGACGGGATCGCGATCGATGCCGAGGGCGGCGTCTGGATCGCCTTCCCGTTCGGCGACGAGCTTGTCCGGATCACCGCGGACGGCGAGGTCGACCGGCGGCTGCCGTTCCCGAGCCCTTACGCGGTGGCGCTCGGCGGGCCCTCCGGCCGCGAGCTCTTCGTCGCCACGGCGCCGAGCTGGGTGCCCGAGGAAGCGGTGAAGCTGAGGGCCGGGTCGGTCCACCGGCTGGCCGACGAGGCACCGGTCCCGGCTCCGTGAGCGCCGCCGCCGCGAGCCGCGCCGCGTTGTCGCCCCGCCTCCACGTCGGCCTCGACAACTACGGCTCCTACCTGGGCGGCGACTGGTCGCGGCTGGTCGACCTCGCCGTCGCCGCCGACGAGGCGGGCATCGACACGGTCGTGCTGGTCGACCACGTGGTGCTCGGCGGCGATCTCTCCGGCTACCCCTACGGGCCCTTCGCGACCGAGCCCGACGCGCCCTGGCTCGAGCCCATGACCTGCCTCGCGGCGATCGCCGGGCGGACCGGGCGGGTGCGGCTGATGACCGGCGTCCTGATCGCCCCGCTGCGCCCGCCGGCGCTGCTGGCGAAGGCGGCGGCGACCCTCGACGTGATCTCCGGCGGGCGCCTCGACCTCGGCGTCGGGACCGGCTGGCTGGCGAAGGAGTACGAGGCCGGCGGGCTCGACTTTGCCGAGCGGGGGCGGCTGCTCGACGACGCACTCGACGCCTGCGCGGCGCTCTGGGCCGGCGGCCCGACCGACTTCGACTCGCCGCGCCTGCGCTTCGAGGACGTCTACTGCGAGCCGCGCCCGGTGCAGGAGGGCGGCGTGCCGTTCTGGATCGGCGGCGAGCTGCACAAACGCAACCTCGCCCGCCTGGTGCGGCGCTGCAACGGCTGGATCCCCAGCCCGACCGCCCGTCGGCGCGAGATCGCCGCCGGGATCGAGACCTTGGACGCGGCGCTGGTCGAAGCCGGCCGCGATCCCGGCGAGGTCCGCGTCCGCATCGGCGTGCCGCCGCCGAAGGAGGGGGACGGTGGCGTCGAGCGCAGCATGGAGCGCCTCGGCGAGGTCCGCGAGCTCGGCGCCACCGACTTCTACGCCCCGCTGTCCCACCTCTGCCCGGACGCCGACGCCGCCCCCGACTTCATCGCCGGCCTCGGCGCCGCCTTCCGCACCGCCACCAGCTAGCCATCGATCCGCGGCGGGGCTCGGGGCCGTGGCGGCCGTCCGAGATGCGTCCCTTGCCGCCGGGTGCCGGCCCTGCCCGCCGCGTCCTTGCCGGCGGGCGCCGGCCTAGTCCCCGATCCGGACGGACCGCTTCTCGGTCCAGAGCACGCGCAGCTCGCGGGCAGCGAAGCGCCAGGTGTCGTCCGCGTCGCGCCGGAAGCGGTCCGAGTAGCGGCCGTGGAGGACCAGGTCGTCGGCCTCGCTGCTCTCCCCTCGCCGCACGTGGTGCGCGACGCAGACGCACGCGCCGGTCGCCTCCTCCCCGCCCGGCGCCGGCTCGAAGACCGGGGCCGACACCTCGTGCAGCGTCAGCTCGAAGGGCGCCAGCGCCTCGATCACCCCGGCCAGCCCGGCGTGGCCGCGGAACACCCGCGGCTCCCCACCTCCGCGCCGCACGGTCAGGGTCGCCTCGGAGAGGAAGAGCCGGCGCAGTGCCTCGAGGTCGCGGGCGTCGACCGCCGCCGCGTAGGCCGCGACCAGCCGGGAGAGCCGCGGCTCGATGTCGGGGTCGAACGACATCAGTGCGCCGCTTTGATCGTCCCGCCGTCGGCCCGTTGCGCGGCACCGGTCACCACCGAGGCCCGCTCCGAGCAGAGGAACGCCACCACCGCGGCCACCTCGTCGACGTCGGCGAACCGCCCGGTCAAGGTGTCGGCCAGGAAGCCTCCCGGCTCGAAGAACTCGGCTTTGACCTCCTCGACCGGCCGCCCCTCGGTGTTGGCCTGATCGAGGAACCCGGCCGAGCCCTCGGTCCAGGTGGGCCCGGCGATCGTCGTGTTCACGGTGACCCCGGTGCCGCGGGTCATCACCGCGAGACCCCGACC
Source organism: Solirubrobacterales bacterium (assembly GCA_035572835.1). Lineage (GTDB taxonomy): Bacteria > Actinomycetota > Thermoleophilia > Solirubrobacterales > 70-9 > VAYN01. The sequence continues at coordinate 65,667 of DATNAG010000081.1, forward strand.
GAGCGCGATCATCGCCGCCTTCGCCACCGAGTAGGGCATCAGGTCCGGGTTGACCTGGACGCCGTAGTCGGAGGAGATGAAGACGACGCGGCCCCAGTCGCGCTCCAGCATCGCCGGGAGGAACAGCTGGGCCAGTCCGGCTCCCGCCAGCAGGTTGATCTGCAGGCTCTTCAGCCAGTCCTGTCGATCGAGGTCGAGGTAGGACTTGACCTCGTACAGCGCCGCGTTGTTCACCAGCACGTCCGGCCGCCCCACCTGCGCGACCCGCTCGGCGATCGCCGCCGGCGCCGCCGGGTCGGTCAGGTCAGCGGCCACGCCGTGGACCTCGCCCCGGCTCGACAGCCGCCCGACGGCCTCCTCGACCGTCGCCTCGCGGCTGCCGTGGACGAACACCGCCGCCCCTTCGTCGAGGAGGGTGCCCGCGACCGCGTGCCCGATCCCCTTGGTCGCCCCGGTGACCACCGCCAAGCGCCCCGTCAGCCCGAGGTCCATCGCTACTTGGCGGTCGAGCCGGCGTCGATCGGCAGCGCGATGCCGGTCACGTAGCGGGCGTCGTCGGAGACCAGCCAGCTGATCGCCGCGCTGACCTCGCCCGGCTCCATCATGCTGACGTCGAGCAGGTTCAGATCACGCAGCCCCGGTTCGACGTCGGGAAGCCCCGGCGAGTCGAGGTCCGGGCGGAAGAGCGTGTAGAGGGCGTCGTTGGTGATCATCGGCGAGTTGACGGTGGTCGGGCAGAGCGCGTTGACCCGGATGTCGTGCGGGGCGAGCTCGTGGGCGAGGGTGCGGACCAGGCCGATCACCCCATGCTTGGCCGTCGTGTAGTGGACGTTCCCGGTGGTTGCTTTGAGGCCGATCGAGGAGCTGGTGATCGTGATCGCCCCGCCGGTCCCGCCCTCGATCATCGTCGGCACCACGGCCTTCGCCGTCTTCCACTGGCCGCTCAGGTTGATGTCGATCATCGCCTGCCAGGTCTCCTCGTCGAGCGTCCACGACTCGGTCGACTGGGACCAGATGCCGGCGTTGGAGACGAGGATGTCGATCTTCCCGAAGGTCTCCTTGGCCAGGTCGACGGCGGCGCCGAGCTGCTCGAGGCTGCGGATGTCGGCGGTCGCGGTGACGCAGCGGCGACCGACCTTCTCGACCAGGGCCTTCGTCTCCGCCAGTTCCTCCGCCGTGCCCAACGGGTAGGGCACCGTCGCGACGTCGGCGCAGATGTCCACCGCGACGATGTCGGCCCCGTCCGCGGCCAGCCGCCGGGCATGGGACCGCCCCTGCCCGCGCGCCGCCCCGGTGATGAACGCCACCTTGCCCTCCAGTTTGCTCATGCGTCCCTTCCCTCTCCTGTTGTCCCTGGTGTCAACCCGCGTTGAAGTGGATGGCCTTCGTCTGGCAGAACTCGCGCACCCCGGCGACGCCGTACTCGCGGCCGATGCCGGAGCGCTTGTAGCCGCCGAACGGCGCCCACGAGTTCATCCGACCGCTGCCGCCGTTCAGGAGCACCTGGCCGGTCCGCAGATGCAGGGCGAGCTCGAAGGCGGTCCCGGAATCCTTCGAGAAGACGGCTCCCGAGAGGCCGAACGGGGAGTCGTTGGCGATCGCCACAGCCTCCTCGTCGGAGTCGAACCCGGCCACCACCGCGACCGGCCCGAAGATCTCCTCCTGGGCCACCTTCGCCGAGTTGTCGACCGCGGTGACGATCGTCGGCTCGTAGAAGAACCCACGTTCGAGGCCGGCCGGCCGGCGGCCACCGGTGACCACTTCACCGCCGTCGTCACGGGCCTCGTCCACGTAGCGTTCGACCCGCTGGCGCTGCGACTCGCGGATCAGCGGACCCATGGTGGTCGCCTCGGCCGCCGGGTCGCCGATCCGCAGCGCCTGCGAGTACTGCGCCATCAGCTCGAGGAACCGCGGCCGGACGGCGTTGTGGACCAGGTGGCGGGTGCAGAGGCTGCAGCCCTGGCCCGCCTGCAGGGTGTACTGGCCGACCGCGAACTGGGCGGCCGCCTCCAGGTCGGCGTCCTCGCGCACGATCAGCGCCGACTTGCCCCCCAGCTCGAGCACGACCTTCTTCAGCGTCTCGGCTCCCTGGCGGGCGACGGCGGCCCCGACCGCGTCGGAGCCGGTGAAGGTGATCAGGTCGACCCGCGCGTCGGAGGTGAGCGCCTGGCCGACCTCGGTGCCGCCGGTGACGACGTTGAGGACCCCCGCCGGGACCCCGGCCTGCTCGGCCGCCTCGGCCAGCACGAACGCCTCCAGCGGCGTGAACGGCGATGGCTTCAGGACGACCGTGTTGCCCATCGCCATCGCCGGGGCGATCTTCGCCACGTTGATCAGGAACGGGAAGTTGAAGGGGCTGATCGCCACCACGACGCCGTAGGGCTCGTACACCTGCACCTGGCTCCCCAGCAGCCGGCCGCCACCGGGGCGGTCGGTCAGGTCCGGGGGAAGCGGCTCGACGCCGGGCCAGGCGGCGGCGCGGGCGAAGAACTCGAAGTGGGCGAGGGTCGTGTCGACATGAAGGCCGGCGGCCAGGCCGCGCGGCGCACCCGTCTCGGTCATCACCAGCTCGATCAGCTCGTCCCGCCGGCCGCTCAGGACCTCGAGCATCCGCAACAGCGTCGCGGAGCGCTCGGCCCCGGACATCCGCGGCCACGGCCCCTCCTCGAAGGCCTTCCGGGCGGCCGCCAGAGCGGCCTCGCACTGGGCCAGATCACCGACCGGCAAGGAGGCGACGACCTCCTCGGTGGCCGGGTTGACGACGTCTTCGGTCTCCTCCCCCGGTGGCGGCACCCAATCGCCGCCGATGTACAACGCCCCCGCGTGGTCGAGTCCGGCCAGCGTCATCACGATCCTCCGGTCTGCACTTGGTAGAGACGCGAAAGCTCCGGCGCAAGGGCCGGAGCTTTCGCGGGACTTCGGTGACCCTGGTCGCCTATTCGACGCCCCAGAGTTTCTTGAACTGCGCTTCGTAGTCTTCGACGACCGCGAATTCTTCTTCCGTGGTCGGCAGAGAGTCCTTGGTGATCGTCCAGTAGGGGAGCGTCGAATCGTCTTCGTCTTCCGCGTAGTCGACCCCGGCGAAGAGCCGCGCCAGGAGGTCGATCCCGCGCCAGTACACCTCGGGGAAGCTGGTCCCCACGGTGGCCTGGAGGTATTCGTCGTTCGCCAGGTAGGGGGCGATCGAGGTGTTGATGTTGACCGTGGTCAGGTTGGCGTCTTCCACCCCGGCGCCCTTCAGCGCGGTGGGCAGACCGGTGACCATGTCGTTGTAGCCGACGGTGGTCCATTCGATCCCCGGATTCGCGGTGAGGAAGGAGGCGATCCGCTGCGGCAGGTCTTTGCCGATCGAGGTCAGCGGCGCTTCCAGCGTCTTGATCGAGCAGTCAGGGCATTCGGCTTCGACCGTTTTGGCGACGTTTTCGATCGTCGCGGTGACGGTTTCGAATCCCTTGGCGTTGACCGAGCCGATTTCCATCGATTCGTCGGTGCTGTGGGCGAGGATGTAGTCGGCCATCATCTTGCCCTGGAATTCGGTCGTGCCGATGCCGCCGATCACCGCGGTGATGCCGTTGCCGGCTTCTTCCTCGACGAAGAACTCGATCACCGGGATGTTCTTCGCCTTCAGCTGCGCGATCTCCGGTTCGAACAGGACGCGCGGGTAGCCGGAGCCGAGCACGGCATCCGGTTCATCCTTGATCGCCTGGCCGTAGGCCGCCTTGATTTCCTCCGGCGTGGTCCCGGCGTTGATCGATTTGATCGTCCAGCCGAGTTCACCCGCGGCAGCTTCGAAGAGTTCACCCTCGGTCTTGCAGGCGGGGACGCCGCACTGGATGAAGTCGATCGTTTTGCCTTCCGGGATCGGTTTCCCTACCGGCGTCTCGATCCCGACCGTGGTCGGCCGTTCTTCGAATTCTTCATTCGCTTTGGCGGCTTTCGGGAAGGCCGTTTCCGAGCTCGACGATTCTTCGCCTTCTTCCGTTTCCCCGCCGGTGTTTTCGCTCGCGCCGGAACCTTCACTCGATTCGGTGCTGCCGCCACTGCTGCTGGAGCTGCTCGACCCGCCGCCACATCCGGCGATCACCAGGGCCAGCGCAACCAGGCACAGGACAGCCGCAGCCAACACGCGTGCGGAAGCAATGTGCAACCTCATGCTCTCTCCTCTCACAGCTTTACCAGTTGTGCGCACGCGCGTTTACCAAGCGCTTGCTTGGGACAAGCCTAAGCGCAGGCTCGCGCCTCTGTCAAGCAGATGCTTGGTCGAATTGGCCTGAGCCGAGAGGGGCGCTCAGGCGGGCGCCGCGGAGCGCTCGCCGGTGCCCGAGATCGCCCGCAGCAGTTCGCGCTCGGTGACCGACTCGCCGTAGAGCTCCTCGGCGACCCGGCCCTCGACCAGCACCACGACCCGGTCGCAGACGCCGACGAAGTCCTCCATGTCGGAGGAGCAGACGACGAAGCCGCAGCCGGTCTCGGCGAACTCGCGGACGACGTCGTAGATCGCGTGGCGGGCGCCGATGTCGACGCCGCTGGTCGGGTCGTCCATGAAGACGACGCGGGGGTCGATCCCGAACCACTTGGCGAGCAGCACCTTCTGCTGGTTGCCGCCGCTGAGCAGGCCGTAGAGGCGGGTCGGATCGGTCGGGCGCACGTCGAGCCGGCCGATCCACTCCATCACCGCCTCGCGCTCGCGCCGCTTGCTGACCCGCATCCCACGCCGGAACTCGGGCAGCCGACCGAGCGTCATGTTCTCGCCGATCGTGAACTCGTCGATCGCCGCGTCCGGGTGGCGGTTGGGAAGGACCAGCGCGAGGCCGAGCCGCTCCGCCTCGACCGGGTTCATCTGCCCCGACCACACCTGGCCCGCGACGGTCAGCTCCATGTCGGCGGGGATGCCGCCGCAGACCGCCGCCGCCAGCGCCTCGCGGCCGGAGCCGGAGAGCCCGGCGATGCCGAGCACCTCGCCGGGATAGACGTCGATGTCGACCCCCGCCAGCGGGTCGCTGCGCAGGCCACGCACCGAGAGCACCGGCTCCGCGTCGGGGGCCGGACGGGGCGCCTGGGCCGCCGTTTCCTCGACCGCGCTGCCGACGATCAGCTCGGCCAGCCGCGCCCGGTTCATCCCTTTCGAGGCGAAGGTCCCCTGGTAGGCACCGTCGCGCAGCACCGTCACCCGCGAGGCGAGATTGAGGATCTCGTCGAGGCGGTGGGAGACGTAGAGGATGCTCACCCCTTTGGCGAGCACTTCGCGGCAGACGGCGAAGAGCGCCTCGCACTCGGCCGGGGGCAGCGCCGCCGAGGGCTCGTCGAGGACGAGCAGGGAGATCGCCCCGTGGGTGTCGTCGAGGGCGCGGGCGATCGCGAGCGCGCTCCGCTCGACCGCCTTCAGCTCCGACACCGGGCAGTCGACGTCCATCTCGACGTTGATCCGGCCGAGCAGCTCGCGGGTCAGCCGGCGCTGCCGCGACCAGGCGATCTTGCCCGGGCCCTGGGTGGCGAAGCCGGAGACGAGGCCGACGTTCTCGATCGTGGTCAGCTCGCCGATCAGGCCGAGGTCCTGGTGGACGAAGCGCAGGCCACGGCGCCGCGCGTCCTCGGCCGAGTTCACTTCCAGCGGCTCGCCGTCGATCAGCACGACGCTGCCCGGGTCGGGGTCGTGGAAGCCGGAGAGCACCTTGATCAGGGTCGACTTGCCGGAGCCGTTCTCCCCGACCAGCGCGTGGATCTCCGCTTTGCCGATCTCGAAGCTGACGTCCTTCAGGGCGCGCTGCCCGGGGAAGGTCTTCGAGAGATGTTCGATCTGGATCAGCGGCTCGGGCGTCCCCGGATCGGTGCTCGGCGTCGCGGAATCGGTGCTCAAACGGATCCTCTCCTCAAGTGGTTGCCCGTAGGGTATGCTGCCAACCAAGCAAGCGCTTGGCTGGAGAGTAGTCAGCCGAGTGGGTGCCGTCAATCCCCTGGGAAGGAGAGAGCGAGAGCATGTCGACCGACGCACACGCGGCCGCACCGTCGCCACAGGCCCCGGAGCGCAGCCGACCGCTGCCGAGCTGGCTTGGCAGCCTCAGCTACCGGAACATCGGCGCGGTCTACGTCTGGATCCTGCTGATCCTGGTCTTCACCGTCTGGAAGCCCCACCTCTTCCCGACCACGCAGACGGCGAAGTCCGTCGTCAACCAGTACGCGATCACCGGGCTTGCCGCGCTCGCCGTGGTGATGCCGCTCGCGGCGGGCGTCTTCGACCTCTCGATCGGCTCGACGATCGGCTTCTCCGGCGTCTTCGCCGGCTGGGCGCTGAACACCCTGGGGCTGCCGCTCGGCGCGGCGGTCGCGCTGACCTTGGTCGCCGGACTGGCGATCGGCACCCTCAACGCGATCGTCGTCGTGCGGATGAACATCGACTCCTTCATCGGCACCTTGGCGACCGGCTCGATCATCGCCGCGGCGACCTTATGGGTGTCCAGCGACGAAATCATCACCGGCAAGGTGTCGGGGGACTTCACCAAGATCGCCAGCACCGACATCGCCGGCGTGCAGTTGCCGGTCATCTACCTGCTGGTGGCGATGCTGGTGCTCGGGTTCGTGCTCGAGCAGACGGTCTTCGGCCGGCGCGTCTACGCCTCCGGCTACGGGCCCGAGGTCTCCCGCCTGGTCGGCCTGCGGGTCGGTCGCATCCGCACGATCTCGCTGCTCTTCTCCGGGGTGCTCGGCTCGTTCGCCGGGATCGCGCTGGCCTCGCGGATCGGCTCGGCCGACCCGTCGGTCGGTCCCGAGTACCTGATCCCGGCCTTCTCGGCGGCCTTCGTCGGCGCCTCCCAGTTCCGCCACGGCAGGTTCAACCCGTGGGGGACGGTGGTCGCGGTGCTGATGATCGGCACCGGCAGCGTGGGACTGCTCCTGGCCGGGACGCCGAACTGGACGCCGCAGGTGTTCCAGGGCGCGGTGCTGATCGCCGCGGTCGGGATCACCCAGCTGCAGCGACGGCCGTCCGCGGCCGATTGACGTGGCGGGGATCGGCGTCGTGACGAGGCGGTCGTGACGTCGGAGCCCGGCCCGCTGCTGGAGGGCTGCGACGCGATCGTCACCGGGGGCGCGGCCGGCATCGGCGGCGCCGTATGCGAGGCGTTCCTCGCCCACGGCGCGGCGGTGCTCGCGGTCGACAGCGACGCAGAGGCGCTGGCCGCGCTGCGCGCCCGGGTCGGCGGGGCGGATCTGCAGACGCTGGAGCTCGACGTCACCGAGGCGGATGCGGCCGCGCGGATCGCGGCGGCCTCGGAGGAGGCCGACGTCCTGGTCAACAACGTCGGCCACTTCCTGCGCCCGCCGACCCTCTTCGCCGACGAGGACGGGGCTGCCTGGGAAGCCCAGCGGGCGGTCAACCTGGAGCACGTCCTCGCCCTCACCCGCGCGGTGCTGCCGGGGATGATCGAGCGGGGGCGTGGCGGCAGCATCGTCAACCTGACCACGGTCGAGGCCTTCCGCGGGATCCCCGGGCACGCGGTCTACTCGGCCTACAAGGCGGCGGTGGTCGCCTTCGGGCGGAGCCTGGCGCTAGAGGTCGGCGAGTACGGCATCCGCGTCAACGACATCGCCCCCGACGTGGTGGAGACGCCGCAGCTCCCTTACGCGGAGTGGGTGGAGGAGTCGGAGCGCTGGCGCTGGAGGACCTGGGTCCCCCTCGCCCGCCACGGCACCGCCGAGGACATCGCCGGCGCCGCCCTCTTCCTCGCCTCGCCGCTGTCGAGCTTCGTCACCGGCACGACGATCCACGTCGACGGCGGCACCAAGGCGGCCGGCGGCTGGTACCCCCGCGACGAGGGCGGCTGGACCAACCGCCCCCTCTCCCCCTGACCCCGCGCCCGGCGCGTCAGCCGTCGAGGAGGCGGCGGGCGCGGGCGAGGGCCGGAGGGAGGGCATCGGGGTCGCCGAGGCCGATCGTCGGCAGCGGCCCGACCTCGGCGGCGAGCAGGGCGGCGTCCTTGGCCAGGAGGTCGTCGACCAGCCCGGCGAAGGCGTCGGCCATCCAGCTGCCCCCGGATCCGCGGCGCAGCAGCTCGGCGGTGGCCGGGATGTCGAGGCCGGCCGCGGCGGCGAGCTCGACCGCGCTGCCGAAGGCGAGCGCGTTGTAGGCGGCGAGGGCGTTGTTCAGCAGCTTGGCGAGGGTCGCGTCGCCGTAGCGCGGCATCGGCAGGACGAGCGAGGCGAGCGTGCGCTCGAGGAAGGGGGCGTCCTCGGCGGTCACCGCGGGACCGCCCGTCATCACGACCAGCTCGCCCCGTTCCGCGCCGCCGCGCCCGCCCGAGACCGGCAGCTCGACCAGGCGCGGCCCGCCCGCCGCGGCACGCCCACCGAGGCCACGGGCGAAGTCGACGGCCAGCGTCGTCACCACGTAGAGGACCGAGTCCGGGCCGAGGATCCGGTTCAGGTCGTCGATCACCGCCGCCGCCTGCTCGGTCGTCCGCACGCAGACGAACGCGCGCGGGGCATCGGCGGGACCCAGGTCCGCGGTCGCGGCGAGCGCGTCCAGCCCGCTCTCCTCGGCCCACATCCGCCGCCGCTCCTCCGCGCCGTCGATCCCGGTGACGACCACCCCGACCTCGTGCAACCGCCGCGCGATCGAGATCCCGAGGTCCCCGAGCCCGATCACCGCCGCCGCGTCGCTCACCCCGCCCCCTCCCGTGCCCAGCCGAGCAGGCGGCGCCAGAGCAGCTCGCGATCGGGCGAGAGGTTGTGGCAGTGGGCCGAGTTCTCGAGGCGCAACAGGGTGATGTCGGCGGCGGCGGGATAGGTGGCGACCTCGGCGAGCGGATCGGGCGAGAGGTCGGTGGCCCCGTAGGCGAGCAGGACCGGGACGTCGACCGCCTCGGCCGCCGCTGCCGACACCCGCGGGATCGTCGTTTCGATCGCCGCCCGGCGCGGCACCGAGGTCGCCCCCGCCGAGTCGGCGGCGATCACCTCGGCGGCGGTGCCCGGCGGGTAGAAGAGCTCGGCGAAGTTCTCCCGCGGCAGCTCGAAGTAGGGCTCGAGCGCCTCCCACGGCGCACCCCAGAGCTTCGGCGGCAGGTGCTCGGTCGCCCAGGCGAAGCGCTCGGCGTCGGTCAGCTCGGCCTCGCGCTCGTGGTCCTCGTAGATGCCCTCGAGCGGCTGGTTGGAGAAGCCGAGGACCGCCATCGCATCGAAGGTGGTGTGGGCGGCCTGCTGGAGGAGGACGAGGCAGCCGCCGAGCGAGTGGCCGATGCCGACCGGACGCCCGGGCGCGATCGGCCCGAGCCCGGGGACCAGGTCGCCGGTGGCGAGGCAGGCGAGTGCCTCCGCGGCGACCGCGGCATTCGCGGCCGCCATCGCGGCCAGGGTCACCGCGTCGGAGTCCTCCGGGCGGGAGCTCGCCCCCGTGCCGACGTTGTCGACCGCGATCACCACGTGGCCGGCCGCGGCGGCGGCGTGGCCGAAGCTGTAGCCGGCGAGCGGCACGTCCCAGTACTCCTTGCCGTAGCTCATCCCCGGCACGCAGAAGAGGAGCGGCAGTGCCGGATCGGGCTCCGCCGGGGTGAAGACCCGGGCGCTGATCTCGAGCGGCCCGAGCGCCGCGGTCTCCACGGCTAGGCGCACGTCCTTCGACTCGATCGCATCCCTCATCCCGTTGCCAACTCTACCAAGCGCTTGATAGGTTTTGCGGATGGAGGGTGATCCGGGGACCGACCCCCTGCGCGCGGGCGCCGACCGCGAACGTGTCGTCGCGGCGCAACGGGAACGGAACGTCCCCGAGTGGCATCTTCTCGGCTGGTACGACGAGCGCTCGCTCGCCGATCACGTCGCCCGCCACGCCCGCGAGCGCCCCGACGCGATCGCCTTCGCCGGTCCGCTCGGCACCCTGACCTGGGCCGAGTACGAGGCCGCGTCGAACCGGATCGCGGGAGCGATCGGTGAGCTGGGACTCGGTCGCGGCGACCGGGTCGGGGTGATGGTCCCCGACGGCGGCGCCGTCCACGCCGCCTTCCTCGGCTGCGAGAAGGCGGGGGTCGTCGCGGTCGGCGTGGGAGTGCGCGCGGGCGGGCGCGAGGCGCGCCACATCCTCGCCAAGGGCCGCGCGGCCGCCTTGGTGACCGTCGACGAGCACCGCGGCTCCCCCGCCGGCGAGCATTTCGCCATGCTCCAGGGCGCCCTTCCCGACCTCCGCCACCACCTCGTCGTCCCCCGCTTCGAGCACGGCGTCGACGCCCCGATCCTGATCGACGGCTCCCCCGCCTCGCCGCCGCCCGCCGAGTTCCCCGACCGCCTCGGCCCCGACGAGCTGTGGCTGATCAACTCGACCTCCGGCACCACCGGCCTGCCGAAGTGCGTGATGCACGCGCAGAACCGCTGGTGGTACTTCCACCAGTGCGCCGTCGCGGTCGGCGACCTCACCGAGGACGAGGTCTTCATGGCGGCGATCCCGGCCCCGTTCGGCTTCGGCCAGTGGACCTCGCACTTCAGCCCCGCCTACATGGGTGCGCCGACGGTCTCGATGGAGCGCTTCGACACCTCGCTGGCGCTGGAGCTGATCGAGCGCGAACGGGTCACCGTCCTCTGCGCCGTCTCGACCCAATTCCGGATGCTGCTCGCCGACCCGGCCCTGCGCGAGCGCGACCTCACCTCGCTGCGGGTGATGTACACGGGCGGCGAGATGATCCCCTACGAGCCCGCCCGCGCCTTCGAGGAGCTGACCGGCTGCGCGATCCTCAACTTCTACGGCTCCAACGAGAGCGGCCTCGCCACCGCGACCCGGCTGAGCGACCCGACGCAGCTGCGGCTGCGCACCGCGGGGCGGGTCCTGGAGGGGACCGAGATGAGGCTCTTCGACGAGGAGGACGGCACCGACGTGACGGCGACCCGGCGCGGGCAGCCGGGCACCAAGGGCCCGGCGACCTGCCTCGGCTATCTGGACGACCCGGCCGCCAACGCCCAGCTCTTCACCGCCGACGGCTACCTGCTGCACGCTGACATCGTCGAGCTCGACGAGGAGGGCTACCTGACGGTCGTCGGCCGCACCTCCGACATCGTGATCCGCGGTGGCAAGAACATCAGCGCCGCCCAGGTCGAGGAGGAGATCGCCGCCCACCCGCGGGTCGCCCTCGCCGCGGTGGTGGCGATGCCGGACGAGATCTTCGGCGAGCGCGTCTGCGCCTTCGTCCAGCTGAACGACGGCGGCACCATGGAGCTGGCCGAGCTGACCGACTTCCTCAGGGCGGCCGGGTCCTCGAACGAGTACCTGCCGGAGCGGCTCGAGGTGGTCGAGGAGATCCCCCGCTCCTCGGGCGCGAAGATCGCCAAGGGCGAGCTGCGCAGCCTCGCGGCCGAGCTGCGGGCCGAGACGCACTAGCTGATTGATCCCACGAGCTCCGCGCCCGGGAGAGGATGCGGCCGGGAAGCCGGCGCCGGGGAAGGGATCGGCCCGGGAAGGCGGTGCCCGGGGAAGGGACGGCCAAGGGACGCGGCCGTCTCGGCCACGGCCCGGGCAGGCTGTGGCCGTGGCCGAGACGGCCGGGGGTGCGGGGAGCGGAGGATCGTCACGAGGGCGTGCCGGATCCGTCACCGATGTCCGGCCTCGTCACGAAGACGCCGGGAACGTGACTCTTCCTCCCGTCTTCTTCAGACGTTACGAACACGTGACCCGGGTTTGACCCTCCTATAGGAGGGTCAAA
>DATNAG010000082.1:0-6811 GCA_035572835.1 Solirubrobacterales bacterium
TTTGACCCTCCTATAGGAGGGTCAAACCCGGGTCACGTGTTCGTAACGTCTGAAGAAGACGGGAGGAAGAGTCACGTTCCCGGCGTCTTCGTGACGAGGCCGGACATCGGTGACGGATCCGGCACGCCCTCGTGACGATCCCCCGCTCCCCGCACCCCCGGCCGTCCCTTCCCCCGCCGGCTTCCCGGGGCCGATCCCTTCCCGGGCACCGGCTTCCCCGGGCCGATCCCTTCCCCCGGCCGCCGGCCTCCCGGGCCGATCCCTTCCCGGCCGCCGACTTCCCCGGGCCGATCCCTTCCCCGGCGCGGCGCTCGTGGGATCAACCCTCCAGCGCCGCAAGCGCCGCCGCGAGCGCTGCGTGGCCGCCGGTGACGGTCGGCGCGCCGTGCGCCGTGAGGACAAGCTCGACCGGCAGCTCGAGCACCGGAGCAAGCCCGGCGCGCAGCGTGTCGAGGCTCGCCCCGTCGAGCCAGGGCTCCGGGCAGAGGCCGAGCCCGTCTCCCTCCACTCCGTCGCCGAGCAGGACGTCGCCGGCGAAGAGGGCGGCCCGGGCGGCATCCCAGAAGACGACCTCTTCCCGCGGCAGCGGCCCGATCGCGACCAGTCCACCCGGCAGCGCCTCGCCGATCGCGAAAGCCCGGTCGACGGGAGCTCGCTCGGCGATCTCGTCACGGTCGCCCTGGAAGGCCCAGATCCGCGCGTCGGGATGACGCTCGCGCACCTCGCCGCCGGAGCGCACGTGGTAATGGATCGTCGCCAGCACGTCGAGCGCCCGCTCACCGCGGGTCGCCGCCAGCTCGTCCCATTGCCCTCCGACCAACAGCGGGTCGACGAGGATCAGGCGCTCGTCCTCGACGATCGCGAACCCGCGGACGTCCTGGCCCCACTCGTCGTGGTGGGCGGTCCAGGTGCCTAGGCCCGGCCGCAACTCCTCGCCGAGCACGCGCGCCTCAGTAACGCAGGATCGCGGCGACGCCCTCGGCCGAGGCGAGCGCTTCGGCGGCGGCCCCGTGGACGACGGTGATCTTGGCGCTGCCGGCGAGCGCGCCGCGGACCAGCGACTCGGCGGCGGCGCCGAGCTTGGCGTCCATCACCAGCCGCTCGACCCGGCCTTCGGCCACCGCCTCGCCGACGTCCTGCGGCCCGGTCGCCCCGCGGCTGCCGCCGCGCGTCTCTTCCAACGCGGCGAGGACCAGGCGCGACTCGCGCTCGGCGTCGGCGTTCTCGACCGCCGACGCGACGATCTCGCGCAGTTGGCCGGTCGGGGTGGAGATCAGATCCGCCTCGCCCGCCGCGGTCAGCTTCACCTTCGGCGCGCCGAGCCCCGCCTCGAAGCTCTCCAGGTCGACCGACGGGCCGAAGGCCAGCGCTCGGCCGATGCCCCGCTCTTCCAGCGCCCGGCCGACCAGTGCCCCGGCTTCGCCGAGGAACTTGTGGCGGTTGTGGGCGAGCCGGTCCCCGTATTCGTCCTTGCCCGAGGAGGCGACGCCGCTGGTGGCCCCGCCGCCGCTCTGCGCCTTGCGCTCGCGCCAGTCGAGGCTCAGGATCTCCAGTTCCCAGTCGGCGATCTCCTTCAGTTCGCCTTCGGCGAAGAGCAGCAGGCGGACGCGCTCGAGCGAGACGATCGCGATCCCGCGCTGCTCGCCACGACAGGCGAGGTCGACCAGCGGCGCCAGCGAGGGCCGCTCGCCGAGCTCGACGCAGGCGCTCGCCTGCGGGGCCGCGCCGGTCCCCCACCAATGTTCGGTGCCGTTCTTCTCGGCGACCTCGACGAACCCCGCGGCGCCGCGGGGCGGCGGCCGGTGATCGCCGTCTTCGAAGCGTTCGGTGATCCGTTTGGCGACCGCGCGGAGGGCGACGCGCCGGTCGTGCTCGGCGTCCTTGGCCGCCTCCAGCAGCTGGTCGAGCCCGTTGCGCAACTCGGTGCGCCAGGCGCCGCCGCGATCGGCGGGATCGAAGGCGAGATAGACGGAGACGACTCCCATCGGCGGTTCCCAGTCACTGAGACCGTGCGCGTTCTCAAAGGTCGGGTGGGCCATCGGCGCTCCTCCTCCTCGGTCGTGATCGGGGTCCTCTACCCCGGCTCGGTGGAGGCAACCTATCGGCAGGCGGATATTCGCGATGGCGGTGCCGACGCATGGCCGGCTCCCCCGCCGGTCCCTCCTACCCGTCGCGGGCGAGGCGAAAGCCCATGTTGCCGGTCGAGCTGTCGGGGGTGTTGAAGCTGCGCGCCGCCACCCGGTAGCGGTTGCAGTAGGAGGCGTGGCAGAGGTAAGAGCCGCCGCGGATCGCCCGCGTCTGGCGATCGAAGCGGTCGGCGCACCATTCCCAGACGTTGCCCGAGGTGTTCATCAGGCCATGGCCGTTGGGCTCGAATTCGTCGACCGGACAGGTGCCGAACCAGCCGTCGTCGACCGTGTTGTGGTTGGGGAAGGTGCCCTGCCAGACGTTCATCGCATGGGCGCCGCCGGGTTCGAGTTCGTCGCCCCAGGGGAAGCGCGCCTGCTCGAGTCCGCCCCGGGCCGCCATCTCCCACTCGGCCTCGTGCGGGAGGCGGCCGCCGGCCCAGGCGCAGAACGCTTTCGCGTCGTTCCAGGAGACGTGGACCACCGGGTGGTCGAGGCGCTCCTCGAGGTCGGAGTGCGGGCCCTCCGGGTGGCGCCAGTCGGCGCCGAAGACCTGGCGCCACCAGGGCGCGGCGGCGAGCCCGCGGGTCGGTTCGAAGTCGTCCGGGAGGAGCCCGGCGAAGACGAAGGTCCAGCCGGCCCGCTCGGCCTCGGTGCGGTGGCCGGTGGCGGCGACGAACTCGTCGAAGCGCCGGTTGGTGACGGCGAGCTTGTCGATCCAGAACGGCGGCAGGTCGACCTCGCGGATCGGGCCCTCGCGGTCCTGGGGGAAGCCGTCGGCGTCCTCGGTCCCCATCAGGAAGCTGCCGCCGAGGTGGACCATGCCCTCGGTGGAGGCGTCTTCGGCGCTCGCGGGGTGGTGCGGTTCGTCCCCGCCCGGGGCCCGCCCGGGGGCACAACAAGCCTGATCGTGCTCGTCCATCCGACTTTCAAGTGTGCCGGATGGCGGCAGGGGAAGGACTTTCGCCGGCGAAACTCGGACCTGAAGCCCGTTTCCGCAGTCCCCGGACCCGCAGACAAAGGAGATTGACGTGGAAGTGAGAGGCGAAGCGCGCGCGATGTTCGCCGCGATCCTGTTGCTCATCGCCGGTGTGCTGAACGTGATCTACGGCATCGCCGCGATCAGCGACGGCGACTTTTTCAGCCATACCTCGTACGTCGTTTTCGGCCTCGGTTTCTGGGGCTGGGTGACGCTGATCATCGGGCTCGTCCAGCTGACTGGCGGCTATTCGCTGTTCAGCGGCAGCCTCTACGGCCGCACGGTCGGGATCATCGGCGCCACGATCGGGGCGATCGAGTCGCTGCTCTCGGTCGGCGGCAACTACCCGTTCTGGTCGCTGGGCATCTTCGCCCTCTGCCTGATCGTCCTCCACGGACTGATCGTCTACGGCGAGCCGGTGCAGCAGCGCTGAGACCCATCCGGCGCGGTCGACCTTTGGCCCGCCAGATCCCCGCGGTCGACCTTTGGCCCGTGCGCCGGGCGATAGGTCGACCGCGACCCTCGCGGCCGGGCCTTAGGTCGACCGCGAGCCGGCGCCGGCGCCGGCGGCGCCCTGGCCGGCCTCGACCAGGCCGCGGAGGCTGACGCGGATGTAGTGGTCCCACCCGTTCACGCACATCGCCTCGCAGCTCAGCCCCGCGAGGCCGTGATGGGCGAACTCGAGGTGGGTCCGTTCGCCGTCCAGGGATTTGAGCCGGAAGGTGATCCGCGTCCCGACCCACTCGTCGGTCGGGTCGAAGTGCTCGATCGACTGGCCGACACAGGTCCATTCGACCTCACGCTCGGGGACAAGTTTCTCCACCTGCAGTTCGGTCCAGCCGCTGCCGAAGGCGAGGCGCCCGACCCCGCCGACCTCCTCGGCGAAGGTGCCCTCGGTCCACCACGCGATCACGCCCGCCTCGGTGGCGAGCGCGTCGTAGACCCGGGCCGGCGGGGCCGCCAGGTCGATCTCGATCTTCTCCGCTGCCATCGCCTCGGCGCTCATCGTCCCTCCTCGGTTCGCATAAGTTGACGCTTATATAAGCATATGATTGGATGACAGGGCGATGAGCGTGAGACAGAGCCAGGTGTTCGACGCGGTGGGCGACGGGTCACGGCGGGAGATCCTCGACCTGCTGGCGGCGGGGTCGCGGCCGGTCGGGGAGATCGCCGCGCGGACCGGGCTGAGCCAGCCGAACGCCTCCCGTCACCTGCGGATCCTGCGCGAGGCGGGCCTGGTCGAGCCGCGGGCCGAAGGGCAGCGGCGGATCTACGAGCTGCGCCCGGCCGGCCTCGCCGAGCTGATCGGCTGGGTCGCCCCCTACCAGCGGCTCTGGCAGGCAGGCCTCGACGCGCTCGAACGACATCTCGATGGCGACGCCAAGACCGACTCGAAGACGGTGGACTGACCATGCCCGACAAGCACGCCACCCTGGAGGAAGTCGACGGCCGCCCGGCCTTGCGCTTCGAACGGACGCTGCCGCACCCGCCGGAGCGGGTCTGGAAGGCGCTCACCGACACCCAGGAGATGTTCGCCTGGCACCCCACCCCGGCCGAGTTCGAGCCGCGGGTCGGCGGCCGGGTCGCCTGGCATCCGGACGGCCACGTCGCGGGGATGCCCGACAGCGAGGTGACCGACTGGGACCCGCCGCGCCTGCTCGGTTACACCTGGTCGACGCTGGAGACGCCGAATCCCGACCACCTGCGCTGGGAGCTCCGCCCCGACGACGACGGCTGCCTCCTGGTCCTCGTCCACACTTTCGACGATCGCCTCAAGGCCGCCCGCGACGGGGCCGGTTGGCACGTCTGCCTCGACGCGCTCGTCGGCTCACTCGCCGGCGAACCGGACCCGCCCGGTAGCGATCCCGACGCACCCGGTCCCTGGGCCGGGCTGAACGCCGAGTACCAGAAGCGCTTCGGCATCTCCCCCGAGGAGGCGACCCCGCCCCCGGTCCGCGATTGACCGAGGGCGGCGCCCCTCAGCGACGCACGGGTAGGTCGTCCCGCGCTCATCCGTCGGTCCGTCGCGCCTGGGCCTCCGCGTACATCAGCGAGGCCGGGGTGGTCAGGTCCTCGCCGGTCTCCAGCAGGGTCTTCAGGCCGGAGAGGATCATCGGCCAGCCGCCCCAGAGTTCGTTGTTCGCCTCCGCACCGAGGTGGTCGTGGGTGACGCGCAGGCGGCAGGAGTCGTCGCCGACCGGATCGATCTCCCAGGTCACCCGCGAGGTCCCTTCGGCTTTGACGTCCTCGCTCCAGAGCGCGGTGAAGGTCTGCACCAGGCGCTTCGGCGGATCGACCTCGACGTTCTCGCCGGCGGCGACGTCGACCACGCCGGGGACGGCCGAGCGGTACTCCGACCCCTCGGTCCAGGCCGACTCGGTACCGACGCCGAAGCTGTAGCGCCTGCGCATCTCGCCGTCGGTGATCGCCGCCCAGAGGCGCTCGGGGCTGGTCTTGATGTAGATCTCGAAGGCGGTCATCGTGCCGCGCCCGCCGACCACCGTGTAGAGCTGCTCGTCGTTCATTGCTGGTCCTCCCTCTCGAGGTCTCGTTTGAGCCCGATGAGGGCCGAGGCCCAGGGCTCCGCGTACTTGCTCACCCAGCGGTCGTGGACTTCGCGGATCGGCACGGGGTTCAAGAAGTGGAGCTTCTCGCGCCCCCGTTTCCGCGTCGTCACCAGCCCCGCCGCCTCCAGCACCTTGAGGTGCTTGGCGACGCCGAAGCGGGTCATCGGCAACCGCTTCTCAAGCGCGCTCAGGGTCTGCCCGTCCTGCTCGAACAGCTCGTCGAGCAGGCGGCGGCGGGTCGGATCCGCCAAGGCCTTGAACACGTCGTCGATCATGGGATCGAGAATAGGTGACTAAATGGTCACGTGTCAAGGGGAAAGGACGGGAGGGCAAGAGGCCCGGCCTTTTCGGAGGCGACCCTGGCAGGCTGTGGCCGCCTCCGAAAAGGCCGAGGATCGGGGAGACGGCGGAGGGTTCGGGCGAGCGGCGGCGATCGTGGCGGAAGGCGCGCAGTTGCGCGCCGCTCGTGACGGCCCTCAACGGCCAAGGATCTGCGCGGTTCCTATTGGGCGCTATACGCCTAAAAAGAACCCCGCAGATCTCTGACCGTTGGGATCTACGGCTTCCGAGAGGCCCGGGGCCTGCGGGCGCCAGCTTCGGCGGGGCCGGTCCGCCGGGACGCCGGCCCCCTCAGCGCGAAGGCCGGCGTTTCAGCGGGGTTCGATGCGGGGGCTGGGAGACCGGCTCGGGGGGCGGTTCGACCGGTGGGGCGGGATCGAAGTGGAGATCGTCCTGCCCGAGCTCGACCTGCTCGTCGAAGTGGTGGAAGGTGAGCGGGTCGCCGGAGAGCAGCGAGTAGCGCGTCCCCTCCCCCGTCACCTCGACCATCATCCGGCTGCCGCGGAAGCCGAGGCGGAAGCAGATCCGGTCGAGGCGTTCGGGCAGGCGGGGTGAGAAACGCAGCATGCCGTCCATGTCGCGGAGGCCGCCGAAGCCACCGACGGCGGCGATCCAGGTGCCCGCCAGGGAGGCGATGTGGAGGCCGTCGCGGCTGTTGTGCTCGAGGTCGTCGAGGTCCATCAGGGCGGCCTCGCCCATGTAGTCGTAGGCGAGCTCGAGGTGGCCGGTCTCCGCCGCCAGCACCGCCTGGACGCAGGCCGAGAGGCTGGAGTCGCGCACGGTCAGCGGCTCGTAGTAGG
>DATNAG010000083.1:0-24031 GCA_035572835.1 Solirubrobacterales bacterium
CGATGATGAAGACCGTGTCGTACTCCAGGCCCTTGGCGTTGTGGAGCGTCATCAGCGTGACTTTTTCCTGCTCGGCACCTTCCAGCGCGTCCTGCTCGGAGCGCAGCATGTTCGTCTGCAGGTACTCCTCCAGCGGGGTGATGTCGCTCTCGCCCTCGATCTCACGCTCGCGGTCGAACTCGGTGGCGCCCTCGAGCAGCGCCTCGAGGTTCTCCGCCCGCCCTTCCGCCTCCACCGTGCGTTCGGCGTTCAGCGCTTCCATGTAGCCGCTCTCGTTCAGCGTCCGCTCCAGCAACGAATGCACCGAGGAGTCCTCGACGTGGTCCTTCAACGAGTCCATCATCTCGAAGAAGCGGCCGACCGACTTGATCGCCGCGGCGCTCATCCCGGGCACGTCCTCGACCCGTTCGATCACCTCCCAGATCGTCAGCCCGGTGGTGTTCGCGTAGGCGGTGAGCCGGCCCTGGGTGGTGTCGCCGATCCCGCGTTTCGGCTCGTTCACGATCCGGCCGAAGGCGACCAGGTCGGCCGGGTTGGCGAGGAAGCCGAGGTAGGCGAAGGCGTCTTTGATCTCCTTGCGGTCGTAGAACTTGGTCCCGCCGATCACCTGGTAGTTGACGTCGAAGCGCTGCAGCGTCTCCTCCAGCACGCGGCTCATCGCGTTGGTCCGGTAGAAGACCGCGACGTCGGAGCGCTTCACCTCGTCCTCCTCGGCGAGGCGGTCGATCTCCCCCGCCACCCAGCGCGCCTCCTCGTGCTCGTCACCGAGCTCGTACAGCTGCACCGGATCGCCCCCGGCGATGTCGGTCCACAGCTCCTTCGGGCGCCGTTCGCGGTTGTGCGACACGACCGCGTTGGCCGCCGAGAGGATCGTCTGGGTCGAGCGATAGTTCTGCTCGAGCTTGATCATCTCCGCTTCCGGGAAGTCTGCCTCGAAGTCGAGGATGTTGCGGACGTCGGCGGATCTGAAGCTGTAGACGCTCTGGTCCTCGTCGCCGACAACCATCAGGTTGCCGTGCTCTTTGGCGAGCAGCTGCAGCATCCGGTACTGGGCGTGGTTGGTGTCCTGGTACTCGTCGACGAGGACGTGGCGGAAGGTCCGCCGCCAGCGCTCGCGGACGTCCTCGAACAGCTCCAGCACGTTGACCGTGCGCACCAGCAGGTCGTCGAAGTCCATCGCGTTGGCCTCGAGCATCCGTTTCTCGTAGATCGGGAAGACTTCGGCGACGACCTCC
Organism: Solirubrobacterales bacterium; assembly: GCA_035572835.1. Taxonomy (GTDB): domain Bacteria; phylum Actinomycetota; class Thermoleophilia; order Solirubrobacterales; family 70-9; genus VAYN01. The sequence goes on from DATNAG010000083.1 coordinate 1,236, forward strand.
TCGAAGCCCCCGACCATCCCTGCGGTGTAGGCGGAGGGATCGATCAGCTGGTTCTTGGCCCCGGAGATCTTCCCCTGCACGGCGCGCGGCGGGTACCGTTTCGGGTCGACCCCGAGCTCGGCGAGGCAGCGTTTGACCATCCGCAGCGAATCGCCCTGGTCGTAGATCGTGAAGCCTTTGGAGTAGCCGAGCCGCTCGGCGTCGACGCGCAGCATCCGCGCGCAGGCGGAGTGGAAGGTGGTCACCCACATCGCCCGCACCGAGCGGCCGATCAGGTTGCCGACCCGCTCGCGCATCTCGGCCGCCGCCTTGTTGGTGAAGGTGATCGCGAGGATCTCCCCCGGACGGGCCTCGCCGGTCGCCAGCAGATAGGCGATCCGGTGGGTGAGGACGCGGGTCTTGCCGGAGCCGGCGCCGGCGAGGACGAGCAGCGGGCCGCCCGGGTGGACGACCGCTTCCCGCTGCGGCGGGTTGAGGCCGGCGAGCAGGCGCTCGACCCGATCGGCGCCGGGCTCGGTCGGGGCGCCGGCGAAGCGGCTCTCGTCGGCGCCCGCGGAGGACTCCTGATCGGCCTGCAGGCTCACCCGCCGAGCATAGCCAGGTGCTCGGCGGGCGCCTCCAGGGCGGATTCGGCTAAGACGTGCCGCAGCTCTGGGCCAATTCGATGATCGGTTCCGCCGAACCGCCGAAGAAGACTTCTTCGGCTTCCGCCTGGCTCAGGCCGGCGATCTTCCCGCCGATGCACCTGGACTGCGCCGGGGTCAGTTCGGTTTCTTCTTCTTCGAACTGCTTTTCGAAGGCTTCGCCGAGCGCCTTGCCGTCGAAGTTCGCGAACCCTTCGATCTGGTCGACCTTCCACTGCCCGTCTTCATTGACCAGGGCGATTTCAAGCGCCTGCGAACCGAGCGAGCCGCCTTCGAACGCGGCCTCCGCGGTGGCCTTGTCGCCGTTGACGGAGACGTTGGAGACGTTCGCGCCTTCGGCCTCTTCTTCGCCCGCTTCGGCTTCTGCTTCGCAGGCCTTGACCGCCGCCTGACCCTTTTCCGTCGTGTTCTGTTCGGCGAACCTCAGGGTCTCCAGTTCGGTGCAGTTGCTCGGGTCGCTGGTCGTCGCGACCGTTTCGATCGCTTCGGCGATCTTGTCTTTGTCGCTCGAGCCACCACCGCAGGCGGTGGGCAGCAGCGCCGCCGACGCGAGCAGGACAAGCGGGACGAGGATGCGCTTGTTCACGGGGTTCCTTTCGGTCCGGGAAGGGGTGGAGCGTGGAAGCGCGCGCAGCTTAGAGCTAGCCCCCGGCGGAGGAACGCCCGGTGCGCGGGGCGATCCCGGGTTGGTCGCGTCCCTGCTCCGGCGGCTTCTCGCCGCCGTCGACCTCGGCCAGCCGCGCTTCCAGCTCGGCGATCCGCTCGGAGAGCGTCTTGATCGCGTCGGCGACCGGATCGGGCAGGTGGATCCAGTCGGCGTCCGGGCCTTCCAGCCGCTTCCCTTCGACCCGCACCGGGTGCCCCGGGTTGCCGACCACCGTGGCGCCCGGCGGCACGTCCTCGACGACGACCGTGTTGGCGCCGATCTTCGCCCCGTCGCCGACCGCGATCGGGCCCAGCAGCTTCGCCCCCGAGCCGACCGTGACGTTGTCGCCGAGGGTCGGGTGGCGCTTGCCGCGCTGGAAGCCGGTGCCGCCCAGGGTCACCCCCTGGTAGAGGGTCACGCAGTCGCCGATCTTCGCCGTCTCGCCGACCACCACCCCGGAGCCGTGGTCGATGAAGAAGCCCTTACCGATCTCGGCGGCCGGGTGGATCTCCACCCCGGTGACGGCGCGGGTCAGGTAGGCGATCGCCCGCGGCAGCAGCGGCACCCCGGCCCGGCGCAGCGCGTGCGAGACCCGGTGGGCGAGCAATGCCTGCACCCCGGCCCAGCTGGTCAGGATCTCGAAGCTCGAGACACCCTGCGCGGCCGGGTCGCGGTCGCGGGCCGCGGTCACATCGGCGCGGATCTCGGCAAACACGTCTCCTAGCATCGCCGCAGCACCCCCGGACGCGGAGGCGGCGACGCGAGATCTCCGGTCATGATCAGCGCGTCGCCGCCGGAGCAGAGGAGGTGACTGCCTGATGTCTCATGGGGCAAAGAATGGCAGGGACATGTAACGCTCGCCCGAATCGCAGACGATCGTCACGACCCTCTTGCCGGCCATCTCCGGCCGCGCCGCCACCTGCAGGGCGGCGTGGATGTTGGCGCCGGCCGAGATCCCGGCCAGGACCCCCTCGCCGCTCGCCGCCGCCCGCGCCGCCTCCAGGGCGTCCTCGTCGCCGACCGGGATGATCTCGTCGATCACCGATCGATCGAGCACCTCGGGGACGAAGCCGGCCCCGATCCCCTGGATTTTGTGCGGGCCGGGCTGGCCGCCGGACAGCACCGGCGAGCTCTCCGGCTCGACCGCGACGACCAACGCCTCGGGTGCGCGTTCCTTCAGCATCCGCCCCACCCCGGTGATCGTCCCGCCCGTCCCCACCCCGGAGACGAAGGCGCCGATCTCCCCGTCGGTGTCGCGCCAGATCTCCTCCGCGGTGCCGCGCCGGTGCGCCTCCGCGTTGGCCGGGTTGGAGAACTGCATCGGCATGAACGCCTTGCGCTGGTCGCGGATCTGCTCGGCCAGCGCCACCGCCTCGTTCATCCCGCCAAGGCTCGGCGTCTCCCGCACCTCGGCCCCGTATGCGCGCAACAGCTTGCCGCGCTCGCGGCTCATCCCTTCCGGGAGGCAGAGGATCAACTCGTAGCCGCGCGCCGCGCACACCATCGCCAGGGCGATGCCGGTGTTGCCGCTGGTCGGCTCGACCACCAGCGAGCGCCCCGGTTTGATCTCCCCGGACTCTTCGGCGGCGTCGATCATCGCCACCCCGATCCGGTCCTTCACCGACCCGCCCGGATTGAAGTACTCGAGCTTCCCGCACACCTGCCCGGGCAGGTCGCCGCCGAGCCGCTCCAGCAACACCATCGGCGTGTTGCCGACGACCGCCGATGCCTCCGGGCCGATCCTCATCGGCGCCGCGGCGCGCGGACCACCTTGAACGCCTTTTCCGCGGGGAGCTGGGGAACGAGACTCCGCATGCGGGGCCAGTCTAGCCCGGCTCGGTGCGGAAGAGGAGGTGGTCGAAGCCCGCGTGCTCGACCTCGCCCGCCCGCTCCAGCCCGATCTTCCCGGCGACCCGCTGCGAGGCGGAGTTGGACGGCAGGATCATCGCGAAGACCTCGTCGAGCTCCAGTTCCGCGGCGAAGTCGAGTGCCGCCGCCGCGGCCTCGCCGGCGAAGCCCTCCCCGTGACGCGCCGGGTCGATCGCCCAGACGAGCTCGATCCCGGCCCGGTCGCCGATGTCGGTCCAGCGCAGCCCGACCCGGCCGAGGTAGGCACCTCCCTCCCGCTCCAGCACCGCCCAGGGGCCGAACCCGAACCGCTCCCAGTGGCGTTCGTCTTCGCTCAGCCAGAGGTCGCCGTCGGCGGGCCCGAAGGGGCGCAGCGGCCGGGGCCGCAGCCATTCGCCGATCACCGGATCCATCAACAGCGCCCGGTAGCCCGGCCCGTCGCCCGACCCCGGCGGACGCAGCATCAGGCGTTCGGTGGTGCGCGCGTCGCCGCTCACAGCGCGCACTCTAGGTGGCTAGTCGGAGGGCGGCGGCAGCAGGTGGGTGTCGACCGGCGAAGGGAAGCCGAGCAGCGCGCAGGTCGAGGGGATGCCGTCTTCGCCGGTGTGCTCGAGGCGCCGTTCGGCATCGCCGCGGATCTGTTCGATTTCGCCGAAGGCGGCCGCAAGCGCGGTCGACATTTCGCTCCACCCCTGCTCGTCCAGCTTCATCGCGATCCAGGTCAGGTGCCGGTCTGTCCGCGAGTCGAAGATGTCGCTCATCAGCGCGCCTTCCACCCGGGCGAGCAGCCCCTGGATCATCGTCTTGCTGATCCGCGCCCGCTCCGGTTCGTCCAGTTCGTTCCACTGGGCGTCGGAGAAGTAGGCACGCGCCAGGCCGCGGTAGACGTGTTCGATCGAGCCTCGCCGTTTGGTTTCTTCGATCACCCGCAGGCAGCCGTACTCGGCGAGCTCGCGGAAGTGGTAGGCGACATGGGAGACGTCCATGGTCTCCGGCGCAAAGCCTTCGCGGCAGAACTCGATCGGGCTCATGTCGCGCTGGTTGAGGATTTCGAGCACCCGAACCCGCACCGGGTGGGCCAGGACGCTGGCCGCCGTCGACCGATCTCGTTCGGCTCGGGTCGCCCTCGTGACCTGACCCGTTGGGGTTGTTCGATCACTCGATTCCATTCGTGCGAAGCAGCATAGTGACCGAAAACGCGGAATCGGGTCGCGCCACCCCGACCCCACCCGGCCGACTGGATGCATACAAAGAGTTTCGGCCCGTCCGACCGACCGGATGGTCCTCCCACGACATACATCGGACAGGGGAAGGGGGTGAGGGATGAAGCTCAGCGGCAATGCGCCCGCGGTTCCGGCCGCCGGCATCAGCAAGGGCAACTAGGTCTGGCCGGAAGGCGGCTCTCTCGGCGCCGCCCTCCCGTCAGCCTCGTCCGCGGCCTAGGGCCCCGCTTCTTCTTCGACTTCGCTCGCCGGAAAGTCGATCCCGAGCGTGGTCCCGTCTTCGGATTTCTGGGTCGTCTGCCAGTCCGCATCGAAGGTGGGCGTGCCGATTTCGTCGGAGGGGTCGTAGAAGAAGGTCCAAGGTTCGACGCCGAGGAGGTTCTGCGACTCGATGAGTTCGCCGCCTTCGAGCAGCTCGAGGTTGTCGAAGACGTTGTATCTCGCGGTTGCGCCCGTCGTTTCGAGGCGCATGTACTCGCCCGGTGCGATGTTGCTCGCGTAGGTGTTGTGGATCAGTTCGATCCCGTGCACGCCGACGGTCTGTAGCGGCACCTCGCCTTCCGGGGCAGCTTCGTTGAACCCGCTGTCGACGATCAGGTTGTCTTCGTATCTGACGTCCGTCACGTCGCCGTCCTTCAGCAGCGTGCCCTCCCCGACGAAATCCGAGATCACGTTGTGGCGGAAGACCGCTTCTTCGCCACCCCAGACGTTCTGCCAGGCATCGGTGTGGTTGCCGATCTCTTCGAAGCCGTGGATCCAGTTGTGTTCGATCGTCAGGTCTTCGAAGTTGTTGGTGTGGATCGGGTCCTCACCGAAGGGCCCTTCGAGGTCGTTGTAGGCGATCAGCGTGTCGGTGAACGCCGGAGTGCTCGTGCAGCCTTCGTAGAACGGGCCGTTCGGGATGCTGCAGTTGACGCTGCCGGCGACGATCCCGAAGTAGCCGCCCGAGATCAGGTTGTGTTCGATCACCGTCCCTTCGACGCCGGGGTCGATCGTGATCTCTTTGACTTCCTGGCCGCACACGAGCTGGTTCGAGGTCGTGATTTCGATCAGGCCTGCTTCGTTCGGGGTCAAGGACCCTTTCGGACACGAGCCTTCTTCTTCGACGGCTTCTTCGCCCGTGACGTAGGCCGACATCGGGCCATCGGCGTAGGTATTGATCGTCGACCAGGGATTGGCGAAGCCATTACCTTCGTAGTCGGTTTCGCCGCTCGAGGCGTGATCGCGGAAATTGATTTTGCTGGAGCCGTTCTTCGGTTGGACGGCGATCCAGTAATGGGTGCTTTTGGCGACTGCGACGCTCGATTCGAGCGGCACCGAGACCCAGGTTTTCGCGGTGTTGCTCGTCACCTGGCCGGTGGCGAGCGGGGCGTTCGGTTTGCCGGCGCTCTCGGAGTAGAGGGCGACCTTCACTCCCGAGGTGCTGGTCAGATAAACCGAGACGGCGGTTGCCGTTCCCGCAAGCGGCGATTCATAGCGGAACGCCTCGCTGTGGGTGCCCGAAAGCGAATCGCCTGAGCTTTCGATGGTGGCGTTGCCGAAGAGGGTCGCGCCCTCGGCGCCGGAAACGGGCACGGCACAAACCACGGCCGCCAGCGCGAGCGCGACGACAACCCGGATAAGCATCCTCATTTCTGATCTCTCCCCAAGCCGATTTCGGAATAGAGAGACATTATCGTTCCCATATAGGACCGACGGATGTTCGTGTCGCAGCTAGATGAAATACATGCCGCTGCCGGCCTCTTCGGCCTCGCGGCGGGCGACTTCGGCGATCGTGGTCTGACCGAAGACCTTGCGGAGGGCGCCGACGCCCTCGGCCCAGATGCCCCCGGCCTCGTCGGCTTCGGAGCCGATTTTGCCGTCGAGGGCCTGGACGACCTCGAGCACGGTGATCTCTTCGGCCGGGCGAGAGAGGGTGTAGCCGCCGCGCATCCCTCGGTGGCTGGTCAACAAACCGGCGCGTCGGAGGGTCGAGAAGAGCTGCTCCAAGAACTGCTCGGGGATGTCGCGGCGCTCGGCCAGCTCTTTGATCGGCACCGGGCGCTCGCCCGATCGGGCGAGCTCGGCGAGGGCAACGACCGCATAGCGCGACTTCGAGGTGATGGAGATCACGATGACTTTCTACCGCACCGTCCGGCCTTGGTTAGGATCGGACCAAGTTGGGCGCAGCCCTCCACCCGGGTGCCCGAAGCAATCGAGTGATCGGAAGCAGTCCTGAGCGAACGCCCACAATGTCTTGTCGTGGACGTCCACCCGCTGGTGCGGCTGGGGGTCCGAGAAGTGCTGGCCACAGATTTCGAGGTGCAGGAGGCGGCGGGCCGCGAGGAGGCCCTGGACCTCGTCCGCGACATCGGTGACTTCGACGTCGCGGTCCTCGACATGGGCTGGCGGCGCAACGGCGCGGGTGCCTCGATCAGCGGCACCGACACGATCCGCGAGATGCATCGAACAGCGCCGGTGCTGGCGATCGTGGCCCACGGCGCCGCCCCGGAGCGCCACCTCGCCAACGCCGCCCTCGGCGCCGGCGCGACGGCCTACGTCGCCCGCACCGCCGGGCCAGACCAGCTGCGCAAGGCGGTCCAGGCAGCCGCCGCGCAGGAGAGCTTCGTCGACGGCGACGTGCCCCCGAAAGGCAGCCGCGGCGTGATCACCCAGCGTCAGCGCGAGATCCTGCAACTCCTCGCCGACGGCGAGTCGACCACGGTCGCGGCGCGCCGGCTCGGCCTCTCCGAGGAGACCGTCAAGACCCACATGAAGAACACCCTCGCCCGCCTCGGGGCGAAAAACCGCAGCCACGCCGTCGCGATCGGCCTACGCGAATCCCTGATCGTCTAGCGCACAACGGTTTCTCGCCGCCTGAGGCGGCTGGACAAAGCAGGTCAAGGACGCAGGGAAGCGAGGTGAGGGGAGCGCACTACGGTGTGTGACCCGAGCCGAACGACCGAGGACGCCGAGATGCGCCGGTCCAGGCGCCTCAGGCGCTTCAGATCCAGCCGCGGTCGCGTGCAGTGAGCACGGCCTGCGCCCGATCGACGGCGCCGATCTTGCCGTAGACGTTGTGCAGGTGGGTGCGGATCGTCGAGACCGAGAGGTGCATCTCGGTGGCGATCTGCTTGTAGACCATGCCCTCGGAGAGGTGGCGGAGGACGTCGAGCTCGCGCGCCGAGAGCGGGCACGGCTCGCTGATCCGACCCGAGTCGGCAGTCGCCAGCGGTAGCTCGTAGAGAAGGTCGCGGAGCGCTTCCTGGCCGAGACCGATCCGCTCGCAGCTCGCCATCAGCCGGTCCGGCGAGATCGACTCGCCGTTGGTGTAGTGGGCGACCATGTCGGCGGCCGAGACCATCGCCGCGAGGCCGTCGGCGTCCTCGGCGTGGTGGCGCTCGATCGCCACCGCGAGCCGCTGCGGCAGGTTCCAGCGCCGGGCCAGCACCCCGCCGACCAGGGCATGGTCGATACCCAGCTGCTCGCGTTCGTCGCGGAGCCGCTGCTCGGGGGTGCGCGAGGCGGCGTCGAAGTAGACCTTGTAGCCCGGGTGCAGGCGGGAGATGACGAGCCGGCCGATGTCATGGAGGAGTGCCGCCGCGGCGAGCTCGTCGCGTTCGACCCAGCCGACCGCGCGGCCGATCTGGTCGGCGGCCCGTTGGGTGGCGAGGGCGTGGACGCGGAAGCGCTCCGGCTTCAGCTCCCAGCCGCCGTTGGACTCGAAGAAGTCGAAGCTCGGCGCGGTGCCGGCGATCGCCAGCACGCCGGAGGGCTTCAGCACCTCGACCGCGTCGGGAACGCCGGCGACCCCGCCGGCGGCCATCCCGCCGCGATTGGCGAAGCGCAGCACCGAGATCGCCAGGGCGACATCGGACTCGACCGTTTCGACCAGCTCGCCGACGCGCGCGGTCTCCGCCGTCGACGCGGCGATCACCCGCTCGCGCGACTCGATCAGGACCGGGAAGCGCTCGACCGCCTCGAAGGCCTCGGCCAGTCGGCTGCCGGGCGCCGGCGCGCCGCGGTCATTCGCCTTGCCGCCGATCTCCGCTGCCGCCGCGGAGCGGCCGCTCATCTGGGTGGTCGTGCTTGCCATCTGGCACACCCATCGGCAGATGCGCGGTGATGGTTTAGCCGGAAAGTCCTATCTATTGAGTATCAATCGACCCCAATCGCGGGGCAATCGGCACCGGAAGTGCGGATCAGGCCTGGTTCAGACGCCTTGCGGCATCCCGAATCCGGTTCAGCGTCTCCTCGCGCCCCAGCACGGCGAGGGACTCGAAGATCCCCGGTGAAACGGAAGTACCGGTGATCGCCACGCGCAGCGGCTGGTAGAGGCGGCCCGGCTTGACGTCGAAGCGATCGAGCAGCGGTGCGAGCGCCCCCTCGATCGCCTCCGCGGTATAGGGCTCGACCGCGGCAAGGGCATCGGCAGCGGCGTCGAGCATCTCCCCCGTCCCCTCTTTCATCACCTTCGTCCAGGCTTTGTCGTCATCGACGGGTGGCTCGTAGAGGAAGCGGATCAGCGGCCAGACCTCCTCCAGCGTCTGCGCTTTCTCCTGGGTGATCGCGCAGGCTTCGCGAAGCAGCTCGTCCGGCTCGCGACCCAGGTGCCGGGCGACCGCCAGCGTGTATTCGTCGAGCGGCATCTCGCGCATGAAGCGGCCGTTGAGCCAGCGCAGCTTCTTCTCGTCGAAGATCGCCGCCGACTTCCCCACCTTGGCGACCTCGAAGCGGCGGATCAGCTCCTCGGTCGACATCAGCGTGGTGTCGTCGTCGGTGCCCCAGCCCAGCAGCGCCAGGTAGTTGCGGACCGCGGCGGGCAGGTAGCCGGCGTCGCGCAGCTCCTGCACCGAGGCGGCGCCGTGGCGCTTGGAGAGCTTCTTGCCGTCCGGGCCATGGAGCAGCGGCAGGTGGGCGTAGCGCGGCGCCTCGTGGCCGAGCGCGCGCAGCACGAGCAGCTGCTTCGGCGTGTTGGAGAGGTGATCGTCGCCGCGCACGACCTCGGTGACGCCCATCTCGGCGTCGTCGACGGCGACCGCGAAGTTGTAGAGGACCGAGCCGTCGCCGCGGGCGATGACGAAATCGTCGTAGGAGACGTTGGGGAAGGCGACCGGGCCGCGGATCAGGTCCTCGACGATCGTCTCGCCGGCGTCGGGGACGCGCAGCCGGATGGCGGCGCCGGGCTCCTCGGTGGGCCGGCCGCGGTAACCGCGGCCGGCGCCGTGCTCGGCCTTCCAGGCCTCGACGTCCTTGGCGGTGGCCGCGTCGCGGTAGGCGGCGCCTGAGGCGAGCAGCTGGGCGAGCGCCGCCGCGTGACGGTCGGCGCGACCGGCCTGCGAGATCGGGCCCTCGTCATATGTGAGGCCGAGCCACTCCATCGCGTCGAGGATCTGGTCGACGTTCTCGGCGGTCGAGCGCTCGCGGTCGGTGTCCTCGATCCGCAGGATCAGCGTCCCGGCGGGCGCGTGGCGGGCGGCGAGCCAGTTGTAGAGTGCCGTCCGTGCTCCCCCGATGTGCAAGGCACCGGTAGGCGAAGGCGCGAACCTGAAACGGGGGTTATCTCTTTCCATGTTCATCGGCGCTCACGTATCCACCGCCGGCGGTCTCGACAAAGCGGTCGAGCGAGGGAGCGAACGCGGTTGCGAATCTATCCAGATCTTCAACCAGAGCCCGCGCATGTGGCGGCCGACCAACTATGGCGAAGACGACTTCGCGGCGTTCCGGGAGAAGATGGACGCCTCCAAGGTCGAACGGGTGATCATCCACGCGGTCTACCTGATCAACACCGCGAGCAAAGACAAAGAGCTGGCGAAGAAATCGCAGGCGGCGCTCACCCACGCGCTGTGGATCGGCGACGGGATCGGGGCGAGCGGCGTCGTGCTGCATCCCGGGTCGACCTTGGGCGGACCGCTGAAACCCGCCCTGAAACGGGCCGCCAAGGTGATCAAGGCGGCGCTCGGGGACACCGACCACTGCAAGCTCCTGCTCGAGCAGACGGCGGGCCACAAAGGCCTGATCGGCCGTAACTTCGACGAGACTGCGGATCTGATCCACCTCGCCGGTGGAGGCAAGCGCCTCGGCCTCTGCCTGGATTCCTGCCACATGTTCGTGCAGGGCTACGACATCACCGACGAAGAGCACCTCGCCGCGGTCCTCGACGAAGCCGACGAGAAGGTCGGCATCGAGCGCCTCGGCGCCGTCCACGTCAACGACGCCGCCGCCCCGCTCGGCTCCTGCCGCGACCGCCACGCCAACATCGGCAAAGGCGAGATGGGGCGCAAAGGCCTCGCCGCCTTCCTCTCCGAGCCCCGCTTCGAGGGCCTCCCGGCGACCCTGGAGACGCCAGGGCCAGAAAAGAAGGGCACCAGCAAGCCCGAAGTCACCCTGGCCCGAAAACTGCGCCGAGAAGGCCTTAGACGTCGCGAAAAATGAAAGGCGACGAGGGCCGCTCCCCCCGGAACGACCCTCGCTCTCCCGCCGTAAATTCGGACTACTGGATGTGGACGCCGGAGATCGCGCGCGCGATGACGAGGCGCTGGATCTCACTGGTGCCCTCGAAGATCGTGTAGATCTTGGCGTCGCGGTGCATCCGCTCGACCGGGAACTCGCGGGTGTACCCGTTGCCGCCGAGGATCTGGATCGCCCGCTCGGTCGCCCAGACGGCGACCTCGCCCGCCTTCAGCTTCGACATCGAGCCCTCGGCGTTGTCGAATTTCTTGCCGGTGCGGCCCATCCAGGCGGCGCGCCAGACGAGCAGCCGCGCCGCGTCGATCTCAAGTTTCATGTCGGCGAGGGTGAAGGCGATCGACTGGTTCTCGACGATCGCGCGGCCGAACTGGCGCCGCTCTTTGGAGTACTCGAGGGCGAACTCGTAGGCCGCCCGGGCGATCCCCAGCGCCTGCGAGCCGACCACCGGCCGGCTGGCCTCGAAGGTCTGCATCGCCGCCTGCGATTTCGATTTCTTGCCTTCGCGCACCCGCGCCAGCCGTTCGTCGAGCTTCTCTTTCCCGCCCAGGAGGCAGGAGCCCGGGACGCGGCAGTCGTCGAGGTGGACGTCGGCGGTGTGGGAGGCGCGCAGGCCGTGCTTCTTCACCTTGGCGCCCTGCTCGCAGCCCGGCGTCCCCGGCGGGATCACGAAGGCGGCGTGGCCGCGCGAGCCGAGCTCGCGGTCGACCGAGGCGATCACCACGTGGACGTTGGCGATGCCGCCGTTGGTCGCCCAGGCCTTCTGGCCGTTCAGCACCCATTCGTCCTTGGCCTCGTCGTATTTGGCGACCGTGCGGATCGCCGAGACGTCAGAGCCCGCGTCCGGCTCGGAAGCGCAGAACGCGGCCAGCTTGACGTCGTCGGGCGTGCCGAAGCACTGGGGGATCCACTCCCCCATCTGCTCCGGCGTCCCCTGCCCGAAGATCGCGGCGACCGCCAGCGAGGTGCCCATGATCGCCATGCCGATGCCGGCATCGCCCCAGAAGAGCTCCTCGTTTGCGATCGGCAGCGTCAGGCCGGTGTCGTCGGCCCAGAACTGGCCCATCGCTTCGAAGCTGTAGAGGCCGATCTTGGCGGCCTCCTGGATCACCGGCCAGGGCGTCTCCTCGCGCTCGTCCCATTCGTGGGCGGCGGGCCGGACGACGCCCTCGGCGAAGCCGTGGACCCAGTCCTTGATGTCCTTCTGGTCCTGGGTCAGCTCGATCGTGAAGCCGCGCCCCTCCTCGGCGACCGGCGGCTCGCCTGCCATGCCGGTCAGGATCTCGTCTGGGTCCGTCTCGGGAACGGTGGTGGTGACGTCACTCACGGCCGCGGATGGTACATCAATCCGTGTCATCTTTCTCGAACGCGCGTCATGTTGTGGCGCCGGAAGCCGGCCTCGGGGAAAGAGGCGCGGCCCGTCCCCGGGCGCGGGGCTTCGCGGTTCCCTTTTACTCAAAAGCATGTGTGCGGAGTTTTGGTTCCATAGGAACTGAAACTCCGCACACATCTCCTTGACCGATCGGTCCGGGGCCCACGGCCCCCGCCGGACCCTCCAAGCGGTCCATCCAGCGAAGCCTCCCCACCGGCCGTTCGTGGCGGCACAGCCGGCCTGGACCGCCGGGGGAATCGATCGGCGGCGCCGTCCAGTTGCGTGGATCGACCCTCAGACCGCGTCGCGGAGATCGAAGGCGCGCAGTCCCTCGGCGCCCGTGTCGGTGCAGTCGAAGAAGCGGCGGTTGACGCAGTCGTAGGACTCGCCCTCGCCGCTGTAGGCCTGCTCGACCGTGAACTGGCAGTGCGGCAACGACGTCCCGGTCATCTTCACGCCCCCGAAGCCGCCCTTCTCCAGCACCGCCGCGAGATCGACCTGGGCACCGAACACTTCCTGCATGCACCCGACGTACTGCCGTCCGTCGAGGCGGTCGACGTAGCTGTAGAGGAAGCGGCAGCCGAGTTCGATGCAACCGCGCGGCTCGACCATCTTGTCGCAGAAGGAGCGGCACTGGCGGCACTCGCCAACCTCGGTGCGGGTTACTGACATATGGGAAGTCTAGGGAGGTCGGTCCGCGGAACCAAGCGGTTTGCGCCGCTCAAGCCGCGACGGCGTCAGAGCCGAGCAACTGTCCGATCTCGTAGCGCAGATTCGGCGACGGCTCGACCTTGAAGCGATCGCCGCACCGGATCGTTTTCGGGCCATCCGACATCTCCACCACGAAGGTGACCTCGGACTCGCCTTTGTGGTCCTCGAAGAGCGCCTTCAACTCCTCCTGGACCACCGGGTCGAACGCCTTCTCGGCCGGTAGCGAGAACCGGAACGGGCCGCCGGGCGTCCCGCCCGGGGCGCTCCGCGTCAGCGCCGGCGCGTTCTTCGCCGCCCGCTCGACCTCGGCGGCGTCCGGTTCGAAGCGCTGCGCGTCCTGAACCACCAGCTTGGTCTCGCCGCGGTCCTTGTGGTCGACGCGTCCGCGAACGATGACGATCGCGTCGGGGGCGATGACCTGGGCGCTCTCGGCCTCGTCGGCCTTGAAGACGAGCATCTCGACCTGACCCTCGACGTCGTCGAGGGTGGCGAACATCATCTGGCTGCCGCTCTTGGTGCGGATCTTTTTGCACTCGACGACGATGCCGCCGACCGTCACCCAGGCGCCGTCCGGCTTGCGGTCGAGCTCCGAGAGGCTGCAGTCGACCCGCGCCCGCAGCGCCGGACCGACTTCGGTCAACGGGTGCGAGGAGAGGTAGGTGCCGAGCGTCTCCTTCTCCATCGCCAGCAGCTCGGCGCGGTCGAACTCGCCTGCCGGGATCGGCGGGCGGGCCTGGGCCTGCGCGGGACCGGCCGCGGCGCCGCCTTCCGGGTCGCCGAAGTCGAAGATCGAGCCCTGACCGAGCTGCGCGTCTTCCTGCGCCTTCTGGCCCGAGGCCTGGGCGGCGGGCAGCGCCTCCAACATCCCTTTGCGGCTGGCGCCGGTGTCGTCGAGCGCGCCGCACTTGATCAGGCATTCGATCGCCCGTTTGTTGACCGCGCGGGAGTCGACCCGTTCGCAGAAGTCGTAGATCGAGCTGATCGGGGCGTCCTCGCGGGCGCGCAGGATCGCCTCGACCGCCGCGTGGCCGACGTTCTTCACCGCGTCGAGGCCGAAGCGGATCGCGTTCTCGTGGACGACGAAGCTGTGGTCGGAGACGTTGACGTCGGGCGGCAGCACGTCGATCCCCATCTCCGCGCAGCGGTTGACGAAGAACGGCACCTTGTCTTTGGTGTTCATCACCGAGGAGATCACCGCCGCCATGTACTCCGCCGGGTAGTTGGCCTTCAGGTAGGCGGTGCGGTAGCTGATCAGCCCGTAACAGGCGGCGTGCGACTTGTTGAACGAGTAGTCGGCGGCCGCTTCGTTCAGCTTCCAGAGGTCGCGGGCGACGTTCGGGGCGGTGTTGGTCTTCGCCAGCCCTTCCATGAATTTGTCTTTCATGGTCGCCATCAGGTCGCGCTTCTTCTTGCCGATCGCCTTGCGGAGATCGTCCGCCTCGGTACCGGAGAAACCGGCCATCGAGCGTGAGATCTCCATCAATTGCTCCTGGTAGATCACGCAGCCGTGGGTCTCCTCGGTGATCGCCCGCAGGCGCGGGTCCGGGTAGCTCACCGTCGAGGGGTCTTTCTTCCCCTTCGCGTAGGTGGGGATGTAGGCCATCGCGCCGGGGCGGTAGAGGGCGCCGAGCGCGACCAGGTCGCGGAACTCGGTCGGGCCGACCCGCTTCAGCGCGTCGCGCATCCCGTCGGACTCGAACTGGAAGACGCCGGTCGAATCGCCGCGGGCCAGCATCTCGTAGGTCTTGCGGTCGTCGAGCGGGATCGAGTCGATCTCGATCTCCTCGCCGCGCGAACGCCGGATGATGTCCATCGCGTCCTCGATCACGTCGAGGTTGCGCAGGCCGAGGAAGTCCATCTTCAGCAGACCCAGATCCTCGACCGGGCCCATCGAGTACTGGGTCACGATCTTGTACTGGCGCTCCGGTTTGCCCGCCTTGCCGTCGGCGCCGACCGGCGGCGGCGCCGTCTTGTCCTCGGCCAGCTGCAGCGGCACCACCTCGTGCAGCGGCCGGTCGGAGATCACCACCGCGGCGGCGTGGATCGAGTTGTTGCGGATGATCCCCTCGAGACCTTGGGCGACGTCGATGATCTTCTTCGAGTCGGCCTCGGTGTCGTAGGCGCCTTTCAGCTCCTGGCCCGACTTGAGACATTCGGCGAAGGAGGGGCTGCGGCCCATGATCGGCTCCGGGATGAGCTTGGCGAGGCGATCGCCGGTGCCGTAGTCGTAGCCGAGCACGCGGGCGGCGTCGCGGGTGGCGGCGCGGGGGGCCATCTTGCCGAAGGTGATGATCTGGGCGACCGACTCGCGGCCATATTTGTCGGCGACGTAGCGGATCATCCGCTCGCGGCCGCGAACCGAGAAATCGATGTCGATATCCGGCATCGATTTACGGCCGGGGTTGAGGAAGCGCTCGAAGATCAGCCCTTCGGCGAGCGGGTCGAGGTCGGTGATGCGGAGCACGTAGGAGACGATCGAGCCGGCGGCCGAGCCACGACCAGGACCGACCGCGATGCCGTTCTCCTTCGCCCAGGTGACGAAGTCCCAGACGATCAGGAAGTAGGAGGAGAACCCCATCTCCTCGATCACCCCGAGCTCGAAGTCCAGCCGTTCGACCGCCTCGGCGGGCGGCGGGTCGCCGTAGCGGGCGCGCAGGCCCTCGCTGGCGATCCGCCGCAGCATCGCCTCCGGCTCCTCGCCGGTCTCGGTCGGGTATTTCGGCAGCAGCAGGTTGCCGAGTTCGATGTTGAGCGAGCAACGCTCGGCGATCTCGAGCGACATCGGCACCGCTTCCGGCCACTCGGCGAACGCCTCGTGCATTTCCTCGTTGCTTTTTATGTAGAACTCGTTGGTGTCGAAGCTCATCTTCGGAGCTTCGAGCGTCGACTTCGTCTGCACGCAGAGCAGCGCCGCGTGGTTGTCGAAGTCGTCGCGGGTCAGGTAGTGGACGTCGGCGGTGGCGACCAGCGGCCGGCCGAGCTCCTTCGCGTAGCGGACGATCCCCTCGTTGGCCTTGTCCTGCTCGGGGATCCCGTTCTTCTGCACCTCCATGTAGACCTGCTCGGGGCCGAAGGCCTGGATCAGGTCGTCGAGGTGGGAGCGCGCGTCGTCTTCGCGCTCTTCGACCAGGCGGCGGCAGAGCCGCGAGGCGAGGCAGCCGCTGAGCACGATGACGCCGTCGGAGTGGCGCTCCAGCAACTCCATGTCGACGTTCGCCTTGCCGCGCGAGAAGCCCTCGAGGAAGCCGGCCGAGGTCAGCTTGACCAGGTTCGAGAACCCGGTGTCGTTTTCCGCCAGCAGGGTGATGTGGTTGCGCTCGTAGCGGGTCTGTTCCTTGATCGCCTTGCGATCGTCGACCAGGTAGGCCTCGAGGCCGACGATCGGTTTGATCCCGTGCTTGGCGCAGGCCTTGTAGAGGTCGACCGCGCCGTTCATCACGCCGTGGTCGGTGAGCCCGAGCGCGGGCTGCCCCAACTCGGCCGCGCGCGCCGCCATCGCGTCGATCTTGCAGGCGCCATCGAGCAGCGAGTACTCGCTGTGGGCGTGCAGATGGACGGCGGCAGAGGTGCTCACGGGCTTCGGTCGATACTGCCAAGTCGAGCGGACAGCCTCGGCCCTCTTCGCCGCTAAATCCGGCTCCTTTCGCTCAAGAGTGAGACAGGATGACGTTCACGATGACCGCGGCGACAATCGTGCCGAGGGTCCCGGCGAAGAAACGGGTCATCTGCCGCTGCAAACCATCGAAGCCGGCTTTCATCTCAGCCCGCACCGAGGTGAATTCGTCCCTCACCTTGCCGAATTCGCCGTGGACCTGGTCAAACCCGGTTTTCATCTCGCCCCGTACGGCGGTGAATTCGTCCCTCACCTTGCCGAATTCGCCGTGGACCTGGTCGAACCCGCCTTTCATCTCGCCCCGTACGGCGGTGAATTCGCCGTGGACCTGGTCAAACCCGGCTTTCATCTCGCCCCGTACGGCGGTGAATTCGCCGTGGACCTGGTCGAACCCCGCTCTCATCTCGGTTCGTAACGCACGGACGTCGTCCTCGACTCGACCCAGTCGTTGGTTGGTCTGTTCGAAGCCGAAGTCGACGCGCTTGGAGAGCTCATCGATGTGTTTCTCGGTGCCGGGCCCGGTCATCATCGCCATGGATAGACCGTAGGGCGGGAAAGCGCAATGGTGGTGCGCGAAAAGTTACGTTTGTCGCACCGGACTGGGAAATTTCAGGTCGGACGGCCGCCGCTACAGGCTGCCGCAGACCCAGGCGCTGGAGCCGGAGTCGGCCCAGATTTCGGCGGCGATGCGATCCTGTTCGGCCTTCGGGGCGTTCTGCGGTTCGCCCTTGCCGCCATAGAGTTCCCAGGTCGAAGGAAGGATCTGGTACGCGCCGCCGGCGCCGCTCGAGGGATTGACCGCGCCGTAGTTGCCACCCGACTCGCACATCACGATGTAGGTCGGGATCGAGTACGGCCCGCCCAGCCAGCGGCCGACCTCTTCTTCGGCGCCCGCGTTCGCTTCCGCTTCGCTCGCTTCCGCTTCGCGCCGCTCGCGCGCTTCCTCGGCGCGGATCTTCTTCACCTCGTCGACCCACTTGGCGAGGTCGCCTTTCAGCTGCGCCAGCGAGGCTTCGCGGGCGCCGCTGACTTCCGCCAGGCGCGCCGCCGAGGCCGCCGCGGCTTCGCGCACCACGGCGATCTGGTCGCGGGCCTCCGCGACCCGTTCGTCGTAGGCCACGGCCTTGCGCCGCGCCACCGCGACCAGGACGACCTGGTGGTGGACCGCGTCACGCGTTTCGCCGACCCGGCGGGCCAACGCGGTGTCGGATTCGTTGATCGCCCGCAGGTAGGTGTCGCGGGTGATCAGTTCTTCGAAATCGCCGGCGCCGAGGATGACGCTGGTGGTGTCCGGCACGCCGGTCTCGTAGATGTCGATCAACCGCTGGGCCAGCGCGCCGCGCGAACGCCGCAGCCGTGCCTTCTCCAGCGCCAGCCGGTGGCGCGTCGCCGCCACTTCTTCGCTCAGCTGAGCCTCGCGTTCTTCACCTTCGGCGAGCAGCGCGGAGAGCCGTTCCTCGTGCTTTTCCGCCTGCGTGGCTTCCGCTTCCGCGCTCGCCAGTTCCGCCTGGCTCGCCTGCAGTTCGCCGGCCAGCGCGCTCGCTTCTTCCCGCCCGGCGCTCAGCTTCGCTTCCAGCGCGCCGCGATCGGCCGCCCGCGCCCCCGGCGCGAGCACCAGCACCCCTGCCACCAGCGCGCCCAAGAGCATCCCGGCAGCGGCCAGGGCGAGGAGATCCGATCTGACCCGAGCCGACGCCAAGAGCCATCGAGGCTAGCGAGCGTCCCTCATTTCTCCTGCAAGTTGCCGATAAAGCGCAAGAGATGTTTCAGCTGTCGTCGCGTTCGCGCAGTTGGTGCGCGAGCTTCGACTGCAGCGACCAGAGCTCAATGAAGCCCGGCGAGGCGGTCTGCGCGAAGAGCTCTTCGCCGGAGGCGGAGAAGCTCGCCAGCGAGGCGTCGTAGACCGCGTTCGGCGAGGAGCGGGTCACGACCCGCACGCTGCCTTTGTAGAGGCGCAGGCCGATCTCCCCCGTCACCCGCGCGTTCACCGCGTCCATATACGCGTCGAGGTCTTCCCGCAGCGGCTCCCACCACAGCCCCGCGTACACCAGGTAGCCCCAGCGCTGATCCATCTGCGGCTTGAACTGGTTCTGGTGGATCGTCCCCACCAGCCGCTCGAGCTCGTCGTGCGCGGGCAGGATCAGGGCGGCCGCGGGAACCTCGTAGATGTCGCGCACCTTCAGCCCGACGATCCGGTCCTCGATGTGATCGACGATCCCGCAACCATGCTTGATCCCCAGCTCGGCCGCCCGTTCGATCAGGTCGACCAGTCCCAGCCGCTCGCCGTCGATCGACACCGGCAGCCCCGCCTCGAAGCCGATCGTCACGATCTGCGCCTCGTCCGGGGCATCCTCGGGCCGCCCGACCAGCTGGAAGACGTCGTCCTCGGGCGCGTGCTCGAGCTCCTCGATCCAACGCCCCTCCGAGGAGCGCCCCCAGAGGTTGTCGTCGATCGAGTACGGCGCCACCTCGGTGCCGCCCTTGACCGCGATCCCGTGGTCGCGGGCGTAGGCGATCTCCTCGTCGCGCCCCATCGCCCAGGAGCGCACCGGGGCGATCGTCTTCAGCTCCGGCGCCAGCGTCGCCACCGTCGCCTCGATCCGCACCTGGTCGTTGCCTTTGCCGGTGCAGCCGTGGGCGATCGTGTCGCAGTTCGATCTGCGCGCGTATTCCACCGCCAGTTCGGCGATCAGCGGCCGGCCCAGCGCGGTGAAGAGGGGGTAGCCGTTGCCGTAGATGGCGTTGGCCTTGATCGCGGGGGCGAGGAAGTCGGCGGCGAACTGCTCACGCGCGTCGATCACGTGGCACTCGACCGCACCCAGTCGCTTTGCCTTCTCTTCGATCACCGAGTAGTCCTCGCCCGGCTGGCCGAGGTTGACGGTGAGCGTGACGACTTCGGCCTCGTAGGAGTCCTGGATCCACTTCAGCATCACGCTGGTGTCGAGGCCGCCCGAGTAGAGCAGGAGGACCCGGTCCACCTGGGACGGATCTGCCTCATAGCTTGCGGTCGGACGCTGCTGCGTCGGGTCAGCGCCCGTCATTCAGCTTCTACCCCTCCACCTTCTTCTTCGAAGAATTCTTCTTCCGGCACTTCTTCGATTTCGCCGCCTTCGATTTCTTCTTCAGGCACACCTTCGAAGGTTTCTTCGCCTTCGATCCCGCCGGTTTCTTCTTCGAGTTCGGCGCCTTCTTCGCCTTCCGTGCCTTCTTCGCCTTCTTCTTCTCCGGTGCCTTTTTCTTGCGACCCGGTCGCCGGCACTTCGCGCGTGATTTCGGTCGTTTCCGTCACGGTCTTGGTTTCACCGCCGCCGCAGGAGACGAGCAGGGCGATCAGCAGGCCGAAGATGACGGCGCCCATGATCGCGACCACAAGGCGCAGATTGCCTTTCGGTTTCTGCTGCGGTGGGCGGCGGCGACGGGGTGGTTCGTCGCCATAGTCCATGAGTCTGGTGGGATCCTCGTTCATACCTATTACCTGTACGCCATCGGGACCGAAGTCCCTTTAGTCGCCACTACTTCTCGGGGCCGAGGATCGCGTCGAGGATCGCCCGCGTGTCAGCGATCTGGAAACCGCTGCGCAGGCGCGACTCGATCTCGGCGCGGCTCGATCCGGAGACCGCCATCTGGGTCGCCAACAGTCGCGCCCCGGCGGGATTGCCGCCGTCGAGCGATATCTCCTCGTCGAAGTCCCGGGACGGAGCGGCGGCCTGGGCGCGGTCATCGACAGGCACCTGGTCGCGCTGCCGGCGCTCGTCCTTGGCACCGAGCTCGGCGGCGAGGCGATCGTCCTCGGGCGGCCTCGAAGGCTCCTCGTGGACGCCGCCGACCACGGTCAGCGACGGCGCCGCCGATTTGGGGGGTGGGGGCTCGGGCTCCTGCTCGCGCTCGCGGCGGGCCATCGTCACCGAGCCGCCAAGCGCCTCGGTCCCCCTCGTTTCGGCTTTCGCCCGGGCCAGCGCCTGCTGCAGCGCTTCGGCCTGGCGCACCAGCGCCTCCGCCTGGGCGTTGATCTCGTCGGTCAGGTCGCTGAGGCCGGCGAGGCGCGCGGCGACGATCCGCTCCGCCTCCTCCTCGGCGTCGACGATCCGCGAGCGCGCTTCCTCTTCGGCCTCGTCGATCACCTGCTTCGCCGCCCGCTCCGCGGCAGCGACGATCTCGGCGAGGCGCGCCGCGGTCGTGTCTTCAATCTCCCGCCGGCGGGCGGGGCCGTCACTGCCCATCGGCACCGAAGCCTAGAAGCGATTCGCCGATCAGTCCAACCGCCCTGTCGATCTGGCCAGAATCGACCACCAGCGGCGGCAGCAGCCGGATCGTGTCCGGGGTCGGGGTGTTGACCACCAGGCCGCGCGCCAGCAGGTCGGCGCCGACCGCGGGCGCGTCGATCCCCGCCGCCAACGCGACCCCGACCATCAGCCCCCGGCCCCGGGTCCCGACGACCCCGGGCAGCTCCTCCAGCCCGGCCCGCAGGCGCGAGCCGAGCTCCCGCACCGAACGCAGCAGCGCCGGGTCGTCGACCGCGTCGAGCACCGCCAGCGCGGCGCCGGTCGCAACGGGCCCGGCGGCGAAGGTCGAGCCGTGGTCGCCGGGCTGCAGCGCATCGGCCGCCGCGGGCCCGGTGACACAGGCGCCGATCGGCATCCCGCCGCCGAGAGCCTTGGCGCTGGTGATCACGTCCGGGCGCACCGGGGTCTGCTCGTAGGCCCAGAGCGAGCCGGTCCGGCCGATCCCGCTCTGGATCTCGTCGAAGATCAGCAGCGCCCCGACCGCGTCGCAGGCCTCGCGGGCGGCCATCAGCGCCTCGTCGCTGGTCGTCCAGACCCCGGACTCGCCCTGGATCGGCTCGATCAGAACCGCCGCGGTGTTCGGCCCGACCGCCGCCCGCAGCGCCTCGGCGTCGTTGTCCGGGACCGAGACGAAACCCGGCAGGTAGGGACCGAGCGCCTCGTTGCGGGCCAGCTTCGGCGTCGCCGAGAGCGCCCCGTAGGTGCGGCCGTGGAACTCGCCCTCGAAGCTGACGATCTCCGGCGCCGTGATCCCCCGCCCATGGGCGTGCTTGCGGGCGACCTTGATCGCCGCCTCGTTGGCCTCGGTGCCGGAGTTGCAGAAGAAGACGCGCCCACCGAGACTCGACTCCGACAACCGCTGGGCGAGCCGGGTCATCGGCTCGGTGTAGAAGAGGTTCGAGACGTGCATCAGCCGCTCCGCCTGCTCGGTCACCGCGGCGACCACGGCCGGGTGGCAGTGTCCGAGCGAGCAGACCGAGATGCCCGCGAGGAAGTCCAGGTACTCCTTGCCGTCCGCGTCGTACAGGTGGACGCCTTCGCCGCGGACGAAGTCGACCGCGCCCCGTCGATAGGTGCGCATCAGGTAGCGGTCCTCCAGCTCGCGCGTCCCGGCGAGGCCCATCGCTCTGGCCGGCGCCGCGCTCACGGGACCACCATGGTGCCGATCCCGGCGTCGGTGAAGAGCTCCAGCAGCAGGCTGTGGGGGATCCGGCCGTCGATGATGTGGGCCGACTGGGCGCCGCCGTTGACGGCGTCGACGCAGGCCTGGAGCTTTGGCCGCATGCCGCCGGAGAGGTCCGGCAGCGCCGCCTCGACCTCCTCCACCCTGGCCCGCGAGATCAGCGAGCTCTCATCCGCGGCGTCGGCCAGCCAGCCCTCGACGTCGGTGAGGAAGATCGCCTTGGTCGCCCCGAGCGCCGCCGCCACCTTGCCCGCCGCCTCGTCGGCGTTGACGTTGTAGGGCTGACCGCCGCGGTCGGAGGCGGAGGAGGCGATCACCGGGATGTAGTCGGCGGCGATGTGGTTGAGGACGTTGACGTCGACCCGCTGGATCCGGCCGACGAAGCCGACCCGCTCGGCATTCGGCGCCGGGACCACCTCGAAGAGCGTCCCGTCCTCTCCGGCCAACCCGACCGCGGGCTGCCCGTGGCGGTTCAGCCGCTGCACGATTTCGGTGTTCAGCTTCCCGACCAGGACCATCTTCGCCACCTCGACCGTCTCCGCATCGGAGACCCGCAGCCCCTCGTGGAACTTCACCTCGAGCCCGAGCCGGTCCATGTAACGGGTGATCTCCGGGCCGCCGCCGTGGACGATCACCGGGTTCAGCCCGACGTACTTCAGCAGCACCACGTCTGTCGCGAACGCCTCGTGCAGCGCCTGATCGGCCATCGCCGAGCCGCCGTACTTGATCACGATCGTCTTCCCGAAGAACTCCCTGATGTAGGGGAGCGACTCGAGAAGCGTCGCGATCTGTGGACGTTCGCCGTTCACGTGGAGTACTCCGAGTT
>DATNAG010000084.1:0-19681 GCA_035572835.1 Solirubrobacterales bacterium
ATCCTGCTCGCCTTCGCGATCTTCACCGACCTGACGGCGGTCACCACGACCTCGAAAGTGCGGCTGTCCGGCAGCTTCCTGCCGATCGTCGTCGCGATGGTCCTGCTCGGCGGCCCGCCCGCGGCGCTGATCGGCCTGATCGTGATCACGATCGACTGGCTCACCAACCGCAAGGCGCTCCACCTTTTCATCAACAACCTCCTTACCTATACGGCCTTCCCGCTAATCACCGGCCTCGCATTCCACTGGGTCACGACCGCCACCGGCATCTCGCGCTCGGACCCCGCCTTCTACGCCTTCGTCTTCGCTGCCTTCCTCGTGGCGCTGGCGATCAACTTCACGCTGATCGCCGGCTACGCCTGCTATCTCGAACGCAGCTCGTTCTGGCGCAAGGTCCGGACGGCGCTGGTGCCGCTGCTGCCCTCCGAGCTCGCGGCCGCGTTGATGGCGGTCGGCGTCGCCTACCTCTACATCCACGTCGGCCTGACCGGGATCGCGCTGTTCGGCGTCGTCCTCGTCACCTTCCAGTACCTGCTCGGCGCCCTGCTCGTCTCGCAGGAGCGGGCGGAAGAGCTGGAGGTGCGCTCGAAGCAGCTGGCGAGCTTCCAGGTCGGGGTCTTGAGCGCGATGCTGCGGACGCTCGACCTGCGGGACCAGATGACCGCCCGGCACTCGGCGGCGGTGGCCCGCTACTCGCGGGCGATCGCGCAGCGGGCCGGCTTCTCGCGCCGCGACGAGGAGCTCGTCCACATCGCCGCGCTGCTGCACGACATCGGCAAGTTCATCCTCCCCGATCGCATCCTCAAGGCCAACGTGCCACTGACGGACGAGGACTGGATGCTGATCAAGCGGCACCCGCAGCAGGGTGCGCGGGTCGTCTCCTCGCTCGACGGATACGGCCCGGTGGCGGAGATCATCCTCGCCCACCACGAGCGGATCGACGGCAAAGGCTATCCGCGCGGCCTGCTCGGCAGCGATATCCCGGAGCTCTCGCGGATCATCTCGGTCGCCGACACCTACGACGTGATGACCGCTCGCGACTCCTACCGGACGCCGATGTCGAGCCACGACGCGATCATCGAGCTGCGGCGGGTCGCCGGCAAACAGCTCGACGCCCGCTTCGTCGAGGTCTTCATCGAGCTGCTCGAGGGCAAAGACGTCTCCTTCCAGCACGGCGAGGCGGCCGACTTCGAGAAGGAGCTCGCACTCGAGTCGCGGATCGCCGAGGCGGCGAGCCCGGAGGGCCAAGGCAATCGATTCCAGGTAGCCGGCGTCCAGCCCTCTTGAGGCGGCGTGGGGGCGCCTCGCGGCGTCCTCGTCGCTTGCCTTCGGGTCACGCACCTGAGTGCGCTCCCCTCGGCTCGCTCCTGCGTCCTTGCGAGGCTGGCCCACGCCGCCTCAGGTCTCGATCCCGGTAGGTTGCGGCCATGCGCGCGGTGACCTATCAGGCACCTGGTGAAGTGCGGATCGATGAGGTCGCCGACCCGGTGCTCTCTCACCCCGACGAGGCGATCATCCAGATCGAGGCGAGCGGCATCTGCGGCTCCGACCTCCACATCTTCCACGGCCGGGTGCCGGTCGACCCGGGGACGACGATCGGGCACGAGTACGTCGGCACGGTGACCGCGGTGGGCGACGCGGTGACCCGGGTCGCCGTCGGCGACCGGGTGCTCGGCTGCTTCCTGGTCGCCTGCGGCAGCTGCGCCAACTGCCTGCGCGGCGACTACCACCGCTGCGAGCGGGGGCGGACCTTCGGGCACGGGAAGAACCTCGGGGCGCTGGGAGGGACGCAGGCCGATCAGGCCCTGATCCCGTTCGCCGACATGGTCCTGCGCAAGGTGCCGGAGGGGATGTCGGCCGAGACCGCGCTCTTCGCCGGCGACGTGATGGGGACCGGCTACCACGCGATCGCCCACGCCGGGATGCGGGAGGGCGACTCGGTCGCCGTGCTCGGTCTCGGCCCGGTCGGGCTCTGTGCGGTGCAGGCGGCGGTGGCGGGCGGCGCGACCCAGGTCTTCGCGGTCGATTCGGTCGAGCAGCGGCTCGAGCTGGCGGCCCGGTTCGGGGCGACCCCGATCCACCTCACCGAGGGGGACCCGAAGGCGGAGGTGCGGGCGGCGACCGAAGGGCGAGGCGCCGATGTCGTGGTCGAGGCGGTCGGGGCGCCGGCCGCGGTCGACGCGGCGATCGGCCTGGCGCGCAACGCGGGGACCGTGTCCGGGATCGGCGTGCAGGTCGGCAAGTCGGAGATGAACCTCGGGCTGGCCTGGCTGAAGGGGCTCGACCTACGGCTCGGCCAGGCCAACGTGATCGCCCACGTGGACCGGGTGCTGGCGCTGCTCGAGTCACGCAAGCTCGACCCGACCCCACTGGTGACCCACCACATGAAGCTGGACGAGGCGGTCGAGGCCTACGACATCTATGACCGCCGCGAGGCCCTGAAGATCATCCTCACCCCCTGAGGGTCGTGTGACAAAAGGCATCCCGCGGCGGGTACGCTTGGCCGGGATGGCGTTGCTTGGGGACGACGAGATCAGGACGAAGCTTGCCGAGCTGGACGGCTGGGAGCGGTCGGGCGAGGCGATTGTCAAGGTCTTCAAGCGGGGCGACTTCGTCGGCTCGGTGAAATTCGTCGACGCCCTCGCCGCGCCGGCGGAGGAGATGGGCCATCACCCCGACCTGGAGATCTCCTGGGACACGGTCACGGTGACGATCTCCACCCACTCCGAGGGCGGCCTGACGGCCGCCGATTTCGAGCTGGCGGCGAAGATCGACGCGGTCGCATGAGGTTCTTCGAGCCTGCCGCGGCGCACGGCTTCTTCGTCTCGACCCGGAGCCGCAGGCCCTTCTAGCAGCCCAGCACGCCGACGAGCCGGCGGCCGTACCGCAGGCCGGGGTCCTTGTCCGGGTTGTAACAGGCGAGCGAGGCTCCGATCATGGCGTCGGAGGCGCCGAGCGGGCCGAGCAGGGCGGCGAGCTCGTCCCAGCCGAGGCCCTCCGGTTGCAGGTAGTCGGTGGCGGGGAAGACGGCTTCGTCGAGGACGTCGACGTCGAGATGGAGCCAAAAGGGGCCGGCGCCGAGGAGTACCGCCAGCTCGGTCGCCGCCGCGGCGATGCCGCGCGCCCGCAGTTCCTGGGCGCCGTAGAGGAGCGGTGGGTGGGGGAGGTCCTCGGGCCGGCGCATCCCGTCGGCGATCGCTTCGGCCCGATCGCGGAAGCCGACCAACGCGGTCTGCTCCGGAACGGCGGCGGCGCCGCCCGCCGCCTCGACCCAGTCCGCCGGGCCGAGCCCGAGTGCCACCGAGATCGGCATGTCGGCGGCCTCGCCGGAGGTCGAGGTCTCGCCGTCGTAAAGGTCGAGGTGGCCGTCGAGGTGGGCGAGGCCGAGCGGGGCGCCGAGGGCGTCGCGGGCTCCGGCCAGCGCGCCCGGCAGCTCGGCGCAGCAGCCACCGAGGAGGAAGGGGCGCTCGCCCGCCGCCACCGTGGCGGCGACGGCGGCACGGATCGCCGTCGTGCTCTCGAGCACGTCGGCGCTCGCCACCAGGCCGGTCCCGGGGTCGCGCTCCTCGCCGCGGATCCGCACCGGGAGGTCACCCTCGTCGCGGGCGCCGAGCGCCTCCGGCAGCCCGAGCGCGCGCAACGTCGACGGGGCGGTCTCGGTGCCGCCGCCGCGGCCGACCGAGTCGAACGGCACTCCGATCGTCACCGTCGCCTCCACGCCTCGGAGACTGGCAAACTCGGTCCCTATGGCCAAGCGACGCAAGCAACCGCGGCGCCCGCGCGAGAAGGCGCCGACCGTCTCATATGTAGACCCCGAGGGCAACGTCCTCGAGCTGCGCGAACGGCTCAGCGCAGCGACGATCGCGAAGATCGGCGAGGCGCCGGCAAGTCACGCCGCCTCGCTGGAGGACGCCTGGGCGCGGCGGGAGGAGGCTCTGTTCGAGCGGCTGGCGGTGTCCTGGGAGGTCTCCGGCCTGCCGCTCGACGACCAGAAGATGCTGCTCGGACGCTACCGGATGGCCGCTCCCGACGAGCGCGCCTGGGTGCGCCGCACGATCGCCGAGCACCTCGAGCGCCACATCCCCGAGCTGGCCTGATCGTGGCCGACGAGTTGCGGATCGACGAGCGGACGGCGATCCCGTTGGCGGAGGTCGAGCTGCGCACCAGTCGCTCCTCCGGGCCGGGCGGCCAGCACGCCAACGTGACCGCCTCGCGGGTCGAAGCGGTCTTCGACGTCGCCGCCTCGCGCGCCCTCGACGAGGCGCGCCGGGCACGCCTGCTCGATCGCCTCGGCCCGGTCGTCACCGCCGTCGCCCAGGACGGCCGCAGCCAGCACCGCAATCGCGAGCTGGCCCTCAGCCGCCTCGCCGCCAAACTCGCCGCCGCCCTTCGCGTGCCCCGGCACCGCCGCCCGACCAAGCCCACCCGGGCGTCCCGGGCGCGTCGCCTCGACCAGAAGCGCCGCACCTCCGAGCGCAAACAGCGCCGTCGTTGGTCCCCCGACGATTAGTTCCCGTGCCTCCCACGGTCCTATGGGTAGGACCACGAACAGAGGAGGAGAGACGATGCTCCAGGACAGCAGGGCTTTCAGCGGGATCGGGGTCGATGACCTCGAGGCCGCACGGCGCTTCTACGGCGAGACGCTGGAACAGCGGGTCGAGGTGCTGGACGAACAAAATGGGCTGATGACGTTGCACCTCGCGGGCGACCGGCCGACGCTGATCTACCAGAGCCCCGGGGTGACCCCGGCGAGCTACACGGTCCTGAACTTCCCCGTCGACGATGTCGACGCGGCCGTCGCCTGGCTCGCGGGCCGCGGCGTCGAGTTCGAGTTCTACGACGGGATGCCGCAGGAGCCCAACGGCGTGATGAAGGCGGGCGGCCCCGACATCGCCTGGTTCAAGGACCCGGCCGGCAACACCCTCTCGGTCCTCAAGGACGAGTGAGGGATGGCAGCTCGCGGTGGACGATCGGGGCGACCTCGGTGCCGAAGAGCTCGATCGAACGCATCACGTCGGCGTGGGGGAGGGTGCCGACGCTGAACTGGATCAGGAACCGGTCGTGGCCGAAGATCGAGTGCTGGAAGAGGATCTTCTCGGCGACCTCGGCCGGGGACCCGACCAGGTTGGCGCCCTCGAGCCGCCGGCTCGCCTCGAAGGCGGCGCGGCTCATCGGCGGCCAGCCACGCTCGCGGCCGATCCGATCCATCATCCGGGCGAAGGCCGGGAAGGCGATGTCGGCCGCTTCCTGCGAGTTGGGCGCGAGGAAGCCATGCGAGTTGATGCTGAGGGCGGGACGGCGGGCGCCGGCCTCGGCGGCCGCCGCGGCGTGCAGCTCGGCGAACGGCTTGAAGCGGGCCGGTTCGCCGCCGATGATCGCCAGCGCCATCGGCAGGCCGAGGCGGCCGGTGCGGATCGCGGACTGCGGCGAGCCGCCGACCGCGACCCAGACCGGCAGCGGATCCTGCAGTGGCCGCGGGTAGACGCCGCGCCGGTCGATCGCCGGCCGCAGTCTTCCCTCCCAGGTCACCTCGGTCGCCGACCTGACCGCGAGCAGCAGGTCGAGCTTCTCGGCGAACAGCTCGTCGTAGGAGCCGAGGTCGTAGCCGAAGAGCGGGAACGACTCGACGAAGGAGCCGCGCCCGGCCATGATCTCGGCGCGGCCGCCGGAGAGCAGGTCGAGGGTGGCGAAGTCCTGGAAGACGCGCACCGGGTCGTCGGAGCTGATCACCGAGACGGCGCTGGTGAGGCGGATCCGCTCGGTCCGCTCGGCCGCCGCGGCAAGCGCCACCGCGGGCGTCGAGACGGCGAAGTCGGGACGGTGGTGCTCGCCGACGCCGAAGACGTCGAGCCCGACCTGGTCGGCGAGCTCGATCTCCTCGATCAGGTCGCGCAGCCGCCGCTCGGCGGTGACGACCGGGCCCCCCTCGACCTCGGGGGTCAGCTCCGCGAAGGTGTAGACGCCGAGTTCCACTCGACGCCGGATTATGTTGATGACCTTGGGTGGATGGCGCCGGGTGGGCGATGATGCGGGCCATGGTCGGCGAACGCAGCGAGGAGGGGTTCGCGGCCCTGACCCTGGAAGGAGACGCGCGCGGCGGGCTCGAGGCGGTCTTCGTCCCTGAGGCGGGGATGATCTGCTGCTCCCTGAAGCATCGCGGCGAGGAGCTGCTCGGGCAACGCGGCGGGCTGCGCGCCTACGTCGAGAGCTACTCGACCATGGGGATTCCCTTCCTGCACCCATGGGCGAACCGGCTCGCGAATGACCGCTTCGAGCTGGCCGGCCGCCAGGTCGACCTGACCCTGCCCGGCCTGCCGCTGAAGCACGACGGGGCGGGGCTGCCGATCCACGGGCTCCTCTCCGCGGCGCCCGGCTGGCGGGTGGAGCGCCACGCCGAGCTCGACACCGGCGGCGCCCTCGCGGCGAGCTTCGACTTCGGCGCCTACCCGCACCTGCTGGAAGCGTTCCCGTTCCCGCACCTGGTCCAGATCGAGGCGACCCTGGTCGAGGGATCGCTCGAGATCCAGACCAGCCTCACCGCAACTGCGGACGTCGCCGTCCCGGTCTCCTTCGGCTTCCACCCCTACCTGGTGCTGCCCGGGGTACCGCGGGCCGAGTGGTTGCTGGAGGCCCCGGTCCACGAGCGGATCGCGCTCGGGGGAACGGGGCTGCCGACCGGGGAGCGCGAGCCGACCGCGATCGAACCTGGCCCGCTCGGTGAGCGCACCTACGACGACGCCTTCCTCGCCCCCTCGCCCGGCACCGCTTTCGCGCTCGCCGGCCCCGACCGGCGGATCGAGCTGCGCATGGACAGCGGCTATCGCTTCACCCAGATCTACGCGCCGGCAGACCTCGACGCTGTCGCGATCGAGCCGATGATCGCCCCGACCAACGCCCTGATCGCCGCCGGCCCCGAGCTGACCTTCGTCCCGCCCGGCGAGACCTTCGCCGCCAGTTTCTCGATCTCCGTCCTCTAGGGGGGTTGAGGCGGGGCCCCCGACCATCGCTCGGCTACGGTTCCGCGCGTGAACCTGCGACAGGGCATCGGGGCCGGGTCGGATGAGTTCCTGCTCTTCGCGGTGACGCCGCCGCGACTGACGACGAGCCCACAGGAGGCCGCCGAGATCGCCCGCGTCACCCTGGAGCGGCTGCGGCCGTTGGCGATCGACGGCCTCGTCCTCTACGACATCGACGACGAGAGCGATCGTAATCCGGACGAGCGCCCGTTCCCGTTCCTGCCGACGATGGACCCTGCCGAGTATCTGGTCCGCGATCTGGTCGCGCTGGAGGTCCCCGCGATCGTCTACCGCGCGGTGGGCAAGTACCCCGAGGATCGTCTCCGCTCCTGGCTGGAGGAGCAGGATCCGTCCCGGGCGCTCACCGTGTTCGTCGGGTCCTCCTCGCGCGAGAAGGCGGTCCTCACCTCGCTCGCCCGCGCCTACGAGCTGCGCAAGGAGGTGCAGCCGGGGCTGCCGCTCGGCGGGGTCGCGATCGCCGAGCGGCACGCGCGCCAGGGCGATGAGCACCTTCGGCTGATCGCCAAACAGGCAGCGGGCTGCTCCTTCTTCGTCACCCAGATCGTCTACGACGTCAACGCGGCGAAAGACCTGATCTCCGACTACCACCACGAGTGCGCCGCCCAGAATCTCGAACCGGCGCCGATCATCCTCAGCTTCTCGGTCTGCGGATCGCTCAAGACCCTGGAGTTCCTCCAGTGGCTCGGCGTGACCGTCCCGCGCTGGATCGAGAACGAGCTGCGCCATGCCGACGACACCCTCGAGGCCTCCTACGAGCAGGCAGCCGCGACGGCCGTCGACCTGATCGCCTTCTGCCGGCGGTTGGGAGTCCCATTCGGCCTCAACGTCGAGAGCGTCTCGATCCGCAAGGTCGAGATCGAGGCCTCCGTGCGCCTCGCCGCCCGCCTGGGCGCAGAGCTGCGTCGCTGAGCGCACTCGTACTCAAGCGGCCCGCGGGGCTCGGGGCAGCACCCAGGCCCCGCGGTTCAGGTGAATCTCGTGAGTAGGCTTCGAGAATGTTGCCGGTTTTCACTCAGGACGACCTCAAATCCAGGCTGGCCCACCCGGTCGGCGATTCGGGGTTCGCGTACTGCGTCGGCTCGGGGCTGACGGCGCCACGAGTACCAGGAGTTCGCGAAGCCCTGGCCTGGATGCGATTCCAGCTGCAGGGTTCTCCGGCTGATGTAGAGGCTTTCGACCAAACCGTGGCCGGACTCACCGGAGGATCGGCCTATCGGGCCGGCGCCAAGCTGCTGATGGGCAGACGGGGCCAACCTGCCCTGAATTCGGTGGTACGAGCGATGGTGCTCAACGCTCATCGGCCTACGAACGAGGCCCTCGGAAAGGGAGAGATCTCTCCGGAGGAATTTGATTCCGGGTACTGCGAGAGGGCGGAAAGGGATCTGGATGGATGGTATATCCCCACCGCGGTGAGTCGATTCGCCGAAGTGCTCGTCCGGGAATCGAACTCGACCCCGGCTTGTGTCATAACCACGAATTTCGATCCCTTGATTCAGGTTGCCGTCCGCAGGGCCGGTGGCGTCGCCGTGACGAAAGTTCTGGACGTCGACGGAAAAATCGAGGATCTCGACGTGCCGGAGGGCGTGGTCGTCACCCACCTACACGGTTTCTGGCGGCTACATGACACGTATCACCTTCCTCATGAGTTGCGTTCCGCGCAGCGAGGTCTTCAGGCGTCGCTCGAAGACCTCCTGCGCGAACGCACCATGATCGTCACTGGCTATGGAGGGTGGGACGACGCATTCACGACCGCCTTGGTCGATGCCGTCCAGCTTCACCGTGCGGGTGATCTCGACGTGGTTTGGACGTTCTTCGATGACGACTGGGAGACGATCTTCAGAGCTCACGAGGATCTCATCGAACGTGTCGGGTATGTAGCCGGTCGAGTCAGCTTCTACCTCGGGATCGACTGCGGGTTCGTCTTCGACTCCATGCTCGCCGAGGATCCCAGGAGGGAAGCGGACAGGGATGACTTCTTCTCCCCCCTCGAGGGCTTCACCGCGGTGACGCCGACGTTGCTCGAGCGACAGGGCTCGGCCGATGAGGCGGAGTTGATCCGATTCTTCGATGGGCAGATGCCGACCTGGCCAAGCGCTCTCTCCGAGCGCGTACCGAGGCTTGGGGCGGTCCAACGCGTCGCGGAAGCGATCGAAGAGGGGGTCCGGGCGGATGAGCTCTCCGTCGCCTTGCTCCTGGGCCCGGCCGGTGAAGGGAAGTCCACCGTGCTCCGACAGATTGCCGGGGATCGGGGTCGGCTGGCGGGCTGGCGGGTCGTCTGGCGGGAGATGGGTGCCGACGCTTCCCTCGATCCCTCCAAGCTCGAGCGCGGGGATTGGAAATGGCTGGTCGTGATCGATGACGCCGACGTCGTCGCCGACGCCTGCCTGGCCGCCTTGCGTGCCCTGCATGAGATGGGGCGCACCGACGTGTGTTTCGTACTCGCCTCCAGGACGAGCGACTGGCGCTCGCAGCGGGCCTCATCGTTGCCGTGGGCATCGTATTCCCGGTTCGCTTCGTTCACGCTCGACGGTCTCGCCGAGGACGACGCGATGGCGATCGTCTCGGCCTGGTCGAGCGCGGGGAGCGCGGGCCTGGGAAGCCTGGCATCCGAGCCCTCCCCCGACGGCCGGGCGTCAGCTTTGCTCCGGGCGGCCAGAGACGAGGCGCCGGGGTACGAAGGGTCCTTCTTTGGCGCGATGCTGCGTGTGAGGTTTGGCGAAGGTCTCCGCGATCACGTCCGGATCCTTGGAGAGAGGCTGCGAGTTGTTCGCTTAAGTTCCGGCGCGACCTTGTTGCAGGCTTTCCTTTGTGCCGCCTGCCTCCACAGCAGAAATGTGTTCTCGCTCGAGCCTCACACTCTGGCGGCCGCCCTGTCCATCGAGCGGGAGCAGGTCTTCCGTGAGGTTCTGTGGCCGCTGGGAGAGGAGGCCGCGGTAACGCAGGCTGGACAGCGGATCCTCGTCCGCCATCGAGCTATCGCGGAGGTGGCGATGGAACTCGCGGCGGAGTGGGGAGAGGACATCGGTGAGATCTACTATCGGACGATTCGCGGGGCGATCGAAGCGCGCCAGGCGGGAACCTATGTCCCGGATCTCGGGTCGGTGATCAACCTCCCGAGGGAACTGGCGGGACAGGGCGCGGTCGCCGTGCGGGCGGCGGAAGCCCCGGTCGATGCTGAGCCCGAGAGGATGTCCTGCCGGATCAGCATGGCCTCCGTGCTTCGAAGAGTGGGTCGACCCGTCGAGGCGGAGAGGACCGCATACGAGACCTACGTGGAAAGGGCATCGTTTTTCGACCGGCGCTCGAGCCTTCGAGTGTTGATGCATGAGTGGGGTTTCTGTGCCGGCCTCGCGAACCGAAATCTCGCAAACGCCTACCTGACCTTGCTGTCGGTCAGCGACTGTCCAGGGGGAGAAGCGGATCCGATGCAGGGATCGACGCACAGCGCGGAAGAAGCGCTCGTCGGCTTGGCGGAGGCACTGTCAGCTCTTTGGAGGGCGGACCCCCAAGGATGGATTTCAGATGGTGAAGCGGCCGTGTCCGAGATTCGGGGAGCCCTGCGTGACGTCGAGCCGCAGCTTGAGCACATCGATCGGATGATCGGCGATCTCGACGAGCTTGCCCGCAACCTCGTCACCGGGATCAAATGGGAAGGCGACGAGACCGTTGCGACGTTGCCGGAGGGCGGTCATCTCCAGTTCGATCAGCTGAAGAACATCCTTGAACACCACCCATCCGAGGTAGAGCCGGCCTGACGCTTTCGGCCTTCAGGTGACTTTGCGGCGCTCGGAGACCAGTCTGATGCAGGGGAGTCGGGTCATGGGCACGGCTGGTTTCGAACCAGCGACCTCTCGCGTGTGAAGCGAGCGCTCTCCCACTGAGCTACGCGCCCGGGGCGGAGCAGTTTACGCCGCTTCGACGCGGGGCGGCCGTCCAGGGGATTCGTGCCTGCGCTTGGACGGGACGTTCGGATACTCGTCCAGGAAAGCGCGCGGCGGGGTTGGGAGTTTTGGGTGAGGGGATCGGAAGGCGAGAAGAGCCCCCTGCATTTGACAGCTGCATCGAAAGGAGCATCGTGTCTATTTCGCTCAGGAAGCGCATTTGGCGGGCCGCCCTGCTCGGGTGCGTAGCGGGAGCGACCTTGCTCGCCCCCGCCGTCGGCCAGGCGGCCGCGGCCATCTCCCCCAACGGAAGCAGCAGCTTCACCGGCAGTGCCGAAGGTTGGACCGGGAAAGGCACCTGCACCGGCGGCGTGACCCTGATCTGCGAATCGACGGTCGGGTACGACGCCGAAAACGGCAACCCGGCGGGCTCGCTCGACGCCAAGTCGACGATCTTGGTCAATGCGGCGGGCCTGGTCCACTCCGAAGCCGCGATCCAATCGCCGAGCTTCATCGCGACCGAGGGCGGAACCGCCACCTTGCGGATCGAGAGGCAGTTCGTGCCGGGCGGGCTGCTGCCGCTGACGCCGCGCGCCGCCTACACCGTCACGCTGGTCGATCAGAACGGCGGCGGCAAACAGCAGATCCTCACCGAAACGGTCGAATCTGGCACGGCCTTCACCGCGGAGAGCGGTACGGCCACCCTGGTCGCCGGGCGCACCTATGCGATCGGCATCGAGACGGAAATCAACTCGACCGTCGCCGCGGTCGGATTGCTCGGTTCGTCCGACCTTCGCTTCGACAACGTCTCGTTGACCGTCGCCGGCAGTGGCGGCGGCTCCGGCGGCGGAAGGGGGACCGGCAACGGCGGCAACGGGGGCAACGGCGCCGGCGGTGTCAGTAGCGCCCAGCTCGCCAGCCTCCTCCAGTCGAGCAGCCTGATCGGCCCGGCGGTGCTGAAGGGCAACAGGATCACGGTCAAGGCCAAGTGCCCGGCCAAGCTGAAGGCCACCTGCACGCTCGCGATCACCGGCATGCTGAGCAAGAAGAAGGCCGCCACCACGGTGCGCAAGGCCAAGGTCAGGAAGGCGAAGACGAAGAGCTTCGTCCTCAAGGTCAGGCCGGCAGCGCTGAAGAAGGTGAAGGCGAAGAAGAAGCTCCTCTTCAAGGAGCAGGCCAAGGTCGGCAAGTCCAAGGCCACCATCTACAAGACGCTGAAGTTGATCCGTAAGTAGGACCCGCAGGGCCCGAGTCGCGGCGGCTGCGGCCGCCGCGGCCTAGCGGGTTGATTCCACCGAGCGCCGCGCCGGGGAGAGGATGCCGCCGGGAAGCGGGTGCCCGGGAAGGGATCGGATCGGCCCGGGGGAGCCGGCGCCCGGGGGAGGGACGGCCGAGGGACGCGGCGCCCGGGGAAGGGACGGCCGAGGGACGCGGCGACCGGGGAAGGGACGGCAAGGGACGCGGCCGTCTCGGCCACGGCCCGGGCAGGCCGTGGCCGTGGCCGAGACGGCCGGGGGTGCGGGGAGCGGGGGAAGGTCGCGGGAGGACGACGGGAGTGCCACCGATCCGTCACCGATGTCCGGCCTCGTCACAGAGGCGCCGGGAACGTGACCCTTCCTCCCGTCTTCTTCGGACGTCACGAACACGTGACCCGGGTTTGACCCCCCTATAGGAGGGTCAAAGTCGACAGCGCGTCCTGGACCCCTCGAATTCGGTGGTCTGAGGGCCGGAAAGCGTGACGTTCCCGGCGTCTTCGTCACCGACCGGGTGTCCGGGGCGGCTCTTCCGCACGGACCCGTCACCGAAGCGTGGATCTCGTCACGACCCGTGACCACTCCCCCACGGACCCCTCACGTCCCGGGCGTCTCGTGGCGGCCACAGCCTGCCCGGGCCGCCTCGAGACGCCCGGGACGCATCTCGGACGGCCGCCAGGGCCCCGAACCCCGCCGTCCCTTCCGCGGGCTCGACCCCCTAGCCCGTCGGCTGGACGACGGGCTCTCCTCCGAGCGGAGGGGAGCCCCCGTCCGGGCCCTCCTCGAGGTGCGGCTCGCGGTCGGCCTCCTCGTGCCGGCGCAAGGCCAGCCCGATGAAGGGGAAGACGAGGGTCGAGAGCATCGCCGCGCCGACCAGCCCGGCCGCGGTGGAGCTCCGCATGTGCCCGGTCTCGGTCGCCAGCGTCGTGATCGCCACGACCAGCGGCAGCTCGGTGGCGCTGTAGAAGGCAAGCGCGGCGCGGTCACGCGCCCCGAGGGCGCCGCGGTAGAGCAGCAGCGCGGGCGTCCCGCGGACGATCAGGAAGAGGACGAAGAACATCGCCAGCTTGGCGATCGCTCCCGCCGAGCCGAGCGCCGCGAGGTCGAACTCGATCCCGCTGACGACGAAGAAGAAGGGCACGAAGAAGCCGAAACCGACCGCGGTTAGCTTCGACTCGAAGACCTGCAGCTCGTGACCCTGCAGGGCAAGCCGCACGATCATCCCGGCGACGAAGCCGCCCAGCAGCAGGTCGAGGCCGAGTTTGCTCGCCAGGAAGACGAGGCCGAAGACGAGCACCACGGTGAGCCGCACGGCGAGCTGGCTGGAGGCCTCGAAGGTGCGCTCGAGCAGCGGCCAGCCGCGCCACGCCCAGCGCATCGAGCCGACCGCGAGGACCAAGGCCAGGGCGATGAAGGCGAGCAGGATCAGCGACTCGTGCAAGGCGCTGTCGGTCGAGAGCACCAGCGTCACCAGCAGGATCGGGCCGAACTCGCCGATCCCGCCCGCGGCCAGCAGGTAGGTGCCGAAGCGGGTCTTCAGCTCGCCGTTGTCGCGCAGGATCGGGATCAGCGTGCCGATCGCGGTCGTCGCCATCGCCGAGCCGGTGTAGAGGAAGGAGACGACCACGCCGGCGGCGGCAAGCAGGCCGCCGAGCCCGTAGGCGAGCGCCACCGAGAGCAGCCAGCCCCAGGCGCCGAGCTTGATCGGCCTGCCCTTGATCCGGTCGAAATCGATCTCGTAGCCGGCGAAGAAGAAGAGCATCCCCAGCCCGAGGTTGGAGAAGAATTCGATGAAGCTGTCGGATTTGGCGAGGCCGAGGACGTGGGGGCCGATGACGATCCCGAGCAGCAGCTCGATCACCACGACCGGCGGCGCAAAGCGCTTCGGCACCACCGCGACGGTGATCGCGGCGACCGCCGCGACGACGACGATGGCGAAGAAAGATGCGGTGTCGACATCGATCAAGGCCGCGCGATCCTATGTCGGCAGGGTAGGCTTGTAAACGGACCGTGCTAGGCGGGGAATCAGCGGTGCCCTATAACCCGCAATCCGCTCTAGCGGGGCCGACTACCGTTCCGAGGGACTGACCGTCGGGGTCAGTGCGTCGCGGCGGCGTTGACGGCCGGGTCCCGCGCGACGTGGGCACGCGAACCAGGTCAGGTCCGGAAGGAAGCAGCCTTAAGCGGATGCCGCGGGTGCCGCGGGGAAGCCCGGCCCGAGCCATAAGCGACGGACACGCCCGGTGACCAGATTTCGAAGGCGGGTGCACGGTCCATTTTCTTCGCCACCGGATCGGGGCGGGGCGCCGGGAAGGCGCACCCGCCCCGGCCGGCCGGCAGACTGCGGCCGATGCTGGACGAACGTTGGATCCGCTCCCTCCATGTCGAGTCGATGCGCCACGCCGATCTGCACGCGGAGCGCGAGGCGCACGTTCTCTTCCAGGCCTCGACGATCGGTGCCCTCCTGGACGGCTCCTTCGACGGCGACCTGACCTTCGCCGAGCTGGCCGAGCACGGCGACCTCGGGCTGGGGACGCTGAACGGCCTCGACGGGGAGATGATCGCGATCGACGGTGAGTTCCTCCGCGCCGACGTCGACGGCGACGTGACCGCGGTCGGGCCACAGGAGCGGACGCCGTTCGCGGTGGTCACCGAGTTCGAACCGACGATCGAGGGTGAGATCACCGCGGGGCTCGACCACGAATCGATCCTCGCCGCGCTCGACTCGATGGCGCGGCCGGGGACGTCCTCCTTCGCGGTCCGTCTCGACGGTCGCTTCGCCTCGGTCCGCGCGCGCTCGGTGCCGCGCCAGGCGCCGCCCTATCGGGCGCTCGCCGAGGTGGTCGCCGACCAGCACGTCTTCGAGCTCGCCGACGTCGAGGGATCGATGGTCGGCTTCCGCTTCCCCGCCTTCATCGAGGGGATCGAGGTGGCCGGCTACCACCTGCACTTCGTCGATTCGCAGCGCCGGCGGGGCGGCCACGTGCTCGGCTCGCGATCGGGTGGACCGCTGCGGGTGCGGATCGACCCCAGCGACGACCTCCACATCGAGCTGCCGCCCGCGGTCGACCTCGCCGACCCCGACCTGGCGGCCGCCACCCACGCCGCGATCGACTCGGTCGAGCGCGGCAGCTAGGGCCGGCGCTGTCGGCCGGACGGCAAAGGACGCGGCCATTTCGGAGGTGCCCAATCGCAACGGCTCCGCGCTCGGGCGCCTCAGCCGCAGCGGCTGTAGATGACCCAGCTCTCGTTGCTCGCCACTTCGTGGAAGCCTGCCGGCGGTTCGACTTCCTTGAAGTTGGTCTTGTCGTTCGGGTCGAGGATGTAGTTGTGGATCACGAACTCGCTCGCCGGCTGGACCCAGTAGCCGGCTTCGGCAAGCTTCCTCTGTTCTTCGGCCGAGACCGCCTCGCCGGCGCTGACGATGTCGGTCGGCCGCAGGTCGAGACCCCAGGCGAGCCGCGGCACAGCGCGGTGGTTGGGGACCGCGATCGGGCCGCAGGCGGGGGAGAAGGCGCCGTCGTCGACCAGGTCGGATAGGTCGTTCTCGATCCGACCCTGGTTGGTGAGGTCGGTGTGGACCTGGCGGTCGAGGTTCCACTGGTTGGGAAGCCAGACCAGCACCATCAGGAGGACGAGGCCGGCGAACACCTGCCACCAGACCCTCCATCTGTTCCCGCGGTCGAGGAAGCGCCAGCCGAGCAGGGCGAGGGCGAAGAAGATCGAGAGGATCGCTCCCGCCAGCATCGTGTAGCGGGCGATGATCGCGAGCCCCGCCGCGCCGAGGACGGCGAAGGCGAGCAGGGCGAGGACGACGGCGGCGAAGCCGAGGGCGGAGCGACGGGGCAGCAAGGTGATGCCGAGCACGAGGCCGCCGAAGCCGCCGACCATCCCCGGCCACTGCATCACTTCGCCAAGTCGCCGCGGCCCGTAGAGGACGAGGTCGACCGGCCCCGTCTGCCGCTTCAACGATTCGACCGTTTCCTGCGTCCCGGTCAGCGAGTAGAGCGGGTCCCCGGTGGTGACCGCGTCGAAGAGGACCCAGATGATCGGCCCGGCCAGCGCCAGCAGCGCCAGCCACCCGAGCTCCGCCGTCCCCCGCTCCCCCCGCCACCCCAATTCCCACCCGGCCACGGTGTTGATGGGCCGAAAACTTGCCTTATAGGCAAGTTTTCGGCCCATCAACACGGGGTTGGCGCGGCGGAGGTCGAATGCCAGCCAGAGCCAGTAGGCGATCGCGAAGCCCCAGGCCTCGGGGCGCAGCAGGCCCGCCGGGACGAGCAGGGCGAGGACCGGCCAGCCGGCTCGCGGCTTTCGCGCCTCGACGTAGAGCGCACCGAGGCAGAGGGCGATGTAGGGGAGGTCGACGTACGCGCGCAGGCCGTTGGAGAGGAACGGCGCCCGGGTGAGGACGATCACGGCGGCGAGCACCCCGACCCATCGGTCGAACCAGGTGGCCCCCAGCCGATAGACGAAATAGGCGATCAGACCGAGCGAGACGTAGGCGAGGACCATCGTCACCGTGATCGGCGCTTCGCCGAACGGCGAGGCGACCAGGCCGATGAAGTCGGTCAGCGGATGGGGCGTGGGAGGGAGGGCGGCGCCGTAGTCGGGGCTCATCCCGTGGGCCAGTTCGCGCCCCCAGACCAGCGCGTAGATCGTGTCGTAATTGGGGAAGCCGACCGGGAATACGATCAGCAGCACCGCGCTGACCACGGCGACCCAGGCGATCGGTGCGACCCATCTGGCGACCCTCGGTGGCACGGCGGCCAACCTACCGAGCGGCCCCGAGGGGCGCCCGCGAGCCGTGGATACACTGGCTGGACGCCCTTTATGAGCACCGAGTCCACGTCCCTTTACCGCCGCCACCGCCCCGGCTCCTTCGACGAGGTCGTCGGGCAGGCCCATGTCGTCCGCACGCTGCGCAACGCGGTGGAGCAGGACAAGGTCAACCACGCCTACCTGTTCGTCGGCTCGCGCGGGACCGGCAAGACCTCGATGGCGAAGATCCTCGCCCGCTCGCTGAACTGCGAACGGGGCGGTCCGACGGTGACGCCGTGCGGCGAATGCGAGTCCTGCGTGACGATCGCCGCGGGCAGCTCGATGGACGTGATCGAGATGGACGCCGCCTCGAACCGCTCGGTCGAGGACATCCGCGACCTGCGCGAGCGGGTCGCCTACGCGCCCTCCGGCGGCCGCTGGAAGGTCTACATCCTCGACGAGGCGCACATGCTCACCAAAGAGGCCTGGAACGCCTTCCTGAAGACGCTCGAGGAGCCGCCGCCGCACACCGTCTTCGTGCTCGCGACGACCGAGTCCCACAAGGTGATGCCGACGATCGCCGACCGCTGCCAGCGCTTCGACTTCCAGCGGCCCTCGCTCGAGCAGATCTCCGAGGTGCTGAACCGGGTCGCGACGAGCGAGTCGATCCGGGTCGAGGACGGAGCGGTGGCGATGATCGCCCGCTCCGCCCAGGGCAGCTTCCGCGACGCGCTCGGGACGCTCGACCAGCTGGTCGCCTTCGGCGGCGAGGACGTCGGGCTCGATGAGGTGCTGGAGATGCTCGGGGCGGCCGACGCCGACCTGCTCTTCGCGGCGGTCGACGCGGTCGCCGCCGCCGATCCGAAGGAGGTCCTGCTCGGGGTGGAGAAGATGGCGCGCTCCGGCCGCGACCCGTCGCAATTCGCCCGCGACCTGCTCGCCCACCTGCGGCACCTGCTGGTCACCCAGACGACCGGCGAGGTCCCGACCACCTTCGTCGTCACCGCCACCGACACCGCCCGGATCCAGCAGCAGGCGCAGGCGGTCGGTGCCGCCACCCTGGTCCGCACGATCGATGATCTCGCCACCGCCCTGACCGCGGTCCGCGAGGGCGACGACGCGCGCATGGCCGTCGAGATCGCGCTCCTGAAGGCCGCCCGTCCCGATCTCGACCCGTCCACCGAGGGCCTCCTCCGCCGCATCGAGCGCCTCGAGGCCCAGTTGGCCGGCAACGCCCCGCCGCCCGCGCCTACGCCTCCTGCGCCACAGCCCCCGGCTCCGGAACGCGCCCCCGCACCGACTCCTTCCACGCCCCATCCTTCAACGCCGGAACCCCAGGCGGCAGCGCCCGCGGCCCCGGCAGCCGAAGCGCCCACTCCCGAGCCGACCCCGGAGCCGCAGCCGCCCGCGCCTGAACCCTCGCCCAGCCAACCCCCCACGGTCCAGCCGCCCGCGCCCGAACCCTCGCCGCCGGCCGCCGACGCCCAGGACCTGGCCCAGGTCACCCGCATCTGGCCCTCGATCCTCGCCAAGCTCGACGAGAAGGCCCCGGCCCTGAAGGCGACCTTCGAGGGCGCCCGCCCCGTCGCCTTCGACGATGAGGGCCTGAAGATCGGCTTCCCGCCGGATCAGCCGTTCAACAAGCGCAAGGCCGAGTCGCCCGACCGCCGCCAGGAGCTGATCGACGCCTTCGTCGCGGTGACCGGCGAACCGGTCGCGCCGACCTACGTCCTGCTCGAGGAGGGTGAGGCCGCGCCCACCGCGCCACCCCCCGACACGCCGGCGCCGGGTAGCGGCGAGATCGACGAGGATGAGTTGCTGGAGCGACTGAAGAGCGAGTTCGACGCGGAGGAGGTCAGTTAAGTGGCACGAGGCGGACCCGGGGGCTTCGACGTGAATGCCCTGATGAAACAGGCCCAGCAGATGCAGGATCAGATGCTGCAGGCGCAGGAGAAACTGAAAGAGGAAACGGTCGAGGCGAGCGCCGGCGGCGGCATGGTCAAAGTGACGATCGGCGGTGACATGACCCTGCGGGCGATCGCCATCGATCCCGAAGCGGTCGACCCCGAGGACGTCGAGCTGCTCCAGGAGATGGTGCAGGCGGCGGTCAACGAGGGGCTGCGGGCAGCGCAGGACCTGGCCGGCTCGAAGATGGGCGACGCGACCGGCGGGCTCGGCGGCGGCCTCGGCGGGCTGCTCGGCTGAGCGGGCGGAGCGGCTGAGGAATTGAGCACCGAGGGCCCGGCACCGCTGGCGCGTCTGGTCGCCGAGCTCTCCCGCCTGCCCGGGATCGGTCAGCGGACCGCGCAGCGGCTCGCCTTCCACCTGTTGCGCGCGCCCGACGAAGAGGCCTTCGCGCTCGGCGCGGCGATCCGCGAAGTGAAGGAAAAAGTCGGACTTTGCGAAGAGTGCTTCAACCTCGCCGAGGGCCCACTTTGCCGGATCTGCGCCGATAACAACCGCGACCGGACGACGATCTGCGTGGTCGAGGAACCCGGCGACGTGATCCCGATCGAGCGCACCCACGAATACCGCGGCCTCTACCACGTGCTCGGCGGGGCGCTCTCGCCGATCGACGGGGTCGACGCCGAGGACCTGAAAATCGCGGAGCTTCTCGTGCGTGTGGGCAGGGGAGACGTGGACGAGGTCGTCCTCGCCACCAATCCGACCACGACCGGTGAGGCGACCGCCCTTCACATCGCCGAACGATTGCGCGGTCAGGCCACCGTCACCCGCCTGGCGAGCGGCC
>DATNAG010000085.1:0-76574 GCA_035572835.1 Solirubrobacterales bacterium
CCGTCGATGTTGGAGACGAAGCGGAAGGTCATCTCCCGGTTCGAGTAGTGGCGGAGCGCCTCGTAGGCCATCACCGGGCCGAGGTCGGAGCCGCCGATGCCGATGTTGACGACGTTGCGGATCGCCTTGCCGGTGTGGCCGCGCCACTCGCCGTCGCGGACCCGCTCGCAGAAGGCGCCCATCCGGTCGAGCGTCTCGTGCACCTCCTTGACCACGTCGACGCCGTCGACGATCAACGACCGCCCGCGCGGCATCCGCAGCGCCACATGGAGGACGGCGCGGTCCTCGGAGACGTTGATGTGCTCGCCGCGGAACATCGCTTCGCGGCGCTCTTCGACCCCGCGCTCGCGGGCCAGCTCGCCGAGCAGCATCAGCGTCTCGTCGGTGACCCGGTTCTTCGAGAAGTCGAGGAAGAGCCCGGCCCCCTCGGCGACCAGGCGCTCGCCGCGCTCCGGATCGGCGGCGAAGAGGTCGCGCAGGTGCGTCTGGCGAATCTCGGCGAAGTGGGTCTGGAGGCGCCCCCAGGCGGGCGCCTCGCGCAGCGAGCCCTCGGCGGTGACGCTCACCCGGCTGCCACCCCGCGCTTGTCGGCGATCGTCTTCGAGAGCTCTTCCCAGGACTTGTTGAAGCTCTCTTTGCCCTCCTTCTGCAGGCGGGCGGCGAGCGCCTCGAGGTCGACCCCGGCCGCTTCGAACTCTTTCAGGACCTGCTCGGAGTTGCCCCCGTCGGGGTCCATCAGATCGCCCACCTCGCCGTGGTCGGCGAACGCCTCGAGCGTCTTGTCGGGCATCGTGTTGATCGTGAACGGCGAGGCGAACGCCTCGATGTAGAGAGTGTCGGGGGCGTCGGGGTCCTTGGTCCCGGTGCTCGCCCAGAGCAGGCGCTGCGGGCGGGCGCCCTGGTTGGCGAGTCGCATCCAGCGGTCGGAGTCGAGCAGCTCGCGGTAGGCGCGGTAGGCGCGCCCGCCGATCGCGATCCCGAGCCGGTTCTTCAGCTCGGCCGGGACCTCTTCGGCGACCGCCACGTCCCAGCGCGACATGAAGATCGAGGCGACCGACGGGACCACCGGGTCCAGCCCGGCCTCGATCCGCCGTTCGATCCCCTTCATGTAGGCGTCGGCCGAAGCGAGGTACTGCTGGTCGTCGAAGAGCAACGTGACGTTGATCGGGATGCCGGCGAAGATCGACTCCTCGATCGCCTCGGTGCCTGCCGGGGTACCTGGGATCTTGATGAAGAGGTTCGGGCGGTCGGCCTTGGCGTGGAGGTTCGCCGCCTGGTCGATCGTCGACTTGGTGTCGTCGGCGAGCAGCGGCGAGACCTCGAGGCTGACGAAGCCGTCGACCCCCGCGGTGGCGCGGTGGACGTCGGCAAAGAGGTCGGCGGCGTCGCGCAGGTCGGCCAGCGCGAGCTCGAAGAAGATGTTCTCCTCGGGGCTCACCCCGGCGCCGCCCTCGTCCTCGGCGCCGGCGCCGATCTCGGCGATCTGCTCGTCGTAGGAGTCGCCCGCGCCGATCGCCTTGTCGAAGATGGTCGGGTTCGAGGTCAGGCCGGTGACCGAGAGGTCGTCGATGTACCCCTT
Source organism: Solirubrobacterales bacterium (assembly GCA_035572835.1). Classification (GTDB taxonomy): domain Bacteria; phylum Actinomycetota; class Thermoleophilia; order Solirubrobacterales; family 70-9; genus VAYN01. Next base: position 1,580 of record DATNAG010000085.1, read on the forward strand.
GAGGGTGCCCGTGCGGAGCATGTCCCTGGTGATGTTGTCGACCCAGAGGCTCTGGCCGAGCTCGTGCAGTTTCTGCGTGGGTTTCATGTTTGTCTCCTTCTTCTCTCTCGCTACGAAGTTTCGATCCGGGCGGCGCGCTCGATCGCGCCGCGGGCCGCCTCGGCGACCTTGTCGGGGGTGAACCCGAACTCGTTCATCACGTCCTTCAGCGGCGCCGAGCTGCCGAAGGTGTGCATACCCACCATTGCACCCTCGGGTCCTATCCACCGGTCCCAGCCGAGGGTCGAGGCCTCCTCGATCGAGACTCGAGCACGGATGGCGGGCGGTAGGACCTCGTCGCGATAGGCCTGGTCCTGGCGATCGAAGAGCTCCCAGCAGGGGAGCGAGACGACGCGCGAGCGGATTCCTTCGCCGGCGAGCTCCTCGTGAGCGGCGAGCGCGAGCGCGACCTCCGAGCCGGTGGCGATCAGGATCACCTCGGGCACCCCATCGCCGACTCCGTCGGCGATGGGAGTGGACCCGCGGGGTCGGCGAGCACGTAGCCGCCGCGACGCACGCCCGCGGCACTCGCGTACTTCGAGCGGTCGAAGATCGGCACGTCCTGGCGGGTGAGGATCAGGGCGACGGGCTGGTGGCGGCGGTCGACCGCCAGGCGCCAGGCTTCGGCGACCTCGTTGGCGTCGGCGGGGCGGATCACGTCGAGGCCGGGGATCGCCCGCAGCGAGGCGATCTGCTCGACCGGCTGGTGGGTCGGGCCGTCCTCGCCGAGGCCGATCGAGTCGTGGGTGAAGAGGTGGATCACCGGCAGCTCCATCAGCGCCGAGAGGCGGATCGCCGGGCGGGCGTAGTCGGAGAAGGTGAGGTAGGTCGACCAGAGCGGGCGCAGCTTGGTCAACGACATCCCGTTGGAGATCGCCGCCGACTCGTGCTCGCGGATGCCGAAGTGGAGCTGGCGGCCGGCGTAGCTGCCCGGCTCGAGGTCGGCGGCGCCGTCGAAGCTGAGGCGGACCGAGGTCGAGTCGGTCAGGTCGGCGGAGCCGGCGATCAGCCAGGGGAGGTGCGCGGCGATCGCGTTCTCGACCTGGTTGGAGGCCTTGCGGGTCGCCATCCCCTTCGCTTCGTCGGCCTCGAAGGAGGGGATCGCGGCGTCCCAGCCGTCGGGGAGATCGCGGCGCTGCATCGCGTCGATCTGGGCGGCAAGCTCCGGCGACTCGGCTTTGAAGGACTCGAAGCGGAGCATCCAGGCGGAGTGGGCTTCGGCGCCCCGCTTGCCGACGCCGTCGGCGAAGTGCTCGCGGACCCCGTCGGGGACGAGGAACTGGGCGTCTTCGGGCCAGCCGTAGACGCGCTTGGTCTCCTTCACCTCCTCGGCGCCGAGCGGCTCGCCGTGGGCGGCGGCGGTGTCCTGCTTGTGCGGCGAGCCCCAGCCGATGTGGCTGTCGACGATGATCAGCGTCGGCCGGTCGGACTCGCGCTTGAACTCCTCGAAGGCGCGATCGAGGAGGGCCAGGTCGTTGGCGTCGCCGACCCTGGTGACGTTCCAGCCGTAGCCCATGAAGCGGGCGGCGACGTCGTCTTCATAGGCGAGGCGCGTCTTGCCATCGATGGTGATGTGGTTGTTGTCGTAGATCCAGCAGAGATTGTCGAGGCGCAGGTGGCCGGCGAGCGAGGCGGCCTCGTTCGACACCCCCTCCATCAGGCAGCCGTCGCCGGCGAGCGCATAGGTGTCGAAGTCGAAGAGGTCGGCGCCACCCGAGTCGTAGGTCGCGTGCAGCCATTTCGAGGCGATCGCCATGCCCACCGAGGTGGCGATCCCCTGGCCGAGTGGGCCGGTGGTCGTCTCGACCCCCGAGGTCCAGCGGTACTCCGGGTGGCCGGGAGCCTTCGAGTCGAGCTGGCGGAAGCTTTCGATGTCCTTCATCGAGACCGCTTCGGTGCCGATCACCTCGTAGTCGGGGTCGACCGCTTTCACCCCGGCGAGGTGGAGCATCGCGTAGAGCAGCATCGAGGCGTGGCCGGCGGAGAGGACGAAGCGGTCGCGGCCGGGCCAGATCGGGTCTTCGGGATCGAAGCGCAGGTGGCGCTGCCAGAGTTGGTAGGCGACCGGGGCCATCGCCATCGGCGTCCCCGGGTGACCCGAGTTGGCTTTCTGGATCGCGTCGATCGACAGCGTGCGGATCGTGTTGATGCAGAGCTGGTCGAGATCCTGCGCCACTGCTGACGATCCTAGCCCTCAGGGTTCGATTCGCGTTACCGAGCCGTCACCGTCGTTGACGACCCAGACGGCGGTCAGCCCTACCGCGATCGCGCTCGGTTCGGGGCCGACCGCGATCGGGCCGCCGTCCGGTTCGCCGGACGGAAGTTCGAGCCGGCGGACCGCGTCGGCGCCCGAGGTGGTGACCCAGACGGCGCTGGTGCCGGCGTCGATGCCGCCGGGGTGTTCGCCGACCGGGATCGGGGCGCCGCTGACCGCCTGCAGGGAGGGGTCGACGCGGGTGACCGAGTCGGAACGGGTGTCGGCGACCCAGACGAGCCCGTCGGCGACGGTGATGCCGGCCGGGCGGCGACCCGCTGGGATCGGGGCGCCGAGGGCGAAGGTGCCGAGGTCGATGCGGCGCACGGTGCCGGTGGCGGCGTTGGAGACCCAGAGGCCACCGGCGCCGGTGGCGAGGCGGAGCGGCGCGATGTGCGGCGGCAGGTGGCGACGGACGACGCGACCGCCCTTGGCGTTGACGGCGGTGATCCCGGCGCCCTCGGTGTCGGCGACCCAGATCCGACCGCCGCCGTAGACGAGCGGGCCGGGGCGGCCGCCGACGTCGATCCGCCGGGTGACGCGGCCGGATTCGTCGTCGACGCGGAGGAGCTCGCCGGTGCGCGAGTCGGTGACCCAGACCGAGCCGCCGCCGACGGCGACCGCGGCGACGCCCTGGCCGAGGTCGATCGGCGCGCCGCTGATCTCGTCGGTTTCCGCATCGATCCGGGTCAGCGTCCCTTCCGCTTCGGAGAGCACCCAGATCTTTTCCGAGCCGGCCGCGATCCGCAGCGGCGGCTTCCCGATCGCGACCGGGGCGGCGACGGTGGGGCCGGAGCTCCCCGAGGTGAGCAGGAGCACGACGGCAGCAAGCGCGGCAAGGACGACGAGCGCTCCGCCGCCGAGAAGCAGACGCCGACGGCCGCGCCTCCCCACCCCGCGGTCGACCTGCGTCAACTTCGCGCCGTCGCGGTCGACCTGCGTCAACTCATCGCTTACGGAGGTCGACCGCGCTTCGGGCGGGTTGACGGAGGTCGACCGCGGTCGGGTTGCCGGGCGGCGGGGATCGCTTGCGGCGTCGAGGACGTGGGTGGGGTGCTCGGGGTCGGCGGCGGCCCCGCGGGCGGCGTCGATCAGCTCGGTCGCGGTCGCAAAGCGGTCCTCGGGACGGGGGGCGGTGGCGCGCTCGATCGCGCGATCGAGACCGATCGGCAGCCGTGGCGTGGTCGCCGGGTCGGCGTCGGCGCGGGCGTAGGGCACCACCCCGGTCACCGACTCGTAGAGGACACAGCCGAGCGAGTAGATGTCGGCCGGCGGGCCGACGTGCCGTCCTTGCCACTGCTCGGGAGACATGTAGGCGACCGTGCCGACCACGGAGGCGGCCGAGGCGGCGCTCTCGTCGATCGTCTTGGCGAGGCCGAAGTCGGAGAGGTAGGCGCGCTCGCCTTCGACCAGGACGTTGTGGGGCTTCACGTCGCGGTGGACGATCCCGGCCGCATGCGCCGCGTCGAGCGCCTCGGCGACCTGGCCGAGGAGCGCCGTCGCCCGCTCCGCCGGCACCGGCCCGGTGCGGTCGATCAGCCCGCGCAGGTCGCCGCCCTCGACCAGGCGCATGGCGACGAACAGCTCACCGTCGACCTCGCGCGAGTCGAAGATCGGCACCACGGCCGGGTGGTCGAGCCGCGCCGCCAGCCGCGACTCACGCAGGAAGCGCTCCCGGAACGAGGCATCGCCCGCGAGCTCGCGGGCGATCACCTTCAGCGCCACCGGCCGGTCGAGGCCGAGATGGGTGGCGCGGTACACGACGCCCATCCCGCCGCGGGCGAGGCGGGCGTCTATCCGGTATCCGGCGACTTCGTCACCGACGGCGAGGTCTGCCACCGGGCGGTTATACCGCCCGGTGGCGTCACTTCAGCGAACGGGCTGCCAGTCGATGACCGGACCGATCTTCGCCGAGCCGCCCTCTTCGATGCCGTAGGCGCTGGCCAGCGTCGTGTGGCGACCGGTGACCAGGCTGAACCCGACCAGCTGCTCCAGGCTGTGGCCGACGATCATCGTCGCGACGCTGGTCCCGTCCGAGGAGAAGACCGAGTTGGTCTGCGAGCCGTCCGGCAGTTCGACGATCTTCTTCGCCTTCCCGGGGCCGATCTTCTTCTCCCAGAGGCCGCGATCGCGGCGGAAGATCAACGTGTGGCCTTGCGGTGAGACGTCTTCGACGTAGGCCGAGCCGACGCCTTCGACCAGCGGCTTCACCTTCGCCCCGTTGGCCTTCATCGTGTAGATGTCGGCGTAACCGGCCGCCCCTTCGGACTGGTTGCCGCGGCTGAAGACGATGCCGCCGGCGAAGTAGCGCGGGTCGAACTCGTCGACTCGGGCCGTGGTGGTGAGGCGGGTGAGGCCGGTGCCGTTCGGGCGCACCGAGTAGAGGTCGTCGTTCGGCCGCGTCCCGGTGGTGGTGCGACGGACGAAGACGATCTTGCTGCCGTCCGGGGAGAAGCGGGCTTCGAAATCTTCGGCCGTATCCGGGGCCAGTTCCTTCGCCTGTCCACCACCGACCGGGACCGTGTAGAGGTGGGACGGTTCGCCTTCGGCGGCGCGCCGCTCGAAGAGGACGATGCGCCCGTTGGGCGAGATCTGGGGACGCGAGTCGAGCGCGTTACCGATGGTGATGCGACGCTCACCGGAACCGTCGGGGCGCACGGTGTAGATGTGGCCTTCGCGGGCGAAGGCGATGGTTCGGCCATCCGGCGAGAACGAGGGTTCGGTGTCGGCGGCGTTTTCGGTCAGCTGGTTGCTGTGGCCGTCGCGGACGGCGAAGAGCCCGCCTTCTTCGACTTCTTTCTTTTCTTTGTTTTCTTCGGTGGTGACGGTCCAGGACTGCGAGAAGACGACCGCGCCGGCGCGGTGGGCGGCGTCGGCGGCGCCCGGCAGCGCGAGCGCCAGAAGGCCGAGGACGCAGATGAACAGAGTGCGGATGGTGGTGCGAGTGGACATCTGATGCTCCTTTCGAGCGTCGGTGAATTGGTGTCACCGATGTTCGGATCCGGAGCCGTGCGCGCCAACGACACGCGTGCCATCGATCGGGCCATGTCTGGCCCGGAACGGGCCAGGATGATGGCGAGGGACCAGGGCGACGGGGGCGGCAAGGGACGGGTGAGGGACGCGGCCATCTCGGAGGCGACCCGGGCAGGCTGAGGCCGCCTCCGAGATGGCCGGGTCCGTGGGGGGGAGTGAGGGTGCGGGTTCCTTGCGGGTCTCGGGAGGAAGCGCGTGGAGAGCTGCGGGAGACGCGCGGAACGTCACGTCTGTCCAGGGGGGACGCGACGTGTGGGGCCGCGCCCCGGGCAGCGTCCGACTTTACCTGCCATATATGGCAGGTAAAGTCGGACGCTGCCCGGGGGGGTCATGGGGATGTGTGGCGCCTCCGTGCCGTTCCCGACATCTCCGTGCCGCCTTCCCCTGCAACGTGCCGTCCCTGCGACGTCTCCCCGCAGGGACACCGTCCCTGCGCCGGCTCCCCCCGAAGACCTCCCGTCCCGGGCGTCTCGGAGGCGGCCTCAGCCTGCCCGGGTCGCCTCCGAGACGCCCGGGCCCTGCCGTCCCCGGCCCGCCGCCCCCGGTCCTACCGCCGATCCAGTCCCAGCTCGATCACGCGGGCGGCGATCTGGCGGGGGCGATCGCGTCCGGCGTCGCCGCCGACCTCGAGTTTCGCCGCCAGGGCATCGAGCCGGCGCTGGGCGGTGCGCTCGGAGACGTGCAGCTCGGCGGCGATCTCGGCCCGCGTCGCGGGCCGCCCGGCGAAGGCGCCCTCGCTGCGATACGGGGCGACCAGTGCCGCGGCGGTCGCCCGCTCCTCCTCGTTCAGCGCCACCCCCGGTTCCCCCGCCGCCACCGTGGCGGCGACCGGGGTCGGGCTCCCGGCGGTGGAGATTTCGAGCCGGTGGCCGCCGACGATCAGCGTGTCGCCGTCGCGCAGGCGCCGCGGCCGATCGAGCGGCTCACCGTTGAGCGCGGTGCCGTTGCGGCTGTCGAGGTCGGTGGCCATCAGCACCTGATCGCGCGCCTCGATCTCCAGGTGGTTCCAGGAGACCGCCTCGTCCTCCAGGGTCAAGTCGGCGTCCGGCGACCTGCCGACCACCGTCCGCTCCCCCGCCAGCGACACCGACCGAGGCGCCGCACCGCCCGCCGAGACCCAGATCCGCGCGTCCACCCCGGCCGCCCCTAACCGTCGACGGGCCGAAAAGCGCTCCATATCAGCGCTTTTCGGCCCGTCAACATCGAGCTAGTAGCGGTAGTGGTCGGGCTTGTAGGGGCCGTCGACCGGGACGCCGAGGTAGGCGGACTGGTCGGGGGTCAGCTCGGTGAGGTCGACGCCGAGCGCCGACAGGTGCAGGCGGGCGACCTTCTCGTCGAGGTGCTTGGGGAGGATGTAGACCTCCTTCGCCTGGAACTCCTCGGGCCGGGTGAACATCTCCATCTGGGCGATCACCTGGTTGGTGAAGGAGTTCGACATCACGAAGCTCGGGTGGCCGGTCGCGTTGCCGAGGTTCAGCAGGCGGCCTTCGGAGAGGACGATGATCGAGTGGCCGTCGGGGAACTTCCACTCGTCGACCTGCGGCTTGATGTTGATCCGCTCGGCGTCCGACTTTTCCAGCTTCGCCATCTCGATCTCGTTGTCGAAGTGGCCGATGTTGCCGACGATGGCGTTGTGCTTCATCCGCGACATGTGGTCGAGGGTGATGATGTCCTTGTTCCCCGTCGTGGTGACGAAGATGTCGGCCGAACCGACGATGTCGTCGAGCCGGCGCACCTCGTAGCCCTCCATCGCCGCCTGCAGGGCGCAGATCGGGTCGATCTCGGTGACGATCACGCGGGCGCCCTGGCCACGGAGGCTGGACGCGCAACCCTTGCCGACGTCGCCGTAGCCGCAGACGACGGCGACCTTGCCGCCGATCATCACATCGGTGGCGCGGTTGATGCCGTCGATCAGCGAGTGGCGGCAGCCGTAGAGGTTGTCGAACTTCGACTTGGTGACCGAATCGTTGACGTTGATCGCCGGGAACAGCAGGCCCCCCGCCTCGGCCAGCTGGTAGAGCCGGTGGACGCCGGTCGTCGTCTCCTCGGTGACGCCCTGGATCACGGCGGCCGCTTTGGTCCACCGGGTCGGGTCGCTTTCCAGCGAGCGGGTCAGGGTCTCGAGCACGATCCGGAACTCCTCCGAGTCCGCGGTCGAGGGATCGGGCACCGCGCCCGCCGCCTCGTACTCGACGCCTTTGTGGACCAGCAGCGTCGCGTCGCCGCCGTCGTCGAGGATCATGTTCGGGCCGTCCTCGCCAGGCCAGTTCAGCGCCTGCTCGGTGCACCACCAGTACTCCTCCAGCGTCTCGCCCTTCCAGGCGTAGACCGGGATCCCGGCCGCCGCGATCGCCGCCGCGGCGTGGTCCTGGGTGGAGAAGATGTTGCAGCTCGCCCAGCGCACCTCGGCGCCGAGCGCGACGAGGGTCTCGATCAGCACCGCGGTCTGCACGGTCATGTGGAGCGAGCCCGTGATCCGCGCGCCCGCCAGAGGTTTCTGCGCCCCAAACTCCTCCCGGGTCTGCATAAGGCCCGGCATCTCCACCTCGGCGAGGGAGATCTCCTTGCGACCGAACTCGGCGAGGCCGATATCGGCGACCTTGTAGTCCTGGGTGGGCGTGACAGTCATGTTTTTGGCTTGGCTCCTGATCGTTTGGGTCGTAGACGCAGCTGTCCAGGGTAGCCGAATAGAGTCGCGGAACCGTGACCGCCGACGACGAGAAGCGCCTCGCCGCCGAGGCGGCCGCAGAGCTGGTCGAGAGTGGCATGACGGTCGGCCTCGGCACCGGCTCCACCGTCGCCCACCTGCTCCCCGCCCTCGCCCGCCGCGGGCTCACCGATCTTCGCTGCGTCGCGACCTCGCCGGCGACCGAGGACCAGGCACGCGGGCTCGGCATCCCGGTCGAGGATTTCGACTCCCTGCAACGGCTCGACATCGCGATCGACGGCACCGACGAGGTGGTCCCGCAGGGCTGGTTGATCAAGGGCGGCGGCGGCGCCCACCTGCGCGAGAAGATCGTCGCCGCGGCGGCCGACCGTTTCGTCGTCATCGCCGACTCCTCGAAGCCGGTCGAGGAGTTCACCTGGCCGATCCCGCTGGAGCTCTTCGCCTTCGGCCTCTCCTCCACCCTCACCCGGCTCGGCGACGACGTGACCCTCCGGCCCGACACCCCGCCCAGCCCGGACGGTGGCCTGATCGCCGATTATCGCGGCCCGGGCCGCGACGATCCGGCGACGCTGGCGGCGCGATTGGAGGCTGATCCAGGGGTTGCGGCCCAGGGCCTCTTCCCTCCGAGCCTCGTCAGTGACATATTCATCGCCCGGGGCACTGAGGTGACGAGAACGACTATCGGATAGCTGATGGACCTGGTCGAGCGCGAGAGCGATCTGGGCGCCCTCGCCGAGCTCCTCGACGGCCTGATCGCGGGCCGCTCCCGCGCGGTGGTGATCGAGGGGCCGGCCGGGATCGGCAAGAGCCGCCTCCTGGCGGAGCTCCGCGACGGCGCCGCGAAGAGCGGGATCCGTGCCCTCACCGCGCGCGGCTCGGAACTCGAGCGGGAGTTCCCCTTCGGCGTCGTCCGACAGCTGTTCGAACCGGTCCTCGTCGAGGTCGGCCGCGACACCGTCCTCGCCGGCGCCGCCGAGGCCGCCCGCCCGGTCTTCGAGGGCGAGACGAGCGAAGGAGCCACGTTCGCCGTGCTGCACGGCCTCTACTGGCTGACCCTGAACGTCGGCGCCGAACGCCCCCTGCTGCTGACGGTCGACGACCTGCACTGGTGCGACCGTCCCTCGCTGCGCTTCCTCGCCTACCTGGTGCCGCGCCTCGAGGGCGCGCCGCTGATGCTCGGGGCGACGCTGCGCACGGCGGAGCCGGGCACCGATCCGGTCCTCCTCGGTGAGATCGCCCGCGACCATCTCACCGCCTCGGTGCGCCCACAACCGCTCAGCGTCGCCGGGATCGCCGAGCTGCTCGGCCCCGACGCCGACCCCGCCTTCGCCGCCGCCTGCCGCAAGGCGACCGGCGGCAACCCGCTGCTGCTGCGCGAGCTGCTCGGCATGCTGCTCGGCGAAGGGATCACCCCGACCGCGGACAACGTCGGCGCGGTGAAGACGATGGGCCCGAGCGCCGTCGCGCGCAGCGTGATGTTCCGCCTCTCCCGCCTCGCCCCCACCGACATCGAGGTCGCGAAAGCCGTGGCGGTCCTCTCCGACGGCGCCTCGGTCGCCGACATCGCGGCGCTCACCGGGCTCGACGAGTCGACCGTCGCACGCTCGACCGGCGAGCTCGCCCGGGTCGAGATCCTGCGGCGCGAGCCGCCGCTCGGCTTCGTCCATCCGCTGATCCTGGAGGCGGTCTACCGCGAGCAGTCGCCGGGTGAGCGCCAGGTCGCCCACGCCCAGGCCGCGGCCCTCCTGCGGGCGCGCGGGGCGAGCCACGAGGAGATCGCCACCCACCTGCTCGCGACCGCCCCGGGCGGCGACGCCGAGGTGGTCGAGCTGCTGCGCGAGGCGGGTCGCTCGGCCGCCCGCAAAGGGGCCGTCGACAGCGCCGTCGCCTACCTGCGCCGGGCCCGCGAGGAGCCGCCCGTCCCCGAGGCGCGGGTCGACGTCCTGCGGGAACTCGGCCTCGCCGAGTCGCTCAGCGACGGTCCGCTCGCCGCCCGTCACCTGCGCGCCGCCTACACCGCCACCCACGATCCTGCGATGCGAGCGGTGGTCGCCCACGTGCTGCTGCGGCTGGTCCTCTTCACCGAGAGCCCGGCCGAGGCGCTCACCCTGGCCCGACGCTATCGCGAAGACCTGCCGCCGGAGATGGAGGACGCGCGGCTCGGGATCGAAGCCTTCGAGCTGAGCCTGATCCTCTTCGGCGTCGTCGACCCGGCCGAGGCGTCACGTCTGCAGCGCTTCCGCGACCCGGCGCTCGGCCAGGGCCCGGGGGCGAAGATGGCGATGGCGATCGCCTCGGTGATCTGGTCCCAGCTCGACGGCTCGAGCGAGGAGTGCGCCCGCCTGGCCCTCGCCTCGCTCGAGGGCGGCGCGTTGCTCGGCGCCGACCCCGGCTACTTCGGCATCGCGCCGATCACGGTGCTCGCCTGGGCCGACCGGCCGGAAGCGATGGTGGCGATCGACGATGCGCTCGCCAACGCCCACAAACACGGGTCGCTCTTCGCGATCTCCGGCCTCCACATGTGGCAGGGCGGGGCGCACCTGCGCCGCGGCGAGCTCGGCGAGGCCGAAACGGTGCTGCCGCTGGCGCAGAGCGAGTTCAACCTCTGGAGCTTCGGCGCCGGCGCCGGGCTCTACCTGAACGGCTTCCGTGCGATCGTCCAACTCGAGCGCGGCGACCTGGCGGGAGCCCGCGAGTCGCTCGCGGCGGTCGCTGAGCATCCCGACGACGACGCCGACGGCACCCGCTACTTCGACAACGCCAGGCTCGCGGTGGCGGCGGTCGAAGGTGTCGCGCCGGAGCAGCTACTGCAGATGGCCGACGCCCACGCCGCCCGCCACGCCCGCGTCCTCAACACGGCCCACAACCCCTGGCGCGAATACAAGATCAGGGCGCTGGCCAAGCTCGGCAGGCGCGAGGAGGCGCGCGAGCTTGCCGAGGAGAACCTGCGGCTGGCGCGCCACTGGGGTGCCCCGGGGACGGTCGGCGCGGCGGTGCGGGCGATGGCGCGGGTCAGCGACCCCGGCGAGACTCTCCCCTACATCGAAGAGGCGGCGGCGGTGCTCGACGGGGGCACGGCGCGCCTCGAGCAGGCGAAGGCGCTGACCGCGCTCGGCCGCGCCCTGCGCGCCGCGCGGCGCCCGACCGAGGCGCGCGAGCCGTTGCAGCGGGCGGTCGAGCTGGCGGAAGCATGCGGCTCCGAACGAGTTCGTGACATCGCCCGCGCCGAGCTCGCCGCAAGCGGGGCGAGGCCGCGCCGCACGGCCCTCTCCGGTATCGCCTCGCTGACCCCGAGCGAGGAACGGGTCGCCCGCCTCGCCGCTGACGGGATGACGAACCGCGAGGTCGCCCAGCAGCTGTTCGTCACCCCGAAGACGGTCGAGGTCCACCTCTCCAACGCCTACCGCAAGCTGGACATCCGCTCCCGGCGCCAACTCGCGGGTGCTCTGGCGACCCCCTAGGGAGTTGATTCCACGAGCGCCGCGGCCGGGAAGGGATCGGCCCGGGGAAGCCGGCGGCCGGGGAAGGGACGGCCGGGGGACGCGGCCGTCTCGGGGTAGGGACGGCCGAGGGACGCGGCCGTCTCGGCCACGGCCCGGGCAGGCTGTGGCCGTGGCCGAGACGGCCGGGGTGCGGGGAGCGGGGGATCGTCACGAGGGCGTGCCGGATCCGTCACCGAAGTCGGGCCTCGTCACGAAGATGCCGGGAACGTGACTCTTCCTCCCGTCTTCTTCAGGCGTCACGAACACGTGACCCGGGTTTGACCCTCCTATAGGAGGGTCAAAGTCGACAGCGCGTCCTGGACCCCTCGATTCCGGCCTCCAGAGGGCCGGAAAGTGTGACGTTCCCGGCGTCTTCGTCACCGACCGGGTGTCCGGGGCGACTCTTCCGCACGAACCCGTCCCCGAAGCGTGGACTCCGTCACGACCCGTGCCCTCTTCCCCACGGACCCTCACGTCCCGGGCGTCTCGTGGCGGCCACAGCCTGCCCGGGCCGCCACGAGACGCCCGGGACGCACCTCGGACGGCCGCCCCGCCCCCGTACCCCGCCGTCCCTTCCGCGGGCTCGTCCCCCAGCAGGAGGGATGACCTAGGGGGTCCCTTCCCAAAGTTTGGGGGGTCCGGTTTAGGGATCGCCCCGATGTGCGAAACGCCGTTCCCGCGGAAGCTGGCTGCATCGACCACGCCAGCTCTCGAGGAGAAACGATGAATACCACCGACACCACCACCCGCCGCTCGCCGGCCGTCCTGCGCGCCCTCGTGGGCTGCGAGGTCCACGTCCCCGGCGACCCCGGCTATGACGCCGCCCGCGCCACCTTCAACGTCATCGTCGACCAGCGGCCCGCGGCGATCGTCGAACCGCGCAACGCCGAGGAAGTCGCGGCGATCATGCGCTTCGCCGGCGCCGAGGGCATGCGGGTGGCGCCGCAGCGGACGGGCCACAATGCCGCCCCGCTGGGCCCGCTCGACGACTCGATCCTGCTGAAGACGAACGCCCTCGACCGGGTCTCCATCGATGCCCCGGCGCGCCGCGCCCGGGTCGGTGCCGGGGCCCGTTGGGAGGACGTCGTCCCGGCCGCCTCCGAACTCGGCCTCGCCGCCCTGCACGGCTCGACCCCCGACGTCAGCATCGTCGGCTACAGCCTCGGCGGCGGCATGGGCTGGTACGCCCGCAAGCACGGGCTGGCCGCCAACCATGTCGTCGCGGTCGAGGTCGTCACCCCCGACGGCCAGATCCGCTGGGCGAGCCACGAGCACGACGCGGAGCTGTTCTGGGCGCTGCGCGGCGGCGGCGGCAACTTCGGCGTCGTCACCGCGATCGAGTTCGAGCTGCTGCCGCTGGAGAAGGTCTACGCCGGAGTGCTCTTCTTCCCGATCGAGCGGGCAGCCGAGGTGCTGCACGCCTGGCACGAGTTCACCGCGGACGCCCCGGAGGAGGTGACCTCGGTCGGCCGCATCCTCCAGTTCCCGCCGGTCGAGGAGGTCCCGGAGCCGGTGCGCGGCAAATCGTTCGCGGTGATCGAGGCGGTCTTCCTCACCGACGAGGAGGAGGCGGCGCGCATGCTGGAGCCGCTGCGGGCGCTGGGCCCGGCGATGGACACCTTCGCCTCGATGCCCCCGGTCGGGATCGCCGAGCTCCACATGGACCCGCGCGACCCGGTCCCCGCCGAGTCCACCCACGCGATGTTGGGTGAGCTCGACTCGACCGCGATCGACCGCCTGGTCGAGGCGGCCGGGCCGGGGTCGGGATCGACGCTGGTCTCGGTCGAGCTGCGCCACGCGGGCGGCGCCATGGCGCGCACCTCGCCCGGGGCCGGCGCCGTCGCCACGCTGCCCGGCAAGTTCGCCTTCTTCGGGGTCGGGATCGCCGACCCGATGCTGGCGGCGAAGACGCGGGCCGACCTCGACCAGGTGGCGGCCGCGATGAGTCCCTATGACGCGGGCCGCTACCTCAACTTCGTCGAGGAGAAGAGCGACGCGGCGGGCTTCTTCCCGCCCGACGTCGCGGAGCGCCTGGAAGCGGCTCGCGACACCTACGACCCCGAGCGCCTGATGCAGGCCAACCACGAGATCGGCGCCGCCCGCTGAGGCGGCGCCGCGAGAGAAGAGGATCAAGACCATGAACAGGACCGACAGAGCCGTCGCCCTCGCGCTGGCCTTCTGCGCAGCCGTTGCCGTCGTCGCCGCTTTCACCGCCAAGGCGGGCGCGGCGACCTCGGGCAACGGCTTCCAGGTGGCCAAATTCAAGATCGAGATCGAAGGGACCCAGAGCTCCGTCTACCACCGCGCCGTCGACGCGGAAGACGAATGCGGCGTCAGCGACCACTCGTTCGGCCGCGAGAAGGTGAGCTTCCACACCACCAAGCCGATCTACGTCGACGCCACCCACATGCCGGGCGAATTCAACCCGCAGATGTTCAGCACCAGCCAGCTTGGCATCCCAGCCACCGCCAAGGTGCAGCGCAGCTTCACGCCGGTGATCACCGGGCCCGCGAGAACCTGCGAAGACAACGGCGGCGGCGCCGAAGTGACCAAACCGGACTGTGGGACCAAAACCGTCCGCGGGTGGAAGCTGAACCTGCAGTACGCGACCGACAAGAAAAACGCCCTCCTGCTCAGCGGCGACAGCGAAGGCGACCCATATCTGAACTGTCCGGGCAACGGCACCGCCGGATTCCCCTGGCTGCTGGTCGAAGGGTCAGGTCATCAGGGCAAATACATCTACGCCGAAGTGAGCCAGGACGAGCTGTTCGATCCGCAGTTCCAGAAGTGGATCGCGATCGGCCACGGCTCGGCCAAAGACAGCGGCTCCGGCTGGTGGTCGAAGACCGAAATCACCTACTCGATCTCGTTCACCCGGCTGAAGAAATAGCGGCAGGACCGCGGCGGGGCGCCGACGGCGTGCGCCCCGCCGTCCACCCACGCCCCCACTCGGAAAGCGGCACGAAACTACTATCCACTGGTCGTCTCGTTCATCCGACCAAAGGAATGAGTGCATGTCAATCGACGTTCTGTCCCGCGGCAGCGACGGCTACGAGGAGAACCGCGGCGCCTTCAACGTCCTTCTGAGCCAGGAACCGGCGGCGATCGTCACGCCCCACACGACCGGCGACGTGGTCGACGCGATCGACTACGCGAAGGCGGAGGGATTGCGCGTCGGAGCCCAGCGGACCGGCCACGCGGCCGAACCGCTGGGTGACCTGTCCGGCACGCTGCTGATCCGGACCTCGGCGCTGAACACGGTGTCGATCGACGCCGAGCGCCGCGTCGCCCGGGTCGGCTCGGGGGCGCTCTGGGGCGACCTCGTGCCGCGCGCCTCGGAGCTTGGGCTGGCGGCCTGCCACGGCTCCTCCCCGACGGTTGGGGTCGCCGGCTTCAGCCTCGGCGGCGGCGTCGGCTGGTACGGCCGCAAGCACGGCCTCCAGTGCAACCGGGTGACCGCGATCGAGCTGGTCGACGCGACCGGGACCGAGCGTCGGGTCGACGCCGGGGGCGACGCCGAGCTCTTCTGGGCGATGCGGGGCGCGGGCGGTGACTTCGGCGTCGTCACCGCGCTCGAGTTCGAACTGCTGCCGATCCCAGAGGTGTTCGGCGGAGCCTGTTTCTTCCCGATCGAGCGGGCCGCGGAGGTCCTCCACGCCTGGCACGAGTTCACCAAGGGCGCGCCGGAGGAGGTCACCTCGGTCGGCCGGCTGATGAACTTCCCGCCGATCCCGGAGATCCCCGAGCCGATGCGCGGCAACTCGTTCGCGATCGTCGAGGCGGTGGCCCTGCTGCCGGAGGCCGAGGCGACCGAGATGCTGGCGCCGCTGCGCGGGCTCGGCCCGGCCATGGACACCTTCGCCGCGGTGCCGCCGGCGGGGATCGTCGACCTGCACATGGATCCGCCCGAGCCCTCGCCGTACACGGGCCAGGGGATGCTGCTGGGCGAGCTGCCGGACGCCGGGATCGATGCGCTGCTGGGCGCCGTCGGCCCCGACTCGGGGGCCAAACTGCTCTCGGTGGAGATGCGCCACGACGGTGGCGCGATGGGCCGCGGCGGCCCCGACCATGGGGCGATGGACGCCCTGCCGGGCGAGTACCTGCTGTTTGGCGTCAACATCGTGCCGGTGCCGGAGGCGATGCCGCCCTCGAGGCAGTGGCTCGGGGCGATGACGGACGCGATGGGCCCCTGGGACGCGGGCCGCTACCTCAACTTCTCCGACGAAACCGTGGACATCGCGGTCGCCTTCCCGCCGGAGACGGTCGAGCGGCTACGGAAGGCGAAGCAGACCTACGACCCGGAGAACCTCTTCCACGCCAACCACCCCGTGGTGTCGGCATGAGGCGGCGTGGGCCCCACGCCGCCTCACGACTGCTGTGGCGGGGCTCCCACGGCGTGGGCGCCGCCGTCGACATGGAGGATTTCGCCGGTCGTCGCCCGGCTCAGGTCGCTGAGCAGGAAGAGGGCGGCGTCGGCGACCTGGGTCGCGTCGTGGGGATCCCAACCGAGCGGGGCGGCGTCGCCCCAGAGGCTCTCGAGGTCGGAGAAGCCTGAGATCCCCGAGGCGGCGGCGGTGTGGACCGGGCCGGCCGAGATCAGGTTGGCCCGGATCCCCTGCGGGCCGAGGTCCTTGGCGAGATAGCGGTTGACCGACTCGAGCGCCGCCTTCGCCACCCCCATCCAGTCATAGGAGGGCCAGGCGACGGTGGCGTCGAAGTCGAGGCCGACCAGCGCGCCGCCGCCGTCCATCAGCGGCACCACGCACTCGGCGAGGGCCTTGTAGGAGTAGGCGCTGGTCTCGAAGGCGATCTTGGCGCTCTCCCGCGGGGTCGCCATGAACTCGCCGCCGATCGCGTCGCCGGGGGCGAAGGCGATCGCATGGACGGCCCCGTCGACCGTTCCCCAGCGCTCCTTCAGCTCGCCCGTCAGCGCCGCGATGTCGGCGTCGGAGTTGACGTCGAGCTCCAGCACCTCGGGCGCCGGCTCCAGCCGCGCCGCCGAGCGTTCGGTCATCCGCTTCACCCGGCCGAAGCTGGTCAGCAGCACCTCCGCCCCCTGCGCCTGGGCCCGCTCGGCGATCGCGAAGGCGATGCTGTGGCGATTGACCACGCCGGTGATCAGGATCTTCTTTCCCTCGAGGATCACTTGTCTCCCTCTCCCTCCATCTCGATCTCGATGCCGAAGTGCTGGTGCAGGACGATCGCCGCCTGCTCGGCGACGAACCGGTGGCCACCGCTCGACGGGTGCAACCCGTCGGCCGAGAACGTATCCGGATCTCGCAATGCCTCGTGCCCGGCGATCGGCAGGCAGAGGATGTCGTAACGCCGGGCGGCGGCCCGGGTGACCTCGTTCAACTCCGTCGTCGCCTTGATCAGGCGCCGTTCGGTGCGCGGCCGCATCTCCATGAAGTGCCAGCTCTCGGGAGCGGTGGCGGTGACCATCGCCGCCTCCGGCGAACCCTCCCGCAGGCGACGGAAGACCTTGTCGATCCGCTTCTCATATCCCGAGACGTCGGGCCGGGTCGCCAGCAGCACGTCGTTGGCGCCGCAGATCACGGTGATGAAGTCGGGCTCCAGCTCCAGCGCGGGATCGACCTGCTGGTCGAGCACTTCCTTGCTGGTCGCCCCGTCGACGGCGAGGTTCGCGTAGCGCAGATCCGGATTCACCCGCCGCATCCCGGCGGCGAGAAGGTCGGCCCAGCGCTCGGCATCGATCGAGTCGCGCCCTGCGGTGAAGCTGTCGCCGAGCGCCGCGTAGGCGCGCACGACGCGACCGCTCAACGGCCCCTCAAGGAGCGCAGTGCCCAGGCCAGGCTCGCGCGGCTGTCCGCGGGCGCGATCACCTCGTCGACCCAGCCGCTGGCGGCGGCCGCCGGGGCGGTCAGGTGCTCGGCGGCATAGGCGTCGGCGAGATCGTCGCGGGAGAGGTTCTCGTCTTCGCGCAGGCGGCGGCCGTGGACGATGCCGACCGCCTGGCGGGCGGCCATGATCCCGATCTGGGCGCCGGGCCAGGAGAAGACGACGTCGGCCCCGAGGTCTTTCGAGTTCATCGTGATCGCGGCGCCACCGAACGCCTTGCGCAGGACCATGGTCACCTTCGGCACCGAGGCGCCGGCGAAGGCGCGCAGCAGCGAGGCGCCGTGGCGGATCACGCCGGCCTCCTCCTGGACCTTGCCGGGCATGAAGCCGGGGGTGTCGACGAAGACGACCAGCGGCATGCCGAAGCGGTTGCAGTCTTCGACGAAGAGCGCCGCCTTCTCCGCGGCGGCGGCGTCGATCACGCCGCCGAGCTGACGCGGCTGGTTGGCGATCAGGCCGACCGGGCGACCCTCGAGGCGGGCGAAGGCGGTGACCATGTTGGGCGCCCATTTCGGCCAGATCTCCTGCAGGCTGCCGCCGTCGAGCACCGCGCCCGCGACGTCGCGGACGTCGTAGACCTTGCGCTGCTCATCGGGGACGAAGGCGCCCGGATCCTCGCCGTCGGGATCGATGACCAGGTGCGGGTGCGGCGCGCCGCCGATCCGCTGCGGCAGCAGGCTCAGCAGGTGGCGGGTCTGGACGACCGCGGCGGCCGCGTCGTCGGCGACGATGTGGGCGACGCCGTTCTTGCCGTGGACCTTGGGACCGCCGAGCTCCTCCATCGAGATCTCTTCGCCCATCGCCTCGGCGACGACCTACGGCCCGGTGAGGAACATGCGCGAGTCCTTCGTCATCACGACGAAGTCGGTGAGCGCGGGCGAGTAGGCGCCACCGCCGGCGGAGACGCCGGAGAGGATGGAGATCTGCGGCACCTTGCGCGAGAGCTCGACGCTGGCGCGGAAGATGCGGCCGTAGCCCGCGAGGGCGGCGTGCCCCTCCTGCAGGCGGGCCCCGCCGGAGCGGACGAAGCCGACCACCGGGGCGCCCGCGTCGCCGGCCATCCGCATCGTGCGGACGATCGTGTCGGCGTGGACTTCACCGAGGCTGCCGCCGAGGAAGGCCGGGTCCTGGGCGTAACAGAAGACCGGCCGGCCGTCGACCTCACCCGCGCCCGCGGCGACCCCGTCGCCGGGCATCGCCCGCTCGCCGAGGCGCATGCTGCTGACGCCGCTGCGGATCGGGTGGAAGCTGCCCACGTCGCAGAGCATCTGCAACTGCCCGAGCGGGGTGTCGGCGGGAGCGGAAGGCGGGGCTTTGACGGCAGTGGCCATAGGTTCTTTCGGGGGGGTGCTGCGGGCCTCAGTTGGCGGAGAGCACGAGGACGGCGTTGTGGCCGCCGAAGCCGAACGAGTTGGAGATCGCGACGACGGGACCGTCTCCGTTGACAATCGGTTTAGCTGAACCTTCGACGTAGTCAAGGTCGAGCCCCTCTTCTGCCTGTTCATACCCGACGGTCGGGGGAGCCTCGCGACGCCTGAGGGCTTCGATCGTGGCGATTGCCTCGACCGCGCCGGCGGCGCCGAGCAGGTGCCCGATCGCCGACTTGGTCGAGCTCACCGGGATGTCGGCGGCGCGCTCGCCGAGCGCCGCCTTGATCGCTTTCGTCTCCGCCGCGTCGTTCAGCGGGGTCGAGGTGCCGTGGGCGTTGACGTAGTCGACGTCGACCGCGCTGATCCCGGCGTCGGCGAGCGCGAACTGGATCGCCTTCGTCGCCGCCTCGCCCTCCGGCTGCGGCGCGGTCAGGTGGTAGGCGTCGGCGGTGACGCCGTAGCCGGTGACCTCGCCGAGGATCGTCGCGCCGCGCTTTTCCGCGGCCTCCTTCTCCTCCAGAACCAGCACGCCCGCTCCCTCGCCCATCACGAAGCCGTCGCGGCGGGCGTCGAAGGGCCGCGAGATGCCCGACGCCGAGGTCGCTTCCATCGCCGCGAAGGCGGAGGTGGCGACCCCGGTGATGCAGGCCTCGGCGCCGCCGGTGACCATCGCGTCGGCGTCGCCGACCTGGATGATCCGGGCGGCGTCGCCGATCCCGTTGTTCCCCGCCGCGCAGGCCGAGGAGACGGCGTAGGTGTGGCCCTGGAGGCCGTGGCGCATCGAGACCGCGGCGGCCGCGGCGTTGCCCATCATCAGCGGCACCGCGAGCGGTGAGACCGCCTTCGGGCCTTTGGTGATCAGCTTCTCCTGCTCGCGCTCGAGCGAGACGAGGCCGCCGATCCCGGTGGCGATCACACAGCCCACCCGGTACGGGTCGTAGGGCAGCTCGCCCTCCTCACCGAAGGCCTGCTTGACCGCCTCGTCGCCGGCCACGATCGCCATCTGGGCGAAGCGGTCGGCGCGCCGCACTTCCTTCTTGGAGAGGAAGTCGGCCGGCTCGAAATCGAGGCAGCGGCCGAAGCCGTCGGCGATCCCCGATTCGCCCGCCGTCCAGCGGTCGATCAGGGGGTCGCTGCCGATCCCCAGCGGGGTGACGGCACCGACCCCCGTGATGACGACCCGGCGCGTCATCCCGCTTTCGCGACGACCAGGTCGATCACGTCGCCGACGGTCTTGACGTCCTTGACGTCATCGCCTTTCAGCTCCACGCCGTACTCGTCCTCGACGATCTGGGCCAGCTCGACCAGGTCGAGCGAGTCGACGTCGAGATCCTCCAGGGTCGCCTCGCGGGAGAGGGCGTCGCGCTCGGTCCCGAGCTCGACGAGGCCGTCGTAGATCGTCTTCTCGACGTTGTCGCTACTTACCTGCGTTGCCAATTTGGTTCTCCTTTTGCATATGCGGTTCTCTAGGCGCTGAGGCCGCCGTCCACGGTCAGCGTCGTTCCGGTCACGTAGGAAGCTTGCTCGGAGGCGAGGAAGCGGATGCAGGCCGCGACCTCCTCCGGGGTCCCGACCCGGCGGGCCGGGATCGCCTTCGCCAGGTCGCCCTCGAGCACATCCTCGGTGAAGGCGGTCTCGATCACGCCCGGGGCCACCGCGTTGACGGTGACGCCGCGACGGGCGACCTCGGCGGCGACGGACTTGGTGAAGCCGATCACCCCCGCCTTCGAGGCCGAGTAGTTGGCCTGGCCGGGGTTGGCGCGGATGCCCGCCACCGAGCTGACGTTGATCACGCGGCCGAAGCGGGCGCGCATCATCCGCGGCAGCGCCGCGCGGGTGGCGCGGAAGGTCGAGGTGAGGTTGGTGTCGATCACCGTGGCCCAGTCCTCGTCGGTGAGCGACGGGGAGAGGTTGTCGACGCGGACGCCGGCGTTGTTGACGAGGACGAGGACGGGGCCGTCGTCGCCGGGCTCGACGATGCGGGCGATGTCGTCGGCGTCGGCGACGTCACCCTGCCAGAGGGTGGCGGTGCCGCCCGCGGCTTCGATCCGGGCGACCACGTCCTTGGCTCCGGCCTCGTCGGAGCGGTAGTTGACCCGCACCGGCCAGCCTTCGGCGGCCAGCATCAGCGCGGTCGCCGCGCCGATCCCACGCGAGGCACCGGTCACCAGGGCGCAGCCCTGCGGGCGCTCAGACACCGACGCTCACCGCCCCTCCCCACTCGATCACGGTGGCGCCCCAGCTGAGGCCCGCACCGAAGGCCCCGAGCAGGACGCGGGTGCCACGCCGCAGCGTGCCCCGGCGCTTCGCCTGGGCGAGCGCCAACGGGATCGTCGCCGCCGAGGTGTTGCCGAGCTTGGCGATCGAGTCGATCACCCGGTCGGGGTCCAGCCCCAGCCGCTCGCCGACCGCGCGCAGGATCCGCGCGTTCGCCTGGTGATAGACGAAGAGGTCGACGTCCTCGAGGGCGAGGCCGGCCTGCTCGATCGCCTCGGTGGTCGAGGAGGCCATCAGGTCGACCGCGTAGCGGAAGGTCTCGTGGCCCTGCATGCGGATGACCAGGTCGGCGCGGTCGATCTTGATCAGGTCGGCGCGGGAGCCGTCGGAGCGCAGGACGATCGGCCCGACGCGGCTCTCCATCGCGCCGCGCATGAGCACCGCACCGGCCCCGTCGGCGAAGACGGCGGCGGTGGCGCGGTCGCTCGGATCGGTGAGGGGCATCATCAGGTCGGCGCCGATCACGAGGACGTTAGCGGCGCGCCCAGATTCGATCTGACCGCAGGCGACGGAGACGGCGCTGAGGAAGCCGGTGCAGGCGGAGTTGACGTCGTAACAGGCGGCCTCGGTGGCCCCGAGCAGGTTGGCGACGCGGGGTGCGGCCGCCGGCATCAGCTCCTCGTTGGAGGTCGTGGCGAGGACGATCAGGTCGACCTCGCTCGGCTCGACCTCGGCCTCCGCCAGCGCTCCGGCGCCGGCGACGGCGGCGAACTCGAAGAGGCGCTCGCCGGGCCGGGCGGAGCGGCGCTCTTCGATCCCGGTCCGTTTGACGATCCATTCGGCGTCGATCCCGAGCCGCTCGGCGATCACCGCGTTGGGCACGATCGTGGCGGGCAGGGCGGTACCGATGCCGACCATCTCGGCGCCGCAACGGACCAGCGGCGCCGCGGCGAAGGCGGGGGCGGCGAGCGGCTCGGAGGTCTCAGGCATCGGCGGTCTCCTCGGCCGGGACGGGCAGCTCGATCTCGTCGGCGAGCGAGCGGCTCTCCACCTCCTCGCCGAGGGTGCGGCGGGAGAGGCCGGTGAGGATGTCCCCGGGGCCGGTCTCGAGGAAGGCCGCGGCGCCGGCGGCCCGCATCGCGGCGAGCGTGTCGCGCCAGCGGACCGGCTCGGTCAGCGCCGCCAACAGATCGGCGCGGACGTCGTCGAAGGGGGCGGCCGTGATGCAGGAGAAGGCGCCCTCGGCCGGGCCGAACTCGGTCGCCGCGAGGGCGTCGCGGTAGCCGGGGACGGCGGGTTCCATCAGCGGTGAGTGGAAGGCGCCGGCGACCGGCAGGCGAATCGCCTTGGCGCCTTCGGCGCGCAGCGCCTTGCGCGCTTCGCCGACCTTCTCCGAGTCGCCGGAGAGGACCATTTGGCCGGGTGCGTTGTCGTTGGCGAGGGTGAGGTCGAACTCGGCGGCGACCTTGCGGACCACCTCGTCGCTGCCGCCGAGCGCCGCGACCATGCCACCGGGTCGGACCGCCGAGGCCTCCTCCATCAGCCGGCCGCGGACGACCGCCAGGCGCAGGCCGGCGGCGGCGTCGAGAGCGCCCGCGGCGACCAGCGCCGGAAGCTCGCCGAGCGAGTGCCCGGCGTAGAGGCCGGCGTCCGGCTCACCGGCGGCCTTCCAGTGGGCGAGGCCGGCGATGAAGAGGGCGGGCTGGGCGAAGTGGGTGCCCGCGGCGATCTGCTCGAACGGGTCGGCGCCCAGTTCCTCGCCGGCCTGCGCGACCAGGTCGGGGCGCTGCTCCGCGCTGACCGCCGCCATCGTCGACGTCTGGCTCCCTTGGCCGGGGAAAAGTAGGGCGGTGTCTGAAGGGGTGCTGGGCACTTGTAAGGAGTATTGGTCCGGCCAGGCGCGGGGGTGACGCGAGGCCGCTCCAGGTCCCGCCATTCGGGGGGCGACCTAGGCGTCGGAGGCGGGGTCAGACGAGGATCTTCAGCCGCTGGGCCTGGCGGGTGGCCTCAGCCCGATTCCGCACGCCGAGCTTACGATAGATCGCACTGGTGTGCTCCTTCACGGTGTGCGGCGAAAGGTGGAGGAGACCGGCGATCTCTTTGTTGGTCGAACCGGTCGCGATCAGCGACAGAACCTCCTGCTCGCGATCGGAGAGCGGCGAGTCGAGCGGCGCTTCGGCGAAGACCTCGTGGCCCTGGCTGACGCGACGCACGGCGCGGACGACGTCGACCGCCGACCAGTCCTTGGAGATGAAGCCGGCGGCGCCCGCGGTGCGGGCGACGTTGGGCGAGATTACCCCGGCCCCGGAGATCAGCAGCACCCGGGTGCGGGGGCTCACCTTGTGGATCTCCTCGCAGACCTCGGCGCCCGACTCGGTGCCGAGCAGCATGTCGACGAGGGCGACCTCGGGCTGGGCCTGGCGACAGACCTGGACCGCCTCGGCACCGGAGGAGGCGGCAAGGCAGCGCTCGACCCAGCTCTGGCGCTCGAGCAGCAGCCGGAAGCCCCACTGGACGACGTCGTGGTCGTCGACCACGAGGACCCGCAGGCCCTTGTTACCGGCGCCGTCCATCCTTCAATCGCCCACCGGGACGACGAGGCGGACCTTCCAGCGGTCGCCGTCGGGGGAGCCGAACTCGACCAGACCCTCGTAACGGAGCGCTTCCAGGGCGGCGAGCCGCAGGCCGAGGCCGCTGCCCCGGGTCGAGCGGCCGTCGCCGGCGCCGTCGTTCTCGACCGTGAGGCTGAAGGTCTCGCCGTCGGAGGCGACGCGGACGTCGATCGCCGTCGGCTTCGCGTGGCGGTCGACGTTGCGGAGCGCCTCGTTCAGGACCAGCTGGGCGACCGGCTCGAGGTCGGCAGGCACCGCCACCCCGTCGGCCCAGTCGACGTGCAGCTCGGGGCGACGCTCGACCAGCCGCTCGAGCAGTTCGCCGAGGCAGGCCTTGCCCGGCCGGGCCGGGCTCTCCAGCGGTCGGGTGAGCGCGTTGCGCAGGTCGGCGACCACCGAACGCAGCTCCTCCTGGCAGCGGCGCCGCTCGATGTTGGAGAGCGGGTCCTCGGAGCCGAGCGCGAGGGCGACGCCGAAGAGCCGCTGGATCGCGTTCTCGTGCAGGTCGCGGGTCAGCTCCACCCGTTCGTGCAGGCGGCGCTCGCTTTCGCGCTGCTCGGTCGAGTGCTCGACGCTGGCGGTCAGGGCGGCGAGCCGGCCGAGGGTCATCATCGTCTCGCGCTCGCCGTCGTCGAGCGGGAAGTCCTCGCCTTCGCGGTCGGCGAAGATCACCCCGAGCCAGCGCCGCGCGGCGCTGATCGGCGTGCAGGTCAGGTAGGCGCTTTCCGGCAGCTCGGCGTATCTCGCGGGAACGTGCTCGGCCAGGTCGCCGTCGACCCCGTTGACGTTGACCTCGACCACCCGGTCCTCTTCCAGCGCCTGCTGGGCGATCGGCGTCTCGTCGATCGTGCCGCCGATCCGTTTCATCAGCTCCGGGGCGATCCCGCAGGCCCCGACCGGGATCACCGACCGATAGGTCTCGTCATGCAGCAGCAGCACCGCCCGTTTCATCGAGGTCAGCGTCACCACCGACTGGCACACCCGGTCGTAGAAGACGCCCGATTCGGTGGCCTCGTCGAGTTCGGCGAGCAGCCCCACGAGCACCTCGACCGTCCCCGCACGTGGTGCCGGCACAGCCGCGGTCGTTCCCCAGGTGCTCATCTGCACCAAAGAGATTACGACTCAGCCGACTTCAGCTCTGGTTTTTGGCCGCAGCCTTTTTCCGGAAAGCAGAATATAGTGGTACGGTATACCCACTATGGCCTACATCACCCCTGCCCGTAACGGCGCCTTTGAGGTCCGGGAGTCGCGCGCGACTCCGGACGGACCGCGCAGCCGGACCCTCGCCTCCTTTCGCGAGCTCGACGCGGCAACCATCGAGAAGGCCATCGCCCGGGCCGAGAGTCCGACGACCAGGGAGGAGCTGGTGCAGGCCGCCCTCCGCGTCGGCGCGCCCCTCGCCTCCGCCCCGGTCGAGGCCGCAGCGCGTGCCCTGCTGCGCTCGCTCGCGCGCGGTGAAGCCCTGAGCTCACGGAATCGGCGGCTCCTGCTCGACGCGCTCGACGGCGAGTCGATGCAGGCGGCGGAATGGCTGGACGTCCCACTCTCCGAGAGGGGCGCGGCCCTGCGAGATCTGCTCGGGCTCGGCGATGCGATCCCGATCCGTCGTCGGCCCGACGAGAGCAGCTTCCCGAGGATCGATTCGACCCGATGACGCCGGATCGGAGGCCCCAGGATCAGCCCGTACCCCTGTCCGACATGGTCGTGGCGATCGACGAGGCATTGGCCGCGGCCAAGGTCCCCCATGCGATCGGCGGCGCGATCGCATGCGCCTACTACGCCGAGCCTCGAGTCACGATCGATATCGATGTCAATGTCTTCATTCCCACCGGACGTTGGCCTGAAGTCAGGGAAGCCCTGGCCGAGCTGGGAGTCGACGTCGAAGTGGACGGGACGGCACTCGCCCGGGACGGTCAGGTCCGCCTCTGGTGGGGACGCATTGCGGTCGACCTTTTCTTTTCCTACGACCCTTTCCACGACGAGATGCAGGGGGCGATCCGCCGAGTGCCGTTCGGCGAGGTCCGGATTCCGATCCTCGGCCCCGAGCACCTGGCCGTCTGCAAGGCCATGTTCGACCGGCCGAAGGACTGGCTCGACCTCGAAGCGATGCTGGCCCTCACCGATCCGCTCGACCTCGACACGATCAGATCCTGGCTGACCCGGATGGTCGGGCCGGAGGATGAGCGGTCGGAGAAACTCGAAGCGCTCGTCGCCCGCCTGGAGCTGTGACGTCTACTCGGGGGCGGCTGCGCGATCGGCGACGATCGACATCGATTCGTTGCGGACGCGGCCGGCGGGGATCGACTCGTCACCGGCCAGGAGCTTCCGCAGGGGCTCCGCCTTCTCGGCGCCGGTGACCAACCAGACGATCTGGCGGGCTTCGGCGAGGGCGCGGTACGTGAGGGTCATGCGGCGGTGGTCCTGGTACTCGTTCGTCGTCATCGCGACGCGGCGGTCGGTGACCTCGAGGACCGGGTCGCCGGGGACCAGCGAGGCGGTGTGGCCGTCCGGGCCGAGGCCGAGATGGACCAGGTCGAGCCGATCGGGCAGCGAGGTTTCGTATTCGTGCGCGGCCTGATCGAGATCCCGGTGTGTGACCGGCATCGGCCGCAGCGCCGATTGGTGGTCCATCGAGAGGCCGAGCACCATGTGGGTCAGGTTGCGGTCCTCGGAGCCGGGTGAGGCGACCCGCTCGTCGACCTGGAAGAGCTCGGTCTCCCGCCACGGCATCTCCTCGAGGTCACCGAGGATCGCCAGCATCGACCAGGGCGAGCGGCCGCCGCTCATCGCGAAGGAGAACGAGCCGTGGTCGGCCACCGCCTTCGCCCCGGCGGCGGCGATCAGCTCCGCCGCCCGCCGCGCCGCCGCCTTTTCGTCGGCGACCACCTCGAGGTCGATAGCCATCGGGCTCAGTTGTCCCGCTCTTTGTGGCCGCCGAACTGGAACCGCATCGCCGACAGCACTTTGTCGCCGAAATCGCCGAGCTCGCGGGAGTAGAAGCGCTCGTGGAGAGCGGTCGTCAGGACCGGGGTCGGCACCCCCTCCTCGATCGCCGCGATCGAGGTCCAGCGCCCCTCGCCCGAGTCGGAGACGCGGCCGCTGTAGTCGGCGAGCTCGGGGCTCTCGACGAACGCCGCCGCGGTCAGGTCGAGCAGCCAGGAGCCGACCACCGAGCCCCGCCGCCAGACCTCGGAGATCGCCGGGATGTCGAGGTCGAATTCGTAGAACTCGGGCTGGTCGAGGGGCGCCGTCTCGGCGTCGTTCAGCCGTTTCGTCTTCCCCGCGTCGGCGTTCTCGAGGACGTTCAGGCCCTCGGCGTAGGCGGCCATGATCCCGTACTCGATCCCGTTGTGGACCATCTTCACGAAGTGGCCGGCCCCGTTCGGCCCGCAGTGCAGGTAGCCGTTCTCGGCCGGGCTCGGGTCGCCGGTGAGGCCCGGCGTGCGCGGCGCCGCGTCGACCCCCGGGGCGAGCGAGGCGAAGATCGGATCGAGCCGCTCGACCGCCCCGTCGGGGCCGCCGATCATCAGGCAGTAGCCGCGCTCCAACCCGAAGACGCCGCCGCTGGTCCCGCAGTCGACGTAGTCGATCCCCTTCTCGGCGGCCCGTTTGGCCCGCCGCATGTCATCGCGGTAGTAGGAGTTGCCGCCGTCGATGATCGCGTCGCCTGCCTCCAGCACCCCTTCCAGTCCCTGCACCGTCTCCTCGGTGATCTCGCCCGCCGGGACCATCACCCAGACCGAGCGCGGGGCGCTCAGCTTCGCCGCCAGATCCTCCAATGAGGAGCAGCCGGTCACGCCCTCACTCTCGAGCGCCTCGACGGCGTCGGCGCTGACGTCATAGGCGACGATCGCGTGGCCGTCTTTCATCAGCCGGCGGGCCATGTTGGCCCCCATGCGGCCGAGGCCGACGATTCCGAGCTCCATCTCCATCCTCCTGGTCTGGTCGGCGCTGACTGCGGGCGCCCCGCATCCTACGCGGCGCCGGGCGGTAGCCTGCGCGCCAAGATGGCGAAACGGACGAAGGGGCATCGCGACAAAGCCGCCGACGTGCTGGCGATCTTCGGGATCAGCGGCGACCTGGCGAAGAAAATGACCTTCCGGGCGCTCTACCGGATGGAGAAGGCGGGGGTGCTCGAGATCCCAGTCGTCGGCGTCGCGCTCGACGACTGGGACGACGAGAGGCTGCGCGAGCACGCCCGTGAAGCGGTCGAAGCGACGGTCTCCGAGTGCGATCAGGACGCCCTCGACGCGATGCTCGCGCGGCTCACCTACGTGCAGGGCGACTACGGCGACGACGCCACCTTCGCCCGGGTCAAGAAGGCGCTCGGCGGCGCCAAGCAGCCGGTCTTCTACCTGGAGATCCCGCCCTCGCTCTTCTCCACCGTGGTCAAGGGGCTCGGCAAGGCGGGGCTGGTCGAGCACGCCCACGTGGTGATCGAGAAGCCGTTCGGCCACGACCTCGACTCGGCCCGCGAGCTGAACGACGAACTGCGCGAGGTGCTGGAAGAGGGCCAGATCCTGAGGATCGACCATTACCTCGGCAAGGAGCCGGTGCTGGACATCACCTACCTGCGCTTCGCCAACTCGATCCTCGAGCCGGTCTGGAACCGCAGCTACATCTCCCACGTGCAGATGACGATCGCCGAGGACTTCGGCGTCGACGACCGTGGCCGTTTCTACGACGCGGTCGGGGCGATGCGCGACGTGATCCAGAACCACGCCCTGCAGGTGCTGGGGCTGATCGGGATGGAGCCACCGAGCGGCAACGACCCGGACTCGATCCGCGACAAGAAGCTGGAGTTCTTCAAGGCGATGCGGGAGGCCGACCCGCAGCGCTACGTGCGCGGCCAGTACGACGGCTTCCTCGAGGTCGAGGACGTCGACCCGAAGTCGACCACCGAGACCTTCGCCGCGGTCGAACTCTCGGTCGACAACTGGCGCTGGAGCGGCGTCCCCTTCTTCGTCCGCGCGGGCAAGAACCTGCCCGCCAAGACGAGCGAGGTGACCGCCGTCTTCCGCCGCCCGCCGCAGCTCGGGATCGGCCACGGCAAGACGCCGGAACCGAACAAGATGACCTTCCGGATCGAGCCCGAACCGGGCTCGCGGATGCGGATGTTCCAGAAAAAATCGACCGCCGACGACTTCGAACCGGCCGACCTCGAGGTGCTCTTCGAACGGGAGCCGGGGTGCGACCCCGAGCCCTACGAGCGCCTGCTCGGCGACGCCCTGCACGGCGTCCACACCCTCTTCACCCGCCAGGACTCGATCGAAGAGACCTGGCGCGTCGTCCAGCCCCTGCTCGACCACCCCGGCAAGGTCCACCCCTACGAGCCGGGCACCTGGGGACCGCCCGAGGCCGACGATCTGATGAAGGGCGTCGCCCACTGGTCGCCCCCCTGGCTGCCGGGCACCTGAGCGGTCGCCCCCGCGCAATTCATAGTGGCCTGCTAGGTTTTTGGGCGCCCTAAGTAGGGCAGCCTAATCCCCATGATCCCCACCTTCGTAATCACCCTGCGCGAGGGCGTCGAGGCCTCGCTCATCGTCGGCATCATCGCCGCCTTCCTGGTCAAGGAGGGGCGCAAGGACGCGCTGCGCCAGATGTGGGTCGGGGTCGGGATCGCGATCGCGCTCTGCGCCGCCGTCGGGGTCGGCCTCGACCTCCTCAACGAAGACCTTCCGCAGCAGCAGCAGGAGGGGCTGGAGACGATCATCGGCCTGATCGCCGTGGCCACGATCAGCTACATGATCATCTGGATGACCCGCCACTCGCGCGGGATCAAGGCCGAACTCGAGGGCGAGGCGGCGAGCGCCCTGGCCCGCGGCTCGGCGATGGCGCTGGTCGCGATGGCCTTCCTGGCCGTCCTGCGGGAGGGCTTCGAGACCTCGGTCTTCCTCCTCGCCGCCTTCCAGCACTCGACCAACACGACCGCCGCCGGCGGCGGAGCCGTGCTCGGCCTCCTCGGCGCGGCCGCGATCGGCGTCGGCCTCTACCGCGGCGGCATCCACATCAACCTCTCGAAATTCTTCAAGATCACCGGCCTGATCCTGGTCTTCGTCGCCGCCGGCCTGCTGGCCACCGCCGCCCACACCGCCCACGAGGCGGGCTGGATCAACAGCTTCCAGTCGGAGGCGGTGAACCTGCGCTGGCTCGTCCACCCGGGCACGGTGACCGAATCGCTGCTCACCGGGATGCTCGGCCTACGCGCGGCTCCGACCCAGATCGAGGTCGTCGCCTATCTCGTCTACGCGGTCCCGATGGCGCTCTACGTCCTCTGGCCCCGCGGTAGGCGCATCAAGGCCCGCCGCAGTGGCGCCCAGCGCGGCGTCGGCGCCGCCCAGACCCCCGCTTAGACGATGGCGCTGTCCCGTCGGCGTCTGCTCGCCTCGGCCGGGATCGGCGCGGCCGGCGTCGGCCTCGGCGCCGGCGGCTACCTGATCGGCCACGACTCGGCGGAAGCCGACGCGGCCGAATCGACCGGCTCGGTCCCCTTCTACGGCGAGCACCAGGCCGGGATCGCGACGCCGAGCCAGGACCGCCTCCACTTCGCCTCCTTCGACCTCGAAACCGAAGACAGGACGGAGCTGCGCGAACTGATGGAAGAGTGGACGCGCGCCACGGTGGAGATGACCGAAGGCAAGATGATCGGCACCTACGCCGGCAACCACGACGAGCTGGCGCCGCCGGAAGACACGGGCGAGGCGGTCGGCCTGCCGGCCTCGAACCTGACCGTCACCTTCGGCTTCGGCCCCGGCGTCTTCGACCGCCCCGGCCTCGGCCTCGCCGCCCGGAAACCGGCGGCGCTGAAGCCGCTGCCGCCGCTCCCCGGCGACGAACTGAACGGGCTCGAATCGGACGGCGACATCTGCATCCAGGCCTGCGCCGACGACCCCCAGGTGGTCTTCCACGCGATCCGTGACCTGGCCCGGATCGGCCGCGGCACGGTGACCATGCGCTGGTCCCAGCTCGGCTTCGGCCGCACCTCCTCGACCACCCGCACCCAGGAAACGCCGCGCAACCTGTTCGGGATGAAGGACGGCACCGCCAACATCAAGGCCGAGGACGGCGAGGCGATGGACAAGTACGTCTGGGTCGACGAAGGGCCCGCCTGGATGCGGGGCGGCAGCTACCTGGTGACGCGCCGGATCCGGATGATCCTCGAGGTCTGGGACCGCTCGCCGCTGCAGGACCAGGAAGAAACGATCGGGCGCAAGAAGTACAGCGGCGCACCGCTCGGCGAGCAGGACGAGTTCGACCCGTTGCCGCTCGACGTCAAGGGCGACGACGGCAAGCCGGTGATCCCGGAAGACGCCCACGTGCGGCTCGCCTCGGCGACCGAAAACGACGGGGTGCGGATCCTCCGCCGCGGCTACTCGTTCACCGACGGGGTCGACCAGAGCCTCGGTGAGCTCGAAGCGGGGCTCTTCTTCATCGCCTTCCAGCGCGATCCGGAAAAGCAATTCGTCGCCCTGCAGCGCAAGCTCGGCCAGTTCGACGCGCTGAACGAGTACATCCACCATGTCGGCAGCGCCGTCTTCGCCGTGCCGGGCGGGACCAGGCCCGGGGGGTTCGTCGGCGAAGGGCTTTTCCGACCCGGTTCGTAGGATTTTGTTAGGGTCCCCTAAGTAGACCC
Source organism: Solirubrobacterales bacterium (assembly GCA_035572835.1). Lineage (GTDB taxonomy): Bacteria > Actinomycetota > Thermoleophilia > Solirubrobacterales > 70-9 > VAYN01. The sequence continues at coordinate 32,747 of DATNAG010000085.1, forward strand.
GACTTCCGTCTCGAACCACCAACCCTCACCAAGGAGCCCGCCGAAGATGAACCGAGTCCCTGTCCGTGCCTTGATCGCCGCGCTGGCCTTCGGCCTGGTGGCGCTCCTCGTGGCCGCCTGCGGAGGCGGCAGCAGCGACGGCAGCTCCGGCGACTCCGAGCAGCTGACCTTCAAGCTGACCGATGCCGGCTGCGAACCGCACAAGGCCAGCGCGAAGGCGGGCCCGATCGACTTCGAGGTCGAAAACGGCGGCTCCGCCGGGGTCACCGAGTTCGAGATCCTCGAAGGCGAAACGATCCTCGGTGAGCGCGAGAACATCACCGAAGGCCTCTCCGGCAGCTTCTCGCTGACCCTCGAAGAAGGCGAATACACGATGCGCTGCAACGGCGGCACCGAAGAAGACGGGACGCTGAAGGTGACCGGCGAGCTGGAGACCGAGGCCAGCCCCGCGACCGTCAAGGCGATCGACACCTACAAGAAGTACCTGCTGAAGAACTCCGAGGAACTGACCGCGAAGACGAAGCCGTTCGTCGCGGCGGTGATCGCAGGGGACGTCGCCGAGGCGAAACGGCTCTACGCGGCGCCGCGCGTCAACTACGAGCGGATCGAGCCCGTGGCCGAGTCCTTCGGCGACCTCGACCCGCGCATCGACGCACGTGAAAACGACGTGCCGAAATCCGAATTCGGCGGCTTCCACCGACTCGAGAAGGCCCTCTGGGAGGAAGAAACGACCAAGAACATGGAACCGGTCGCCGAAGCGCTGCTGGAAGACGTCGAAGAACTCGAAGAACTGATCAAAGGCAAGGTGAAAATCCACGCTGTGGAGATCGCCAACGGCGCCAACGAGCTGCTGACCGAGGTCTCGACCTCGAAGATCACCGGCGAGGAGGAGCGCTACTCGCACCTCGACCTGGTCGACTTCAAAGGCAACGTCGAAGGGGCCGAAGACGCGTTCCTGGCGGTCGCCCCGCTGATGGAAGAACAGGATCCGTCGCTGGTGAAGGAAGTCGAAAAGGACTTCGCCGCCGTCTACGCGGCGCTGAAGCCCTACGAAACGAACCAGTGGCCCGGTTTCGTCCTCTACACGGAGCTGACCAAGGCCGACACCCGCAAACTGGCGCAGACGATCGACACGCTGGCGGAGAAATTGTCGCTCGTTCCGGCCCAGATCGCGCAGGGCGAATCGGCTTAGTGCCTGACTCCCGGCGGGTTCGGTGCCACCCGCCGGGAAGTTCCCTAGCCTGGGGCGTCGATGAATCAAGCGGGAGAAAAAGCAGACGCGCTGCTCGCCGAGCTGGGCTACGCCAGCTGGCGGGCCGGGCAGCGGGAGGCGGTGATCGCGGCCCTGGAGGGCCGTGACTCGCTGATCGTGATGCCGACCGGCGGCGGCAAGAGCCTCTGCTACCAGCTGCCGGGGCTGGCCTCCGAGGACCTGACGATCGTCGTCAGCCCCCTGATCGCGCTGATGCGGGACCAGTGGCTGCGCCTCACCCAGGCCGGGCACCCGGTGGCGATGGTCTCCTCGGCGATGGACGAGATCGAAACGCGGGACGCGCTCGAGTCGGTCCGCGACGGGCGGGCGAAGATCGTCTACTGCGCCCCGGAGCGCTTCGCCTCCGGCGTCTTCCTCGAAGCGATCGGCCACCGCAGGGTCGACCTGCTGGCGGTCGACGAGGCCCACTGCGTCTCCGAGTGGGGACACGACTTCCGGCCCGACTACCTGCGGCTGCCGCAGATCGCCGAGCGGCTCGGCCGACCGACGGTGATGGCCTGCACGGCGACCGCGACGGTCCCGGTCGCGGTCGAGATCGCCCAGCGCTTCGAGATGCGCGAGCCGCTGCGGGTACGGGCCGGCTTCGACCGCCCCAACCTCTCCTTCGACGTGATCGCGCTCGAGGGCAAGGGATCGAAGGCGCGCCGCCAGGCCCTGCTCGAGACCGGCCTCGCCGACCCCGCCAACCGGCCGGCGATCGTCTACTGCGGCACCCGCAAGGACACCGACGAGGTGGCCGAGGAGCTGCGCGGCACGGGGCTGCGGGCGCTCGCCTACCACGCCGGGATGGAGGGCCACGCGCGCTCTGTCGTCCAGCGCCGCTTCATGTCCGGCGGCGAGGACGCGGTCGACGTGGTCGTCGCCACCAACGCCTTCGGCATGGGCGTCGACAAGGCCGACGTGCGCTCGGTCTGGCATATGGCGATCCCGACCAGCGTCGAGGCGTATTACCAGGAGGCCGGGCGCGCCGGGCGCGACGGGCTGCCAGCCCGGGCGGTGATGCTGGCGATGAAGTCCGACCTCGGCCGGCTGGTGCGCTTCAACGAACAGCGGGCCGGCGACCCGGAACTGGCGATCGCCTACGAGCGCGGCTGGCGCGCCTACCGGGCGATCAAAGACTTCATCTACGGGACGCGCTGCCGGCGCCAGGCGCTGCTCGCCCACTTCGGCGACCGCCGGGCCGAGACGCCGCCGCTCGAGCGCTGCTGCGACATCTGCGACCGGCTCGACTGGCTGCCCGACCCGGAGACGATCGCCGTCCGCCGGCCGTCCGGCTCGCGATCGACGGCCGCCCCGGCGGCGGACCTCTCCCCCGCCGACGCGCCGCTCTTCGAAGCGCTGAAAGCGTGGCGCCTCGAAGCCGCGCAGGGCAAGCCCGCCTACACCGTCGCCAACAACAAGACCTTGGCATCGATCGCCGCCCGCCGCCCGACCGGCCGTCCCGCGCTGATCGAGATCTCCGGCGTCGGGCCGGCCTTCGTCAACAAGTACGCCGAGGACGTGCTCGCCTTGGTCGCCGAGCACGCCCCTCCGCTGGCCGCATAGCCCTCCCGGCCGAACAGGGTCCGCCGTTCGGCTAGGACGGATTCGTGCTCGCGGTGGCGCCTTGCTCCGGGTCATCGACCCGGGTTCCGCGGCGACAGCAGCGCAAACCGCCTTGCAACGGCCTCTGCCGGCCGGCGCCCGGCGGGCCGCCCTTGGCACCCTGGTGAGGTGCCCGGCTCGCAGCATCGGCGGGCCGCGCTCGCGGCCGTCCTGGTCGCCCTCGCGGCCGCCTGGGCCTGCGCCGGCGCCGCTGCCGCCGTGGTCGCCCCGGAACTGCAGGGTGGCGTCCTGATGCCGAAGGGCAAGCAGATCTACTTCGGCGTCTCCGACACCGGCGACCCGGCCAACTTCGGCGAATTCAGCACCGCGGTCGCCAAGCATCCGGCGGTGATCGAGTCCTTCCGCCCCTGGGGCAGCGACGTCCGCGACTCGATCCAGCGCTGGGAGATCGCCCGTGCCCGGCCGATGATCCACATCACCACCGCCGACCCGCAGAGCGGCGCCGAGGTGCTGAGCCTGGCGGCGATCGCCCGCGGCGCCGGCGACGGCTACCTGATCCGGCTCAACCACCTCTTCGCCGGCAAGCGGATGCGCGCCTACGTGCGGCCCTTGGGCGAGCCGAACCGCTGCCTCAACGTCTACGCCGCCTACGAATGCGCCGGGAACCCGCGCGAGGCCGCCGACTCGGCCCGCAATTACCGCCGCGCCTTCCGCCGCATCTACGTGATCGTCCACGGCGGCGGCAAGGCGAAAGCGATCAACAAACGCCTCGCCGAAGCCGGCCTGCCGCCGCTGAACGCGAGCCTCGGCGGCCTGCCGAAGGCGCCGGTGGCGATCGTCTGGAGCCCCCTCCCCTCGGGCTCGCCGACGATCAAGAAGAACCTGCCCCAGCACTACTTCCCCGGCAGGAAGTGGGTCGACTGGACGGGGACCGACTTCTACGCCTCCTATCCCGAATGGGGCGCGCTGACGAAGCTCTATGAGCGCTATCCCGAAAAGCCGTTCGCGATCACCGAGTTCGGCGTCGAAGCGGGCGATGACCCGAGCTTCGTCTCCCACCTCTTCGCCTGGATCCACGCGCACCCGCGGACGAAGATGATCGTCTACTACCAGGACTTCGGCTCGACCTCGAACTACCGGATCCAGAACTACGCGGAAAGCCTCGCGGTGCTCACCGCCCGCCTCCACGACGGGCTTTTCCCCGCCTATGCGCCTGGCGCGCCGCACCTGCCGCCGCCGCCCCCGGGCGGGCTCGCGCCGGGCTAGGCCGGCCCGGACGGAAACTCTCCGTATCGCTTAGGGTGCGCGATCAGCATGCCCCTGATGACCGCGTTCCGCCGCCGGTTCTCCGACCGGGACCTGGTCATCCTGGCCGGGATCGTCACGCTCGGGGCCGTCCTGCGGTTCGCCACGCTCGACCTGCAGAGCTACCGCTACGACGAGACGGTGACCGTCGGGCGGGTGCTCCACGCCAACTTCTTCGACACCTTCTCCGCGGTCCCCCACAGCGAGTCGACGCCGCCGCTCTACTACCTGGTCGCCTGGGCATGGTCGAAGCCCTTCGGCACCGGCGAAGCCTGGATGCGCTCGCTCTCGGCGCTGGCCGGGACCGCGTCGATCGCCATCGTCTACCTCGGCGCCGTAGCGTTGCCGCTGCCGCGGCGCGCGGGACTGATCGCGGCAGCTGCGGTCGCCGTCAGCCCGGTGCTGATCTGGTTCTCCCAGGACGTCCGGGCCTACGCGCTGGTCTTCCTGCTCGCCGCCCTCTCCTTCCTCTTCTTCGCCCGCGCGCTCCGTGGCGGCGCCGGCCGCGACCTCGTCTGGTGGGGTGTCTTCTCCGCCCTCGCCCTGGCCACGCACTACTTCGCCGGGTTCCTGATCGTGCCCGAGGCGGTCCTGCTGCTGCTCGGCGGCAACCGCCGCGGCGCCGCGATGGCGACCTTGATCATCGTCGCGATGGCGGCGCTGCTGGCGCCGATCCTGATCGAGCAGACCGACCATGGCCACGCCGGCTGGATTGCCGCCCAGCCGATCGGCGAACGACTCGAACGGGCCGGCGCGAAGTTCGTCGGCAGCGACAACGGCGATGAGCACGGAGCCCGTCAGGGGGACGGCATCCCGCTCGTGGTGCCGGCGGCGCTCGCGGTCCTGGCGCTGGTGCTGTTGGTCTGGCGCGGCGATCCGGACGAGCGCCGTGGGGCGGGCATCGCGGCGCTGGTCGGCGGCGCCGGGGTCGCGCTGACCCTGCTGCTCGCCGCCCTCGGCCGGGACTACTTCGACGGCCGCAACCTGCTGCCGATCTTCATCCCACTGCTGATCGTGGTCGGGGCCGGCTTCGGCGCCCGACGGGCGAGTCCGGCAGGGCTGGTGGCGGCGGGTGCCTTCTGCCTCTGCTCACTCTTCTTCACCCTGCAGATCGACCGGTTGCCGCGGCTGCAGCGCGAGGACCTGCGCAACGCCGCGGCCGCGGTCGGGGAGCTCGGGCCGGGCAAGGTCGTGGTGACCGATCGCTACGCCGCCAACCAGCCCCTGCGCTACTACCTCGGGGCCGAATTCGCCACCGCCACGCCGCCGCCGATCCGGGAGATCGACCTGGTCGGCTCGGCCAGCGCCGGACGCCACGCCGGGCAACTGCTGCCGCCCGCCTTCCACCTGGTCGACGCGCGACCGGTCTCCTACGACTTCACCCTGACCCGTTACCGCGCTTCCCACGCCGTGCGTGTGCCGCTTCGCCGGCTCGAGAATGGCGCGCTTGTCGGTGGGGGCGGGAATGCCTCCGTGCTGGTGGCGCCACGAACGCATTCCCCAGCCTCGTGACCGTGCGGATCGGTTCCAGGGCGTTGATGCTCGAGTAGCCGACCAGGTAGATCCGCCTGCCGTCCGAGATCACCGGCGAGTAGGTGCCGGTCTTGTAATGGAAGACCTTCTTGCCGGTGCGCATGCTGTAGCCGTTGGTCGAGCCGTTGGTGAACTCGGCGACGTAGACGATGTTGCCGACCGCCGAGAGCGAGCCGACCACCTGGCCGCCGGCCGAGCGCGACCAGCGCGTGTCCCCGGTCTTCGCGTTCAGCGCGTAGATGTTGCCGTCGAAGGAACCGATGTAGACCGTCGGCGGCGTGTTCTGCGTGGTGGCCACGGTCGGGCCGGAGTACACGTAGCCACCGGTCGAGTGGGTCCAGGCGAGCGCCCCGTCCGACTGGTCGTAGCTGTAGACGCGGTCGTCGTTGTTGCCGGCGTAGACGCGGCCGAAGGCGACCGCCGGGGTCGAGTAGAACTGGCCGCCGCTGAAACCGGTGCCGAGCGAGCCGCTCTGCCAGACGATCTTGCCGTTCGAGGCGCGGACCGCGTTCATGTGGCCACCGTAGTCGCCGACGTAGAGGACTCCGTCGCGGAAGGCCGGCGCCGCCTTGATCGGCCCGCCGAGCTGGGTCTGCCAGCGGATGTTGCCGTTGCGGGTGCTGAGCGAGTAGAGGTATCCGTCTTCGCAGCCGAAGTAGACGCTGTTGCCGAGCACCACCGGCGAGGACTCGGCGCGGCCGGGCAGCCGGTGGTCCCAGAGGGTCTTCCCGGTTTTGGCGTCCAGCTTGAGGATGTGGCCGGGGACGAGGTTGACGATGTAGAGGCGACCCTTGTGGTAGGCGGGCGAGGAGGCGTTCAGCCTGCCGATCTGCCGTTCCCAGAGCACCTTGCCGGTGTCGGCGTCGAGCGCGAAGGCGGTGCCGTTGTTGTTGACCGCGTAGAGGCGGCCCGCGGCGTAGACGGGAGGGAACTCGAGCAGCGGCCGCTCCGTGTAATGCCAGATGAGCTTGAACGGCGGCCTCACCCCGCGCGCCGGGAGGTAGCGGGTGCGCGCCGGGTTCAACCCGTAGATCGGCCAGTTGACGGTCCGCGGTTTGCCGTGCACCGGTTTCGGCGGCGCTTTCGGCTTTTCCGGTTGGAAGTGCTGGATCGCGGCTTCGTTGTGGACGTCGCCGGGGCGCTTCAGCTCCTCGTAGGCGACCACCACGGCGGCGACCCCGATCACCACCAGCAGGGCCAGGGCGATCGCCCAGCGGCGATGCTCGCGCCACAGCCTGCGCGGGTGGAGGAGAAGGGAGAGGGCCGAGCGAGCGCGCTTAAGCACGCCAGCGCTGCGGGTCGGAATCGGGCACCGGTTGGGCCTCGCCGAGCGCGGCGAGGTGGTCGAGGCAGGCGAGGACGATCTGCAGCATGAAGCCGGCGGTGCCAGCCCGGAGGTTCTCGCGGCCGACGATCTTTTCGACCAGCTCGAAGGCGGTCGGGTCCGTGCCGACGGCGAGCGCCCCCCGCACCCGACCGAGCAGGTCGTCGGCCTGCCGGCGGACGTCGGCGATCTTCGCGCCTGGTTCGCGGAACGGTTTGCCGTGGCCGGGCAGACAGAGGTCGACGTCGAGCGGCTCGATCCGGTCGAGGCTGGCGATGAATTCGCCGTAGGGGTCGGGCGTGTGGCCGTAGTCGAAGAAGAGCACCGAGCGGCCGAGCAGATGATCGCCGGAGATCAGCAGCTTGCGCTCGGCCTGGTGCAGGCAGACGTGCGAGGGCGCGTGGCCGGGGGTCTCGTAGACCTGCCAGGTCCCGACGTCCGTCTCCACCTCGACGCCGGGGACGAGCTCACGATCGGGGGCACGGATGCCATCGACCAGCTCTTCCGGTTTGGCGGCGCGCTCCTGCCGGTAACGGTCCAACGCCTGCAACGGGACACCGCTCATCCTTCCCACCTCGAGGCGTGCTTCCAACGCCGCGTCGGGATCGTCGACCTGCTGGCGGATGTGCTCCCATCTCGGGTGCATCCACAACTCACAACCGGTCTCCTCGCAGATCGATGCGGCGAGGCCGTAGTGGTCGGAGTGGGAGTGGGTGCAGACGACCAGCTCGATGTCATCTACCCCGAAGCCCGACTGGGCGAGCGCCACGTCGAGCATCCGCAGCCGCCCCCGCCCGCCGACGCCGGTGTCGAACAGCACCAGCCCGGCCCCCCGCTGGACCGCCCAGGCGTTCCCGTGCGGGACCCCGGGCCAGGGGCATGGCAGCTTCAACCGCCAGATCCCCGGCTGGATCCGTTCCGTGCGCGGCTTGACCACGGTCGCCTGAGCCATCCCCAGATCCTCTCAGGCCGGTGACTCGTAGAACTGCGCGAAGCCGGCGACGGCGAAACAGAGGGCGCCGGTCAGGGTCCCCCAGTTGGCGATCCCGACCGCGATCATGTCGCCGTCGGCGCGGACGAAGGAGGCGACCGCGGCGACCATGAAAAGGACCGAGCCGACCTGGTTGACGAAGACGATCCACCAGCCGAGGCCCTCGCCGCGCAGGCGTCGCCCCCGTGCCCAGGGCCACCAGGAGCCGGCGATGTCGACCATCGCCAGGTGGCCGGAGATCAGGAAGAGCAGGCAGCCGATGATGTCCGGGTTCCAGACCAGGCGGTTCTCCTGGGTCGGGGTCAGTTCGCCGAGCAGCGAGTCGACCAGGTTGACGGCGAAGACCAGGGTGCCGACGAACAGCACCGCCGCGGCGAGGTAGTCGTAGTTGGCCGGTTCGCGGGCCCACCAGCGCCACTCCGCCCGGGCCCAGCTGCCGTCGCGCCGTCGATGCGGGGCGTTGATCGCCAGCAGGACGCCGGCGTAGCCGCCGGTCGAGAAGAAGACGCCACCGACCATGTAGACGACCGCGGCGAGGCGCGGCCCGCCGATGTCGGCCTGGGCCAGGGCGGCGCCGATCGCGAACAGCGAGCCGCCGACGAGGAACGCCCCCGCGGAGACCGCGTTCGCTCTACGCAGCGCCGAAAGTCTCGGGGTCCGGGCCGGTGCGATGGCCGGCCTCGAGGCGGGTGATCGCCGCCAGGTCGTCTTCGCTCAGCTCGAAATCGAAGAGATCGAGGTTGGCGCGGATCCGCTCCGGGGTCACCGACTTCGGGATCACCACGTTGCCCAGCTGCAGGTGCCAACGCAGGATCACCTGGGCGACGGACTTCTCATGGTGGGCGGCGATCGTCATCAAGGTCTCATCGTCGAGCACCTCTCCCTGGGCGAGCGGGCTCCAGGCCTCGGTCGCGATCCCGTGCTCGGCGTGCCAGGCGCGCAGCTCGGCCTGCTGGAGCAGCGGGTGGAGCTCGATCTGGTTGATCGTCGGCATCGTCTCCGCCTCCTCCTGGAGGCGTTCGAGGTCGGCGATGCGGAAGTTGGAGACGCCGATCGAGCGCGAGCCGCCCTCGGCGTGGATCCGTTCGAAGGCCCGCCAGGTGTCGAGGTAGAGATCCCGCGAGGGGACCGGCCAGTGGATCAGGTAGAGGTCGACGTGGTCGGTGTCGAGCGCTTCGATCGAGCGGTCGAAGGCGGCCAGGGTCGGGTCGAAGCCCTGCTCGCTGTTCCACAGCTTGGTGGTGATGAAGATCTCCTCGCGGGGGACTCCGGAGGCGGCGATCCCGGCGGCGACGCCACGCTCGTTGCGGTAGGCGGCGGCGGTGTCGATGTGGCGATAGCCGGCCTCGAGGGCCGCCTCGACCGCGCGCTGGGTCTCCTCGGGAGGGATCTGGAAGACGCCGTAGCCGAGCTGCGGGATCTCGACGCCGTCGCTCAGCCGGACGTTCGGGACGTCGGGCACCGGGTCAGGAACTGGCGAGCCCGATCGCGATCAGCGGGAAAGCGATCATGAAGCCGACGTAGAGGCCCATCACCGCACCGGAGCCGAAGGTCGCGGTGCGCGAGCGGGCGCCGGTGAAGGCGCCGAGCACGCAGATCAGGGCGGCCAGCCCGGCTCCGATCCAGAAAATGGAAGGCATCAAGTCGGGAGCCTAGCGAACCGATAAAGGGGAAGGAATCCGTGGAAGGTTCCTGAACTCACCTCGCATGTCCGCCACCCCAGCCAAGAATTCGAAACTGATCCTCGCGGCGATGATCTTCGCCGTCTCGATGACCTTCATCGACCAGACGATCGTCGCCATCTCGCTGCCGACGATCCAGGGGGACGTCCACCTCTCGACCACCGGGTCGCAGTGGATCATCAACGGCTACCTGCTGTCGCTGTCGGCGCTCTTCGCCTTCGGCGGCCGGCTCGCCGACATCGCCGGCCACCGCAAGATGGTGGTGATCGGCGTGATCATCTTCGCCGTCTGCTCCGCGCTCTGCGGCGCGACGCCGACCGGCTCCGGCGCCGAGGCCTGGCTGATCACCTTCCGCATCCTGCAGGGGGCGGGCGCGGCGCTCATGTTCCCGGCGGCGCTGGCGATCGTCCTCGACTCGTTCCCGGTCGCCGAGCGCGGTCGGGCGATGGCGATCTTCTTCGGCATCGCCGGTGGCCTCACCTCGATCGGCCCGATCGCCGGCGGCTACCTGACCGAGTGGACCTGGCGCTCGATCTTCTGGATCAACGTCCCGGTCGCGATCATCGCCCTCTTCCTCACCTGGAAGGCGAAGCCGGAGGAAAACCGCCATCCCGGCAAGATCGACTACAAAGGCACCGTCCTCGCCTGCGGCGGCATGGGGCTCCTCGTGCTGGGCCTGCAGCAGTCGGCGATCTGGGGCTGGGGAGACGCCAAGACCTGGGTCTCGATCGTCGCCGGCCTGGCGATCCTCGCCTGGTTCGTCGTCGACCAGCTGAACTCGTCGAACCCGCTGCTGCGGCTGCGGATCTTCGAGAACCGCGCCTTCGCCGTCGACTGCGCCGTCCTCTTCTTCCTGATGATCGCCTTCGTGCCGCTCTTCTTCTTCGCCAGCGAGTACGCGCAGATCTCGCTCGGCGAATCGGCCTCGGAAACCGGGCTCTACCTGCTGATCTTCTTCGCCGGCTTCGCCACCGCGACCCAGTGGGGCGGCAAGATGCTCGACCGGATCGGGGCGCGGCGGCCGGTGGTCCTCGGCTGCGCGATCGGCGCGGTCGGCTTCTGGCTCTGGGGCAGCTCGATGACCCACCTCTCGGTGAGCGAACAGTGGTACTACATCGTGCTCGCCGGGATCGGGGTCGGGCTCGTCCTCTCCCCCGCCAACACCGACGCCCTCAACCGGGTCGCGCGCAGCCGTTATGGCGAGGCGACCGGGATCACCCAGACGGTGCGGAACTTCGGCTCCAGCCTCGGCCTGGCGATCCTCGGCTCGCTGCTGATCACCTGGAATAGATCGAACTTGGAGAATGCGCTTTCGAGCAAGGGTGTCTCAAAGGACAAAGCAGATGCGGTCGCCGAATGCGTCGCCCAGGGCGAAGCGACCTGCCAGAAGATCGGCCAGGCGCTCGGCTCGAAGGCGGGCGAGGTCTTCAGCGCCGTGCCGATGTCCTTCGCCGAAGCGACCAAGGACGTCTTCCACGGGATGGCCATCGCCCTCGCGATCGCCTTCGTCGTCGCGCTGAAATTCATGCCGGACGGCAAAGTCGAAGAAGGCGAAGTCCCCGAGGACGAGCCGGTCGTCAGCACCGCCGCTTAGGCGCACGGGGGGCGTCGGAGGGCGCTTCGACGGGACCGGGGAGAAGGGCCGGGAAGGGACGGCCGAGGGACCCGGCCATCTCGGAGGCGGCCCGGGCAGGCTGAGGCCGCCTCCGAGATGGCCGGGTCCGTGGGGGGAGGCGGAGGGCGCGGTTTCCGTGCGGGTCTCGAGGGGAGTGCGCGGAAGGAGTGCGGGAGAGGTGCGGAACGTCACGTCTACCCAGGAGGGACGCGACAGGTGGGGCCCCGCCCCGGGCAGCGTCCGACTTTACCTGCCATATGTGGCAGGTAAAGTCGGACGCCGCCGGAGGGGTCACGTGGGTGTGTAGCGCGTCCGTGACGCTCGCGACGTCTCTGTCCGGCCTTCCCCCGCAAGGTGACGTCCCTGCGACGACCCCCGCAGGGACACCGTCCCCGCGCCAGTTCCCCCGCAAGACCTCCCGACCCGGGCGTCTCGGAGGCGGCCTCAGCCTGCCCGGGTCGCCTCCGGGACGCCCGGGCCCGCCGTCCCCGGCCGCAGGGGCCGGGACCCTTGCCCGTCCGCAACCCCCTTCCCCACCACCCTCCGACGCTGTACGTTTGCCGGCGTGAAGCGGCCCGGGCGCCTCGTCCTTCTCACGGCTGCGCTGCTGCTCGCCCTCTTCGCGCCGGCTGCGGCCCACGGCACCGAACCGAAGGACTACTTCCGCGGCGAGGCGACGAGCGAGGTGGGCCTCCCCGCCCCTGAGGTCCCCGCCGAAGAACTGGCGGAAAAGTACGTCCCGATCACCGAGCTGCGGGAAGAGACCGACCCGCCCTGCGACACCTCGCAGGAGCAGTACCAGCCGACCAGCGTCGACACCGTGCTCGGCAACCCCGACGTGGTCCTCCAACACGGCGCCGAGAACGGCGACCTCACCGACGTGCGGCGGGCGCCGACCGCCGCCGACATCGCCGGCCTGCGCGGGCCCTGGTACCTGAACCTCGAAGGGCGCGTGCTCGGCAACACCTGCGTCTACGCCAAGGCATTCAAAAGACTGATCGAGGAAGGCAAGGCGCCCGCCGTCACCTACGCCCACATCGCCCGCGAAGAGGGCCACCCGGGCTTCGCCCTCCAGTACTGGTTCTTCTGGTACTTCAACCAGTTCAACGACCTTCATGAGGGTGACTGGGAGGGGATGCAGATCACCTTCGAAGCCGACACCCCGGCGGTCGCACTGCACGAAGAACCGAGCGAAATCATCCTCTTCCAGCACGCCGGCGGCGAGCGGGCGAGCTGGACCGACGGCAAGGTGCAGAAGGAAGGGACGCACCCGATCGTCTACCCGGCGGCGGGCTCGCACGCGACCTTCTACGACTCCGCCGTCTACGTCGAGAACGGTCAGCACGGCTCCGGCCTCGGCTGCGACAACACCACCGGGCCTCTGCGCGAACTGACGCTGTCCCCGATCCTGATGCCGAACGGCGTCGTCAGTTCCGGCCCGTTCGCCTGGACCTCCTACTACGGCCGCTGGGGCGAACGCGAAAAGGGCTTCAACAACGGCCCGACCGGACCGCAGACCAAGCACCAGTGGCACGAACCGTTCGCCTGGATGGCGAAGCAGCGGACCACCAGCCCGCGCCTGCCCGGCGGCACGATCGCCGGACCGCAGGTGACCAGGGCGTTCTGCGGCGCCGTCGCCGCCGCCTCCGAACTGATCAACCTGGACGCCGAATCGCCGGGTGCCGCGGTGGGGACGCTGGTCGTCCTGGCGATCCTGCTGGCCCTCTTCGTCGGCTTCACCAAGTGGCGGCCGGTGGAAATCGACAACCTGCGCCGGCGCCGCGCCTTCGGTCAGATCCTGCGCGCCGCGCGCCAGTTCTACGGCCGCCACTGGCGGGTGCTCCTACCGATCGCACTGGCGGCGCTGGTGCTGATCGGAGCGACCAACCTGTTGGCCGGGTTGATCACCGAATCGGCGCCGCAAAAGGGCGAAAGCGGCGTCAACCTCGCCTGGGCCGACCTGCTCGAACAGTTCATCCGTCCGGTCGCCCAGGCGCTGGTCGCGGCGATCGCGATCGTCGTCGCCCGCGAAGCGACGCACCGCCGGCAGGTCAGCTTCCGGCAGGCGCTGCTGGGCGTGAAAGCGCGCTTCTGGCGGGTGGTCGGCGCGCAGCTGCTGGCGACCATCGGGGTCCTGCTGATGGCGTTCACCGTGATCGGCCTTCCCTGGGCGATCTGGAAGCTGGTCGGCTGGGCCTTCGTGCAGGAGGAAGTGATCTTCACCGACAAGAGCCTGCGCGAGTCCTTCCGCGCCAGCTCCGAGCTGGTCCGTGGCCGCTGGTTCCGCACCGCGCGGGTGATCGTGATCCTCTACGTGATCGGCATCGCGACCGGGCCGATCCTCACCTTCGCCCTCATCTTCACCGCCCTGCCGCTGATCTGGATCAATCTGATCGGCTCGCTCGTCTTCGCCCTGCTGATCCCGTTCACGGCGCTCGGCGGCACCTTCCTCTACTTCGATCTCAGCGTGCGTGCGGAGGAGGAACCGTCGAAGCCGCACCGTTCCTGGCGGCCGTGGCGACCGCGCCAATTCGGCCGGATCGTGCCCGAGACGGGACCCGCCGCCGCCCCGAGCGGATAGCTTTCCGGACGTGAGGCTGCTCGCCTTCAGCGATCTGCACCGGGACCTCGACCAGGCGGCGAAGCTGGTCGCGATGTCGGCCGACGCGGACGTCGTAATCGGGGCCGGCGATTTCGCCTCCGTGCACGAGGGGCTGGAGGAGACGATCGGCGCGCTGGCGACGATCGAGACGCCGACCGTCCTCGTCCCCGGCAACAACGAGACGGTCGACGCGCTGCGCGCCGCGGCGGCGGGCTGGCCGGCGGCGACGGTGCTGCACGGCGAGGGGACCGAGGTCGACGGGCTCGAGTTCTTCGGCCTCGGCGCCGGGATCCCGACCACGCCGTGGGACTGGAGCTTCGACCTCTCCGAGGAGGAGGCCGCGACGATGATCGCGCCGGCCCCGGAGGGCTGCGTGCTGGTGCTGCACTCGCCGCCGAAGGGGCACTGCGACGGCGGCGACCCCGACACCCACTTCGGCAGCGAGACGCTCCTCTCGGCGGTCGAGCTGAAGGCCCCGCGGCTGGTCGTCTTCGGCCACATCCACGAGGCCTGGGGCTGCCGGAGCATGGTCGGCGACTCGCCGCTGCGGAACCTCGGCCCGAGCGGTACCTGGATCGAGGTCTAGATGGAGGCCGCAGCGGACCCGGCCCCGGCCGCGCCGCCATCGACGGGCTCGGCGCCACTGCGCGCGGGGCTGGTGCTGGCGACGCTGATCGGGGTCGCCGGGGTCGCCAACCTGAACCTGGCGGTGGCGAACGTCGCCCTGCCGGACATCGGCAAACACTTCGACGCCGGGCAGACGATGGTCGACCTGATCGCCGTCGGCTACTCGCTCGGGCTGGCGGCCTCGGTCCTCTACCTCGGCGCGGTCGGCGACCGCTACGGGCGCAAGACGCTGCTGGTGCTGGGGATGGCGCTGACGATCCCGGCTTCGATCCTCGCCGCGCTCGCCCCGACCGCGCAGGTGCTCTTCATCGCCCGGGTCTTCGGCGGGGTCGCCGCCGGGATGGCCTACCCGACCACGCTGGCGCTGATCACCGCGCTCTGGTCGGGGGCGGCGCGGACCAGGTCGATCGCCCTGTGGTCGGCGCTCGGCGGCGGCATCTCGGCGCTCGGGCCGCTGGTCGCCGGAGCGCTGCTCGAAGGCTTCGACTGGTGGTCGGTGTTCATCATCAGCGCGCCGCTGGCGGCGATCGCCCTCGTCTTCGCCTGGCGCCTCGTCCCCGCCCACGTCAACGAGACGACCGAGCCGGTCGACCACCTCGGCGGCATCCTCTCGATCGCCCTGGTCGGCGCCTTGGTGCTGGCGATCAACCTGGCGCCGGAACCGGGCAAGGGGACGACGGCGGCGATCCTCGGCATCGTCGCCGTCGCCGCCACCGGGGCGTTCATCCTGCGCCAGCGCCGCATCCCCAACCCCTTGTATGACCTGCGGATCGCGGCACGGTCGACCTTCTGGGTGGCGGCGCTCGCCGGGATCATCGTCTTCGGCTCGCTGATGGGGGCGATGTTCATCGGCCAGCAGTTCGTCCAGAACGTGCTCGGCTACTCGACCCTGCAGGCGGGGCTGGCGATCCTGCCGGGGGCGATCGGGATGATCATCGTCGCCCCGCAGTCGGCGAAGCTGGTCGAGGCGCGCGGCTCGCGCTTCACCCTGCTGCTCGGCTTCAGCTTCTGCATCCTCGCCTTCCTGGTGATGCTGGTCCTCTGGGACGAGAACGCCTCCTACTTTCCGGTCGGGCTCGGCTACCTGCTGATGGGGGTCGGGGTCGGCTTCGCCGGCACGCCCGCCTCGCGCTCCCTGACCGGCTCGGTGCCGGTGAAGAAGGCCGGGATGGCCTCCGGGACCGCGGACCTCCAGCGGGATCTGGGCGGGGCGATCATGCAGTCGATCTTCGGCGCCCTCCTGACCGCCGGCTACGCCAAGACCTTCGCCGAACAGATCGCCGCCTCGCCGCATGCCTCGAGCGTCAGCGAGAAGGTCCAGAACGAACTGACCAAGTCCTTCTCCAGCGCCGCCAACACCGCCCAGCAGTACCCGGAATACGCGCAGGCGATTGCCGCCGGCGCCCGCAAGTCCTTCCTCGACGGCGGCGACTGGACCTACGCGGCGGGGATGATCGCCGTGGCGATCGGAATCTGCGTCGTCTTCTTCCTCTTCCCTAATCGCGATTCCGAGCTGGCCCTGCTCGACCGGTACCACGCGGAAGACGCGTGACCGCCACGAGACGCCCGGGACGTGACCCTTCCGGCGGGAAGCACACCGGGATGTGGCGGTTGCGGGTGACCTGACGGGGATCCGGGCCCTCACGAGCGCTCAGATTCACGCGACCGGAGTTTTCCACCCCACAGGGTGGAAATCCCGACCGCGCGATTTCCCGACCCTTCCCCCCAAGTAAGGTCGTCCCTATGGAGGGAAAACCGTCCGACGGCATCGCCTTCCAGAGCGCCGCAGGCCGCTGGCTGGTCGCTGTCACCGTCGCCGGCTCGGGGATGGCATTCCTTGACGGCACCGTCGTCAACGTCGCCCTGCCGAAGATCGGCGAGGACCTGAACGCTTCGACCAGCGCCCTGCAGTGGATCCTCAACGGCTACCTGCTGACCCTGGCCTCGCTGATCCTGCTCGGCGGCAGCCTCGGCGACCGGCTCGGACGGCGGCGGGTCTTCCAGGCCGGCGTCGGCCTCTTCACCGTCGCCTCGCTCCTCTGCGCGATCGCCCCCTCGGTCGAGCTCCTCGTCTTCGCACGGCTGATCCAGGGAATCGGCGGCGCCCTGCTGACCCCCGGCAGCCTGGCGATCATCGAGGCCAGCTTCCGCCCCACCGACCGGGCCCGGGCGATCGGCGCCTGGTCGGGCCTCGGCGGCGTCGCCACCGCCTTCGGGCCGCTGCTCGGCGGCTGGCTGATCGCGGCGATCTCCTGGCGGGCGATCTTCCTGATCAACCTGCCGATCGGGATCTTCGTCATCTGGGCGGCGTCGCGGCACGTCCCTGAGTCGCGTGACCCGAACGCGACCGGCAAGCTCGACGCAAGCGGCGCCGCCCTCGCCGCGATCGGGCTCGGCGGCACCACCTACGCGCTGATCGAGGCGCCCGAAGGCAATCACCCGGCCGCGGTCGTCGTCACCGCGGCGATCGGAGTCGCCGCGTTGATCGGCTTTTTCATGCAGGAGCGGCGCAGCGCCAACCCGATGCTGCCCCTCTCGATCTTCCGTTCGCGCCAGTTCAGCGCCGCCAACGCGGTGACCTTCGTCGTCTACGCGGCCCTCGGCGGCGTCTTCTTCCTGCTCGTCTCCTTCCTGCAGATCTCGATGGGCTACTCGCCGATCGCCGCCGGATCCGCATCACTGCCGATAACGCTGCTGATGCTGGTCGGCTCCGCCCGGGCGGGCGCGATGGCCCAGCGGGTCGGGCCACGGCGGCCGTTGACGATCGGCCCACTGGTGATCGCCGCCGGGCTGCTGCTGATGCTGCGGATCAACCCTGGCGACAGCTACGTGACCACGGTGCTGCCGGCGGTGATCGTCTTCGGGTTCGGCCTGACCTTGGTGGTGGCGCCGGTCACCGCGACGGTGCTGGCGGCGGTCGACTCGACCCGCTCGGGGATCGCCTCCGGCGTCAACAACGCGGTCGCCCGGGTGGCGGGACTGCTGGCGGTCGCGGTGCTGCCCGCGGTCGCGGGACTGACGGGGGACAAGTTCTACGAACCGTCCCAGATGACCGACGGCTTTCACATGGGGATGGTCGTCTGCGCGGTCCTCGCCGTGATCGGCGCGGTGATCGCCTGGACCACGATCTCCTCCGAGGTCCTCCACCAGGAGGGCGACGAAGCGGAGGAGTGCGACTACAGCTGTGGTGTCGGCGCCCCCACCCTGCAGCCCGCCCGTCAGATCGTCAGCCCGCCGTCCACCGGCAGCGTGGCGCCGGTGACGCCGGACCCGCCGGGGCCGAGCAGGTAGGCGATCATCGCGGCGACCTCCTCGGGCTCGAGCAGGCGCTCGAGCGGCTGACGCGGCGCGAAGTCACGGGGCGAAGGGAGCTCGAAGAGGCGGGCGGACTCGGCCAGGAGCGGCGTGTCGGTCGATCCCGGGGCGACGGCGTTGGCGGTGACGCCGCTGCCATGGAGGTCGGCGGCGAGGCCGCGGACGAAGCCCTCCACCCCGGCCTTGGCGGCGCTGTAGGCGGCCAGCCCCGACATCCCCCGCGCCGCCCCCGAGGAGGTGACGGCGACGAAGCGGCCCATGCGCGGCCGCGGCCGCCCCAGCAACGACGGGACGACGAGGCGGGCGGCGAGGATCGCCGCCTCGAGGTTCACCTCGAGCAGCGCCCGCTGTTGCTCGGCGGGTAGTTCCCAGGCCGGCAGGCCGCCCGCGATCACGCCGGCGTTGGCGACGAAGGCGTCGAGGGCACCCCAGGCTTCGGCGCCCTCGACCACCGCCGCCAGCGCCTCTTCGTCGCCGGCGTCGGCGACCACGGCCCGCGCCACGTCGTCCCGCCCGGCACGCTCGGCGGCCGCCGCCACCGCGGCGTCGAGGTCGCGCTCGCTCGCCATCGCGTAAGGCAGGCGCCGGTCGGCCGCGCAGCGGTCGACGGCGACCACGCTCCAACCATCGGCGGCCAGCGCCGCGACCGTCGCGGCGCCGATCCCCCGCCCGGCGCCGGTGACGATCGCCACCCGCCGGGTCACAAGCTCAGCCGTTCCCGCGGGCCGGGCGCGGCAGGTCGGGCTCGGTGACGCTGAAGCGCGGCGCCGGCGCCGGCTGGGGCATCCCGTCGACATCGACGAAGATGCCGCGGTCGCGATTGTGGCCGTCCTCGCGCGCCTCGCGCATCGAGAGCACCGGGGCGACGCAGCAGTCGGAGTCGGCGAAGAGCTCGTGCCACTCGTCGCGGGGGCGCTCGGCGAACCTGGCGGTGAAGCGCTCGCGGATCGCCGGCCAGGTCGCCGGGTCGAGGTAGGCCTGGATCGCCTCGTCGTCGGCCATCCCCAGTTTCTCGATCAGCGCCCGGTAGAACTGCGGCTCCAGCGCCCCGACCGCCACCCACTCGCCGTCGGCGCAGCGGTAGCAGTCATAGAAGGGGGCACCGCCGTCGAGCAGGTTGACCCCGCGCTCGTCTTTCCAGACCCCCGTCTCGAGGAAGCCGTGCAGCAGCCCGGTGACCGAGGCGGCGCCGTCGACGATCGCCGCGTCGACCACCTGGCCGACGCCACCGGCGCGGGCGTGCAGCAGCGCGCTGACGACGCCGAAGGCGAGGTAGACGCCGCCGGCGCCGAAGTCGCCGAGCAGGTTGACCGGTGGGACCGGCTTGCCACCCTCCTCGCCGATCATGTGGAGGGCGCCGGAGATCGCCAGGTAGGTGATGTCGTGACCGGCCGTGTGGGCGTAGCGGCCCGACTGACCCCAGCCGGTCATCCGCCCGTAGACCAGCGCCGGGTTGCGCTCCAGGCACTGGTCCGGGCCGAGGCCGAGCCGCTCCATCACGCCGGGCCGGAAGCCCTCGATCAGGACCTCGGACCCGACCACGAGATCGAGCACCTGCTCCAGCCCGGCGGTGGATTTGACGTCGATCCCGCGCACCTGGCGACCGCGATCGAGCACCGGCGAGGGCGGCCAGGCGCCACCACCGGGCCGCTGCACCTGCGTCACCTCGGCGCCGAGGTCGGCGAGCAGCATCCCGGCAAAGGAGATCGGGCCGATCCCGGCCATCTCCACCACCTTCACCCCTTGCAGCGGTCCCATCAGAGCTTGCGATGATCCCAGCTGACGACGTGGCGCGCGTGGAAGCGGATCGCGACCCGCTTGTGCGCCTGCGCGGCGAGCGCTTCCTCGACCTCGGGTCCCTCCGCGCCCGGGGTGTAGCGCCCGAACAGCTCCCGCCCCAGCGCCAGGGTCCGGTCGTAGTCGTCGATGAGCTCCGCCTCCGCCTCGGTCATCACCCCGCGCAGCTGGTCGTAGGTCACGCCCGCCTCGACCAGAAGGGTGGCGCGTGGGTCCCGTTCGAGATTGCGCACCTTCTGCGAGGAGCGGTAGGTCCACATCCACACCTCGCCCGCGCGGACGACGAACCACATCGGCATCGAGTGCGGCCAGCCCCGCGGGCCGAAGCTGCTGACGATCACGGTGAGCTCCTCGCCGAGGAAGGCGAGTTGCTCCTCGCTCGTCATCTTGATCCGCTCGCGCGTGCTCATCGGCGGCTCAGATCGGGAGATCGTCGGGCAGCGGAATCTCGCGCGGTTCGCGGCCCGGCCCCTCCTCGTCCCAGTCGACCCAGGCGAGGCCGTCGCGCCCCTCGTGCTCGCCCGAGCCGCCGAGCGCCAACAGCACCACCGGCTCCGGGGTCCGGTTGGTGAGCTGGCGCCGGACCTCGGGGCCGACCCGGGCGAGGTGGTCGGGCCCGAGGTCGTGCGGCTCGCCCTCGATCAGCAGGGTCAGCGTGCCTTCGAGGACGAGGTAGACCTCCTCCTGGCGCCGGTGCCGGTGGATGCGGAGGCGCTGGCCGGGGCGCAGCGACATCAGGTTGATGCCGAAGCTCTCGACCCCGAGTTCGCGACGCAGGCTCTGGAACATGTCCGCGCCGCGCCGCAGCTGCGCATAGGCGACTCCGTCGGGCATCAGCTCGCCATCGAGCGCGCGATCACGACCCGCTGGATCTCCTGGGTGCCCTCGTAGATCTGGGTGATCTTCGCGTCGCGCATCATCCGCTCGACCGGGTACTCGTTGACGTAGCCGTAGCCGCCGAGCACCTGGATCGCCTCGACCGTCACCTTCATCGCGTTGTCGGCGCAGATCAGCTTCGCCATCGAGGTGAACTTGCCGAGGTCCGCCGGGCGGCGGGGCTTGTCGGCCATCGAGCAGGCTTTGTAGAGGAGCTCGCGGGCGGCGGCGGTGCCGGCCTCCATGTCGGCGAGCTTGAACTGGATCCCCTGCAGGTTGTTGATCGGCTTGCCGAAGGCGATCCGCTCTTTCGCGTACTCGTTGGCGAAGTCGGTCGCGCCCTGGGCGATGCCGACGGCCTGCGCGGCGGCGCCGAGACGGGTCCGCTCGAGCGTGCCGAGGGCGACCGAGAGGCCCTTGCCCTCCTCGCCGATCAGGTTCTCGTGCGGGACGCGGACGTCGGTGAAGGCGGGCGAGCCGGTCGGCGAGCCCTTGATCCCGAGCTTGTGCTCGAGCTGACCGGGGTCGAAGCCCTCGCGCTCTTTCTCGACCACGAAGGCGGAGATCCGCCGGTTCTCGCGGTCGGTGGTGGCGAAGACGCAGTAGAAGTCGGCCACCCCGGCGTTGGTGATCCAGCACTTCTGGCCGTTGATCACCCATTCGTCGCCGTCCTTGACCGCGGTGGTGCGCATCGAGGCCGGGTCGGAACCCGCCTCGGGCTCCGACAGGGCGAAGGCCGGCGACCACTCGCCGGTCGCGCACCTGGGCAGGAAGCGCTCTTTCAGCTCGTCGGAGCCGAAGAGCTGGATCGGCAGCGTGCCGAGCTCCTGGATCATCAGGATCAGGGCGCTCGAGGCACAGGCCTTGGCGATCTCCTCGACCCCGATCTGCAGCATCAGCGTGCCGGTCCCGGTTCCCCCGTACTCCTCACCGAAGGGGAGCCCGAGGATGTCCTGTTCGCCGAGGATCTTGCGGATGTCCCAGGGGTATTCGGCGTTGCGGTCGATGTCGCCGGCGCGGGGGGCGATCTTCTCGGTCGCGATCTGGCGGATCGTTTCGCGGAAGTCGACCATCTCCTGCGGGATCTCGTAGAGACCCATCCCGACCTCGACCTCACTCATCTGCACGCCCCCTGTTCGTTGACCATCGGTGCCCAGATAGTAGGAGCACCGCACATCTGGCGTCGCTCAGGCGCGGCAGCGCTTGCGGCGCTGGAGAGTTGGTTCCACCGAGCTCCCGCGCCCGGGAAGGGTCGGCCCCGGGAAGCCGGCGCCGGGGAAGGGACGGCCGAGGGACGCGGCCGTCTCGGGGTAGGGCCGGCCGAGGGACGCGGCCGTCTCGGCCACGGCCCGGGCAGGCTGTGGCCGTGGCCGAGACGGCCGGGGGTGCGGGGAGCGGAGAAGGATCGCGGGAGGACGACGGGAGTGCCACCGATCCGTCACCGATGTCCGGTCTCGTCACAGAGGCGCCGGGAACGTGACTCTTCCGCGTGTGTTCTTCGGACGTTGCAAACACGTGACCCGGGTTTGACCCCCCTATAGGAGGGTCAAAGTCGACAGCGCGTCCTGGACCCCTCGATTCCCGCCTCCAGACGGCCGGAAGGCGTGACGTTCCCGGCATCTTCGTCACCGACCGGGTGTCCGGGGCGACTCTTCCGCACGGACCCTTCACCGAAGCGTGGCCTTCGTCACGACCTGTGCCCTCTCCCCCACGGACCCCTCACGTCCCGGGCGTCTCGTGGCGGCCACAGCCTGCCCGGGCCGCCACGAGACGCCCGGGACGCACCTCGGACGGCCGCAAGGGCCGCGAATCAGGCCGTCCCTCTCCCTGCACCCCTAGGCCCGCCGGGGGAACTTCGAGAAGTCGGGGCGGCGCTTTTCCTTGTAGGCCTCGCGGCCCTCTTTCGCCTCGGGCGCGCCGTAGAAGAGGAGGTTGGCGTCGTGGGCGAGCTGCTGGATCCCGGCGTAGCCGTCCTCGTGGGCGTTGAAGCTCGCCTTCACCAGGCGCAGCGCGAACGGCGAGAGAGCCAGCATCTCGCGGCACCACTTCACCGTCTCGACCTCGAGGTCGGCGAGCGGCACGACCGTGTTGACCAGGCCCATGTCCTCCGCTTCGGCCGCGTCGTACTGGCGGCAGAGCATCCAGATCTCCTTCGCCTTCTTCGGCCCCACCAGGTCGCGCAGGAGGGAGGCGCCGAAGCCGCCGTCCCAGGAGCCGACCCGGGGGCCGGTCTGGCCGAAGCGGGCGTTGTCGGCGGCGATCGTCAGGTCGCAGCAGACGTGGAGCACGTGGCCGCCACCGACCGCGTAGCCCGCGACCATCGCGATGATCGGCTTCGGCAGCCGGCGCATCTGCACCTGCAGGTCGGTGATGTGGAAGCGGCCGACGCTGCCCGGCTCCGACATGTAGCCGGTGTCGCCGCGCACGTTCTGGTCACCGCCGGAGCAGAAGGCGAGGTCGCCTTCGCCGGTGAAGACGATCACGCCGATCTCGGGGTCCTCGCGGGCGATCTCGAAGGCGCGCGAGAGCTCGACGACGGTCTGCGGCCGGAAGGCGTTGCGGACCTCGGGCCGGGCGATCGTGATCTTCGCGATCCCCTCGCTGGTCTCGTAGCGGATGTCCTCGAAGTCACTCGGGCCGGCGACCCACTCGGCCCCGGGAACCTGCACGGAATCGGTCTGCGCCATCGACCAGGACCCTATGGGAAGACCGCATGCATCGCCGCCACAGCGGCCGCGGCGACGTTCCGCCGGGCGGCGCTCCGCTGCTCGTCCCGCTTCTTGGCCCGCGCCTTGGCGACCCGGTCGACGAGGGCGAAGTGGACCGGTTCGGCGACCGGCTGCGAGCCCGGTTCGGGACCCGCCGAACTCGCTTCCGCCGCCGCTTCGTAGGCTTCGTGCGAAGGGCTGAGTTCGCCTTCGGCTTCGCCGTTCTGTCCTTCCATGCCGGGCGGGATCGCCCCCTCGTTGGCGCCGCGGGCGACCGGGGCGTTCGGTTCGCCCGCGAGGCAGCGACTGATGCCCGCGGCGATCAGTTCGGCCCGCGCTTCCGAGCCCGCTTCGATCGGGTGGAGGTTGTCGGACTGCATCAGCTCAGGGTGGGCGTGGACGAAGCCGGCCCAGTCCGGGGTCTGGGTGCCGGGACGCGAGGCGGCGAATTCGGCGACCACCCTGTTCTTGCCGGCGTTGTCGACGCCGTTGACGGTGAAGCCGTGGATCGTCGGCACCACCAAGCACCGTTCGCCGACGGTGGCGGCGACCTTCTTGAGGTTTTCCGCCAAGATCTCCGGATATTCGGGGTCGTCGTTCGTCCCCGCGTCGAAGACGATCACCGAGTCGGAAGGTTCGTAGCTTTCTTGGAACAGGTCGAAGATCTGGAAGCTGTTGGAGCCACCGACGGCGTTGACGGTGAGCGGGACACCGGGGAGGAAATGCTGCAGGTACGGAGAGGTGAGTTCCTGGAGGCTGTCGCCGACGAGCAGGACGCGGCCGCTGCCCGGCAGCGCCTTGGCGCCCGGGGCGAGCGCCGCGCTCAGGGCGAGCGCGGAGAAGAGGGCGACTGCGAGCGTCGCGACGATACCCCTGCGATTTGGCATCGACGCGCTTTGTACCGCACCGGGCCGCTGGCAGCGGCGATCGTGATGGTTCTGGCACTCGCATCCTGCGGCGGCGGCGGGGCCTCGAGCAGCACCGAAACGATCACCGCCAAGCGATCCTCGACCACGGTCGTCGAAGTGGAAACGCCGAGGAAGGTGACGGGAACTGGCGACTGCGAGAAGCAACTCGGCGAATTCGTCGGCCGCATGAGCGACCTCCGCCAGTCGCTGCTCGCCGGGCTGAGCTACTCCGAATACGTGGTCCGGGTGCGGGCGATCCGCGACGCCTACGAGGCGATCCCGGTGAAGAAGCTGGGCGGCTCCTGCCTGGACGGGCCCGCGAGCGACGCCGAGGACGCCCTCAACCAGTACCTGCGCGCCGCCAACACCTGGGGCGACTGCGCCGGGACCGCAGGCTGTGCGGCAGGCGAGATCGAAGGCAAGCTGCAGCGCCGTTGGCGGATCGCCTCGAAGAGCCTCGACGAGGCGAAGCAGGGCTAGGAGGGGTTGGTCGACTCCAGTCGGCTGCCGCCGGCCACGGTGGCGACGATCAGCGCCGCGTAGCCGTCGGCGATCTGCTCGGCCGGGTCGGGGCCACGCCGCCGGTACCAGTCGGGCAGCCCGTTGAGGGCGCCGAAGATGAAGTAGGTCGCGTAGTCGACGTCGAGATCGGGACCGGCCTGTCCCGCGTCCTTCACGTCGCCGATCAGCCCGGCCAGCTTCTGCTCGTAGTCCTTGCGGATCCGCACCACTTCTTTGCGCCTTTTGCCCGAGAGGTGCTGCCACTCTTTGACGTAGATCCCGACCCGCTCGATGTTGCGCAGGTACCAGAGCGAGCAATCGCGAGCGAAGGAGCGCAGGCGCTCGACCGGCGGCGCGTCGAGCGCCGCGGCCTCGGCGAGCATCGCCTCGAAATGACCGGCGGAGTCTTCGAAGATCCGCGCCAGCAGGTCTTCCTTCGACTCGATGTAGTGGTAGAGGCTCCCCTTGAGGACGCCGACCTCGTCGGCGACGTCCTGGATCGACGCCGACGCGTAGCCCTTCTTATGGAAGACGCGGATCGCCGCCTCGATCACGTCTTGCGAACGGTTGCGCCGCACCGTCACCTCGGTTTTGCCCCAAGAGCCTTCAAATGCTCGGAGGACTTTAGAGACTCGCGGTGTTCCGGGAGGCTCAGGGGGCGACGGTGCGCCCGCCGCAGGCGTAGATCACCTGTCCGGTGATGTAGGCGGCGTCGGGCAAGGCGAGGAAGGCGACGATGCCGGCGATGTCGTCGGGGGTGCCGATCCGCCCGGCGGGGATCTTCGCCACCAGTTTCGCCAGCACCTCGGGCGGCATCGCCTGGGTCATCGGCGTGTCGACCAGGCTCGGAGCCACCGCGTTGACCCGCACCCGCGGCGCCCAGTGCTGGGCGAGCGCCCGGCCGAAGCCGACCAGTCCCGCCTTCGAAGCGCTGTAGTTGGCCTGGCCGAAGTTGCCGAGCGAGGCGCGCGAGCTCATGTTCACCACCGAGGCGCCCTCGACGAAGCGCGGCTCCAGCGCCAGCGTCAGCCGGATCGCGGCGGTGAGGTTGATCTCGATCACCGCGGCGAAGTTCGCCTCGGTCATGTTCACCGTGCGGGCGTCGCGGGTGATGCCGGCGTTGTTGACGAGGACCCCGACCTCCGTCCCGGCGGCCTCGACCACAGCCTTGACTCCCTCGGGCTTGGTCAGATCCGCGACCACCCCGCGGGCGCCCTGGGCCGCGGCGACCCGCTCGACGTCCGGATCGAGGTCGACCAACACCAGCTCATGGCCGGCGGCGGCGAGCCGCTCGCCGATCCGACCCCCCAGGCCGCCCGCGGCCCCGGTCACGATCGCCGTGCTCAAGCCGGCAGTTTCCCCAGGTTGGCGCCGCCGACCTGCAGCAATTGCCCGGTCAGCTCGGACTCGGCGAGCATCGCGATCGTCAGCGCCACGGGGTCCTCTTCGTCGGCCGCCTCGTCCACCGGGGCGACCCCGAACTCCTGCTTTTCGCCGTCCTCGGCGAGGCCCGGCCCGGCGACGACGTTGATCCGCCAGCCCGCTTTGGCACCCTCGATCTCCAGCGCCCGCACCATCCCCAGGAGGCCGGTGGCGACGGCGGCGTCGAGCGGACCGCCCTGGCCGAGCAGATCCCCCGCGGTGACCCCGATGACGACCGGCCGCCGCGCCTCGAGCGCCTCGCGGACGGCGACGAACGCCTCGGTCAGTGCCCGCGTCACCGCACCCGGGTCATCCCCGAGCGGCCCCTGACGCAGGACGAAGAGATCGCTCACCCGGCCATCCTCCCAGACGCCACTGCATACATCGCGGCTGAGGGTATCGACGCCTGAATAAAGTCCCGGCGATGCCGCCGCTGGAGGAGACCCCCGAGATTCTCTGGGAGCCGAGCGCGGCGGCGGTCGAGCGCTCCAACCTCACCGCCTACACCGACTGGCTGCGAGCCGAGCGCGGCGTCGACGTCACCACCTACCCGGAGCTGTGGCAGTGGTCGGTCGACGACCTCGAGGCCTTCTGGAACTCGATCTTCGACTACTTCGAGGTGCGCTACGACGGCGAGCGCGGCGCCGCTCTCGCCTCGCGTGAGATGCCCGGCGCCGAGTGGTTCCCCGGCGTCCGCCTCAACTACGCCGAGCGCGCCTTCGCCGGCAAGGACGACGATCAGGTCGCGGTCCTGCACGCCTCCGAGCTGCGCGAGCTGGATGAGATCACCTGGGGCGAACTGCGCGCCCGCGTCGCCGCCTGCGCCGCCGGCCTCCGCTCCCTCGGGGTCGAGAAGGGCGACCGCGTCGTCGCCTACCTGCCCAACGTCGCCGAGGCGGTCGTCGCCTTTCTCGCCACCGCCTCGATCGGCGCGATCTGGTCCTCCGCCTCGCCCGATTTCGGCGCTGGCTCGCTGATCGACCGCTTCGCCCAGATCGAGCCGAAGGTCCTGATCGCGGTCGACGGCTACCGCTACGGCGGCAAGGACTTCGACCGCAGTCCGGTGGTTCAGCAACTGCAGGAGGCGATGCCGTCGGTCGAGCGCACGATCCTCCTCCCCTACCTCGACCCCGAGGCCGACGCCACGTCCGGCGCCGCCGCGCTCGCGAACGTGATCCGCTGGGACGACCTGCTGGTCGCGGGCGAGGGAGCCGAGCTGAGCTTCGAGCGCGTCCCCTTCGACCACCCCCTCTGGGTCCTCTACTCCTCCGGCACCACCGGGCTGCCGAAGGCGATCGTCCAGGGCCAGGGCGGCATCCTGCTCGAGCAGCTGAAGAAGATGCACCTCCACGCCGACGCCCATCCCGGCGACCGCCTCTTCTGGTTCACCACCACGGGCTGGATGATGTGGAACTTCATCGTCTCCGGGCTGCTCACCGAGGCGGCGATCGTCCTCTACGACGGCAACCCGGGCTTCCCCGACATGGGAGTCCTCTGGGACCTCGCCGAAAAGGCGGGGATCACGATGTTCGGCACCTCCGCCGCCTACATCTCGGCCTGCATGAAGGCGGGCGAGGAGCCCGGCGCGGGCCGCGACCTCTCCCGCCTGCGCTCGGTCGGCTCGACCGGCTCGCCGCTGGCGCCGGAGGGCTTCGACTGGGTCTACGACCACCTCGGCGACGACACCTGGCTGTTCTCCACCTCCGGCGGGACCGACCTCTGCACCGCCTTCGTCGGCGGCGTCCCCACCCTGCCGGTCTACCGCGGCGAGCTGCAGGCGCGGGCGCTCGGCGCCAAGGTGGAGTCCTGGGACCCGGAGGGGCACCCGCACATCGGCGTGGTCGGCGAGCTGGTGATCACCGAGCCGATGCCCTCGATGCCGCTCTTCCTCTGGAACGACCCTGACGGTGAGCGCTACCGCGAGTCCTACTTCGAGATGTACCCGGGGATCTGGCGCCACGGCGACTGGATCGAGATCACCGAGCGCGGCACGGCGATCATCTACGGCCGCTCCGACTCGACCATCAACCGCGGCGGCATCCGCATCGGCACCGCCGAGATCTACCGCGCCGTGCTCGACTCGGACGAGGTCGTCGACGCCCTCGTCGTCGACCTCCCTCGCGAGGGCACCGACGGCGTGATCGAGCTCTTCGTCGTCCTCCGCGAGGGGGCGGAGCTGGACGACGAACTGCGCAAGACCCTCGCGCGGGCGATCCGCGAACGCTGCAGCCCGCGTCACGTCCCCGACGAAGTCCGCGCGATCGCCGCCGTCCCCCGCACCCTCTCCGGCAAGGTGGTCGAGGTGCCGACCAAACGGATCCTCATGGGCGCTGATCCGACCAAGGTCGTGAGCCGCGACTCGCTCGCCAACCCCGAGGCGCTCGACTACTTCGTCGAGCTCGCCGAATACGACGCCTAGCCCTAAAAAAGAGGGCCGCCCCGAAGGACGGCCCTCTCGCTGGTGCATGGGAACGTACGCATGACACTGCGGTCACGTGGGACAAAGCGTGACCTCCACACGCACGCCGGTGCCCGGGGTGGATTCCGCCGGACGCCCGAACCAGTGCGGCGCCTAGCGGCCCTGCACCTCCAGAGTCCCTTCAAGCATGTGACTCAAAATTAGGACCACCTCCTTTCTCTGGTCTGACGATTGAAGCACACGCCGGCGGCGGTCTCCAACGCACCGTTTCGGAGAGCGAAATCCGGCGCTCGGGTGGAGCTGAAGGGCCGACGAATCGACCTCCCTAAGCTCCCGCACATGGACTTCGGCGAGTACGGAGCGTGGACTTCCTATCGGGCGATCGGCGAGGAGAACGCGGGTGCCGCGGCGGGTGCCGCCGAGGCGGCCGGGCTGGGGACCTTCTGGCTCGGCGGCTCGCCCCGCCTGGCCGAGGTACGCGCCCTGCTGGAAGGCTCCGAGAAGCTGACGATCGCCACCTCGGTGGTGAACATCTGGGGCTATGACCCGGCCGACCTGGTGCGCGAATACACGGAGCTGGAGGCCGACTTCCCGGGCCGCGTCTGCGTCGGGATCGGGGTCGGCCACCCGGAGGCGACCAGCGACTACAAGCGGCCGCTGACCGCGGTCGAAAGCTTCCTCGACGGGGTCGACGCGGCCGCCGGGTCGATCCCGGTGGAGCGCCGCATCATCGCCGCCCTCGGACCGAAGATGCTGGCGATGAGCGCGCGGCGCTCGCTCGGCACGATCCCCTACTTCAGCTCGGTCGAGCACACCCGCGCCGCCCGCGCCGCGGTCGGACCGGACGCGCTGGTGATCCCCGAGGTCGCCTACGTGCTCGACGAGGACGTCGAGCGGGCGCGGGAGAAGGCGCGCCGCTACGCCTCGCTCTACCTCGGCCTGCGCAACTACACCAAGGCGTTGCTCGAACACGGCTTCGAGCAGGCCGACATCGAGGATGGCGGCACCGACCGGCTGATCGACCACGTGATCCCCCACGGAAGCGCCGCCGAGGTGGCCGCGCGCGTGCGCGAACACCGTGAGGCGGGCGCCGACCACGTCGCCCTGCAGGCGCTCCACCGAGGCGTCCCGGGCGAGCAGTGGGCGGCGCTCGTCAAAGCGCTTGCCTGAGCCGTTCGGCCGATACCTTTACGAGATGCCCGAACTCCGCTCCCGCACCGTCACGCATGGCCGCAACATGGCCGGCGCCCGCGCGCTGCTGCGCGCCACCGGCGTCGCCCGCGAGGACTTCGGCAAGCCGATCGTCGCGATCGCCAACTCCTTCACCCAGTTCGTCCCCGGCCACACCCACCTCGGGCCGGTCGGCGAGGTGGTCGCCGCCGCCGTCCACGAGGCCGGCGGGGTGGCGCGCGAGTTCAACACGATCGCGGTCGACGACGGGATCGCGATGGGCCACGGCGGGATGCTCTACTCGCTGCCCTCGCGCGACCTGATCTCCGACTCGGTCGAGTACATGGTCAACGCCCACTGCGCCGACGCCCTGGTCTGCATCTCCAACTGCGACAAGATCACCCCGGGGATGCTGAACGCGGCGCTGCGCCTCGATATCCCCACCGTGTTTGTCTCCGGCGGGCCGATGGAGGGCGGCACCGCGGTGCTCGAGGACGGCACCGTGCGCAAGCGGGTGAACCTGATCTCGGCGATCGCCGACGCGGTCGCCACCGAGGTCTCCGACGACGACATCGCCCGGATCGAGGAGGCGGCCTGCCCGACCTGCGGCTCCTGCTCGGGGATGTTCACCGCCAACTCGATGAACTGCCTGACCGAGGCGCTCGGCGTCGCCCTGCCCGGCAACGGCACCACGCTCGCCACCCACACCGCGCGCAAGGAGCTCTACGAGGACGCCGGCCGCACCGTGGTCGGCCTCTGCAGGCGCTACTACGAGGAAGGCGACGAGTCGGTGCTGCCGCGCTCGGTCGCCACCCGCGAGGCGTTCGAGAACGCGATGACGCTCGACATTGCGATGGGCGGCTCGACCAACACCGTGCTCCACCTGCTGGCCGCCGCCCAGGAGGCCGAGGTCGACTTCACGATGGCCGACATCGACGAGCTCTCGCGCCGCGTGCCCTGCATCTGCAAGGTGGCGCCGAACGGCGATTATCTGGTCGAGGACGTCCACCGCGCGGGCGGCATCCCGGCGATCCTCGGCGAGCTGCGGCGGGGCGGCCTGTTGAACGAGGGCGTCCACACGGTCCACGCCGACTCGATCGAGGAGTGGCTCGGCGCCTGGGACCTGCGCGGCGGCGGCGCCTCCGAGGAGGCGGTCGAGCTCTTCCACGCCGCCCCCGGCTGCGTGCGCTCCGCCACCGCCTTCTCGCAGTCGGAGCGCTGGGAGTCGCTCGACCTCGACGCGGCCGAGGGCTGCGTCCGCGACGTCGCCCACGCCTACTCGGCCGACGGCGGCCTGGCGATCCTCTACGGCAACCTCGCCGAGCGCGGCTGCGTGGTGAAGACGGCGGGCGTCGACGAGTCGATCCTCACCTTCCGCGGCCCGGCCCGCGTGCTCGAGTCCCAGGACGAGGCGGTCGAGGCGATCCTCGGCGGCCAGATCGTCGCCGGTGACGTGGTGGTGATCCGCTACGAGGGGCCGAAGGGCGGTCCCGGCATGCAGGAGATGCTCTACCCGACCTCCTACCTGAAGGGGCTCGGGCTGGGCGCCAAGTGCGCACTCCTCACCGATGGGCGCTTCAGCGGCGGAACCTCGGGGCTCTCGATCGGCCACGTCTCGCCGGAGGCGGCGTCGGGCGGGGCGATCGCCCTGGTCGAGGACGGCGACATGATCGCGATCGACATCCCGGCCCGCTCGATCGAGCTGGAGGTGGGCGCCGAGGTGCTCGAGGAGCGGCGCGAGGCGCTGCTGGCCGGGCCCGGCTACGTGCCCGTGGCGCGCGAGCGGGTCGTCTCGCCGGCGCTGCGCGCCTACGCGGCGATGGCCACCTCGGCCGACACCGGCGCGGTGCGCGACGTCGACGCGGTCGAGCGCGCGATGGCCGAGGCGGCCAGGCGCGGCGCGAGCGTCGAGGCTCCCACCCGATAGTCGAACGCCGCCCGTGGGCGGCGTTTCAGACGGCCGCCGCCCGGGTGGGCGGCGGCGATGCGGCTATTGCTCTGCGCGCCTAGGCGGCGGCGAGCTGAAGTTCGCGCGTGTCCGGCGTGATCTCGTCCTCGATCACGTGGAGCGGGGCGTCGGTGCGGGCGAGGCGGTAGATCTGGGCGACGGCGTCGCTCTGGCTGACACCACGCCGCTCGCTGACGGGCTGGCCATCGCGGTACAAGGTCACGTTCCAGGTCTTCTGCATGATCAGTCTCTTCCAGTTGCTTTGCGGCTTGTATACAAGTATCGGCAGCAGGCGAACGGGCGTTTGTGACTGCGCTCACTCGGTGACGGGCGTCACATCCCGACGGGCTCGTGGCGCCACCCACGGATCGATAGATTCCCCTCGATGCTCGCCGCCCGCGCCGTCTCGGCTTCGATGGAGGATCCGCTCTCGGCGCTCGAGCTGGGCCAGGTCGACGAGCCCGACGTGCCCGACGGCTGGGAGCTGGTCGAGGTGAAGGCGGTCTCGCTGAACCACCACGACGTCTGGAGCCTGCGTGGGATCGGCCTGCCGGAGGAGCGCCTGCCGATGATCATCGGCTGCGACGCCGCCGGGATCGACTCCAAGGGCGACGAGGTGATCGTCCACGCGGTACTCGGCGACCCCGACTTCCCCGGCGGCGAACTGCTCGACCCGAAGCGCACCCTGCTCTCCGAGCTCCACCCCGGCACGCTCGCCGAGCGGGTCGCGGTGCCGCGGCGCAACCTGGTGCCGAAGCCGCCCGACCTGAGCTTCGAGGAGGCCTGCTGCCTGCCCACCGCGTGGCTGACCGCCTACCGGATGCTGTTCGACCGCTCCGGGCTGACGCCGGGGCAGACGGTGCTCATCCAGGGCGCCGGCGGCGGCGTCGCCAGCGCCGCGATCGAGCTCGGCCGCGCGGGCGGCTTCCGTGTCTGGGCGACCAGCCGCGAGGAGCGCAAGCGCGACTACGCGACCGAGCTCGGCGCCCATGCCGTCTTCGAGTCGGGAGCGCGGCTGCCGGAGAAAGTCGACGTCGTGATCGAGACGGTCGGCAAGGCGACCTGGGGGCACTCGCTGCGCTCGCTGAAGCCGGGCGGGCGGATCGTCGTCGCCGGGGCGACCAGCGGCATGGACCCCTCGGCGGAGCTGAGCCGGGTCTTCTTCAAAGAGCTCGAGGTCGTCGGCTCGACGATGGGCACGCTGGACGAGCTGGCGCGCCTGGTCTCGCTGGTCGACCTGACCGGGATCCGCCCGCGGATCGACCGGGTGCTGGCGCTGAGCGACGTCGGCGAGGGGATCAGGGCGCTCGCCGAGGGCGACGTGCTCGGCAAGATCGTGATCAAGCCGTAGCCCGGTTTGTGATGGATCCCTGGCTCAGGGGTAGTGAGGAAATGATGCCTTCGACTCGCAAGACCTCCCCGATCCTTGCCCTCGCCGCGCTGGTGGCCGCCTGCGCCCTCCTCCCCGCCGCCGCCGGAGCCGCGACGGGACGCACCGTCGCCGTCACCGCCTCGGCCACGGTCAAGGTCCCGAACGACACGGCGAGGCTCGGATTCGGCGTCAAAGCCGAACGGAAGACGCGTGGCGCGGCGCTGCAGGCGACCGCCGCCGACCTGCGCAAGGTGATCGCCGTCGCCCAGGCCTTCCCCGGCGTCGGCGAAGGGGACATCCGCACCGGGCGGATCGACGTGCGGCCCGTGCAGAAGGGCAAGGTCACCGTCTACAGCGCCAGCGAGGGCATCCAGGTGACGCTGCACGAACCGTCGAAAGCGGGCGAACTGATCTCCAAGGCGTTGGCCGCCGGGGCGACCGGGGTGAGCGGCCCCAGCTTCGCGGTCGGCAACGAAGAAGAGGCGTTCGCCAAGGTGCTCGCCGCCGCCTTCGTCAAGGCCAAGGAACGGGCGACCGTGCTGGCCACCCAGGCGGGCGCGGGCCTCGGCGCCGCGCTGACGATCGAAGAAGGCGAAGGCGCGGAATTCATCGGTCCGCGGAGCGTCGGTGTCGAAAGTTCGGCGGGTAAGGCGGCCCCGGAGCCGACCCCGCCGACCAAGCCCGGCACCTCGACCGTCAAGGCGACGGTCCACGTCGTTTTCGAACTGACCTAGGCGCGCGGTCAGGTCGGGCGCCGCAGCGTCCCGGCCACCTCGTAAAGGTCGACGTCGAGCAGGTCCTCGCGCCGCGACTCCCACTTCAGGCCGGACGCCTCGAGCACGGCGAGCTCCTCCTCGGTCACCGGCCAGGGGCGGGTCTCGCCGCGCTGGTGCGCCTCGCGGCCGAGGGCGAAGAGCCAGAGCGTCCCGCCGGGGGCGACGGTCGCCGCGATCGCCCTCGCGGCCCGCTCGCGCTCGGCGATCGGCAGCGACTGCAGGGTGCGGATCTCGACCACCAGGTCGAAGCGCTCGTTCCACTCGACCGGCAGCTCGAACAGGTCGGCGACCCGATAGTCGACGCTGCTGTCGGGGAATCGCTCGTGAGTGCGTTCGATCGCGGTCGGCGCGAGGTCGAAGGCGGAGACCGCGAAGCCGCGCCGCGCCAGCTCCTCGGCATCATCGCCATAGCCGCTGCCGATCACCAGCGCCCTCCCGCTCACCCCCGCCCCCTTGCCGTCGAGCCACTCGAGCAGCAGCGGGAACGGCTTCAGGTTCGCCCACGGCACCGAGAGGTCCTCCCCCGCCGCCGCATATATCTCCTCGAAGCTCCGTAGGTGCTCCACCGTTTACCTCTACACAGTTTCGGGTAGCGTTCCGGGCGGGAACGACGCGGGAGGCGAGACGATGGGGAAGGGCATTCTGCGAAGCATGACGATCCGGCTCGGGTTGTTGCCGGCGCTACTGGCCGTGGCGTTCTTGGCCGCGCCGAACGCCGGGGCGGCGCCGCCAACCCCTGATGAAGACCCGTTCTACACCTACAGCGGCAGCAAACCGCTGGCCGAGATCGCCCCCGGCACGGTGCTGAAAACGCGCACCCTGAGCTACCACGTGGTCGGCCTGCCGACCGCCGTGCCGGCGATCCAGCTGCTCTACCGAGCCAACGACGAGCTCGGCGAACCGACCGTCAACGTGACCTCGGTGCTGAAACCGCTGATCACCATCGGCACCCCGCAGGTCGTCGCCTACCAGTCCTTCTACGACTCGCTGAACCCGGTCGACGAGCCCTCCTACGCGATCAGCGGCGGGCTCACCCTCGGCGGGGCGATCCCACAGGTCGAGTCGGCGCTGATCGGCCCCTCGCTGCTGGCGGGGCGCACGGTCGTGATCGCCGACACCGAGGGCGAGGAAGCAGACTTCGCCGCCGGCCCTGAGTACGGGACCAACACCCTCGACAGCCTCAAGGCCGCCATCGCCTCCCCGGCGACCGGCCTCGCGTCGACGAAAAAGATCGCGATGATCGGCTACTCCGGCGGCGCGATCGCGACCGAGTGGGCGGCCGAGCTCGCGCCGACCTATGCGCCGACGATCAACAGCAAGCTGGTCGGGGCGACGATGGGCGGCGTCCTCGTCGACCCGGCCCACAACCTGCACTACGTCGACGGCAGCCTCAGTTGGGCCGGGGTGATGCCGATGGCGATCATCGGTGTCTCGCGCGCCTTCCACATCGACCTCACCCCGTATCTTTCCGAGTACGGCAAAGGGGTCTACGCGAAACTGGAAAAAGCGGCGATCGGCGAAGTGCTCGCCCAGTATCCAGGCTTGACCTGGACGCAGCTGGCGAAGCCCGAATACGCGACGCCGGAGAGCATCCCGGTCTACGTCCACACCGTGAACCAGCTGATCATGGGCACCCGCGGCACGCCGACGACGCCACTGCAGATCTCCCAGGGCGCGCTCGGCGAGCTGGAAGGGACGGCGGGCGACAAGCCCGGGATCGGCGAGGGCGACGGAGTGATGATCGCCGGCGACGTCCGCTCCCTGGCCCGTCAGTACTGCGACAAAGGGACGAAGGTCTCCTACACGCAGTACCTGCTCGGCCATATCGGCACCGCGGTCCCCTGGATCGCCGAAGCGATGACCTGGATGAACAACCGGTTCCTCGGCCTGCCCGCCCCGCAGAACTGCTCGAGCATCGCACCCGGTAACTCCCTCGCCCCGATCCCCGAATAGGGCCTCGATGTTGATGGGCCGAAAACTTGCCTATATGGCAAGTTTTCGGCCCATCAACCCTCAATTCGCGGTTTCGGCTTCGACCTGGCGGTTCCAGTCGGCTTTCGCCTCGCGCCAGCCCTCGTCGGTGAGGGTGCGTTTCCAGTAGCCGGAGGCGGCAAGGGACTCGGCGGGGACGCCGCGGTCGATCGCCAGGTGGCGGCGGGCGAGGCGGACCGAGGTGGCCTCGCCGTGGAGGAAGACCTGCGGGTCCCCGGCCGGGAAGTCAAGCGCGGCGATCGCCTCGGCGAGGCCCTCGTCGGCGTCGCCGTGCAGCCAGTGCAGGTGGAGGTCACCGGGGGTCGCGAGCTCGACCTCCTCCTCGGGTCCGTGGACCTGGAGGAAGACGTGGACCGTCGCCCCGGCCGGGATCCGCGCCAGCGAGGTCGAGATCGCCGGGATCACGCTGGTGTCGCCGGCCATCAGGTGCCAGGCGGCGCCGGGGTCGGGGGCGTAGCCGCCGCCGGGGCCGCGCAGGTCGATCGTGTCGCCGGGAGCCGCCGCGGCGGCCCAGGGGCCGGCGATGCCCTCGTCGCCGTGGACGACGAAGTCGATCGTCAGCAGGCGGCGCTCGGCGTCCCACTCACGCACCGTGTAGGTGCGGACCTTCGGCCGCTCGTCCGCGGGCGCGCCCGCGCGTGGGAACTGCAGCTTCACGTAGTGGTCGGTGTAGTCCCCGAGCTCGAAGCCGGCGAGCCCGGCGCCGCCGAAGACGATCCGGGCCAGCGTCGGGGTGAGGGGCTCGACCGACTCGACCCGGGCGGTGAGCAGCGGGCGGTTGCGGGCGCGGGCGTTGTCGGGCTTGGTCGCGATCGGCTCAGCCTACGGAGTCGATCGCGCCGGCTCGCTGTGCAACAGGATCGCCTCGGTGAGCAGCGGCCAGAGGGGTTCGGGCCGGTCGTGCCCCATGTCCTCGACCAGCATGAGTCGGGCCTCCGGCACCAGCTCGGCCGTCCGCTCGCCGCCGTCGGGCTGGATCAGGGTGTCGTCGAGCCCGTGGATGACGAGGGTCGGGACCGCGAGGGCTTCGAGCCCCTCGGCGCGGGGCCCGCTCGCGAGCATCGCGGCGAGCTGGCGGGTGACGCCCTCGGGGTAGATGCCGCGGTCGAAGCTCGCCGCGGCGAGGGCTTCGGCCCGCGCCCGGTCGCCGTAGCGGCGCGAGGCCCAGAGCATCGCCTTCGCCGAGGAGGCCTCGATGTAGGCAGCGCGCTCGAGCGGCGAGGGCGTGAGCAGTGCCGCGAGCGCCTCCGGGGTCGGCTGGCCGACGCCCGGCTCCCCCGTGTTGGAGAACATCGAGATCAGGGTGAGGAGCCGCTCGGGCCGGTCGATCGCCAGCTGCTGGGCGATCATCCCGCCCATCGAGGCACCGAGGACGTGCGCGCGATCGAGCCCGAGGTGGTCGAGCAGGGCGACGCAGTCGTCGGCGAGGTCGCTCAGCGTGTACGGCGCGAGCTCACGCGCTCGGGGAAGGTCGCCTTCGCCCGCGGCGGCCATCACCGCATCGATGTCGAGCGACGCGCCGTCGAGCTTGGAGGAGAGCCCCGAGTCGCGGTTGTCGAACTCGATCACGAAGCGGCCACCGGCGGCGAGCAGCTCGGAGAAGCCGCGCGGCCAGGCGATCATCTGGGCGCCGTACCCGGTGACGAGGAGCAGTGGCGGGTCGGCGGGCGAGCCGATCGTCTCGTAGTAGAGGTCGATCCCGGCAGGCGTGGCGGCGGTCGGCATCGCGGCAATGTCGCACACCCGACCGCGCCGGCGAAGCCGGGGGCCGGGTCGGGGCTGTCGCGCTCAGCCGACTGAGCGCAGCGTGGTCGTCGCCCGCTCGGCGTCGAGGTCGACGATGACGTGGGTCATCGGCAATTCGACCTCGCGGCGGGTCCTCTCGACGACTTCGTGCTCGAGCCAGCGCGACCGCTCCGGGGGCAAGGTCGAGATCACGATCTCATCGGCGGGGAAGACGCGGAGGGCGTCCTCGATCGCCATGTTCGGGTCAGGGTCGCCGACCTCGGCGCGGACCTCCACCCCGATCCCGCGCAACGCGCTGACCGAGCGGGCCATCCGCTCGCGGGCGAGGTCGAGCCCTTCGTCGATGTCGGAGGCCCAACGATCGGCGCGCGACCCGACCAGGGCCGGTGAGACCAGCATCACCTGGCATTTCTGGCCGCGGCAACGATTGCCGATCTCCTCCAGCAACTCGCGGCCGGCCGCCGTCTGGTTGGCGACGACGAGGATGCGGCGGGTGTCGTCGGCGACCGGGTGGCCCTCGACGCTGCGCGGCTCGCTGCCGCGGGTGACTCGCCAGGCAAGTCCGATCCCGATGCCGATCAGAAGGGCGGCAAGGAGGACACCCCAGACCGCGCCGGCAATCAGGGTGAGGGCGACCACGAGGGCCGCGGCGACCCCGATGATGACTACGAGGCGAAAGACATCCGCCTCGTTACGAAGCGGGTTGTGCATGGGGCGATTGTAGCCCGTGTCACGAGTTCTTGCTACTTAATTTTCAGCCAAATTTCCAGCCGGGCCCGCGCGGCAGTGGCGCGGCGCCGCGGAGGCAGGCCCCGCGGTGGCAGAGGCGGCCGACGTAAAAGCGTTCGGTCGCCGCCGGGCCGCGCAGCCCGGTGCGACCGACCGCGCGCACCCGGATCGCGTGGATGCCCCTTCCGATCGCGCCGTAGCGCTTCGGCGAGCGGCAGGTTCGGAAGCGGCGTCGGTCGAGCCGGCATTCGAAACGCCGCACCGGCCCGTGCGCATAGAAGCGCAGCATCATCTTGACTTTCCGTGGCCCCGCTTCACCGACCTCCTCGTCGAGGGTGACGAAGTCGAGGCGGGCGATTCGACTGCGCGGTCGCAGGGGTCCGCGCCGTCCCTTGGCGGGCTTCTTCCCGCGGCCCCCACCCGGCTTCGACGGCGGCGGGACCGCGAACGGTTCCGTGTCGGTCAGGATCGCGCCGCGGCTGCCGACCAGGACGCACAAACTCACCGCCGGGCAGGAGGCGCCGAGGAGGCCATTCGCGCCGACCGAGCCCGGCTCCTCGGCGCCTTCGCTGTAGGGCCGCACGTTGGTGAGCGCCCAGTGCGGCTGGGCAGCGGTCGGTTCGGTGGAGACGATCACGTCGCCGTTGTTGTCGACGGCGAGGCAGGCGCTCGCCGAAGCGCAGGCGCTGCCGGTCACCTGGACCGAGCCGCCGCCGCCCGTCGCCCGCCAGCTCGCCGGCCGGGTCGGTTCGCTCGTCGCGAGCAGGTTGCCACCGGTGTTGCCGGTGAGGCAGGCGCCGGCGACGCAGTCGATCGACTGCAGGATGCTCCCGGCCGGCGCCCCCACCACACTCCAGGCGGCGGGCCCGCCGGTCGGGTTGGTCGAACCGACGAGTTCGCCGTTGGCGCCCGCGGCGACGCAGAGGGTCGCCGAGCTGCAGGAGACCGCGCGCAGGTCGAACTGTTCGCCAAGGTCGGCTTCCTGCCAGGCGCCGACGCCACCGGTCGGATCGGTCGAGGTGAAGACCTTGCCGGTATTGGTCCGCCGGCCGGAGACGGCGACGCACAGCGATTCGGTCGGGCAGGAGACGCCGTAGAGGTGGATGTTGCGGCCGGTCGGCTTCAGTTCGGCGACGGCCCAGGCCGAGGCCGGCCCGGTCGGGTCGGTGCTCGTGTAGATCTGGCCGAGCGCGGTGACCGCTACGCAGAGGTGGGACGAGGGGCAGGAGACGCCCTGCACCTGGCGATTCGAGATCACCGGGATGCCGTTGACAGAGTCTTCGTAGCGACCTTCGCCGGCGTAGACGGTGTGCCAGGCGCCCGGCCCGCCGGTCGGGTCGGTCGAGGTCGCGATCAGGTTCTGGGTGCCGACCGCCGCGCAGAATGTCGTCGTCGGGCAGTCGACGTTCAGAAGGAACAGTTCGCCCGGGCCCCCGGGGAGCTGCGTCGTCGTCCACCCTGCCGCCGCCGCGGGCGTCGCCGCCACGGCGAGTGCGATCAGGCTCGCCACCACTGCCGCGAGCCGCCTCCACGTCGCTCCCATCCTCCACCTCCTGTCGCGGGCGCCGGAACTGATCCCAGCCACTGCCTGGGAACTCTACGGCTCCGGGTTCGAGGGCGATCTACGGCTCAGTGCCGGCGCGAGCGGGCGAACAGCAGCAGGGCCACGCCGGCGGAGACGGCCAACAGCGTGGCGGCGCGGCGCGCATCGTCCTGGTCGAAGACGACGCTCGACTCCAGCCCGGCGACGGTGCCGATGATCGCGACGCCGTCGTCGCGCCGCTCGATCCGGCGGTACTCGAACGGGAACTCGCCGAACGGCGTGCCGACCTTCATGTGGGGGCGATTACCCGCGCGATTTCGCGTCGAAGCGGACGTATCTCAGGCATCAGTCGTCGGAAGAGTAGCTTTGAGTCGATGCAAGAGGTCCGTGTCGTCCGTCTCGAACCGTTCCCCGACCTCGACGACGAGGTCGTCTTCCCCCGCCTCTCGGAGAAAAAGCTGCACTGGCTGGGCAAGAAGTGCGCCGAGCGCCGCACCTTCGAGGAGGGCGAGGTCCTTTACGAGCATGGGGTGCGCGACGCCCCGTTCTTCGTCCTGCTGAACGGGCGGGTCGAGTTCGTCGACCGCAAGCCGGGCAAGGACGTCCACGTCGCCGCCGCCGACGGGGGCACCTACATCGGCGACATCGCCGCCTTCACCGGCGAGCCGACGATCAGCGCCGCGATCGCGGTCGAGCCGACCGAGGCCCTCGTCTTCCCGCGCGGCAAGCTGCGCAAAATGGTCGCCGAATGGCCCGAGTTCGGCGAAGGGGTCTTCCGCACGCTGATGGCGCGGCGCGCCTGGCACGAAGAGCACGGCTACGGGGTGATGCGGTTGATCGCGCCGCAGTCCTCGCGGCGCGCCTTCGAAGTGCGCGACCTGCTCGAGCGGAACCTGCTGCCGGTGCGCTGGTACGACATCGACACCGACCCCGAGAGCGACGAGATGCTGAGCTGGCTCGAGGTGCCGCGCGAGGAAACGCCGGTCCTCGTCCACGCCCGCCAGGTGATGCGCAACCCCTCCCCCGCCCAGGTCGCCCGCGGACTGGGGCTGCGGGCCGAGGTCGACGGCGAGCGCTTCGACCTGGTCGTGCTCGGTGCCGGGCCGGCCGGGCTCGCCGCCGCCGTCTACGGCGGTTCGGAGGGACTGCGGACGCTGGTGGTCGAGTCCTGGGCGCCCGGTGGCCAGGCCGGGACGAGCACCCGGATCGAGAACTACCTCGGCTTCCCGACCGGGATCGGCGGTCGCGAGCTGACCACCAAGGCGACCCTACAGGCGCGCCGCTTCGACGCCGTGCTGTCCAGCTTCCACCGCGCGGTCGAGCTCGCCGACGGGCCGGAAGGCCTGGTGCGGATCGACCTCGACGACGGCCAGCACGTGCTCGCCCGCTCGCTGGTGATGGCCACCGGGGCGCGCTGGCGCGAGCTGAAAGCGGACGGGATCGACCGCTTCCGCGGCGCCGGCGTCTACCACGCGGCGATGGCGACCGACACCGAGCGGGCCCGCGACAAAGACGTGATCGTGATCGGCGGTGGCAACTCGGCCGGGCAGGCAGCGGTCAGCTTGTCGGGGAAGGCGCGCAGCGTGCGCGTGATCGTGCGTGGAAAAGCGCTGAAGTCGACGATGTCGCGCTACCTGGTCGATCGGGTCGAACGCTCGCCACGGATCGAGGTGATCACCGAGACCGAGGTCGTCGCCCTGCACGGCTCGGCGGTGGTCGAGTCGGTCACCCTGCAGTCGGCCGACGGAGCCCGCGAAGACGTCGACACCAACGCCGTCTACGTGATGATCGGCGCCGATCCCTGCACCGAGGTCTCCGACGGGATGCTGGCCACCGACGCCGCCGGGTTCCTGCTCTGCGGCGACGGCGCCCACAACTGCGAGGGCCACATCGCCTGGCCGCTGGCCGACCGCGAGCCCGCCCTGCTGGAGACCGTCCGCCCGGGCGTGTTCGCCGCCGGCGACGTGCGGGCCGGGGCCTCGAACCGGGTCGCCGGCGCGGTCGGCGACGGCGCCCTCGTGGTCCGCTTCGCCCACGAGCTGCTCAGCGACGAGACTCCCGCCGGCGTCGCCGCGCCGAGCTAGGCGCGTTCGAGCACGACGATCGGGATCACCCGGTCGGTTTTCTCCTGGTAGGCGTCGTAGTCGGGCCAGGCGGCGACCATCTTCTGCCACATCCGCTGCTTCTCCTCGTCGTTCGCGATCCGCGGCCGCGCCTTGAAGCGATCCCCTTTGACCTGGACTTCGACCGCGTCCGGATCGGCCTCGAGGTTGACGAACCAGGCCGGCGGCGCCGGGGCACCGCCCTTCGAGGCGACGACCAGGTAGTCGTCACCATCGGGCTCGAAGATCAGCGCGTTGGCGCGCTCCTCGCCCGACTTCCGGCCCTTGGTGAACAGCACGAGGATCTTGGTCCCGTTGCGCCACTCGAACCCCTCCTCGCCGTCGGTCTCGATGTAGCGGGCGACGTGCTCGTCGCCGAAAAGCTCCGTTGAGGTAGTCATGACGACAAGGCTACCCACGTCATATCGCGGCTACTCGCCGTCGGGGTTCTCGATCAGGCGGCGCGACGGAGGGCCGGGCCGCAGCTTCGTGGCGCAGGCGGGGCGCAGGCCGTCGAGGACGATGCCGAGGTAACGCTTCCAGAGGTCGTCGCGGAGGCCGGGGAAGGGGACTTCGCCGACCGAGGCGACGGCGCCCATCAGGAACATCAGGTCCTGGCCTGCGACGTCGTCACGGAGGACGCCGGCGCCCTGGGCCCGCTTGACCAGCTGCGCGGTGAGGTCGAGGACGCGGCGACGGTCCCCGGCCAGCGCCGTCGAGGCCATGCAGCGCTCCTTGTTGGCGTCGGAGATGCCGTGGTCCTGGGAGGCCCGCTCGGCCATCTCGAAGAGGAAGCGTTCGACCCCGCGCCAGGGGTCCTCCTCCTCGAGGCAGGAGGCGGCGATCGCGGCGGCTTCTTGCAGCATCATCTGGACGATCGCCGTGATCAGGTCCTCCTTGGTCGGGAAGCGCCGGAAGAGGGTCGCCTCGCCGACCCCGGCGCGGGCGGCGATCTCCGCGGTCGAGGCCTCATAGCCGCGCTCGCCGAACAGCTCGATCGCGGCCTCGATGATCCGCTCGCGGTTGCGCGCCGCGTCGGCGCGCAGGACGGGTGAGGTCTCGACGGTCGCCATCGACCTAGCCTAACCCGCCCGCGCGTCGCTCAGACCGGGATCGCGGCGACGGTGTCGCCGGACTCGATCCGGGCGACGTCGCGACGGCGCAACAGCAGCGCCGCCAGCACCGTCCCCGCCGCGACCAGCGCCGCGGCGACGATGAAGGCCGTCTGGAATCCCGACACCAGGGCTTCCTGCTGGTCGAGGAAGGACGGCTTGCCGACGATCCCGCCGAGGAAGTCGGAGGTCTTCGAGTTGGCGATGCTGGAGAGGACGGCGAGGCCGAGGGCGCCGCCGATCTGCTGCGAGGTGTTGAAGATCCCCGAGGCGAGGCCGGCGTCGGACTCGGCGACGTTGGTCGTCGCGACCAGGGTCAGGGAGACGAAGGTGACGCCCATCCCGATCGACATCGGGAAGAGCCCGCCGACGATGCCCGGGTAGTGGCCGCCGACCTTGGTCGTCGCGGCGAGCACCGCGAGCCCGGCGGCGGCGACCAGCATCCCGGTGAGGAGCACCGGTCGCAGCCCGACGCGGGGGATCAGTTTCTCGGCGACGGTCGCGCCGATGCCGATCCCGAAGGTGACCGGGAGGAAGGCGAGGCCGGTGGTCAGCGGCGAGTAGCCGAGGATGTTCTGCAGGTAGAGCGAGGCGAAGTAGAACATCGCGAAGAGGCCGCCGGCGACCATCAGGAAGACGCCGTTGCCGGTCGCCAGCGAGCGCAGCTTGAACAGCTCCAACCGCACCAGCGGGGCGGGCGAGCGGCGCTCGATGAAGACGAAGGCGACGAGCAGGGCGATGCCGAGGGCGGCGACGCCGAGCGTCTTGCCCGATCCCCAGCCCCAGCTCGAGGCCTCGACGATCGCGTAGACGAGGGCGACCAGGCCGCCGGTGACGGCGGTGGCGCCGGCGATGTCGAAGTGGCGCATCGCGCCCTCCTGGATCGAGTTCGGGA
>DATNAG010000086.1:0-9774 GCA_035572835.1 Solirubrobacterales bacterium
CCAGACCCGCGCCGACATCGACGACCTCGGCTTCTTCCGCCCGGCAATGACCGCGGTGGGGGACATGGAGGCGGGCGACGTCGGCTATCTGATCACCGGGATCAAGGACGTCACGATGCTGCGCGTCGGCGACACGCTGACCGGCGACGGCAATCCCGCCACCGAGGCGCTGGAGGGCTACCGCGAGGTGCGCCCGATGGTCTTCTGCGGGCTCTTCCCGATCGACACCGACCGCTTCGAAGACCTCCGCGACGCGCTCGAAAAGCTCTCGTTGAACGACGCCGCGCT
The DNA here is from genome assembly GCA_035572835.1 of Solirubrobacterales bacterium. Taxonomy (GTDB): domain Bacteria; phylum Actinomycetota; class Thermoleophilia; order Solirubrobacterales; family 70-9; genus VAYN01. The sequence continues at coordinate 289 of DATNAG010000086.1, forward strand.
CTCCTGGGAGCCGGAGACCTCGGAGGCGCTCGGCTTCGGCTTCCGGGTCGGCTTCCTCGGCCTGCTCCACATGGAGATCGTGCGCGAGCGGCTGGAGCGCGAGTACGACCTCGACCTGCTGGCGACGACGCCGAACGTGCGCTACGTCGTCCACCTCACCGACGGCACCGAACGCGAGGTCCACAGCCCCACCGACCTGCCCGACCCGGCCCGCATCGACCGCATCGAAGAGCCCTTCATCCGCGCCACGATCATCTGCCCGAAAGAGCAGGTGGGGCCGGTGATGGAGCTCTGCCAGGGCCGCCGCGGCACCCACGTCGACATGACCTACCTGAGCCCCGAGCGGGTCCAGGTCCGCTACGACATGCCGCTCGGCGAGATCGTGCTCGACTTCTTCGACCTGCTGAAGAGCAGCACCCGTGGCTACGCCTCGCTCGACTACGAACCGATCGGCAACGAGGCCTCCGACCTGGTCAAGGTCGACATCCTGCTCGCGGGCGAGAAGGTCGACGCGCTCTCGATCATCGTCCACCGCGACTTCGCCTACGACCAGGGCAAGAGGCTGGTGGCGCGGCTGCGGAAAACGATCCCGCGCCAGCTCTTCGACGTGCCGGTGCAGGCGGCGATCGGCTCCAATATCCTCGCCCGCGAGACCGTCAAGGCCCTGCGCAAGGACGTGACCGCGAAGCTCTACGGCGGTGACGTCACCCGCAAGAACAAGCTGCTGAAGAAGCAGAAAGCGGGGAAGAAACGGATGAAGGCCGTGGGTCGGGTCGAAGTGCCGCAGGAGGCTTTCCTCGCGGTGCTGGAGATCGACTGATCTGGCCGGCTGGCCAATGAACCGGTAGGTTCCGCGCCATGGCGCTCAAGACCGATGCGGTCGGCAAGTCGTGGCCGTCGACGACTTACCAGGTAGGCCGCGAGAAGATCAAGGAGTACGCGACGGTGCTGGGGATCGAGAACCCGGTCCACTTCGACGTCGGCGCCGCCCGCGAGGCCGGCTTCCGCGACGTCGTCGCCCCGCCGATGTTCGCCGTCGTCTACAGCATGCACGCGCTGGCCCCGGCGATGTTCGACCCGGACGTGGCGATGAACTTCGCCACCATGGTGCATGGCGGTCAGACCTTCGAGTGGGGGGAGCCCGCCTGCTCGGGCGACGAGATCACCACCACCGCGAAATGCATCTCGATCGAGGAGAAACTCGGCAACGGGTTCTACGTCTTCGAGACCGTTTCCGTGAACGGTGCCGGCGCCGAGGTCGTGCGCGGCACCTGGACCAACATCGTCAGGGGAGTGTGAGATGGCCGACTTGAAAGCGGGCGACGCGATCCCCGAGCTGAAGGTGACGCCCGACAAGTACTTGACCAACCGGTACGCGGGCGCCTCGGGCGACTTCAATCCGATCCACATCGATCCGGACTTCGCGAAAGCCGTCGGACTTCCGAGCAACATCCTGCACGGCCTCTACTCGATGGGCGTGGTCGCCAAAGCGGCGGCCCAGGGTCTCGCCGGCGGCGATCCGCGGGCGCTGAAGAAGCTGACGGTCCAGTTCCGCGGGATGGGGTTGCCGGAGCAGGAGATCGCGGTCACCGGCACCGTCAAAGAGGTCGACGGGAACCGGATCGTGGTCGATCTCGAGGCGGCTCAGGGCGACAATCGGATCATCCGCAACGCCGAGGCCGAGCTGGAGCTGTAGCGCCTCGAGGAGGCCGGGGTGGCGGCCTCCTAAGCTTCAAGGGTGCTTACCGAGCGGCAAGAACTGATTCTCAGGCTGGTGGTCGACGCGTATCTCGCGTCGGCGCGACCGGTGCCGTCGAAAGAGGTGGCCGAGATGCCGGGGGTGGACTGGGGGCCGTCGACGGTGCGGGCCGAGCTGGCGCTGCTCGAGGCAGAGGGCTACCTGACCCATCCGCACACCTCGGCGGGCCGCGTCCCGACCGACTCCGGTTACCGCCGTTATGTAGACCTGCTGCTGGAAACAGGGGCCGTGCCCGGCGACACGCGGGTCGAGCTGGAGCTCTCGCGCCTGCGCCGCGAGGTCGATGAGGCGATGCGGGAGACCACCGCCGCGCTCGCCCAGGTCACCGACCTGGTCGCGATGGCGACCGCGCCGCAGATCTCGGCGACGACGATCCACCGGGTCGAGGTCCTGCGTTTGCAGCCGAACCGCGTCGTCGTGATCGTGATCGCCTCGACCGGCGACGTCGCCCGCCGCGTCTTCGACTTCGAATCCGCGGTCGACACCGGCCTCGTCCAGTGGGCCTCCAGCTACCTGAACGAGCGGCTGACCGGGCTCGGGATCGGTGCCCGGATGATCGCCACGCGGCTCGCCGACCCGGAGCTCGGCCCGCTCGAGGCACGCTTCCTCGCCACGCTCGCGCCCGCCTTCACCGAGTTCGAGCCCGAGGCCGGCGGCGACCTCTACGTCGACGGCGCCGCCCGGCTCCTCTCCGAAGCCCACATCGACGACCTGCCGCGCGCCGACGAGCTGATGACGGCGCTGGAGCGGCGCGCCGACGTGCTGCAGATGCTGCGCTCCTCGCTCGCCGAGCGCTCCGTCTTCCTCTGGATCGGCGACGAGAACCCGCAGCCGACCCTGCGCTCGGCAAGCGTCGTCGGCGCCAACTACGGTCTCGGTCACCGCAACCTCGGCGCGGTCGGCGTGGTCGGGCCGCGCCGGATGGACTACGCGACCGCGATCGCCTCGGTCCGCATCGCCGCCCGCGAGCTCTCCCGATACTTCGAGACCGTCTACGACGACTAAGCGCCGTCACCGACCTTCGACCCAAACCGACTGCGAGTCCCCTGACACATGCCACGCGATTACTACGAGGTCCTGGGCGTCACCCGTGACGCTTCGGACGCAGAGATCAAGAAAGCCTTCCGCGGCCTCGCCCGCGAACTGCACCCCGATGTGACCGGCCACGACCCGGAGGCCGAAGCCCGCTTCAAAGAGGCGGCCGAGGCCTACGAGGTCCTCTCCGATGCCGAGCGGCGGCGCACCTACGACCAGTACGGCGACGAGGGCCTGCGCTCCGGCGGCTTCGACCCGGGCGCCGGCTTCGGTTCGATGGACGACATCCTCTCCTCGCTCTTCGGCCAGGCCTTCGGCGGCGGATTCGGCGGTGGTGGCGGGCCGGCGGCCGGCGGTGACATCCTGGTGCAGACCGAGCTGACCCTCGACGAGGTCTCGACCGGGGTCGAGCGTGAGGTCGACTTCCAGGCGGTCGTCGTCTGCTCCCACTGCCATGGCAACGGCGCCGAGCCGGGGACGCCGATCGAGACCTGCGACCGCTGTGGGGGCGCCGGCCAGCTGCGCCAGGTCACGCGGACGCCGTTCGGGCAGATGGTCCGCGGTGTCACCTGCGACGTCTGCCACGGGTCAGGCAAAGTCCCCGACACCCCCTGCGAGGTCTGCGACGGCGTCGGTCGCACCCAAGGGCGGGTGACGAAGACGATCGACGTGCCGGCCGGGATCGAGGACGGCCAGCGACTGCGGATCAGCGGCGCCGGCCACGCGGGCGAACCCGGGGCGCCGGCGGGCGATCTCTACGTCGAGGTCGCGGTGGCGGCCGACGGCCGCTTCGAGCGACAGGGCACCGATCTGGTCAGCGCGGTGCGGATCCCGGCGACGGAGGCGATGCTGGGGACCACGGTGACGGTGGCGACCCTCGAGGGTGATCGTGAGATCGAGTTCGAGGCGGGCGTCCAGCCGGGCCATGAGGAGACCCTGCGCGGGGCGGGCCTGCCGCGCCTCGGCGGGCGCCGGCGCGGCGACCAGCGGGTCGTGGTCGAGGTCGTCGTCCCGACCAACCTCTCCGAGGAGCAGCGGGAGATCGCCGAGCGGCTCGACGGGACGCTCGAGGCCGACAACCTCGGGCCGCAGCATGGCGACGGCTTCTTCGGCCGCATGCGCAACGTCTTCCGGTAGCCCGGGGAGCGCGCCGTGATCCGCCTCGCCGTGCGGTGCAGTCCCGACCAGGCCGACCTGGTCCTCGCCGAGCTGACCGTGCTGGCGCCGAACGGGGTCGAGGAGGAGCACGGCCCGGGCTACGTCGAGTACGCGATCTACGGCGGCGAGGGGGAGCTGCCGGAGTTGGGGGAGATCGACGCGGTGGTCGGCGGTGGGCGTATCGAGGTGAGCTCGACCGAGATCCCCGACGACTGGGCCGACCGCTGGCGCGACTTCCACAAACCGCTGTTGGTCGGCGAGAAGCTCTGGCTGCGCCCATCGTGGGAGCCCGCGCGCGAGGGCGCGATCGACCTCGTCGTCGACCCCGGCCAGGCCTTCGGCACCGGCGCCCATCCGACCACCCGGCTCTGCCTCGAATATCTGCTCGAGCTCGCCGGTACGGGTGAGAACGAGGGTGCCCTGGTCGACCTCGGCAGCGGCTCCGGGGTCCTCGCGATCGCCGCCGCGAAGCTCGGCTGGTCCCCGGTCACGGGTTACGACCACGAGCCGGCGGCGATCGAAGCATCGGCAACCAACGCAGCGATCAATGACGTAGCCATCGAGCTTCACCGCCAGAACCTGCGCGAATCGCTGCCGCCGCTCGCCCCGACCGTCGTCGCCAACATGACCTCCCCGATCCTGAAGGCAGTCGCAGGCCACCTGAGCGGGCTCGTCGGGGTGACCCGCCGGAACGTCCCCGCAGTTGTTCCGCCGGGTCACCCCGTCGAGCCCGCCCCGCAAGCCCCCCGGACCCTTGTCCTGTCCGGGATCCTGCCCAACGAGCTGAGCGAGGTGGTCGAGTCCTTCGTCCCCGCCGGCTTCGCCGAGCAAGATCGCCGTCAACTCGGTGACTGGGCGGCCCTTCTGCTCCGCCGCGGGCTATAGGGTTTTCGGTATGGCCCTCGCGATGATCGGCGACGCCGGTTACAAGATCGCCCTCTTCTTCCACATCCTGGGCGTGGTCCTGCTCGGTGCCACCTTCGGCTACGGGATCCTTTTCTCCGTCCTGCCGAAATACCCGCGCTCCGCGCCGGCGCTGATCGCCGGGATGCGCAAGGTCGACCGGGTGCTGATCAATCCCGCCATGATCGTGCTGCTGATCGGCGGGATCGTCGTCCTCGCCACCAGCGGCAGCGTCTGGAAGGGCAGCCAGTTCTTCGTCGTCTGGGGCTTCATCGCGATCATCGCCCTGTTCGGCCTCCAGCACGGCTTCTTCGGCCCGCAGATGGCGAAGCTGCAGGAGATCGCCGACCGTGATGTGGCCGCCGGAGACACCTTCAGCGCCGAGTTCGAAACGACCACTCAGAAAATCGCCCAGGTCGGGGCCGCCACCGGCATCCTCATCGCGCTGACGATTTTCATCATGGTCTACAAGCCGTTCCTTTGAGCGACGCGGCGCTGCCGGTCGCCATGTTCGACTCCGGCGTCGGTGGGCTGACCGTCCTTCACGAGTGCCTCGTGGCCCTGCCGCAGGAGGACTACATCTACCTCGGTGACACGGCGATGTTCCCCTACGGGAGCCGCGATCCGCAGCGGCTGCGCGAACGGATCGCGGCGATCACCGAGTCGCTGCTGCGCCGTGGCGTGAAGCTGGTGGTGATCGCCTGCAACACCGCGACGGCGGTCGGCGAGGACGTCGTCCGCGCCGTCGCCGCCGAGCAGGGGGTCGAAGTCGTGCCGGTGGTCGAGCCGCAGGCCGAGATCGCGTCGGCGATCACCGACAACGGACGCGTCGGCGTCCTCGCGACGACGAACACGGTGGAGAGCGGCGCCTACCGGCGGGCGCTCGAAGCCGAGGGTCGCGCGCTCGACGTGATCGAGGTGGCGGCGCCGCGCCTGGCGCCCTTCATCCAGGATGGCTCGCTCTTCGACGAGGAGACGATGGAGATGGCGCGCGGCTACTGCGCGCCGCTGCGCGAGGCCGGGGTCGACACCTTGATCCTCGGCTGCACCCACTACCCGCTGGTGGCGCCGATGCTGCAGCGGATCCTCGGTCGCAACGTGCGCCTGGTGAGCGGCGGGCATGCCGTGGCCGCCGCCGTCCAGCGGACGCTCGAGCGCGCCGGCCTCGCCCGCGACGGCGACGACGAGGGGACCTACGAGTTCTTCTGCACCGGCCCGGTCTCCTCGTTCGGCGAGGTCGCCACCCGCTTCCTGCAGATGCCCCTGGGCGAGGTCCGCCAGGTCGAGTTCAGCGTCCCGGCGTAGCCGATGGCGCAAAGCCGGGACAGGATCGGCTCAGAGATTTTCCTTTCTGCGCGCCACGCGCGCGCTTCTTCCTGACACGGTTCCCCCATGCCCCTAGTTGCTGTCGGAAATACCGGATATCCTCTTGATGTGGCCAAGGTGCTCATCTCACTTCCCGACGATCTGCTGAGTCGGATCGACGAGTACGCGTCGCGGACGCAGGAGACGCGCAGCGGCCTGCTGCAGCGACTCGCCGAGCGCGAGATCGCCGTCGACAACGCGCGCCGGAAGAAGGAGTTCGAAGAGTTGCTCGGACCGCCACTCCATCTGGGCGGCAACACCGTGCAGAAGATCAAGGAAGGCCGTGAAGGCAAGCCCTGGCGGTGATCGGTTCCTGCTCGATGCGACCATCTGGCACGAGAGCAAGGACACCGACGCGCCTCACCATGCTGCCTGTCGAGGGCTCGTCGTCGATCCGGCCTACAGCGTCGCGGCCTTGGATCTGACGTTGTACGAGGTCTCGAACTCCCTGGGCGCGCGCGACGGACGCGCCGCGGAGGCGGTCGATGTCTGCCGCCTGATCGCCGGCCGATGCGGCCACGCGATCGTCGGCCCCGACCCGATGCTGATGCGGTCGGCGCTCTCGATCGCGATCGAGCACGGCATCTCCGCCTACGACGCCTCCTACGTGGCGGCTGCCCACCGCGAAGGTTGGACCCTGGTCAGCCTCGACCTCAAGGACCTCGTCTCCAAGGGCCTCGCGATCACGCCGGACGCGGCCGTCTAACCTTCATTGCATGAGCGTTCTGGAGCAGGTGCAAGACGACGCGCGGACGGCGATGAAAGCCCGCGAACGGGACAAGGCCTCGGCGCTGAGGCTGGTCGTCGACGCGCTGCAGCAGGACGCGAAGCTGGGCAAAGGCGACGAGGTCGCGGTGCTGCAGCGCGAAAGGAAGAAACGGGTCGAGGCCGCCGAGGCCTACGAGGGCGCCGGGCGGGCCGAGCAGGCCGCCGCCGAGCGCTTCGAGGCGGAGCTGATCGAGGCCTACCTGCCCGCGCAGCTCTCCGACGAGGAGCTCGAGGCGTTGGTGGGCGAGGCGGTCGCGGAGACCGGCGCGACCGAAGGGAAGCAGATGGGGCAGGTGATGTCGGCGCTGATGCCGAAGGTCGCCGGACGCGCCGACGGCAAGCGGGTCAGCGCCGCGGTGCGGAAGAAGCTGGGTGCCTGAGACTTGGCCCGCCGCCAGCTGACCCTCGACAACGAGGTCGCCGCCGAGCTCGCCGGCTCCGAGGACTCGGTCCTGCGTGGGCTGCGCGATCGCCTGCCGGTGGAAGTTCACCTGCGCGGCAACGTCCTCACCCTGGACGGCGACCCCGCCGACCTGCAGGAGGCAGCGACGGTGGTCGACGAGATGGTCGAGCTGATCGAGCAGGGCCACGACGTCGTGCCCGGCACCGTGGAAGCGGTGGCCGGGGCGCTCGACGCCGACGAGAGCCCGGCGGCGATCCTCGACGACGTCGTCTGGCGCCATCGCAACACCAAAGTCGCGCCGAAAACGCTGAACCAGAAACGCTACGTCGACTCGATCCGGCGCAACACGATCACCTTCGGCATCGGCCCCGCCGGTACCGGCAAGACGTTTCTCGCGGTGGCGATGGCGGCCGCGGCGCTGACCGAACGCAAAGTGCAGCGGATCATCCTCACCCGGCCCGCGGTCGAGGCAGGCGAGCGGCTCGGCTTCCTGCCCGGCGACATCCAGGCCAAGGTCGATCCCTACCTGCGCCCGCTCTTCGACGCGCTCTACGACATGCTCGACCCCGACCGCGTCAACGGCTACTTCGAGCGCAACGTGATCGAGGTTGCGCCGCTCGCCTTCATGCGCGGCCGCACCCTCAACGACTCCTTCGTGATCCTCGACGAGGCGCAGAACACGACGCCCGAGCAGATGAAGATGTTCCTCACCCGACTCGGCTTCGGCTCCCGCATGGTGGTCACCGGCGACGTCACCCAGATCGACCTGCCGACCGACCAGCGCTCCGGCCTGATGGCGGTCCGCGACATCCTCGACGAGGTGAAGGAAATCTCCTTCATCGAGTTCGGCGGCGAGGACGTCGTCCGCCACAAGCTGGTGCAGCGGATCGTCGCCGCCTACGACCGTCACAGTGCCAGTCGACCTGTCTGACGTGCCTGACGACCTGCGCGAGCCGGTCGCGGCGGCGCTGGCCGCGGTCGGCGTCGACGAGGGCCACCTCGCGGTCGAGATCGTCGACGCGGGCCGGATCCACGAGTTGAACCGCGAGCACCGCGGCAAGGACGAGGCGACCGACGTGCTCTCCTTCCCGATCGACGAACTCGGCCCGGCGGCCGGCCCGCGCGAGCTCGGCGACATCGCGATCTGCCCGGAGCTGTGCGTCGACATGACCCTCACCGAGACCGTCGTCCACGGCGTCCTCCACCTTTGCGGCCACGACCACGAGACCGACGACGGCGAGATGCTGGCCCTCCAGGCCGAGGTGCTGGAGGGATTGCGATGAGCACGCACTCGGGATTCATCGGGCTCGCGGGACGGCCGAACGTCGGCAAGTCGACCCTGGTCAACGCCCTCGTCGGGCGCCACGTCGCGATCGTCTCGATGCGCCCGCAGACCACCCGCCGGGCGATCCGCGGCGTCGCCACCGACCTCGAGACCGAACGGCAGCTGGTGCTGGTCGACCTGCCCGGCGTCCAGCGGCCCCGCGACGCGCTGACCAAACGGATGCAGGCGCGGGTCGAGCGCGAGCTCGCCGACTCCGACGTGGCGCTGCTGGTGATCAACGGCGAGGAGGGCGTCGGTCCCGGCGACCGCTTCATCGCCGGCCTGCTGAAAGCGGCGCGGCATGAGATCCCGGTTATCTGCGCGGTCAACAAGATCGATCAGCTCGCCCGTCGCGGCACCATCGAGGCGCTCAGCGCGGCGGCCGAGCTGCCCGGCGTCGACGAGGTCTTCCCGATCAGCGCCCGCTCCGGCACCGGCCTCGACGAGCTCCTCCACCGGCTCGGGGAGCTGGTCCCCGAGGGCCACTACATGTATCCGCCGGAGGACTCCTCCGACCAGTCCTCCGAGCTGCTGCTGGCGGAGCTGATCCGCGAGCAGGTGCTGAACCGGACGCGCCAGGAGATCCCCCACTCGGTCGAGGTCAAAGTCCAGAGCGTCGAGCCGCGCGACGACGGTCTGATCACCGTGGTCGCCGAGATCTGGGCGGAGACGGAGTCCCAGAAGGGGATCCTGATCGGCCGCGGCGGCGCCAAGATCGGCGAGATCGGCTCCGCCGCCCGCCGCTCGCTGGAAGCCGAGCTGGACGGCAAG
>DATNAG010000087.1:0-21364 GCA_035572835.1 Solirubrobacterales bacterium
AGGCCTTCGTTGTCGACCACCTCGCGCTCGTGGGCGAAGTAGATCGGCGGCAGCTCGATCTGTTCGCGCGACAGGTAGCGCCAGACGTCGAGCTCGGTCCAGTCGGAGATCGGGAAGACGCGGATGTGCTCGCCCTTGCGGTGGCGGCCGTTGTAGAGGCGCCAGAGCTCGGGCCGCTGGTTCTTCGGGTCCCACTGGCCGAATTTGTCGCGGAAGGAGAGCACCCGCTCCTTGGCGCGGGCCTTGTCCTCGTCGCGTCGGCCCCCACCGAAGACCGCGTCGAAGCCGCCGTCCTTGATCGCGTCCAGCAGCGCCCTGGTCTGGTGCCGGTTGCGGCTTTCCAGTTCGTGGCCGACTTTGATGATCCCCTGGTCGATCAGGTCCTGGACCGAGGCGACCTCGAGCCGCAGCCCGTACTCCTCGACCACCTTGTCGCGGAACTCGATCACCTCGGGGAAGTTGTGCCCGGTGTCGACGTGCATGATCGGGAACGGCACCGGCGCGGGCGCGAACGCCTTGCGCGCGAGCTGCAGCATCAGCACCGAGTCCTTGCCGCCGGAGAAGAGCATCACCGGGTGCTCGAACTCGGCCGCGACCTCGCGGATGATGAACATCGACTCGGCCTCGAGCGTGTCGAGGTCGCCCAGCTCCACCGAGGTCGGTCGCACTTTCGTCGTCTCGTCCATTAGCAGCCCCTGTTTATCAACAAGACCGAAATCGACAATCTGAGGAAGACATGATCGCCCGCGCCGCGCCTGCGGCTACGCCGCACCGGGGAAAAGCCCACTTAGTTGATTCCGCACTCGGTCTTGGCGACGCCGGCCCAGCGGCCGTCGCGAAGGTCGCCGCCAGGGCCCACCGGCTGCGTGCAGTGCGTGCAGCCGATCGAGGGGTAGCCGCGGTCGTGAAGCGGGTTGTAAGGGAGGCGGTGCTCATGGATGTAGTTCCACACGTCTCGCTCGGACCAGTCGGCGATCGGATTCAGCTTCCAGAGGCCGAACTTCTTGTCCCAGGCGAACTTCGGGGCCCCGGCTCGGGAGCTGGAATCCGCTCGGCGGACGCCGGCGACCCAGCAGTCTACGGATGAGAGGGCGCGGCGCATCGGCTCGACCTTGCGGATCCCGCAGCAGGCATCCGGCTCGCGCTTCCACAGCTCCTCGCCGTACTCGGCGGCCTGCTCCTCGAGGGTCAGGTTGTGGTACCGGTCGAACTCGATCCCGAGCGCCTCGGCGAGCCGATCGCGGGTCTCGTAGGTCTCCGGGAAGAGGACGTCGGTATCGAGGTAGAAGAAGCGCGCCTCGGGGTTGATCACGCTCGCCATGTGGGCGGTCACCGAGCTCGTTTTCTGGAACGAGCAGGCGATGTAGTGGTTCTGCCCGAACTGGTCGAACATCCACTTGATCGTCTCCTGGGCGGTCAGGCCCTCGAGCTCGTCGGCGATCGCCTCGTGATCGAGGTCGGTGACTGTCGGCACGTTGCCGGAGAGGGTGATGGGAGGCGGTTTCATACTCGCGGGCGCGAGAGCTAGATCGCGCACTCCCCCTCGCCGCGCTCAACCTTATATGGGGTGGCCCGCTGCCAATCGATGAACTGCCCCATCGTCTCCAGGGAGAACTCGGTCGGCAGGGTCAGATCCTTGACCGCTTCTTCGAAGCGCGGCGCGCCGGCGCGGTCGGCGAAGGCGTTGAACTCCTCGCCCTCGGCCCGCTCGGCCTCGTACAGGCGCACCCAACGCTCGACCGCCTCGGGGACGCGTTTGGCGGGCAGGCGCGATTTGAGCCGCGTCCCGTAGATGACCTCGCCGCCCTCGTAGTTACCGCCGATGTGCGGGATGTAGGCGGGCATCTGGCGGTCGCCGACCTTCAGCGAGGCGCCGTAGAAGCCGATGTTGGCGATGTGATGCTGGCTGCAGCCGTTCGGGCAGCCGCTCATTTTGATGTGGACCTGACGGGTCAGCTCGTCCTCGATCTGCATCGCGTCGAGCCGCTCTTTGACGGCCCGGTTGAGGCCCATCGAGGAGGTGATCCCGAGTTTGCAGCTGTCGGTGCCGGGGCAGGAGACCACGTCGGTGATCTCGCGGGCGCCCGGGTCGCCGAGGCCGAGCTCGACGAGCTTCTGCCAGACGTCGTACACGCTCTCGTTGCGGACCCAGCGCAGGACCAGGTTCTGCTGCACGGTCGAGCGGGCGTTGCCGCCGCTGTGGTCGCGCATGATCTGGGCGAGGCCGCGGAACTGCTCCGGGGTCAGGTCGCCGCGGGTGATCTTCACCTCGACCGCGGAGAAGCCCTCCTGGCGCTGGGCCTGCACATTGCTCTTGAGGAAGCGCTCGAAGGCCTGGCGGTCGCCGTTCGGCGAGGCGGCCTCGGGCGGGGCCTTCGGCGCGCGCGCCTCCTCGTCGTCGTCGAAGCGCAGGCGCTCGACCAGCTCGGGGCCGAATTCGCGCTCCTCGACCCAGTCGCCCTGCAGCTCCTCGTCGAGCAGCTCGCGGAAGGCGTCGGCGCCGATCTTGTCGACCAGCACCTTGATCCGGGCCCGGGCGCGGTTGACGCGCAGCCAGTCCTGGCGATCGAAGATGCGGAAGACGGCCTCGGCGACCTTCAGGTAGTCACCGTTGTCGGCCTCGACGAAGTCGTAGATCGTCGGTGCCACGCGGGCCATGATCGAGGTGCCGCCGCCGACCCGGACCTCGAAGCCCTTGACCCCGTCCCGTTCGCGGGCGAGGAAGGCGATGTCGTGGATGCCGGTGATCGCCCGGTCCTCGTCGGAACCGGAGAAGGCGGTCTTGATCTTGCGCGGCATCAGCTGCGTCGTCGGGTGGCGGACGAAGTAGCGGACGTAGGCGATCGCGTGCGCGGTCGGGTCGAAGATCTCGTCGGGGGCGACGCCGGCCCAGGGATCCCCGGTCACGTTGCGGACCGTGTTGCCGCAGCCCTCGCGAGAGGAGAGCCCGGACTCGGAGATCACCTTCAGCAGGTCCTCCATGTCGCGCAGCGGGACGTGGTGGATCTGGATGTTCTGGCGGGTCGTGATGTGGCCCTTGTTGAGCGGCGCCCAGCGCTCGACCACCTCGGCGAAGGAATCCATCTGGTCCGGCGTGACCCCGCCGAACGGAAGCTTGACCCGGACCATCTGCACGTCGGGCTGACGCTGCCCGTAGACGCCCTGTTTGAGGCGGAACCCGATGAACTCGTTCTCGGGCAACTCCTCGGCGAGAAACTTCTCGGCTTCGTTGTCGAAGTCCTCGAACTCGCGCTCGATGATCGGGATGATGTGCCCCGGGACGTTGGTGTAGGCCTCGGGGTTCTCCTGGGTGCCGACCCGCCCCTTGCCGTTCTGCGTCTTGTTCTCGGCGACTATTACCTCCATGGGAGGAAATTAGCAAAACCCTGACCGGGATTAGGGTATTTATCCGAGAAGTTTTCTATCTTGGCTCAGGAAGCGCGTTTGCGGGCCTCAAGAACTGCTGCAGCTTCGCCGGACTCGGCGACGTAACCGCCCTCCGGCTCGAACGGGAGGCCCTCTTCCTCCCAACCGGTCGCGCCCTCGGCGAGCTTCATCGCGTCGTATCCCGCCTCGGCCAGGGCGACGGTCGCCATCGTCGAGCGGTTGCCGCCGCGGCAGTAGAGGATCACCGGTTTGTCCTTGTCGATCTCGCCCGCGCGGGCGGCGAGATCCGGGAGCGCGATGTGGGTCGCGCCGGGCAGGTGGCCCGCCTCCCACTCGTGGTCGGCCCGCACGTCGACCAGCTGGGCGCCCGCGTCGAGCATCTCCCGCGCCTCGGCGCGGGAGATGGTCTTCGGCGCGTCGGCGTCGGCGTCGGCCATCACTCGACCTCCGAGCCCTCGATCAGGAAGGCGACGCGAACGTGAGCCCGGAACTCATCCAGGTTCTCGCCGCGGATCCCGGTCGAGACGATGTCGACCGCGCGGATGTTGCGCAGGGAACCCTGCGCCTGGGCCAGGGCCTGCCTGGCGGCATCGTCGGTCGACGTCTTCGAGCTGCCGACGAGCTCGATGATTTTCACGACTGCCATCTCGCTCCTCCTCGTGCTTGTGGGTCCTGGATGTCCTGCTTGGCGCCCACTCCCTCGAGCAGCGCGGCGCGCTGCCACGGTCCGATCGCGTCCTTCGGCTCCGCCGCCGGCGCGGCGGCGAACTCCGCCTCGAAGCGCGCGATCGCCGCGGCGATCGCTGCTGCCTCTGCTCCGGTCGCGGTCTTCTCGGCCACGACCTCACTTTATGCCGGCGCGGCGGGCAAGGTGGCGACGCAACGAGTCGACGACCGCCGCCGGTTCGCGGTCGAGCCGCGGCCCGGTGACGCGGGTCGTCTCGATCCCGGCGTGCAGGAAGTCGTCGTCCCGCACCCGGTCTTCCTCGAACGACAGCCGCGACCCATGCGTCTCGAAGACGTCGAGTTCGACGGCGAAGCACTCCGCCTCCCAGTAGGCGTCGATCTCATGCCCGGCGACGAAGCGGTTCATCGCGGGCTCCGCCAGCCCGGCCCCCCGGACCAATTCCAGGAATCGCCGCTCGAGCCCGGAACGGGTGAAGACCGGCTTCTCGTCGTAGAGATCTAGGGCGGCGTGGACCTTGGCCCAGCCGCGGTGGCCCTTCGTGCGGTCGAGCAAATCACGCATCTCACGCAGGTCGAAGACCTTGAGGTCGTCGGCGCGCTCGATCTGGCGGGCGACAGTCTTTGGCCAAGAGTCGACAGCCAGGTCGAGGATCGTCCGTGAGACGGAGGTGACAGGAATGCCCTCCCTCACCACTCGATCAATTGGCGGCAGATCAACCTGGTGCACGACGAACCGTCGCTTGGCCCGGCGAGGACCGGGAGTGGTCACATGCAGGGTTCCCGGCCTCGATCGGAGTAGCCCCCATAGCCATCCGGCCGACTGATGGCTGGCGACGGAGGGGTATGAGGCGAGCACCGCCGCCATGCAGCGCCCGTGCCAGGAGAGGTCCCGGTGCCCGACCACGTAAACGCCTCGGTGCAGACGATGAAGCCGCCCCACCTTCGCGGCCTTCGCGACCGAGCTCTTCGTGTACCCGAGGCTTGCCAATTGACGGGTCGAGACGACGCCGTGCTGCCTGGTCGCGAGCTCAGCCAACCTGCCATGCCCAGTCCCATGTCCTTGGTCGCCCACAGGGCTACCAAGGACATGGGGCTCTCGATCTCTCCCCCCTGGATCCTGTTTTCGCTAGCCGTGGAGGCCGGGGACGGGGCGGCCGTGGACCTCTTTGGCGCATTGAAGCGGCGCCGGGTCGATCGGGTCGAGGAGGGCTCGGCCCTCGGGGCGGCCCGTCGCCGGGATCGGGGGGATGCGTTTGTGGTGTTTCGTTTTCGGGACCGCCGGGACGCGGGGATGACCGCGGCCGCACTGGATCGAGTCGTCTTTGACGCCGTCGCGGGCATCGATCACGTCGTCGCCGCCGTTGCCCATGAAGATGTCCTTGCCGGGCTGGCCGAGCATCGCGTTGGGGCGGCCGTTGCCGATCAGCGTGTCGGGGCCGAAGGAGCCCTCCATGTCCTCGTCGGTGGCCGAGAGGTGGACGGGGTGGCAGCCGGGGACGTCCGGGATCCAGGCGGAGTGCCGGGGGAAGGAGGCGATCAGCCGGCCGGGGTGGGCCTGCGTCTCGGCGAAGGAGGCGTCGTCGCGGCCGGGCCCGCCGACCAGCGCGCCGCCGGCGCAGCCCCCGCCCGCCGCGAGGAGGTCGCCGCCGGTGCCGCCGTAGAGGAAGGTGGGGCCGGGGAGGTCACCGACCAGGCCGTCGGCGCCCGCGCCGCCGTAGAGGCGGTCGGCGCCGGGACCGGCCTGGAGGAGATCGTCCTCGGGGCCGCCGCGGATGGTGTCGTCACCGATCCCGCCGGCGATGCGGATGAAGCCGACCGCGACCAGCGAGCCTTCGACGACGAGGCGGTCGTCACCCGGGCCGAGATCGGCCATCAGCCAGCGGGCCGGGCCGTCGAGCGGGCATTCGACCTGGCTCGGGAGGCGGATCGGATGTTCCGGTCCGGGGCGGGTCGCGTGGAGGCAGCCGGGCCCGGCGGCGAGCCGCGCCGCCGCCTTGACGAGGAGCATTTCGCTTGCTTCCTCGAACGACACCTCGAGGTCCTCGTGCCCGGCGCCGCCGACGACCTGCACCCCGCCGCCGCCGTTCGGAGCCTCGTCGACCTGCACGTAGGCGGTCCCCTGCGGCGGAGCTTCCTTGCCACAGGAGATCGTGCGGCCCTTGGCGCCGCCGCAGCCATCGGTCCCCTGGCCGCCGTCGAGCGTGTCGTGGCCGCCACCGCCGATCAGCTGGTCGTCACCAGGGCCACCGGCGATCGCGTTCGGCCCGCCGTTGCCGATCAGCGTGTCGCGGAAGGCCGAGCCTTCGAGATCCTCGAATTCGTAGAGCTTGTCGTGGCCGTCGCCGCGGGCGACGTGCCCCCGCAGCGAAGCCCAGATCCCGGTCCCCTTGCCGCCCGCCACCGCGGTCGCGAAGGAGGCGATGTCGTGGCTCCCCGGCCCGCCCGACATGCGGTCGTAGCCGTAGTCGCCGTGGACCAGGTCGTAGTCTCCCGGGCCGCCGTTGACGGTGTCGATGCCGAGCCCCCCGGAGACGTCGTCGTAGTCGCCGGACCCGCCGGTCACCTTGTCATCGCCGAGGTCGCCGAAGACCCGGTCGGCGCCGCGCCCGCCGAAGGCTTCGTCGTTGCCGCGCCCGCCGTGGACGACATCGTCACCGGCCCCGCCGCAGACCAGGTCGTTGCCGAGCTCGGCGAAGATCTTGTCGTCGCCGGGCCCGGCCCAGATCACGTCGCGGCCCGAGGTCCCATAGAGGACGTCGCCGGCCGGGGTGCCGACGATGTCCGCCCGCCGTCCATGGCAGCGATGCACTTCTTCTTCTGACCCGGCGCCTAGGGCATGGGCAGCGAAGAGGCCCGCCAACGCGGCCACCACCAGGGCGAGTCGCTTCATCTAACCGAGGCCGAGCGCGGTGTCGACGGGGACGTACTCCATGCCGACGCCTTCGGCGACCGCCGGGTGGGTCACCTGCCCGCCCGCCACGTTGACGCCGGGACGCAGCCCGGGGATGCGGCCGATCGCCCCGGCCAGCCCGTGGTCGGCGATCGCGATCGCGTAGGGCAGCGTCGCGTTGGTCAATGCCTGGGTCGAGGTGATCGGCACCGCGCCGGGCATGTTGGCGACGCAGTAGTGGGTGATCCCGTCGACATCGAAGGTCGGCTCGTGGTGGGTGGTCGGGTGGGAGGTCTCGAAGCAGCCGCCCTGGTCGATCGCCACGTCGACCATCACCGCCCCCGGTTTCATCAGCTTCAGCTGGTCGCGGGTGATCACGTACGGAGCCCGCGCCCCGTGGACCAGCACCGCGCCGATGATCAGGTCGGCCCGCGGCAGCATCTCCTCGACCGCCAGCGTGGTCGAGTAGACGGTCGAGCAGCGCCCGTTGAAGATCACGTCGAGTTCGCGCAGCCGGTCGATCGAGCGGTCGAAGACGAAGACGTCGGCCTCCATCCCGATCGCGATGAACGCCGCGTTCATGCCGACCACGCCGCCGCCGATCACCATCACGTTGGCCGCCGCCACGCCGGGGACGCCGGCGAGCAGGATCCCCCGGCCGCCCTCCGGTTTCTGCAGCATGTAGGCGCCCGCCTGGGTCGCGATCTTCCCCGCCACCTCGCTCATCGGCGCCAGCAGCGGCAACCTTCCGCCGGCGTCCTCGACCGTCTCGTAGGCGACCGCTGTCACCCCTGAAGCGGCGAGCCCACGGGTCTGGTCGGGGTCGGGGGCCAGGTGCAGATAGGTGAAGAGCAGCTGGTCGGGACGGAGCATGGCGATCTCCTCCGCCTGCAGCTCCTTGACGTGGAGGATCATCTCCGCCTCGCCGAAGACCGCGGCCGCGTCGGGGACGATCCGCGCCCCCTGCAGCGAGTAGCGCTCGTCGGAGATCGCGCTGCCCTCGCCGGCGCCGGACTGGATCACGACCTCGTGCCCGTGCTCGACCATTTCGCGCACCCCGGCCGGGGTGATCGCGACGCGGTACTCGTCGGCCTTGATCTCGGTGGGGACGCCAACCTTCATCAGCTCACCAACTCCCTTGCTCGCAGGGCCAGCCAGAACTCGATCCGATCGTGGGCGCGCGAGAGGTCGCGCCCGGTCAGCTCTTCGATCTTGCGCATCCGGTAGCGCAGGGTGTGGCGGTGGCAGTAGACCTGGCGCGCGGCGCGCTCCCACTGCCCGTTCTGCTCGATGAACGCCTCCAGCGAGCGCAAGAGCTCGCCGCCGTACTCCTCGTCGCCTTCCTCGATCGGCCCGAGCACGCTGTCGCAGTAGAGGGAGAGCGCGTCGTCGTCCTGGATCGAGAGCAGCAGGGTGAAGGCGCCAAGGTCCCGCCAGGAGGCGACCTCCGGGGCGGAGCCGTTGGCGAACGCCGTCGCTTCGAGGGCGCAGCGCGCCTCGTGGAAGGAGTGACGGAGGGACTCCGGCGCCGCCGTGCGGCTGGCCGCGGCGCGGACCGGGCCGCCCGCGGCGAGCAGCGCCTGGCGCGCCTTCGCGGCGACCACGAGCGGGTCGAGGTCGGAGGCGTCGACGACCGCGCAGAGCAGCTCGCGGCCGCCGATCTCATGCGGCGCGACGACCGCCGGGGCGCCCTCGGCGGCGAGCGTCGCTTCCAGGGTCGCCGCCGCGCGGGCCGGGTCGTCGAGGGTGAAGACGAGCACCGCGGTTTCCTCGCCGATCCCGAACGGCTCGAGCCGGCGGCGCAGCTCGACCGGGTCGGTCAGCCCGCCGAGCGCCCCGGCGAGCACGTCGCCGGCCAGCCGGCGCTCGGTCTCGCGGGCGACGCGCCGGCGCATCAGCTCGAGCGCCACGATCGCCACCGCCTGCTGCAGGATCAGCCGCTCGAAGTCCCCGAGGCCGCCCGAGTCGCGGACGATCACCACCCAGGCCTGCGGCGGCCCGCCGCCCGGCGAGACCACCGGGTGGGCCAGCGCCCGTCCCGCCAGCGAGGGGTGCGAGGGCACGAACGGATGGCCATCGCCCGCGTGCCCGGCGACCTCGCGACGGATGCCGCCGACCGCCTCGGCGGAGAGCTGGCGGCGGAAGCCGCGCCCGGCCAGCCGCTCGCCGCGGCCGTCGAGGATCGCCACCGTCCCGCCCACCGCCGAGGCGACGGTGGCGGCGATTTCCTCCAGCCCGCGCTCCTCCAGCACCAGGCGCTCGAGCCGGCGCTGGATCGCCAGCCCCCGTTGCAGCACCTCGTACTGCTCGTTGACCAGGCGGGTGAACGCCTTCTCGGTGATCGCGATGAACGGGGTCGAGTAGGGGACCTCGAAAAGCGGAAACGAGCGCTTCTCGGCCTCGTCCACCAGAGCGTCGGGCAATCGCCCATGGCTGAAGCCGGTGCCGAAACCGAGCCCCGCGAGGTTGCGCTCGGCGAGGTCGGCGACGAAGGCGCGCTGCTTCTCCTCGGTGTCGAGAGGGATGCCGGTGGTGAGCATCAACTCCCCACCCGACAGCCACGGCGTCGGGTCCTGCAGCTCGGAGATGTGGACCCACCGAACCGGCGCCGCGGCCCCTTTGGACCCGGTCGCCAGTTCGAGGTCGAGCTCATCGAGGAGGCTCTGGACCGTGAGCACACATCCCCCTTGCCGTGCCTACGCCACCAGGGTGTCCCAGGCGTCCGAGAGCACGCCGCGCAGGATGTCGTGGATTTCTTCGAACTGCTCGGTGTCGCAGATCAGCGGCGGTGCCAACTGGATCACCGGGTCGCCGCGGTCGTCGGCGCGGCAGATCAGCCCACGTTTGTAGAGCTCGGCGGAGAGGAAGCCGCGCAGCAGCTTCTCGGACTCCTCCTCGTTGAAGCTCTCTTTGGTCTCCTTGTCTTTGACCATCTCGATCGCCTGGAAGAAGCCGGCGCCGCGCACGTCGCCGACGATCGGCAGGTCGTGCAGGCTCTCCAGCATCCCGCGGAACTCGCCCTCCTTGGCGAGCACGTGGCCGCAGAGGTCCTCGCGCTCGTAGACGTCGAGGTTGGCCATCGCGATCGCCGCCGCCACCGGGTGGCCGGCGAAGGTGAAGCCGTGGGCGAACGAGGCATTGCCCTCGCTGAACGGCTCGAAGACCCGGTCGGAGGCGATCACCGCGCCCATCGGCGCGTAGGCCGAGGTGAGCGCCTTGGCGGTGGTGATCAGGTCGGGCTGGTAGCCGAAGCGTTCGCAGCCGAAGTAGTGGCCGAGCCGGCCCCAGGCGCAGATCACCTCGTCGGAGATCAGCAGCACGTCGTAGGTGTCGCAGATCTCACGGACCCGCTGGAAGTAGCCGTCGGGCGGGACGAAGCAGCCGCCCGCGTTCTGGACCGGCTCGACGATCACCGCGGCGACCGTCTCCGGCCCCTCGAAGAGGATCCGCTCCTCGATCGCGTCGGCGACCCAGAGTGGGTCGCGGTCCTCGGGGAAGCGGTAGATATTGGTGTTCGGCACGTGGCAGGCGCCGGAGACGAGCGGTTCGAACTGGTTGCGCAGCTCGGTGATCCCGGTCGCCGAGAGGGCCCCCAGCGTGGTGCCGTGGTAGGCCACCTCGCGGGCGATGAATTTGTGCTTCTGGCCTTTGCCGTGGGCGCGGTGGAAGTTGCGGGCGAGCTTCAGCGCCGACTCGACCGCCTCCGATCCACCGTCGGTGAAGAAGACCCGGTTGAGTTCGCCCGGCGCCAACCCGGCGATCCGGGTCGCCAGTTCGATCGCCTTCGGATGGGCGTAGCTCCACAGCGTGTAGAAGTCGAGCTCTTCGATCTGACGCGCCGCGGCCTCGCCGTACTCGGTGCGGCCGTGGCCGGCGTTGACGCAGAAGAGCGCCGAGAGCCCGTCCAGGTAGCGGTTGCCGTGCTCGTCGAAGACGTAGGCACCCTCCGCCCGCGTGATCAGCGGGATCTCGTGATCCGGGCCGTAGGAGCCCATCCGCGAGAAGTGCATCCAGAGATGCCGACGCGCCAGTTGTTGAAGTTCCGAATCGACTACCTGCGGTGCGGTGGCCATTACCGCTCTCCTCTCACACGCTTGCGACGTTATGGACAAAGCTAGAGCCCGCCAGGCACGTCCGCAAGTTGCTTCAGGGTCAAGCGCCCCGCCTACGTTTATACACCAGGTATAAGGCGTAGCTGTCCTTTTAGGACATTCGCCACTTGCTACGCGATCCAGGTGGGCGTACCGTCGCGGCATGGAGAGTGCGGCAGTTCCGGCTCCCGCGGTACCCCTTGCACCGTCGGGAAGTGGGGTCGAAGACAAGGGCCTGAAGAAAAACGCGCTCGGCTTCGTGTCGGGCGCGGTGACGCTCGACCGCCAACGAGCTTTTGCAGCTGACCGACAGACCGGTGCTCGTGGTGCCGGCGAAGGAGGAATGACCGGATGACCGGACCCGACCCGAGCACCACCGTCGTCGAGAGTGAGGCCGCGGTCGCCGAGGCGCCGAGCGTCGTCCTCCGCGACGTGACCAAACGCTTCGACACCTTCACCGCGGTCGACCACATCTCGCTGGAGCTGGGACGGGGCGAATTCTTCACCCTGCTCGGGCCCAGCGGCTGCGGCAAGACGACGACGCTGCGGATGATCGCCGGCTTCGAGCAGCCGACCGAGGGCGAAGTCCTGATCGAGGGTGAAAACGTCGCCGGCACCCCGGCCCACAAGCGGCCGACCAACACGGTCTTCCAGAGCTACGCGCTCTTCCCCCACATGAGCGTCGAGAAGAACGTCGCCTTCGGCCTGAAGCGCAAAGGGGTCGGCAAGGACGAGATCGCCGAGCGGGTGAACGCCGAGCTGCAGCGGGTGGGGCTGGCGCGGGAGGCGAACCGCCGGCCCTCGCAGCTCTCCGGCGGCATGCAGCAGCGGGTGGCGCTGGCGCGGGCGCTGGTCAACCTGCCGAAGGTGCTGCTGCTCGACGAGCCGCTCGGGGCGCTCGACCTGAAGCTGCGCAAGGGACTGCAGATCGAGCTGAAGCAGATCCAGCGTGAGGTCGGCATCACCTTCGTCTACGTCACCCACGACCAGGAGGAGGCGCTGACGATGAGCGACCGGATCGCGGTGATGAATCGCGGCCGGGTCGAACAGGTCGCCACTCCCGAGGAGGTCTACGACCGGCCGACGACCAGCTTCGTCGCGGGCTTCATCGGGGTGTCGAACCTGATGCCTGCCTCGGTCTCCGGGCCGGGCCGCGTGAAACTCGACTCCGGCCCCGAGGTCCCCGCCGACACCGGCACGCTCGCGGCCGGCGAAGGCTGCGCCGCGGTGGTGCGGCCGGAGAAGCTGCGGGTCGACCTGGCCGGCGGTGCGCCCCCCGCCCTCGATTCGCCCGCGGTCGAAGGCGTGGTCGAGAGCTCGGTGTACCTAGGAACCGCGACCCAGATCGTCGTCGGCGTCGGCGAGGGAGTGCGGATGACGGTCCTCGTCCCCAACGCCGACGAGTCACTGCGCCAGTCGCTGCCGGGGGGCGGCGCCCGCGTCGTACTCAGCTGGGAGCCCCAGCACATGCATGTGGTGATCGACAAGGACGAGGAGGACGATGATGAGGGCGACGGCGATGAGTAGGGCACTCGGGCGGCGGCCCCTGGTCCGGATCGGCCTGGCGCTGATGGCGCTGGCGGCGACGATCCTGCTGGCGGCCTGCGGGAGCGGCATCGAAGAGCCGCCCGCCGCCGCCGCGGGAGCGGGATCCGGCAACGAGGTGAAGGTCGAAGGCAAACCTTCCGGGGACGTGACGATCTCGAACTGGCCGCTCTACATCGACAAAAACACGGTCGGGGACTTCGAAAAGGAAACCGGCGTCTCGGTCGCCTACAAGGAAGACGTCAACTCGAACGAAGAATTCTTCGCCAAGATGCAGCCGCTGCTGGCGAACGGCCAGTCCGGCGGTCGCAGCCTGATGATCGTCACCGACTGGATGGCGAAAAAAATGCACGAACTCGGCTACCTGCAGGAATTCGAACCGGCGGCGATCCCGAACTTCGAGAAAAACCTGGCCGACAACCTGCGCGGCGCCAGCTACGACCCCGGTCGCGACTTCGCCGCCCCGTGGCAGTCGGGGATGACGGGGGTCATCGTCAACAAAGACGACGCACCCGAAATCCACTCGGTCTGCGACCTCTTCGACCCGAAATACAAGGGCAAAGTCGACATGCTGAACGAACTTCGCGACACCGTGCCGCTGGTGATGAAGTGCGAAGGCGTCGACGTCGAACACGCCACCGAAGCCGACTGGCTGAAAGCGATCGAAAAAATCAAGGGCGCCGCCGAATCGGGGCAGATCCGGCGCTTCACCGGCAACGACTACTCGACCGACCTGACCAACGGCAACGTGGTCGCGGCGATCGGCTGGTCCGGTGACGCGGTGCAGCTGCAGGCCGACAACCCGAACATCGAATGGCGGATGCCGGAAGAAGGGTGCATCCTCTGGTCGGACAACATGGTGATCCCGGTCGGGGCGCCGAACCCGACCGCGGCCGAGGCGTGGATCAACTACGTCTACGACCCGGTCCACCAGGCGCAGATCGAGGCCTACGTGAACTACGTCAGCCCGGTCGAAGGGACCAAAGAAGTCCTGCTCAAAGAAGAACCGGAAGTCGCCAACAACAAACTGATCTTCCCGCCGGCCTCATTCACCAAGAAGTGCTCGATCCAGCCTTCGCCGAGCCCGACCGAAGAACAGAACATCAACCGGGCCTTCAACGCGGTGCTGAACGGCTGAGCGGATGGGAGAAACGCTGAAACGAAGAGCAGCCGCCTACGGCCTGCTGCTGCCGGGGACGGCCTGGCTGGTCGTCTTCTTCCTGATCCCGCTCTACTTCCTCGGGCGGCTCTCGCTCAACGTCAACCTCGGCACCTACTACCCGTTCGACTGGCACTGGCAGAACTACTCGGACGCGCTCGGCCTCTACGACACCCAGTTCTTCCGCAGCTTCGAGTACTCGATCGCGGCGACCTTGATCTGCCTCGTGCTCGCCTACCCGCTGGCCTACGCGATCGCCTTCAAGGCAGGGAAATGGCGGCACGCGATGCTGCTCGCGGTGGTGGCGCCGTTCTTCACCACCTACCTGATCCGGACGATCTCCTGGGTCACGATCCTCTCCGACGAAAGCCCGGTCGTGGACGTGCTCAAGTTCCTCCAGATCGCCCCCGACGGTCGCGTCCTCGCCACCGCCCCCGCCGTCATCGCCGGGCTGGTCTACAACTACCTGCCCTTCATGGTGCTGCCGATCTACGCCAGCCTCGAGCGGCTCGACACGCGGTTGATGGAGGCGGCGAAAGACCTCTACGCGAACACTGCCACGACCTTCTTCAAAGTGACGCTGCCGCTGTCGGCGCCGGGGGTGGTGGCCGGAACGCTGCTCACCTTCATCCCCGCCACCGGCGACTACGTCAACGCCCAGTTCCTCGGCGGCTCCAACAACCAGATGATCGGCAACGTGATCCAGTCGCTCTACCTGAAGCAGAGTGACTACCCGGCGGCGGCGGCGCTGTCGTTCGTGCTTATGGCGATCATCCTGATCATCGTCCTGATCTACATCCGCTTCGCCGGCTCGGAGGCTCTGATGGGCGAGGAGGGGGCAGCGGCATGAGCTCCCGAGCCTCCGCCCCGACCCGCTTCTGGGGATGGCTGCGCGAGCACGCGGTGATGATCGTCGGCCTCCTCGTGATCGCCTACATGCTGGTGCCGATCGTGGTGATCTTCGTCTTCTCCTTCAACGATCCCGCCGGGCGCTACAACTTCACCTGGGTCGGCTTCACGCTCGAGCACTGGAAGAACGTCTTCGGCATCCCGGAATTGAACGAAGCCCTCTGGGTCTCGATCAAACTGGCCCTGCTGGCGACGCTGATCTCGACCGTGATCGGGACGATGATGGCGCTCGCGCTGGTCCGTCACCAGTTCTTCGGCCGGCGGGCGGCGAACTTCCTGATCGTGATCCCGATGGCGACCCCGGAGATCGTGATGGGCTCCTCGCTGCTCTCCTTCTTCCTCATCCTCGGCACCCCGGCGCTCGGCTTCCAGACGCTGCTGATCGCCCACGTCATGTTCTGCATCAGCTTCGTCGTCGTGGTGGTGCGCTCGCGGCTGATCGGGTTCGACCGCAGGCTCGAGGAGGCGGCCAGGGACCTGGGCGCCAACTCCTTCGAAACGTTCCGCCTGGTGACCCTGCCGCTGATCCTGCCGGGGGTGTTCGGCGGGGCGATGCTCGCCTTCGCCCTCTCGATCGACGACTTCGTCATCTCCAACTTCAACGCGGGGACGGAGGTGACGTTCCCGCTCTACATCTTCGGCGCCTTCCAGCGCGGCGTGCCGGTGGAGGTGAACTGCATCGCGATGATCCTCTTCGGGGTCACCGTGGTGGCGATGGTGTTCACCACCTTGCAGCAGCGGCGGGCGGAAAAGATGGCGAGCATCCGGCCCGAGCAGGAGGAGCTGCCGCCGGGGGCGGTGACCGAGATCGCGGCTACTTAGTCAGGGGGGCGGGGGATGGCCCTCCCGGTCCGCCCGTCCGCGTGGCCGCGGGAAAGGGCTCGGATTCGACCAGTGCTCCCAAAGGCTCCCGGGAGGGCCATCCCCCGCCCTACGACAGGCAGTTGGGGCTCGCCGCTACCGGCCGATGTGGAAGCCGAGAAGCTTCGGGACCTTTGAGATAGCTGAAGAGATGGGGCCGGGGCGGCGACCTTGCATCTCGGCTTCCTCTTTCCTCGCGATGGCGAGGCGGATCGATTCGCCACCGATCCAGTGGAACGGCTCGGGCGGGACGCGGGGCACCTTCGCGTCGACGAAGGCCAGGCGGGTCGGGTCGTCGGAGCGGTCCAAGGCGAGTGAGGCGAGGGTGAGGCCGACCATGTTGGTCGGGCCGACCCCGTTGCCGGTGTAGCCGGCCGCGACCCAGGCGCGCGAGCGGGGCAGCGAGGTGACCTCCGGCAGATGGGTCGGCGAGGCGTCGATCGGGCCGCCCCAGGCGTGGGTGATGCGGCGGCCGGCGAGGTCGGGGAAGTAGTCGACGAGGTGGCCACCGAGGTCGGCGACCACCTCCGGATCGACCTCGGCACGGCCGTGCAGGTGGGCGCCCATCATGATCCGGCCGCCGCCCCAGCCGAAGGCGATGCGGCCGTCCGGGGTGGTGCGGAAGTAGTGGACCAGGGCACGGCCGTCGGTGATCGCCTCGCCGCCGGTCCAGCCGAGCTTCTCGATCACGTCGGGGACCGGCTCGGTGAGCACGATGTGGGAGGAGGCGACGGTGAGCCGGCTGCGCAGCGGACCGCCCTGCGCCTTGGCGGCGGGGCCGATCGCCAGCACACCGCGGGGCGCGCGGACCCGTGACCCGGTGGCGGTGGTCGCCTCGACCCCGTCGGGCGTCTCGCGGAAGCGGCGCACCGGCGAGGACTCATGGATTTCGACGCCCTCCTCGATCAGCCGGCGGCGCAGGCCGAGCGCGAGGCGCGCGGGCTGGACCGTCGCGGTGACCGGTTCGATCGCCCCGGCGCGGAAGGCGGGCGAGGCGCAGCGGTCCTGAACCTCGGCGGCGGAGACCGGGCGGAGCTTGCCGGCGACGCCGAGCGCGCGGCAGGCCTCGATCGCGTCGGCGTCGATGCCGTCGTGGACGGGGCTGGTCGAGACCTGCAGGTAGCCGCCCTGGCGGTACCAGGCGTCGACACCCTCCTCGACGCAGAAGCTGCCGATCCGCAATGCTGCCTCCTCGGCGGCGAGCGCCACGGCGCGCGCCGGCGCGTCGCCCCAGCGCGCCCGCATCGAGGCCAGCGAGGTCCACATCGCCTCGCAGAAGCCGCCGTTGCGGCCGCTCGGCCCGCGGCCGCAGACCGGTTCCGACTCGAGCAGGACGATGCGCGCCTCGGGGGCCAGCCGGTGCGCGTGCCAGGCGGTCCACATCCCGGTGTAGCCACCGCCGACGATCAGCAGGTCGGCGTCGAGATCATCGTCCAGCGGTGGCCGGGGGGTGACGTCTCCCGCCTCCTCGATCCAGTAGCCGAGACGAGTGTGTTCCATCTACGTGCAGTCTGCCTAAGGCGACATGTCGCCGTGTTTAGACTCGCCTGATGGCTGACTCCAGACAGTCCGACACCCCATACGTCGACGCTCTGCTCGAGTACTCGGCCCGCAACCCCGGTCGCTTCCAGGTGCCGGGCCACAAGGGCGGCATCGGCGCCGACCCGGCGATGGTCGCCCTGGTCGGGATGACCGGGCTGATCAACGACATCCCCTCGGTCACCGAGGGCGTCGACATCGGTCCCGAACCGACCCCCTTCCAGCAGGCGCAGCTGCTTGCCGCCGAGGCCTGGGGGGCGAGCCGCAGCTGGTTCCTGATGAACGGCGCCTCGCAGGGGAACCACGCGACCTGCATGGCGCTCGGCCACATGGGCGAGCGCGTCGTCGTCCAGCGCAACGTCCACAGCTCGGTGATCGACGGGCTGGTGCTGAACGGGATGCGGCCGACGTTCGTCGCGCCGGAGCTCGACCCGGAGCTCGGCATCGCCCACGGGCTCACCCCCGAGAGCCTCGCGGCGGCGCTCGACGCGACCCCCGGCGCGGTCGCCGCGATGGTCGTCTCCCCCACCTACTTCGGCGCCTGCGCCGACGTCGCGGCGCTTGCCGAGGTCGCCCACTCGCGCGACCTGCCGCTGATCGTCGACGAGGCCTGGGGCGCCCACCTCCACTTCCATCCCGACCTGCCGCCGGATGCCCTGTCCTGCGGCGCCGACCTGGTCACCTCCTCGACCCACAAGATCGTCGGCAGCCTCACCCAGGCGGCGATGCTGCACCTCGGCCACGGCGACCGGATCGATCCGGCGGTGGTCGACCGCTGCGTCAGCCTGGTCGAAACGACGAGCCCCAGCGGCCTCCTCACCGGGTCGCTCGACGCGGCGCGCCGGCAGGCGGCGGTGCACGGGGTGGAGCTGCTCGACGAGACGCTGGCGGCGATCACCCGCACCCGCGAGGCGATCGTCCAGATCCCCGGCCTCGCGGTGCTCGACGAGTCGATGGTCGGCCGCCCCGGGATCGCCGGCCTCGACCCGCTGCGCCTCTCGGTCGATGTGCGCGGCACCGGCTCGACCGGCTACCGACTGGCGAAAAAGATCTTCTACGCGCACGGGATCGACCTCGAGCTCTATTCGGAGAACGTGGTCGTCGCGATCTTCGGGCTGGGCGAGCCGGCCGAGGCGACCGGCGAGCGACTGGTTAGCGCGATGCGCGCCGCGGTCGGCGAACTGGAAGCCGAACCGGGGCCGCCGCAGGAGAAACTCGCCCCGCCGCCGCCCTGGGGCGAGCTGGTGATGACCCCGCGCGAGGCCTACCTCGGACCGCAGGAGGTGATCCCGTTCGAGGCCGCCGCCGGACGGGTCGCCGCCGAGGGGCTCGCCGCCTACCCGCCGGGCATCCCCAACGTCCTCCCCGGCGAGCGGCTCACCGCCGAGACCCTCTCCTACATCCGCGAGTCGATCGCCCACGGCGGGTACGTCCGCGGTGGATCGGATCGCGAGCTGAAGACGCTGCGGGTCGCCCTCGAGCGCTGAGCGCTGCGCGGTTCGAAACTTCGGTCATCCCGAAGAAACGAACCACGCAGTAGGCTCGCCGAGATGGCCTCCTACGACCCGATCAAGGACCTGCCGCTCGAGGTCGAGGAGTGCGCCTTCGAAGGGCTCGAATTCGCGATCGGCGAGTTCGAACGGCTGACCACGGTGGTGAAGCTGCGGGGCGGCGGCGAGGAGGGGATCGGCGAAGACGTCGTCTACGACGCCGTCGACCACATCGGCCAGCAGAGCCACGGACCCCCCGCCGGCCTCGCCCACTCCGGCAGCTTCGACGAGTTCTCGAAACAGCTCGACGGCATCGACCTCTTCCCGGCCGGGGCGCCCGAGCGCGCCGAGGTCTCGCGCGACTATCGCCGCTGGGCGTTCGAGTCGGCGGCGCTCGACCTGGCGCTGCGCCAGGCTGGTACCAACCTGGCAGCGGCGCTCGGCCGCGAGCCGCGCCCGCTCAACTTTGTCTCCTCGCTGCGGCTGGCGGGCTTCTCGCCGGAGGAAAAGTCCTCGATCGCACCGGTCGAGGAACGGCTCGCGGTCTACCCGACCCTGCGCTTCAAGCTCGACCCGTTCAACGATTGGGACGACGAGCTGATCGCGGCGCTGGTCGCCACCGGCGCGGTCGACTCGCTCGACCTGAAGGGCTTCTACAAAGGCACCCCGGTCGACGTGATCACCGACCCGGAGCTCTACGCGAAGCTGATCGAGGCCTTCCCCGACGCCTGGCTCGAGGACCCCGACGTGACCGACGAGACGCGGCCGCTGCTCGACCCGGTGCACGAGCGGGTCACCTGGGACGCGCCGATCCACTCGATCGCCGACATCGAGGCGATGCCCTGGTCACCACCGAAGACGGTCAACGTGAAGCCGTCGCGCTTCGGCCCGATCTCCAACCTCTTCGCCGCCTACGACTACTGCGAGGAGCGCGGCATCGGCGCCTACGGCGGCGGCCAGACCGAGCTCGGACCGGGCCGCGGGCAGATCCAGTACCTCGCCTCGATCTTCCACCCGGACACGCCGAACGACACCGCGCCGAGCGGCTACAACGACCCGAAACAGGCGACCGCTCCGGGGCTGCCCTCGAGCCCGCTGGAGCCTCGGATCTGCGCGCTCGGCTTCCGCTGGGGTTAGGCCCACCGAACCATCACGTAGGGCAGCCGAATCTGAGCTTTCGGTTACGTTCACCAAAGTTCGTCTCAGCAGCAACACAAAAGGAGCCACACGATGGCCGAGAAGTCCTTCGCCGCCGCCCTCAACGAGCAGATCTCCAATGAGTTCGCCGCCTCCCAGCAGTACGTCGCGGCGGCCGTCTACTACGACGCGGAAACGCTGCCCCGCCTCGCCGCCTTCTTCTACCGGCAGGCGCTCGAGGAGCGCGAGCACGCGATGATCATGATCCGCTATCTGCTCGATGTCGGCGAGGAGGTCCAGATCCCCGACATCAAGTCGCATCCGACCACCTACGCCGACGGCTCCGAGCCGGTGAAGATGGCCCTTGCCCAGGAGAAACGGGTCAGCGACGAGATCTTCTCCCTCTTCGAACTCGCCCGCGAGCTGAAGGACTACCGCGCCGAGCAGTTCCTGCAGTGGTTCGTCAAGGAGCAGGTCGAGGAGGTCGCGCTGATGGGCGACCTGCTGAACGTGGTCGAGCGCTCGCGCGACAACCTGCTGCTGGCCGAGGACTTCATCGCCCGCGAGAAAATGGGCGAGGAGGGCGCCGACCCGACCGCTCCCCCCGCAGCCGATGAGGCGAGCTAGACCCGTCCTGCTCGCGGTCCTGGCGCTCGCCCTCCTGGCGGGCGCCCCGGCCGCGGTCGCCGGGAAGCCGGTCGGCATCGCCGAAAGCTTCCCGACGAAATGCAACGTCAACATCGTCGCCGGGGCCCCGGGCGGCGGCGCCTGGTTCGCCTGCACCGATTACCACCTCGGCAGGCACGGCTCCTTCCACTCCCGCGCCAAGGCGGGCCTGGTCACCGCGGCGGGCCAGGTGAGCGAATTCTCCGGCCCGACGCCGCTCGAATCCGCTCCGGGCAACGCGCCGGGCGCCGTCGCCGCCGACGGCAGCTTCTGGTTCCCGGTCGAAAAGTCCTTCCAGGCCATCTCCGACTACGTCAAGACCGTGGTCCCGCCGTCTCTCGCCCGGGTGGCGCCGACCGGCGGGATGACGCTCTTCCCGGTGCCCGGCCCGGTCACCGAACTCACGGCCATGCCCGACGGGTCGCTCCGGTTCAAGGCCACTGCCGTCACGGCGCCGGCGGTCTGGGAGATCTCGCCGACGGGCGCGATCACGCAGACCGCCGATGACCCGGCATCACCGATCGGCGAAACGGCCGCCTTCCCGGTCAAGCCGCCCGTCCAGCCCGGCGCCATCTACGGCACCAGCGTGATCGGCGCCGACGGAAACCTCTGGTTCGGCATCCAGTCGGGCGCCGCGATCGGCCGCCTCACGCCGACCGGCGAACTGACCGAGTTCCGCGAATGCCTCCGCTACGGCCAACCCTGGTTCGGCCCCGAAACGCTGGTCCGCGGCGTCGAAGGGAACATCTGGTTCACCAGCCTCGCCGAACGCTCGCTGCCGAACATCGTCGACCCGGCCTCGATCGGGATGGTCACCCCGACCGGCGCGATCACCCAGATCTACGCCGGCGTCAGGGTCGAACCGAAAGCGATCGCCGCCGACCCCGAAGGCGGCGTCTGGTTCGCCGGGGGACTCGAAGAAGTCCAGCGGATCAAGCCGCCGCAGGGTCCCGTCAACACCGTCCACATCGGCAAGCCTTCCGATGTCCGTCGCAACGGCTCC
>DATNAG010000088.1:0-38911 GCA_035572835.1 Solirubrobacterales bacterium
GCATCACGGGAACCACGTCGACCGGCTCGCCGAGATCGCCGTTGATCGTCATCCCTGACAACCAGGCGATCGTGTCCGGCGTCTCGGCGTCGAAGAAGAAGCTGGTCTTCTGCGGGCCCGGGGCGATGCAGTTGACCGTCACCCCTCTGCCCCCGATCTCCTTCGCGAATGCCTTGGTGAAATGCTCGACCGGCGCCTTGCTGCCGGCATACGCCGAATAGGTGGCGGCGGTCACCGCCACCTGCGTCGTCACCATGTTGATGATGCGCCCGTCGTCGGCCATCTTGTCGAACGCCTCCCGCATCAGGAAGTACGGGATCTTGGTATTGATCGCGAACGATCTGTCGAACTCCTCCTCGCTCGTCTCGGCCAGCGGCTTGCGGACGATCAGCCCGGACGTGTTGACCAGGATGTCCCACCGACCGAAACGCTCGACCGTGGCGTCGACCAGCTTGGCGATCTCCTTGATGTCGGTGAGATCGCCCTGGTGGGAGATGGCCTTCACGCCGAGCTCTTCCAGCGCGGCCACCGTTTCGGCGGCCTCGTCGGCACGACTGGGCGAGTTGTAGTGGACGACCAGGTCGACGCCGTCGCCGGCGAGCGATTCGGAGAAGAGTTTCCCGAGGTTCGCGGTACCCCCGGTGACTATCCCCACGCGACGATCGCCGTTGCCGGTGGAATTCGAGGTGTCGCTCATCTCTGCTCCTTTTCGGCGCCCAGGTGACCGGACTCCGGTGGATTGGCAAGACCAGATCGATGATCGAGGCGAGCGGGCCCCGTTCGCATCAGGGACTCCCCGGTCACCGGTCAAAAGGGTGTGTGTTTAGTTCTGGTTGCTCAGCAACGGAAACTAAACACGGACTTTCCTGATCGGTCTGCCTGAGGGTGACTTAGACGAACTCGAACCGGTGGACGGCCGGGAAGGCGATGGTGCGGTCGTCGAAGGAAGGCTTGTCGTCCACAGGCGAGGAGGACGGTGTCGGCAGAGACGCCACCGGGTCGGTGAGCAACACGACCACTTCCACCGGTGGACGCCCCTTGAACGCCCCTTTGTCCTCGAGGGGGAGGCGGCGATACAGCTTCGGGACTTCGGCTGACACGGGACGTTCCTCCTCTTGGTCTTGCCGGCCGCGGCCGGCCTTCGATCCCTAGCTGGGGTCGAAGGCCGCTACCGCGGCGGCGACGCGTTCGATCTCGGCCGGCTCGATCCCCGGGAAGATCGGCAGCGAGCAGATTTCGCCGGAGAGGCGCTCGGCCACCGGCAGGCTGCCCGGGCCCTGGCCGAGGTCGGCGTAGGCCGGCTGCAGGTGGATCGGGGTCGGGTAGTGGATTGCGCTGGCGACCCCTTCGGCCTCGAGGTGGGCGCGCAGCTCGTCGCGGTGCTCGGAGCGGACGACGTAGAGGTGGTAGACGTGATCGCGGCCCTCGGGCACGGCGGCCGGAGTGATGACCGAGCTCCCGGCCAGCGCCGCGGTGAGCCGCTCGCCGGCTTCGCGACGACGCTGGTTGGCCTCGTCGAGGTGGCCGAGCTTGACGCTCAGGATCGCCGCCTGGAGACCGTCGAGACGATCGGTGCGGGCGGGCATCTCGTGGTGGTGCCGGCTGCCCTCGCCGTGCGAGCGGAGGAGGCGGACCTGCGCCGCGATCTTCTCGTCGTCGGTGACCAGGGCACCGCCGTCGCCCCACGCCCCGAGATTCTTGGTCGGGTAGAAGCTGAAGCAGCCGACGTGGCCGATCGAGCCGGCGCGCTTGCCCTCGTAGGTGGAGCCGTGGGCCTGGCAGGCGTCCTCGATCAGGTAGAGGCCGCGCTCTTCGCAGAGCGCCATCAGCGGGCCCATCTCGACCGTGCGGCCGTAGAGGTGCACCGGGATCACGCACTTGGTGTCGGGGGTCAGCGCCGCGGCGACGATCTCCGCGGTCAGGAGCGACGTCTCCTCGTCGACATCGACGAGTCGGGGAGTCGCGCCGACGGCGCTGACGGCCTCGGCGGTGGCAATGAAGCTGTTGGTGGGGACGATGACCTCGTCGCCGGGGCCGATCGCCAGCGCCCGCAGGGCCAGCTCGAGGGCCGCGGTGCCGGAGGAGACGCCGACGGCGAGCTTGCTGCCGCACCAGTCGGCGAACTCGCGCTCGAACTGCTCGACCGGGGCGCCGAGGGTGAAGGCGGAGCGGGCGGCGACGTCGGCGACGGTCGCCATCAGCTCGTCCATCAGCGCCTGGTCACCGTTGTCGAGACGGACGAACGGGACTTTGGTCGGCGCCTCGGTGGTGGCGGCGGGGCTCATATCTGCATCTCCTCGAGGTCTGGATCGGACGGGGAACCGGTGATCATCGATTTGAGATCGAGGAACGCCGCCCTCGCCTCCTTGCGGGAGTGGACTCCCAATTTGGTGAAGATCGAGGCCATGTGGCTTTTGATCGTGCTTTCCGCGAGGAAGAGCGCCTCGGCGATCTCCGCGTTGGTGTGGCCCTCGCAGACCAGGTTCAGGACCTGGCGCTCGCGGTGGGAAAGGTTCGGTCGCTCGACCCCGGCACGGACCTTGCGCGGGACCACCGACTGGCCGCTTTCGACGGCGCGGACGCTGGCCACCAGGGCGATGTCGATCTCCGGCTCGAAGACGATCGCGTCGGCGCCCGCGTCGAGCGTGCGGCGGACGGCGGTCGCGGTCGAGCGCGGTGAGACGACCACGATCGGCGGCGCCGGGTGGTCGCGACGGAGCCGCCGCAGCGCGGTCATGTCGGTGGGACGGTCGACGTCGCAGGCGAAGATGAGGACCGTGGAGGCGCCGATCTCGTACTCGGAGAGGGCCTCCCGCTGGGCGACCGCCTCGAGTTCGATGCCGGCGGAATCCATGGTGGCGACGAGTTCACGGCGCAGGCCTGGCGACTCGGCGACGACGATCGGGTGGAAGGAGGCCGGCCCGGTCGGGACGACCGCCTCGTGCTTGCTTGCGACTGACATATACGGGACTAACGGCGCCGGGGGCCGATCGCTTTCGCGGCGGCGGAGGGAATTTGGTCGGGCAGCCGGCCAGATCCCCTGCTCAGCCCCTGTTCAGAGGGGTCGGGCGGGGTTGCCGACCACGGTCGCACCCGGCTCGACGTCACGGGTGACGACGGCGCCGGCGCCGACCAGGGCGTCGCGGCCGATGCGCACGCCGCCGAGGATCGTCGCCCCCGAGCCGATCGAGGCACCGGCCTCGACCACGGTCTCTTCCAGCGCCCAGTCGGCGGCGGTCTGCAGCGCGCCATCCTCGGCGGTCGCCCGCGGACGCTTGTCGTTGACGAAGGTGACCCCGTGGCCGACGAAGGCGCCGTCCTCGATCGTCACCCCCTCGCAGATGAAGGTGTGGCTCTGGATCTTGCAGCGGGCGCCGATCCTGGCCCCCGCCTGGATCTCGACGAAGGTGCCGACCTGCGAGCCCTCGCCGACCTCGCAGCCGTAGAGGTTGGTGAAGGCGTAGACCCGCGCCCCGGCGCCGAACTCGACGTCGCGAAGCAGCCGATAGGGCGCCTCGTTGGCGGGCTGGTCGGCCATCAGCCGGGGGGCGCTATTCGGCGCCCTTGCCGTGCAGGACGGTCGGCACGGTGAGGAAGACGATCTTCAGGTTGAGCAGCAGCGAGCGCCGCTCGACGTATTCGGTGTCGAGGTCGATCATCTCGGAGAAGGTGACGAGGCTGCGGCCGCTGACCTGCCAGAGGCCGGTCAGGCCGGGGCGCACGGCGAAGCGACGGTAGGCGCGGGCCGGGTAGGCGTCGACCTCGTAGCGGATCGGCGGCCGCGGCCCGACCAGCGACATCTCGCCGCGCAGGACGTTCCAGAGTTGGGGCAGCTCGTCGATCGAGGTGCGGCGCAGGAAGTGGCCGATCTTGGTGATCCGCGGGTCCTCCGCCAGCTTCATCATCGGTTTCTGCCGGCCTTCGGCCTCCGACTCTTCGCGAATCATCTCTTCGACGTAGGCGCGGTGCGGATCGGCGGCGACGCCCTGGCGCATGGTGCGGAACTTGGCGACGCGGAAAGGCTTCAGCCCACGCCCGATGCGCTCCTGGCGGAAGATCGCCGGGCCGCGCGAGTCGAGGCGCACGAGGATCGCGACGACCAGGAGGATCGGCGAGAGCACCAGCAGCGCGAGGCCGGCGGCGACGATGTCGAGCGTGCGCATCGCGATGTCGGAGGCGCGCGGCGTGTCGGCCGGCAGGATCGCCGGCCGGGCCAGGCTGTCGGCCTCTCCCCTGGCCGTCTTCGTGGTCATGCGCCGATCACCGCCCCGGTCCAGGCGCCGACCCGGTCGACGACGTAGTCCTGCTGCTCGTCGGTGAGCCCGGGGAAGAGCGGCAGGAGGACGAAGTCCTCGGCGGCCCGGTCGGTGTGGGGCAGCGGCCCCGCACAGTTGGCGTAGCTCGCCTCGTGATGGATCGCCATGATCCCCCGCCGGGTGGCGACGCCGTCGTGCAGCAGCGCGTCCATCAGGTCGGCGGCGGAGACGCCGGCTTCGGCCAGCACCCGCAGCGGATAGGACTGCCAGGTCCGCCGCGCGTAGGCCGGATCCTTCGGCGTCTCCACCGTCGGCATCCCTCCCAGAAGCTCGTTGTAGCGCTCGGCGAGGCGACGACGCTCGGCGAGGATCGTCTCCAGCACCTCGAGCTGCTTCAGCCCGACGGCCGCCTGGAGGTCGGTCATCCGCGCGTTCCAGCCGCGCTCGGGGTAGTGCTCGACCACGACCCGGTCGGCGGCGTGGCGGTCGAGCGCCGACTTGTCCATCGCGTGCTGGCGCAGGCGGCGGAGGCGCTCGGCGACCAGCGGATCGGAGACGGCGATCATGCCGCCCTCGCCGCAGGTGATGACCTTGCGGGGGTGCAGGGAGAAGCAGGTGAGGTTGCCGAGCGAGCCGATCGGGCGGCCCTGGTGCTCGGCGCCGATCGCGCAGGCGGCGTCCTCGACGATCGCCAGGCCGTGACGGTCGGCAAGCAGCGCGAAGGCGTCCATGTCGGCGGGCAGGCCGACCTGATGGACGGGCATGATCGCCTTCGTGCGCCGGGTGATCGCGCGCTCGGCGGAGGCCGGGTCGAGGTTGCAGGTGGCAGGGTCGATGTCGGCGAAGACCGGCGTCGCGCCGCACTGCCAGACCGCGTTGGCGGTGGCGATGAAGGAGAGCGACGGCACGATCACCTCGTCGCCGGGGCCGACCCCGGAGACGTAGAGCGAGAGCTGCAGGGCGGTCGTGCAGTTGGTGGTCGCGACCGCCTCGGGGGCGCCGACGCGGGCCGCGAAGGCGCGCTCGAACTCTTCCACCCGGGGGCCCTGGGTGAGCCAGCCGGAGGCGAGCACCTCGCCCACGGCCTCGGTCTCACCGCCGCCGAACCACGGCTTTGCGAAGGGGACGTCCATCACCGTGCCTCCGAGCCGACCAGCGCCGGCTCACGGCCTTGGGCTTTCTCCGCCTGCCACCACTCGACCAGCTCGGCGAGCCCGTCTTCGAGGCCGATCTCCGGCTTCCAGCCGAGATCGCGCTCGGCGGCGGCGATGTCGGCGAGGCGCCGGGTGACGCCGTTGACGGCGCGCTCGGGCCCGTGCTCGACGTCGAGGTCGGAGCCCATCGTCCGCAGCAGCGCCTCGGCCAGGCCCTTGAGGCTGGTCTCGGTGCGGCTGGCGATGTTGTAGACGCGGTCGGTGACGTCGGCCTCGGCGGCCAGCACGTTGGCGCGGGCGATGTCGGGGACGCAGACGAAGTCCATCGTCTGGGTGCCGTCGCCGAAGATCAGCGGCGGCTTGCCCTCGACGATCCGCTCCATCCAGCGCACCAGCACCTCGGTGTAGAGGCCGTGCACGTCCATGCGCGGGCCGTAGACGTTGAAGTAGCGGAGGGCGACGTAGTCGAGCCCGCTCATCGCGTGGAAGCTGCGCAGCAGCCCCTCGTTGAAGACCTTGGCGGCGCCGTAGAGGGTGTCGTTGGCGTAGGGGTGCTGGGACTCGGTGGTCGGGAACTCTTCGGCGAGCCCGTAGACCGAGGCGGAGGAGGCGGCGATCAGCTTCTCGACGCCGATCTCGGCGGCCGCCTCGACCACGTTGAAGGTGCCGTCGACGAGGACCTCGAGCGCCAGCCGGGGCTCCTCGGCGCACTGCGTGATCCGGATCGCGGCCTGATGGAAGACGATGTCGGTGCCGATCGTCAGCTCGCGGACCAGCGCCTTGTCGCGCACGTCGCCCTCGACCACGGTCAGGTGGCCGTGCTCGCGAGCCCAGTCGAGGTTGCTCTGCCGACCACGGACGAAGTTGTCGAGGACCACCACCTCGGCCGCGTCGGCCTCGATCAGCTGGTCCACGATGGTGGACCCGATCGTCCCGGCACCGCCGGTGACGAGCATCCGCTTACCCGCGATCCTGCTCTTCGCGGGACCTTTATGGGTATTGGTGATCTGGTCCATAGCCCTTCTCTTCCTGTGTGTTTCCCGAGCCCTAGAGGTTGGGTCGTTGGGAAATCAACGGCTCGGCGGCGTCGATCTTTTGTGCAATCTCGGTCCGTTTTCGAAAAGACATCCTCGACCGGATGCGCTCGCGCAGCTCGCGCCGCGTGAAAGCGCGGAATTCCGGGTCCTCGACCCGGGGCACGCGCCGCAACGCGGAGCGCCAGTAGCCCCAGAGGAAGGCGAGGCCGGAGAGCACCGCCGGCGAGCTGCGGCCGACCTTGAACGCCCGCAAGGTCACCCAGAAGGGGTCGTAGTGGAGGATCCAGGCGCACTCGCCGTGCCGGGCGCGGCCGCGCAGGCGGCCATCGGCCGAGCCCCACGGGCGATGGTGGCGAGCGACGAGGTCGTCGAAGGAGCGGGTCTCATAGCCGCGCATGCGGGCGTAGGTCTCGTCGATCGTGTCCCAGGCGAGCTGCTCGGGGATGCCCCCGATCGCTTCCAGGCACTCGCGACGGAAGAGCTTCACCGCCCCGTGCACGTGGTAGGAGGGGATCTCGATCCGGGCCCAGCCGCCCTCGCCGTCGGCCTCGACCAGGCGCCCGCCCGCGAGGCCCAGGGTCGGGTCCTCGGCGAAGCGCTCGACCAGGGTGGCGAGCCACCGCGGCGGCAGCTCGACGTCGCCGTCGAGCTTGCCGATGAGGTCATAACTGCGCCAATTCGCATGCTCCAGGCCGATGTTGAAAGCACGGGCCTCGCGGGCGAGGGCAAGATTGTCGGCGCCCGGGCCGACCTCGCCGCCGGCCTCGATCACCTCCATGAAGTCGATCTCGCTCGCCAGCCGGCGGGCCAGCTCCAGCGTCTCGTCGCTCGAGCCGTCGTCGACGACGACCCAGCGCGCCGGGGGCAGCGTCTGCGCGGCCAGTGCACGGGCCGTCTTCTCCAGGTGATCCGCCTCGTTGAAGACGGGGCTGGCGAGGAGGATGCGGGCGTTCGTGGTCATGCCTTCGCTCCGGCCGGGGTCGCGCCGCGCCCGCGGCGCAGGCCGAGGCGCACCGGGGAGACCCGGTTGAGGGCGGCGAGGAGGTCGTGGGCGGCGGCCGGGAAGAGCCAGCGCAGGGCGGCGACGTAGGCGATGCCCCCGGTCAGGCCGACGGCCGCCATCTGCAGCAGGACCGGGGCGCCACCGTCCCGCAGGGCGAGCTCCAGCGGCACCGCGACCGCGGCCAATGCGGCCGAGCCCCAGAGGGCCGGGGCGAGATCCCGCCACAGCGCCATCAGCGGATTGCCCTCGCGACGCCCGAGCAGGACGACGTAGGCGACGGCGAGGAAGACCCCGTGGACGACCGAGCCGGCGATCGCCACCGCGGCGAGGCCCATGTGGGCAACGGCGACGACGGCTCCCACGTAGACGACGAAGTGGGCGATCCCGTAGCCGAGCAGCGCCTTGGCGCGACCCTCGGCCATCAGCGCCGAGCCGGCGGCGTTGATCACCAGCGAGGCGGCGCCACCGGCGACGAGGATCTGGGTCGGCACCACGGCTCCCTCCCAGGCCGAGCCGAAGAGCCACGGCACCACCACCGGCGCCAGCACCAGCAGCACCACCAGCAGCGGGAAGAGGACGACGGTCTGCAGGTGGACCATGCGTCGGCGCAGGCCGAGCAGCTCCTTGGTGCCTTCGGTGCGGGCGAGGACCGGGAAGGCCATCTGCACCATCGGCACCGCGACCTTGCCCTGGTATTCGACCGCGAGCTGATAACCGCGCCAGTAGAGGCCCGCCGCGTTCGGCCCGAGGACCGAACCGATCACGGCATAGTCGCCGTTGCGGAAGCCGGTCCAGGCGAAGGTCGCGAGCGCCGCCGGGCCGCCGTAGGGAAGCAGGTCACGCACCGCCTTGCCGCGCCAGCGGGGCAGGGGCACGGGCGCGTAGACGAGGGCCGCGACCAGCCCCACGGCCATCCCGATCGTGCAGCCGAAGACCAATGCCGGGGCATCCAACCCGAGCAGCGCCAGGCCGATGGTGGCGAGGACGCGGGTGGTGTTCTGCAGGGTTTCGACGATGCTGACCCGGCGGAAGTCGAGGCGCCGGCGCAGCACCGAGATCGGCACCGCGAAGATCGCCCCCATCAGGAAGAAGGGAGCCTGGGCGATGACGAGGATCTCGGTCGTGTGATCGAAGAGCGGGCGCACCAGGACGATCGCGATCAGCACGGTCAGCGCCGCCAGCGCGAGGCCGGTGAGGACGGTCAGCGCCAGGCCCGCCTCGAGGTGTTCGCGGGACAGCGTCTTGCGCTGCACCAGCGCCCCGCCGACCCCTTCCATCGGCATCGTCACGGCCAGCTCCTGGACGATCACGATCACGGCGAAGATCCCGAACGCGGACGGCGGCATCATCCGGGCCAGCACCACCGCGGAGGCGAAGAGGACGACCTCGATGATCACCCGCGCGTAGGCGATCCAGCGCAGGCCCTCGGCCGCCGCCTGGGTCAGGTCATCGGTCGAGCGCGCCCCCTCGTCGACCAGCTCCTCCTCGGCGGTCAGCCTGCTCGGCGGCTCGGTCATCGTCGCTCAGAGCTCACGGATCACGCGGGCGGGATTGCCAGCCGCGATCACTCCGGCGGGGATCGAGCTGGTGACGACGGAGCCGGCCCCGATCACGGAGTCGTCGCCGATCGTCACGCCCTTCAGGATCTTGACGCCCATCCCGGCGAAGACGTTGTCGCCGATCTCGACCGCGGCGGTCTTCGGCGTGCCGCCGACGCGGTGCGCCGGGTCGAGCTGGTGGAAGTCGGAGTCGAAGATCTGGACCTCGGCGCCGAACAGGCAGTCGCTGCCGATCCGGATGCCCTCCCCCTCGCTCTTCAGCATCAGGTTGTTGTTGAACTCGGTCCGGTCACCGACCTCGATCCGGGCGTCGGCGTTGCTGACTTCCACGTGGCAGTAGCCGCTGTAGAAGAGCGGCGAGTTCTTCCAGCCGAACTGGACCCCCTCCCCCAGCACGATCTCGCCGGGGCCGACGAAGAGGACCGGCTGCAGGGCCACGGGGATGCCGGTGAGGCGCCGACAGGTCGAGAGCAGGCGATATTTGCGGATCCGCGGCTGCTGGGCGATCGCCTCCAGGGCGGGCCGCAGGTAGCGGCGTCCCAGCTTCCGCTTCAGCGAGATCGGCTCGGCCGCGGCCGCGCCGGCGGCCTCCGGGGTAGGGGTCAGGAGATCGGTCATCCACCCCATGAACGGCCGAGGGGGGCCATCACTTGCGGGGGCGGGTGATGTGTGAGGGCTCAGACCGGGGTGGCGAGGGACGGCGAGGGTCCGGGACGGCGAGGGCGAGGGACGGCGAGGGTCCGGGCCGGGGGGCGAGGGACGGCAAGGGTCCGGGCCCCGGCGGCGGGGGACGGCAAGGGTCCGGGCCCCGACGGCCGGGGCTCGGCCGTCCCGGGCGTCTCGTGGCGGCCCGGGCAGGCTGTGGCCGCCACGAGACGCCCGGGACGTGACCCTTCCGGCGGGGAAGCGGGGAGGTTCGTGACGCTTCCGGCGGGAACTCCACGGAGACGTGGCCGTCCCAGACACGCGACCAGGGTTTTGGTCCCCTATAGGGGACCAAAAGTCGCGCAGTCGACTTTGACCATGCCAGGGCAGGGTCAAAGTCGACAGCGCGTTCTCAACCCCCGAAGATTCGTGGAGTTCCGCCCGTCCCGGTGACGAACGCCCCATCCCTGTGACGGCTCCCCGCGCGCTCCCCGCACCCCCGGCCGTCTCGGCCACGGCCACAGCCTGCCCGGGCCGTGGCCGAGACGGCCGCGTCCCTCGGCCGTCCCTTTCCTCCCTTGCCCGTCCCTTGCCCGTCCTTCCCCGTCCCTTCCCCCAGCCTCGCGCCACCAGCCTCGCCCGACGCACTCATCCCGCTCTACACCGGGCTTTCCGCCGCCCTGGCGCAACTTGCCTTGCAGGCCCATTTTTCCGCCGGGCCTGGTGGCACTATCGAACACATGTTCGTAGAGACCCATGACATAGACGCAATGGACCTTCGCGACGGGGTCGCGGAGGTGAAACAGAGCGAGCGGCGGCCCAACCTGCGGATCGTCCACGACGCCGACCGGGAGCGCGAGGCGCAGGCGATCGTCCTGCGGCTGGTCCTCACAGAACGACCCGCGGAACTGCGGATCGAGGCCGTGATGGCGCGGATCGGCGACGTCGAGATGGCCGCCCGGGCGATCACCACGCTGGTCGAATCCGGGCTGCTGCTGAAGATCGACGAATACGTGCTCGCGACGACCACCGCCGTCAACTTCCACCAGCTCCGCAATACCGAGCCACAGGCGGCCTGAGCGCGGCCCGAGCGGGCCTCTTTGAGGCTCCGCTCAGGTCGCCTCGCTACCGTTTCGGGATGCCCCGGAACGTGAAAGCGCCGCTTTTCGCCGCATTCCTCTGCGCCGCGGCGATCGTCCCACTGGCCGTCACGGTCTACTGGTTCGACCCGGCGGAGACCCTCGACCGGCACCTTCTGTTCGATCTGCGGCGGGAAGTCGGCCTCGGGCACACGTTCGGGGCGGCCTTCGTCAACCTCGGTGACCTGGCCGCGCTACTGGTGTTGTTGGCGACCGTCTGCGCGATCGGGCTCCGCTTCGGGCGCAGGCGAGAGGTCCTTGCCGCGGTGGTCGTGGTCGCCGGCGCCAACGTCACCACCCAGGCGCTGAAGAGCGTGCTCGAGCACGTCCGCAGCAAGGCGTTCGAGCACGGCTACGAACTCCCCTGGCCCAACTCCTTCCCGAGCGGGCACACGACCGCGGCGGCCTCGATCGCCGTGGCCTTGCTGCTGGTCGTCCCCGCCGCTCACCGGCTGCTCGCCGCCGCGATCGGGGCGGCGCTAACCGGGGCGGTCGGCCTCTCGGTGGTGATCCTCGGCTGGCACTACCCGAGCGATGTGCTCGGGGCCCTGCTGGTCGTCGCCGCCTGGGGCCTCTGCGCGGTGGCCTACCTGCGTCAGCGGCAGGCCCGCGACACCGCGGTCAGGACCCGCCGGCCGGAGCGCCGCGGGCCACTCGCCGTCTCCACCGACTAGTCCGCGCTCTCGGCCAGCACGGGCGCGTCTTATGCGCCCAGCCCACGCGCGTCTTATGCCGGAGGTGGGACTCGAACCCACAAGCCCGCAAGGGCAATCGATTTTGAGTCGATCGCGTATGCCAATTCCGCCACTCCGGCGCGGCGCAGCGATGGAACTCTAGAGCGGACTAGGCGGGCTGGGGGGCGGCGCCCCCGGAACCGGAGCCGGCACCGTAGTCCTCGCCGTTGCCGATCGGGCGCTCCTCCTCGATGTTCCAGCCCTGGTTGAAGCCGTAGAGCGCGGCGACGATGACCACCAGCTGGACGATCGCCAGGATGATCACCAGCACCCCGACCACCGACGAGGAGAGCCCCGCTTCACTGAAGCCGGACTTGTCGCGGGCGAACCAACTGTCGGCGCCGACCGCGCAGAAGATCGCCAGGATCATCGACAGCGCCGCCGCCAACGGCAGGATCCCGCGTCGCCACCGGGCGACCAGGAAGGCGAAGAAGGCGTAGAGGATCGCGTAGATCGCGCAGACGAAGCCCATGCCGTTACCGCCTTGCAGCACCGACCAGCCGCCGACCGTGATGATCGCGGCAAGGACTGCCGTGATCAGCAGGAGCAGCACGATGACCCACTTCGTCGTCACCGACGAAGCTTTGTCCCGATTGGGCCTGAACAACTCGTAGCCCGGTCTGACCTCCCCTACAGGCACGCCCCGATCATAGAATCTGGGCTCGACGCGGCAATTGACCGCTCGTTAAGCCGCTCGAGGCGCCGTGCGGGCGTGGCGGAATTGGTATACGCGCCAGGTTTAGGTCCTGGTGGGCTTCGGCCCGTGGGGGTTCAAGTCCCTCCGCCCGCATCGATCGACGATTCGCTTTGCTCGACATCCCCGGCCGCTTAGGCTGGGACCGCCAATCGGATCGACGAAATGGGGACGGGAATGAGCGGTGTCGGGATGAAGCTCGAGGTGGTGCTGGTGCCGGTGTCCGACGTCGATCGGGCCAAAGCGTTCTACGAAGGGCTCGGCTGGCGGATGGACATCGACTACGTCGGCGAGGAGCCCGGGTTCCGCGTGGTCCAGTTCACGCCGCCGGAATCGGAGTGTTCGATCATCATCGGCGAGGGGATAACCGCCGCCGAACCGGGCTCTTATGAGGGGTTGCAGCTGACCGTCACCGACATCGAGGCGGCACGCGAGGAGCTGGTCGCGAAGGGCGTCGAGGTGAGCGAGGTCTTCCACGACGCGGGCGGGATCTTCCACCACATCGGCACCGCCAACAGGGCGCCCGGACCGGCGCCGGAGAATGCCGATTACGGCTCCTTCGCCTCCTTCAGCGACCCCGACGGCAACGGTTGGCTGCTGCAGGAAATCAACACCAGGGCGCCGGGTCGCTGAGCGGCCCGGCCCGACGAGAGGAGCAGACGATGGCGACTACCTACGACTCGGCACCGGAGCTGGCGGAGGCGCTGCGGCGCGCCGCAGCGGCCCACGGCGAGCACGAGAAACGGATCGGCGAAGAGGACGCGAACTGGCCCGACTGGTACGCCGAGTACATGGTGCGCGAGGCGGCCGGTGAGGACCTGCCGCAGTGAGTGACCGCGACTTCGACGTGATCGTCCTCGGCGCGGGCTCGCCCGGCGAGCACTGCGCCGGGGCCCTCGCGGCGGGTGGCCTGAAGGTCGCGGTGGTCGAGCGCGAGCTGGCCGGCGGCGAGTGCACCTACTGGGCCTGCATCCCGTCGAAGTCACTGTTGCGCCCGGGCGAGGCGGTGGCCGGGGCGCGGCAGGCGGCGGCGAGCGCCGAGGTCGACGTCGAGGCGGCGCTCGCCTGGCGGGACTTCATGGTCTCCAAATGGAAAGACGACGGCGAAGCGAACTGGCTCGAGGGCCACGGGATCACGTTGATCCGCGGGTCCGGACGGCTCGCCGGAACCGGCGCGGTCGAGGTCGACGGCACCGTCCACACCGCCGATCACGTGGTGTTGGCGAACGGCGCCGACGCCTTCGTACCGCCGGTGCCGGGGCTGCGGGAGCTCGACGGCGTCTGGGGCACGCGCGAGGCGACCAGCATGAAAGCGGTACCGCACCACCTGCTGGTGATCGGTGGCGGG
Source organism: Solirubrobacterales bacterium (assembly GCA_035572835.1). Taxonomy (GTDB): domain Bacteria; phylum Actinomycetota; class Thermoleophilia; order Solirubrobacterales; family 70-9; genus VAYN01. The sequence continues at coordinate 13,570 of DATNAG010000088.1, forward strand.
CCGGCGGGGGTCGAGATGGCGCAGGCGGTGACCCGGCTGGGCGGCAGCGCCACGGTGGTCGACGGGTCGCCGCACCTGCTCGCCCGCGAACCGGCTCCGCTCGGCGAAGCGCTGGGGGAGGAACTACGCCGCGAGGGGATCGTGCTGGAGCTCGGCGCCCAGGCGAAGGCCGCGCGCCGCGAGGGCGAGGAGTTCGTGCTCGAGCTGGACGATGGTCGTGAGCTGCGCGGTGACAAGCTCCTGGTGGCGACCGGCCGGCGGCCGCGGGTCGAGGGCATCGGCCTGGAGACGGTCGGGATCGAGCCCGACCGGGGCGGGGTCGAGGTCGACGATCACCTGCGCGCGGGCGAGGGCCTGTGGGCGATCGGCGACGTCAACGGTGCCTGGCCGCTGACCCACGTCGGCAAGTACGAGGGCGAGGTGGTCGCGGCGAACATCCTCGGCGAGGACCGCCCGGTCAACTACGACGCGGTCCCGCGCGTCACCTACACCGACCCGCAGGCGGGTGCGGTCGGTGCCAACGAGGCCCGATACGAAGGCACCGCGAAGCTGACCGAAATCGCCAAGACCGCCACCTACACGCATGCCTATGCGGACTCGAACGGCTACCTGACCCTGCTCAGCGACGGTGAGCGGCTGGTCGGCGCCCACGCGCTCGGGCCGGAGGCGGGGGAGTGGCTCGGACAGGCGACCGTGGCGATCCGCGCCGCGATCCCGCTCGACGTCCTCATCGACACGATCCAGCCCTTCCCGACCTTCTCCGAGATCTACGTCGTCGCCCTGAAAGCGCTGCGCGAAGCGGTCAAGGCCGGGGCCTGACCCGGAGGCCAAATAAGCTCGTCCGGTTGACCGTGCCCGGGAGATCCCGCCTTCTCGCATCCATCGGCGTGATGGTGGTCATCGGCTCCCTGGTCGCGGGGTTCGCGAATGCCACGCCCCTCGCGCGGCCGGTGCCGAGGATCCTCAGCGCCTCCTGGGGGACCGAAGACGCGGTCGGTTGCCCGAACGGCGCGCAGGGTCTGGACAACATCCCGGTCACCTTCAACTGGTTCATCAGGCGCACCTCGATCCAGCCGCGGGACTTCAAGGTCCTACGGAGCGACGGGAGCACCGCGACCCCCACCTGCGCCCTCCAGTTCCCGCCCGACGAACGCGACGAGGCGCAGACGGTGAACCTGATCGGCGAATTCGGCGACTCGGCGAGCGGCACGACGCCGGCAGCTATCGAAGTGGTCGGCGCGCTCGAAGGCAAGGCTCCGGGTGCGCGCGGGTGGCGGTCGGTCCGGCACCTGAAGATCGACGTCGACCCGCTCGCCGGTGGTCCCTACATCGTCGACGCCTGGACGCTGATGCCCTCGATCTACCGGAACGATCCCAACCGCTGCCAGGTCGGCACCACCTTCATCCGGGTGATGTGGTCGAACGGGCTCACCTCCTACCCGACCGGCGAAGAAGTCGGCGCCGCGGTCACCGCCTCCTACCGCGCCATCTACCGATCGCCGGGTGGCGATACCGCCGCGATCGCCCCGCTCGAAGTCGCCGACCTCCATGACCACGAAACCTCCTTCAACGCCGACAACATGCATGACCTGTGCCTGGCGAAGGTTTCCCGCCGGGCGAAGCTGGCCGGGGTGACGATCGCCGCCGGCCTGATCCAGGACCCCGATGGGGATCCGAACCTGGCGCAGAGCTTCAGACCGCGGCGGTAACGGTGGCCCGATGAGCATCGGCGGGATCGAGGCGGGCGGGACCCGTTGGACCTGCGCGGTCGGCGACGGCGACGGTGGGATCGAGCGGGTCGAGAGCTTCGCGACGGCGACGCCGGCGGCGACGCTCGGCCGCGCGACCCGGTTCTTCGCCGCCGTCCCCGACCTCGAAGCGGTGGGGGTCGGCGCCTTCGGGCCGGTCGAGGTGAACCGCTCCTCGCCGCGCTGGGGGACGATCACGACGACCCCGAAGCCGGGCTGGCGTGACACCGACGTGGTCGCGCCGCTGGCCGAGGCGCTCGGCGTCCCGATCGCCCTCGACACCGACGTCAACGCCGCCGCGGTCGGCGAGTGGTGCCACGGTGCGGCGCGCGGTCTCGACACCTTCGTCTACATCACCGTCGGCACCGGGATCGGGGGCGGAGTGTTCGCCAACGGGCGGCCGGTCCACGGCCTGCTCCACCCCGAGGTCGGCCACATGCTGGTCCCGCACGACCGCGAGCGCGACCCGTTCGGCGGCTCCTGCCCGTTCCACGGCGACTGCCTCGAGGGCCTCGCCTCGGGGACGGCGCTGCGGGAGCGGTGGGGGCGACCGGGGGAGGAGCTGAGCGAATCCGAGGTCTGGGACCTGGAGGCCGAGTACCTCGCCCTCGGCCTGGCCAACGTCGTCCTCGTCGTCGCCGCCGAACGGATCGTCGTCGGCGGCGGGGTCGGCACCACCCCGGGGCTACTGCCGCGCGTCCGCGCCCGGATGCGGGACATGCTCGCCGGGTATGTCGACTCACCCCAGCTGGGCGCCGGCCCGATCGACGACTACCTCGTCGCCCCCGGCCTCGGCCCGCGCTCCGGCGTCGTCGGGGCGATCGAGCTCGCCCGCGACGCCGCCGGTACGCTCCGTCGATGACGGTCGAACGGATGGAGCACGTGGGGATCGTCGTCGACGACCTCGCGGCGGCGGTCGAGTTCTTCGTCGCGGTCGGGCTCGAGCTGGACGGGGAAACCTCGGTCGAGGGCGAGGTGGTGGATCGGATGACCGGGCTCGAAGGCGTCCGCTCCGACCTCGCCTTCCTGCGGACCCCGGACGGCCACGGCAAGCTGGAGGTCGTGCAGTATCGCTCGCCGGCGCGCGAGCGCGACGGCGATCCACCGCCGCCGCGGCCGAACAGCCCGGGTCTGAACCACCTTCTCTTCGCCGTCGACGATCTCGAAGCGACCCTTGCCCGGCTGCGCCCGCATGGGGCGGAGCTCGTCGGCGAGGTGATCGACTACGGCACCAGCTATCGCCTTGCCTACCTCCGCGGGCCCGGCGGGATGATCGTCGAGCTGGCCGAGAAGCTCAATTAGCGCCGGCCCTCACCAGGACCCCGACCTGATCTGCGAGGTCTTCGCGCCCGGCCCCTCAGGCCTGGTCTGAGCGGTCGGGCGGGGAGGACTTGGCGTCCTTCTTCCTCGAGAACAGCTTGCGCAGCGCCGATCGCCGGCGCCAGCCGACCCGGGACCGCGGATCCTGTCGGATCCAGCCGGTGCTCTCGGGGTCGAAGGGGAAGGTCGGTTCCCAGCGGCTCAGGTCGACGACGCCGACGTTGGTCCACTTGCCTCCGGCGGCGTCGAACTGCAGCTCCACCACCGCGACCTGGGCGGCGAGCAGCTCGCGCGTGAAGGTCTCGGCGTAGGCCTCGCGAACGTCAGCGGGCCAGTTCTCGTCGTGTTGGCGCCACCAGCGCTTGTGGAAGCCGGTCGTCTGCGCGTCGTGCTCGGCGCCGTCGGCGATCCCCACGATCGGCTGCATCGCGCCGCCGGAGCGGGCGATCCCGATCGCCTCCTCGGCGTCGTCGCGGGCCAGTTCGGTTGCCTCCGCCCTCGAGGGAGTCGCCACCCTCCGAGCCTAACTAGAAAGTGGAGCGGGGGAGGAAGAGCTGCCGCCAGTCGGGGACCCGTTCATGCGCCGGAGGAACGGTCCCGCGGCCGCCGGGCCGGCCAGTGCGCTTCCGACAACGCCAGGATCGCCAGGATCCCGGCGACGCAGCCGGAGAGGGCGAGCGCCGACATGCCGCCGCCGAGCAGGCCGAGGACGGCCAGCGCCCCCACGCCGGACAGGCGCTTCGGGCTCACCCGGCCGACCATCCGCAACCTCACCGCGCCCTCGCCGAGCAGGTAGACGGCAGGGCCGGCGGTGGCCATCACGACTCCCGCGCTGGTGAGGTGGTGGCCCGGGTGGGCGACCAGCAGGTCGTCGGCGACGGCGACCATGATGATCCCGGCGACGATCGGCAGGTGCAGGTAGGTGTAGGCGTCCCGGGCGAGGCTGCCCGGATCCTCGGCCGTGGCGATGTCGGTCATCGAGTGCTCCGCCACCTCGCCGAAGTAGAGCCAGAAGAGGGCCGCGGAGACGAAGAAGGCGACCCCGAGGGCGATGACGCTCGAAGTCGTCAGCCCGCGGGCGCTCGCGGTGGCGCCGGTGATCACGATCGACTCGCCGAGCGCGATGATCACGAAGGATTGGAAGCGCTCGGCGAAGTGCGATCCCTCGACGTCCCAGTCGGTAGTCCGCGAGCGGCCGAGGCCGGGGGTGAGGTAGCCGACCAGCGGCGCCACCAGGTCGATCGCCAAGGCCGCTCCCCAGATCCAGGGGCGCGTCGCCTCGTCGACGGCGGCGCCGGCGATCCAGAGGACCGCCGAGGCGCAGCTCCAGGCGACCAGTCGCTCGAAGACGCGGCGCAGATGATGGTCGCGCTCGAGCAGTGTCATCGCGGCCGCGTTGCGGCCGACCTGCATGACCACGTAGGCCCCGGCGAAGAGCCACGCCGCGCTGCCAAACGCGGTCGGGATCGCCGCCGACATCAGCAGGCTCGTCAGGGTGACGCAGGCGAGGATCAGGCGGACCCGGGCCGAGCCCGGGTCGAACCAGTTGACCATCCAGGTCGTGTAGATCCACGCCCACCAGACGACCAGGAGCAGGAACGCCGCCTTGGCGATCGACGCCCGCGACAGCTCGGCGTCGATCACCAGATGGGAGATCTGGGTGACGGCGAAGACGTAGACGAGGTCGAAGAAGAGCTCGGTCGGCGTCGTCTCCTGCCGGTTGCCGTCGCGCGGTCGGAGGTGTCGGGCGCTGCGCCCGGCGGATCGTGACTGTCCGACCGCGGCGGCGATCTGGCGATCCTACGTCAGCGCCCGCGAACCAGGGCGAGGGCACGGCGCTCATCGGTGAGCGGATCTTTGCTCAGGAACCTCTGTGTCGAGTTTCGGTTGCTCAGGAACCGAAACTCGACACAGAGCTCTTTGACCGATGGGGAGCATGAGAGGCGCCGCGTCGCCGCGTGCGCCCGCGCCTCCGCCTGAGTTATCGACACCGTTCTCACCTTGGTCCCAGCGCAGGGCTCACGGTGGCCGGCGTGAACCGAGCGCAGGTTCTCCCGACCGCCTCCACGCGCGCGGGCGGGAGTGGCCGGGCGATCGACCGTGGCTCCGCCCGCCCTGGCGACGTCGCCTTCCTCCCCGCGGGCGTCGTGATCGAGCGGCGGGCGACACGGCAGGGTGGACCCGGCAATACGGCAGTTCTGCCGTTGTAGGGCGGTGCCGCCGACGGCAGGCTCCTTTCGACAGGCAATAAGGCCTGCGATCACGACCGACAGGAGCAAACAGAGATGGAGCTGTTCACGATTCGCCGCCGGAGCAACTGGGAGGACGCCGCCGCGCTGGAGGTCACCGCGGCGAAATCCTCCGCCGAGGGCGAGAAGATGAGCGACGAGGTGCGTTGGATCCGCAGCTACGTCGTCGAGGAGGACGACGGCAGGCTGGGGACGCTCTGCGTCTACGAGGCGGTCAGCGCCGAGGCGATCCGCCGCCACGCGGCCAACACCGGCATGTCGGCCGACGAGATCGTCAAGGTCGCCGACACCGTCGTCGTCCGCGAGGACCCGGTTGCCGCCTGATGGGTGACGGGAGGGGCGCCGCCGCGTGATCGTCGCGCGGCGCCCTAAACTCGCGGGAGTGGCCGGCGGCGGCTTGATCGGACGTGATCAGGAGCGCGCTCGTCTGGGGGAGCTGCTGGAGCGAGCAGTGCTGGGCGAGGGCGGATTCGTACTGCTCGCGGGGGAGGCCGGGGTCGGCAAGACCAGGCTGCTCGACGAGCTCTGCGGCGCCGCCGAGGTGCCGGTCCTGCGCGGCTCGGCGACCCACGACTCGACCCCCGCCTACGGGCCGGTCGTCGCCGCGCTCCGCGCCCACCTGCGCGACGCGCCCGACGCGCTCGCCGAGTGCGGGCCGCTGCGCCCGCACCTCGGCCTGCTGTTGCCCGAGCTCGGCCCGGCGCCGGCCGAGGTCGAGACCCGGACCCTGCGCGAGGCGGTCCGCTGTGCCCTGGTCGAGATCGCCCGCGAGCGCGGCGCCCTCGTCGTCCTCGACGACCTGCAGTGGTCCGACGCGGCGACCCTCGAGCTGATCGCCGAGATCGTCCCGACCCTGACCGAGGAGCCGCTGCTCATCGTCGGCGCCTACCGCTCCGACGAACTCCCCCGCGAGCACCCGCTGCGGCGGACCCGCACCGAACTGCGCCGTCGTCGCGCGCTGGCCGAGATCGCGCTCGAGCCGCTGGACGAAGATGGCACCGCGGCGCTGCTCGCGGACGAGCTCGGCGAGTCGGCCTCGCCGCCGCTGGTCCGTGCCGTCCACGACCGTGCGCAGGGGCTGCCCTTCTTCGTCGAGGAGCTCGCCGACGCGCTCTCGGTCGAGGGCCAGCTGCAGAGCGGCCCGGCGGGGCTCGAGTTGACCGAGGATGGCGAGGTGGCGGTGCCCGAGACCGTCCGCGACGCCGTCCTGCTCCGCTGTGCCGACCTCGGCGCCGAGGGCCGCGCGGCTGCCGAGGTGGCGGCCGTCGCGGGCGAGCGCTTCGAGCTCGAGCCGGTGGTCGAGCTGGCCGGCGAGCGGGAGCTCGATGCCCTGCTCGAGGCCGGCCTCGTCCATGAGTGCGGCGAGGGGCGGGTCGCCTTCCGCCACGCGCTGGTCCGCGAGGCCCTTTATCGGGACGTCCCGTGGCTGCGACGGCGCGGGCTCCACCGCGAGCTGGGGGAGAGGCTGGAGGCGCGTGGGGCGGCGGCGGTCGAGATCGCCCCCCACTGGCTCGGCGCCCACGACGACGAACGGGCACGCCACCAGCTGCTGCGCGCCGCCGCCGACTTCGAGGCCGCGCACGCCTATCGCGACGCCGCCGGACTGGCTCGACAGGCGCTCGAGCGGTGGCCCGCCGACGAGGAGGTCGAGGAGCGGATGGCGGCGCTCGAGCGCCACGGCGCCTGGAGCGAGCTGGCCGGCGACCTCGCCGATGCGGCACGGACCTGGCGCGAGGTCTCGGCTCTCGCCGGGGCCGCCGGCGGCACCGCGGCGCTGGCGCTCGCCCAGCGGCGGCTTGGCCGGGTCTGCGCACTGCAGGGCGACCGGGCCGGTGCGATCGAGGCGCTGAGCGTCGCGGCCGACGCCTTCGCCGCCGACGGCGACCTCGCCGCCGCCGCCGCCGACCGCCTCGCCGCCTCCGACTTCCTCCAGTTCGCCGGCCGCCACGGGGCCTCGCTGGAGCTGAGCTCGCGGGCGGGGGAGGAGGCGCGGGCGACCGCGCGGCTCGACCTGCGCTCGCGGGCGCTGGCGGCGGAGGGGGTGGTGCGGGCGAAGCGGGGCGAGTTCGAGCGCGGGATGGCGATGGTCAAGGAGTCGCTGTCGCTGGCGTTGGAGAACGGCCTCACCACCGAGGCGGTCGAGGCCTATCAGCGGCTCGGCACCGTCTTCGAGACCGCCGGCGACTACGCCAACGCGCGCGCGGCATTGACCAGCGCCCTCGACCTCTGCGAGATGACCGACGACCACGAGCCCGAGGCCGGCTGCGTCGCCTGCATGGCCTACGTGCTGCGCGAGCTGGGCGAGTGGCCGCGGACGATCGAGCTCTGCAAGGAGCTGATCGCGGGCCACGAGGGTGACGGCGTGCGGGCGATCGGCGACGGGGCGCAGGGCAACATCCGCGGGTTGCGCGGCGAACTCGGCCCGGCCCGGCGGCAGCTCAGCGCGGGCTTCGAGTTGGCGCGACGGCTCGACATCTTCTCGATGCAGGTCGACTGCGCCGCCTCGCTGGCCCTGGTCGCCGACTTCGACAGCAAGCCGGACGAGGCGCTCGAGCGCTGCCGTTTCCTGCTCTCGCGCTGGGAGCAGAGCGAGGACCATCACTACGCGGTCTGGGGGCTGCGCCTCGCGGCCTCGCTGTTCGCCCAGGCCGGCCTGCCCGACGAGGCCCACGCCTGCGCCGACGGATTGACCCACGTCGCGACCAACTCCGGCCACGCCGACGCCCTCGCGGCACTCGCCCACGCGCTCGGCGAGATCGCCCTGGCCGACGGCGAGCCCGAGCTGGCCGCGGAGCAGCTCGGTCGCGCGGTCGAGCTCCACCGCGACCTGCGGATCCCGGCCGAGCGGGCGCAGATCCTCCACCGGGCCGGCGTCGCCGTCGCCGCGGCCGGCGATCGCCGGCTGGCGATCGAGCGTCACGCCGAGGCCTACCGGGTCGCCCGCAAGCTCGGTGCCCGGCCGCTCGCGGGCCGGGCGGCGGCGGCGATCGAGGAACTCGGCGAGTCGGCCGAGCAGCGGCTCGGGCGCGGTGCCGCCGACGGCGACGGAGCCCTCACCCGGCGCGAGCTCGAGGTGGTGCGACTGGTCGCCGCCGGACGCACCAATCGCGAGATCGCCGAGGAGCTCTTCCTCAGCTCGCGGACGATCGACATGCACGTCCGCAACATCCTCGCCAAGCTCGACTGCCGCTCCCGGGTCGAGGCCAGCATCAAGGCGGGCGAAGCCGGCCTGCTCGAGGCCTAGCCGTCGGCGGAGCTTCTCGTTCGATCGGCTTAACCGAACGATCGAGCGAGACTCATGAAGGAGCCTTCGGGGTAAGAGGGTCCGGTGCGATCGTGGTGCGGGGCCGCGGTCGCGGGGATCGACGACAGACGGACAACAGAAGGAGCACCGCCATGCCTTTCGTGACCACCTCCGACGGGGTCGACATCTTTTACAAGGACTGGGGCTCGGGTCAGCCGATCGTGTTCAGCCACGGCTGGCCGCTCTCGGGCGACGACTGGGACAACCAGATGCTGTTCTTCCTCGACCAGGGCTACCGCGTCATCGCCCATGACCGGCGTGGCCACGGCCGCTCGACCCAGGTCGGCGAGAACCACGACATGGACCACTACGCCGACGACCTGCGAGCGGTGGTCGAGCACCTCGACCTCAGCGACGCGATCCACGTCGGCCACAGCACCGGCGGCGGCGAGGTCGTCCACTACATCGCCCGCCACGGCGAGGACCGCGTCTCGAAGGCGGCGATCATCTCGGCGGTGCCGCCGCTGATGGTGCAGACCGACGCCAACCCCGAGGGCCTGCCGAAGAAAGTCTTCGACGACTTCATGGTCTCGCTCGCCGACAGTCGCTCCGAGTTCTACTGGGGGATCGCCTCGGGCCCGTTCTACAACTACGACAAACACCCGGAGAAGTCGTCCGCGCCGGTGATCGAAAACTGGTGGCGCCAGGGCATGATGGGCGGGGCCAAGGCCGGTTACGACGGCATCGTCGCCTTCTCGCAGACCGATTTCACCGAGGACCTGAAGAAGATCCAGGTGCCGGTGCTGGTCATGCATTCAGAAGACGACCAGATCGTCCCCTACGTCGCCTCCGGTCCGAAATCGGCCGAGCTGCTGGCGAACGGGACGTTGAAGACCTACCAGGGCTTCCCGCACGGCATGCCGACGACCGAGCACGAGACGATCAACGCCGACCTGTTGGCGTTTCTGCGGAGCTGAGCGAAGGGCCGGCTCTCGGCCCCGGGCGAAATATCGCCTTCAAAGGATCGCGCGCAGGACGAGCATGCCCTGGCTCGAGACGAGATGCTCCAGGTCGTCGGTCAGTCGCTGGACGTGCTCGCTCGCCTGTTGCTCGAAACGCTCGATCTCGACGACCTCCGCGATCAACACATAGTCGGCTTGGCCGATCGCCTGCCCGGGCACATCGGCCGGCACCATCAGACGCCAATCCGAGACCGTGTCCAGCGACCCGCGGACGATGTCGCGATCGCCCGCCATCAGCCTCTCGAAGTCGCCGACCAGCTCCGGCGAGCGCAGCTGAAACCAGATGAGAAGGGTGGCGGAAGGCAGGACGTCGTCGTTTTCGGCTGCGCTCATCTCGGCAATCATCGCGGATCGAGTCTCGCCTCGCCGGATCGCCGGCTTCCGGTTCTCCAGATCAAGTTTAGGGCCACCCCCTCTCGTCGCCGGACCGCCGTGGTGGGACTCTCGATCGGCACCCCCCGAGCGAAAGGAAGCCGCAATGAGCACCAGGAAGCTTGCTTCGATCATCCTCGCGATCTTGGTCGGTGGCGCCGCCGGATTCGGCTTCCGCGATGTGGGGATCGGCAGGACGCTCGGTGTCGCCATCGCCCTGTGGATCGTGCTCTCGGTGGCCTGCCGCCGGCCGCGGACGCCCCTGGTGAGCGCGGCGCGGGTCGACGGTCGCTCGTACCTGCTCGCCGTGGTGTGCCCGTTCGCCGATGCCACCGAGGCGGCGGCGCGGATCAAGGCCGCCTGGACGGGGCGGGCACGCCCGCAGGACACCGTGGTCCGTCTGGTCGTGCCGATCAGGACGGGCTTTCTCGATCGCTGGGCATCGGCCATCGACGGGGCTCGCGCGGATGCGCTGAGGGAACTGCGGGCCGTCACCGCGAGCCTGGCGGAGGCCGGGATCCCGGCGGAGGCGAGCATCGGGGATGAGGACGTCGTTCAGGCGGTCGCCGATGAGATCAACCTCTTCCCGGCGACCGAGGTTGTCCTCCTCAGCGGAATCGACGAAGAGCCCGCGAAGGTGCAGCGGACGTCGGATGAGCTACGTTCACGCCTCGTCGCCTACTACCGCCACGTCTACGTGGGAGAGGATTCGCCGGAACGGGAGCCCGCCCGCGGCCCGGACCACCCCGCATATCGGCCGCTTCCGACGCTGCCTGCCTGACGTGGTGGCCGACACGCTCGATCTGCCCGCGCCCGTGCGGGCCGCCCTGGCGGCGGCGAACGCGAACGACCTGGAGGCGTTCCTCGACTGCTTCAGCGAAGACGCCGTGGTCGGGGACTGGGGCTGGGAGCTTCAGGGGCGGGACGAGATCCGGGCGTGGAGCGACCGGGAGTTCATCGGGGCGAAGGTGAGCCTCGAGGTGACCGCGGTCGAGGGGCGGAACGGGAAGACGGTGGTCGCCGTCGAGGTCGGCGGCGAAGGGTTCAACGGGCCGAGCCGCTTCAAATTCCAGATCGAAGGCGACAAGGTCACGCGGATGATGATCCGGGTCTGATCGGGCGCATCCGGCGCGGACCTGGAAAAGGCACGGCCGGCCGGCTAGCGTCTTGACATGGATGGTTCCGGGCCGACCGACGAGGATGGCGCGAGCGCCTCGGAGACAAGGCGACTGACCGAGGAGCAGGCGGCGCTCCGCCGGATCGCCACGCTGGTCGCCCGCCAGACCGCGCAGACCGAGATCTTCACCGCCGTCGCCGAAGAGCTCGGGCGCGTCCTCGGGGTCGAGTCGATCCGCATGGTCCGCTTCGACGAGCGCGACGAGCCGGTCTGCGCCGAGGTGGTGGCGAGCTGGGGCGCGCGGCCGGAGGTGCTGCGGGTCGGCGAGCGCGCCCCGCTCGGCGGCGACAACCTCACCACCACGATCTACGAGACCGGCCGCCCCGCCCGCCGCGACGACTATTCGACCGCGACCGGGGAGATCGCCGAACGGGTGATCGACAGCGGCACCCGCTCTGCGGTGGGCGTGCCGATCACGGTCGAGGGGCGGTGCTGGGGCGCGATGATCGCCGCGGCGCTCGAGGGTGGGCCGCTTCCGCCCGACACCCAGCCGCGTCTCGCCCAGTTCACCGAGCTGATGGCGACGGCGATCGCCAACTCCGAGGCGCGGACCGAGCTGGGCCGCCTCGCCGCGGAGCAGGCGGCCCTGCGGCGGGTGGCGACGCTGGTCGCCGAAGGCGCCGCTCCGGCTGCGGTCTTCGACGCCGCGGTGACCGAGGTCTGCCGGTTGCTCGGCGCCTCCGTGGTCGGGCTGATGCGCCCCGACCTGCCCGACGAGATGATCCTCCTGGCCCATGCCGGCGACCGGCCGGTGGTGGTGCTCGAGGTCGGGATGCGGATGCCGCTCGACCCCGACAGCGTCACCGCGCGGGTCCTGGCGACCGGTCGCACGGCCCGCGTCAACGTCGACGAACGCGGCGAGGGCAAAATCGGGCGCATGGTCAGGCAGAACGACGTCACGGTCAGCTTCGGCACGCCGGTCATCGTCGAGGGCGCCACCTGGGGCGTGATCACGGCAAACTGGTCCCGCGACCAGACGCCCCCGGACGACGCCGAGGTCCGGCTCGACAAGTTCGCCCAGCTGCTCGCCACCGCGATCGCGGATGCCGAGTCGCGAAAAAAAATCGGTCGCCTCGCGGCCGAGCAGGAAGCCCTGCGCCGGGTCGCGACCCTGGTCGCCGAGCAGCCCCCCGCCGCCGAGCTGTTCGCCAAGGTCGGCGAAGAGGTGGCGAATCTGTTCGGCGAGGGCGTCGACGCCGCGATGCTGCGCTTCGAGGCCGACGGGCAGGCGACCGTCGTCGCGGTCACCGCCCCGCAGGCCCCGGGCGGGATCCAGGTCGGGTCGCGCATGCCGATCGAGGGCAGCAGCGTCGCATCGCGGGTCTATCGCGAGCGCGGGCTCGTGCGGGTCGACGATTACACCGCGGCCGGCGGCGCAATCGCCGACCGCGCGAAGAAACACACGATCCGCGCCGCGATCGGCTGTCCGATCATGGTCGAGGGGCGGATCTGGGGATCGATCGCCGTCGGCAACCACACGGGCGAGCCGTTCCCGGCGGACGCGGAGCGACGGATCACCCAGTTCGCCGACCTGGTGGCGACGGCGATCGCCAACGCGCAGGCGCGAATCGAGATCGAGCGCCTCGCGGAAGACCAGGCCGCCCTGCGGCGGGTGGCGACCCTGGTCGCCCGGGGCGCCGCCCCGAACGAGGTCTTCGACGCGGCGATCGCCGAGGTACAGGGCCTGCTCGACGCTTCACAGGTCGGCCTGCTGCGTTTCGATGCCCCGGAACGCGCGGAGATACTCGCGCAGAGCCGGGAGCTCGGCACCGTCCTCGGGGCCGCCACGTCGGTCCCGCTGGACGGCGACAGCGCCGTCGCCCGCGTCTTCGCCACCGGGCGCGCGGCCAGGATGGACACGAGAACCGATCGGGACGGCACGATCGCCGAGCTCGCCCGGCGCAACAACGTGATCGCCAGCGTCGCCGCGCCGGTGACGATCGATGGGAAGACCTGGGGCGCGATCGCCGCGGCCTGGGACAAGGGGCACCCGCCGAGCGCCGATGCCGCGGCACGCCTCGCCGAGTTCGCCGAGCTGCTCGACACCGCGATCGCCAACGCCGACAGTCGCGATCAGCTCACCGCCTCCCGCGCCCGCGTCCTGAGTGCCGGCGACGACGCTCGGCGGCGGGTCGTCCGCGACCTCCACGACGGTGCCCAGCAGCGGCTCGTCCACACGATCGTCACCCTGAAGCTGGCGCGACGGGCGCTCGGCGACGACGACGAGGGTGCCGCGGCATTGCTCGACGAAGCGCTCGACCATGCCGAGCAGGGCAACGAGGAGTTGCGCGAGTTGGCTCACGGCATCCTGCCGTCGGTCCTCAGCCGCGGTGGCCTGGCGGCCGGCGTCGACGCGCTGGTCGCGCGGCTCGACCTGCCGGTGGAGGTCGAGGTGACCCCGCGGCGGCTGGCGCCGGAGATCGAGGCCAGCGCCTACTTCGTCGTCGCCGAGGCGCTGACCAACGTGGTCAAGCACGCGGGGGCGACGCGCGCCCGGGTGGCGGCGGGTCTCGTCGACGGCGAGCTCCGACTCGAGGTCGCCGACGACGGTCAGGGCGGTGCCGACCCGGAGGGGCACGGATTGGTCGGACTCGGCGACCGGATGGCGGCGCTGGGCGGTCGGCTGACGATCGAGAGCCCGCCCGGCGGCGGGACCGTGGTCCGCGCCGAGCTGCCGTTGCCGCCGCCCGACATCGGTCGATAGCCAACTCGAATCGCCGCCGGCCCGCGCGGCTCTAGTTTCACTTCAGGCCCGCCCGCCGGTCCGCGCCCCCCTTCAAGCGCTGCTCTCACCCATGCCGACGTTCCCCCACGAGTCGGCGCAGAGCAGCGTCGGGCGCGGACCGGTCTCCCACCGCCCTTCCCCGACTCAGCGGCCGGACTCGCGCAGGTAGGTCAGGGCGGCGAGGACCCGCCGGTGACCGGTCGGGCTGGTCTTCAGGCCGAGCTTCTGGAAGATGCTGGTGACGTGCTTCTCGACCGACGCGTTGCTGACCACCAAGGCTTCGGCGATCCCGTGATTGGACTTGCCCTCCGCGAGTTGCGCCAGCACGTCGCGCTCACGCGGCGTGAGTTCGTCGAGCGGTCCCTCGCGGCGCCGCCTGCCGAGCATCCGGCCGACCACCTCAGGGTCGAGGGCGCTGCCGCCCGCCGCCACCCGCGCGACGGCGTCGGTGAACGCGTCGACCTCGCCCACCCGCTCCTTCAGCAGATAGCCGACGCCTTCGGCGCTGTCGCCGATCAGGTCCAGCGCGTAGGCGTCGTCGTAGTACTGCGAGAGGAGGAGCACGCCGGTCTCCGGCAAGCGGTCGCGGAGCTGGAGCGCGGCACGCAGGCCGTCGTCGCCGCTGCCCGGTGGCATCTGGATGTCGACGACGGTGACGTCGGGGCGGTGGGCGAGTGCCTTGCGCAGGAAGTCCTCGGCGTCGCCGGCCTGGGCGACCACCTCGAAGCCGGCCTCACCAAGAAGCCTGGCGATTCCTTCTCGAAGCAGGACGTCGTCCTCCCCGAGCACTACCCGGACAGACACGGCCACGCCGTCAACGTATCGGGCCGCGAGCCCAGGTTCCAGCGCGGACCCCAAGGCCGGGCTCACTCACCGAGCAGGCGTCGACGGAGCTCGCAACCGGCCAGCTCCTCCTTGGCGATGAAGGGGAGGTCGGGTCCATTTGTCGCGGGGACGATCGCGCGATCGGCTTCGCGGTCGGTCGAGGTGACCACCACGCGTGGGCCCCACGGCAGGCGCTCGAGCTGACGGGCGAGGTCGAATCCGTCGCGGTCGGGAAGATCGACGTCGACGAGGGCCGCCGCCGGACGCTCGGCCAAGGCCACCGCGAGCGCCGTCGCGGCGTCGCCCGCGGTCAGCACGGCGGTGACCCCGAGACCGGTGAGCACCTGGGCCGCGAGGGCGAGAAAAGCCGGGTCGTCATCAACCACGAGAACGGAATCGACCATTGCCTCCATCGTGTCACCGAGCCGAGCCGAGGGAAGTAGGGGAACCCGGATCGGTGGGTAGGGTTTGCCGGAACGGGGTTGCGGCGAACCGGATCGTTTTCTCGGGCGCGATGGTATGTACAAGCGCGTCGCGAAGAGGGACTGTGGCTGAGAAACTTCTGAGAAAGGAAACCCCATGGAGCTTCGGCACCTGAGGTATTTCGTCGCCGTCGCCGAGGAGCTGCATTTCCGCCGTGCCGCCGAGCGCCTCCACGTCGCCCAGCCCGCGGTCAGCGAGCAGGTTCGCAAGCTCGAGCAGGAGCTCGGCGTCGACCTGCTGGACCGGACCCCGCGCAAGGTCACCCTGACCGATGCCGGAGCCGCGATGCTCGAGGAGTCCAGGCGCGTGCTCCTGCTCGCGGAGCGGGCCCGGCAGTCCGCTCGCAACGCCCACTGCCACGCCGACGCCCGCCTCCGCGTCGGCTACGCGGCGACGGCGCTGCCGGCCTCCGTCCTCCGCGCGCTGCGGGCCGTCCGCGCCTCCGCCTGCTGCACCGAGGCGTCGCTGCGCCCGGGTTCCGCGACCGAGTTGTTGCAGGGCGTCCGCGATGGCAGCCTGGACGCGGCCCTGGTGCCGCTGCCGGCACCCGCGTTCGGCCTGCGGGTGACGCGCCTTGCCGACCAGCACACGGTGGCGGCCCTGCCCGCGGGTCATGCCTGCGCGGCGCGGTCCTCGGTGCCGCTCGAGCACCTCGTCCCCCATCGGATCACGGTGCTGCCGCGAGAGGAAAACCGTCCCTTCTACGACGCGGTCCTCGGCGCCTGCCACCAGGTCGGGATCTCTCCGACGCTGGTCGAGCAGCCTGGCGTCGAGCAGGTCGTCCTCGCCGTCGCCGCGGGCGAGGGCCTGGCCCTCCTGCCCGATTCAGTAGTGGACCGCTACGTCGCACCGGGCGTCCGCTTCGTCCCCCTCGAGGACCCCCACCTCTCCTTCTCGATCGGGGTCGCGACCCCCCGCGACCACGATCACGAGCCCACCGCCTTCTTGCTCCGCGGCCTTGCGCGAGCCACCGACGCGCCCCCGGCCCAGGCGGTCGCGCTCCCGCGCCCCGCGATGGTGGCGGCGGTCTGACGTGGATAAGGAACGGCGATCAGCCGAACGGCAATTCCGTCAGGCCGACCGCCGGGGTCGGCTTAGCGTGGCCACCGTGAGTGCGACGCGCAAGCCTCCCCGCGGCCCGGCTGCCGGCCGGCGGCCCTTGCTCGCGGCTCTCCTGACCGGGCTGGCGATGGCCTTGGTGCTTGCGGCGTGCGGCGGCAGCGGTGGCACGACGACGACCGAATCGACGCCGCAAGCGGCGCCTGAATCGCAGGGGCAGGAAGCCGCCGCGACCAGTGGGGAAATCGTCACGGCCCCGGCCTTCACGACATCCGAACTCGAAGCGGTGCCGGGTGACAACTGGATCACCAACGGCGGCAACCTGACCAACGGCCGGTTCTCGTCGCTGGATGAGATCAACACCGAAAACGTCAAGGAACTCAAAGGCGAATGGATGACCAAGATCGGCCAGAACGCCACCGCGGCGAAGTTCTCCGCCGAGGGGCAGGCACTGGAGTACGAAGGCACGATCTACATCCCCGACGGCGCCGACGACGTCTACGCGATCGACGCCTCGACCGGCGAAATCCTCTGGACCTACGAACCGCACATCCCGGCCGACCCGCTCGGCGAAGTCGTCTGCTGCGGCTGGGACAATCGCGGTGTGGCGCTCGCCGAAGGGATGGTCTTCCTCTCGCAGCTGAACGGCATCCAGGTCGCGCTCGATCAGAAGACCGGGAAGGTCGTCTGGATGACGCCGATCGTCGAGCCGCGGTCCGGCTACTCGATGACCTCGGCGCCGCTGTACTACGAAGGGCGCCTCTACGTCGGCGGCTCCGGGGGCGAGTACGGCGTCCGCGGCCGGCTGACGGCGCTCGACGCGAAAACGGGCAAGATCCTCTGGCGTTTCTACACGACGCCCTCGCCGCAGGAAATCGGTGGCGACACCTGGCCCGACGACGGCTCCTACAAGAACGGCGGGGCGGCCGTCTGGAACACGCCTTCGGTGGACCCGAAACTGAACGAGATCTACTTCTCGACCTCGAACGCGGGGCCGTGGGTCGGCACCGTCCGGCCGGGTGACAACCTCTTCACCGCCTCGATCGTCGCCCTCGATGCCGACACCGGCAAATACAAGTGGCACTACCAGGAGGTCCACCACGACATCTGGGACTTCGATGCGCCGTCACCGACCGTGCTCTTCGACGGGGAAATGGACGGTAGGCAGCGCGCCGCGATCGGGCAGCCCTCGAAGACGGGCTGGGTATACCTGCTCGACCGCAAGACGGGCAAACCGATCTACCCGATCCCCGAGGTCAAGGTCCCCCAGGACCCGCAGCAGAAAACCTCGCCGACCCAGCCGATGCCGACGATGGAACCGTTCAGCCCGATCACGCTGGGCAGCGAAGCGCTCGCCAACGCGAAGGAAGCGGTGGCCGCCGACAAGCCGAAACCGAAGGTGGTCGCGGGTCCGATCTTCACCCCGATGAGCACCGACCCGACGACGCTGACGATGGCCCCGAACGCGGCGGTCGGTGGCGACAATTGGCCGCCCTCCTCCTACTACCCGGAAGCGAACATGTACTTCGTCTGCTCGCAGAGCGGCGCCACCGGGCTGATCGTCCCGCCCCACCCGGCGAAATTCGTCGAAGGCCAGTCCTACGTCGGCTCCGACACGGTGGTCGGCTCCGGCTTCGACACCGAAGGGTTCATCACCGCCTATGACCTGAGCACCGGCAAGATCGCCTGGCAGAACAAGATCAAGGGCGAATCCTGCTATTCGGGGGCGGTGACCACCGCGGGCGGGCTCCTCTTCGTCGGCCACAACGACGGCAACCTGGTCGCCTACGACGCGAAGACGGGTAAAGAACTGTGGCACTGGCAGACCGGTGCCGCGGCGAACTCGACGGTGACCCCGTTCGAAGACGAAGGGGAAGAGAAGATCGCCCTGTATGCGGGGGGCAACAGCCTGGCGGCGACCGCCCACGGCGAAAACTTCTGGGTCTTCTCGCTGAAAGGCACGATGGAAGAAGCGAAAGGGCTGGAAGCCGAAGAAGAAGGGACCCTGCACGCCGGCGAGACCGCCGAGGCCGAAGGCGGCGGCGAAGAAGGGGGCGCGCCGAACGCCGAAGCCGGCAAAGAAGTGTTCGCCGAAGAATGCTCGGTCTGCCACGGGGCGGACGGCCTCGGCGGCAACGGTGGCCCGGATCTGACCACCCAACCGAAAGCGAAAGAACAGAAAGGCGCCGAAGAACAGGTGGCGAACGGCGGCGGCGGGATGCCGGCCTTCAAAGGGCTGCTCTCAGCCGAAGAAATCGCCAACGTCGCGGCCTTCGTGGTCGAAGACATCGTCGGCGGCAAATAGCCCACCGGCGCCACTCAGGCGCGTGAGCTCCGGTCCCCCAGGGGGATGAACCGCAGCGCGACGCGCAACTCGAGCTGTCGCTCGGTCACCGGGCGGCCGAGCAGGGCTTCGGCGCGGTGGACGCGGTAGGCGACCGTGTTGGCGTGGATGCCGAGGCGGCGACCGGCGTGGACGAAGCTGGAGCCTTCCTCGAGGAAGATCGCCACGGTCGAGGCGAGGCGGGCCGTCGCCTCGTCGCCGCCGGCGAGCGGACCGAGCTCGCTGGCCGCGAAGCGGCGGGCGGCCTCGGGGTTGTCGGCGAGCAACGCCTCCAGCGCCAGGTCGGGATAGGCGGCGACGGCGCCGTCGCCATCGCCGCGCAGCCGGGCCACGCGGCGGGCCAGGAGCGCCTCGCGGTGGCTCGAGACGAAGCCCTCGACCCCCGCCGCCGGCGTTCCGGCCGCGACCGAGAGGCCGTGTGCCCCGACCCGGGGGAGGCGCAGGCGCGAGAGCTCGGGCTCGCTCTGGCGCCCGGCCCAGCAGGTGAGGTGGCCGCCCTCGGCGAGGGTCAGCGGCACTCCTGCCCCGAGCGACTTGGCGATCGTGGCCGCCGCGTGCTCCATCTCCGCGAACAGCTCACCGGCGTCTCCGGGTCGCTCGCCGGCGCCCTCGCTCCAGATGATGAAGCCGACGTGGAAGCGCTCGAGCTCGTAGCCGAGACGAAGGCTGACCGCGGCGGCGTCGACCGCGCCGCCGGCGAGCAGCGCTCGCACCTCGGCCGCCCGGACCGCGTCCGCGCCGCGCACCCACTGGGCGTGCTCGCTCAGATAGACATCGGTGAGCCGCCGCTCGATCGCCTCCACCCAGGCGAAGATCCAGGCGTTGAAGAAGGCCATCGCCTCGGCCAGGAGGTCGGCGTCGTCGGTCGCCGCCCGCAGCCGCTCGAGGACGATTCCGCCGAAGACGCCCTGGGCGGTGCGGTAGGCGCGCTGCATCAGGCTCAGCTCGAGACCGCGGACCACGTACTCCTTCGCGTAGCCGACCGCCTCTGCCGGCGGACGGGCCGACCCGGGGTCGTCGCCTTCGCGCATCATCGTCACGATCACCCCAAGGTTGGAGCGGGCGGCCTGCACCGTCCACGGCCGCATGTCGTCCTCGAGCTCGGGCAGATGCTCGTGGACGGTGTCGGCCGAGCGTCGCCGCGATCTCGTCGAGCTCGCGGCTGAGCGTCTCGACGACCCCCTCGATCTCGTCGAGGCTCGCCGCGGGCGGCGGGAGGATCCCCATGCCCAATTCCATTGCACCAATCTAGATTCTTTGTGCCCGGACCACAAACATTGGGTTCCGAAACACGATGACATCACCGCCGCCGATGCCTAGTGTGATCCCAAGGCTGTCGGGGGGCGGCCACAGCGGAGCTGCTCGCCCGCTGGGTGGCAGGGCGAGCAGCTCCCGCTTTCCTTCGCCCGAAGTCGAGTCCGGCGGGGCAGGTCGCCGCGCGGGTTGTCCTACATTGGGTCGGGTACCTGATCCATTCGTGAGACACGACCCTTGAGGGGGCAGCAACAATGGCTCAGACGAAAAAAAGCTCGGCTTCGGCCAAATCTGGTTCAGGCGGAAGTTCGAGATCGAGCAAATCGAGTTCGACGAGAAGATCGAGGCCGGCCGCCGGATCGAGTAGGTCGGCGAGCAAATCGAGCAGAGGTCCGGCGGCGAAATCCAACGGCAGGTCGAGGAGCCGGTCGTCCTCGAGCACCGGCGGCAACGGCTCCGGGTCGAATCCGGTCGAGGCCGTGCGGGACACCGTGGAGGAGAAAGCGAAGTCCGCGGGGTCGACCATCGGCAGCGCGGGCAAGACCGTCGGCAAGGCGGCGGGCAAGGCGAAGCTGCCGCTCGTCGCCGGCGGCGCGGCGCTTGCCGGGATGGCCGGTGGTGTGGCATTGGCCGCCTCCCGAAAAGGACATCGCGGTGGCATCGGCTCCGCGCTGCGTCGGCCGAAGATCAAGGTGGACTCGGGCGATGTCGCCAGGGTCGCCAAGGAGGTCGGCAGCTTCAGCACCCAGGTCGGTGCGCTCGCCGGTGAGCTGCAGCGCAACCGCGAGGAGGCCGCCAACGGAAAGCACCGGTCGCCGATCGAGGTGGCCCTCCACGGACTGACCTCCCGCCGCTGACGAGCGCCGAGGAACCTCCGGCTCAGGTCGCGTGCGCGGGAGGACGCGATCGGAGACCGGCGTGCTTCAGGCGCAAAGGGAAAGAACCGTCGGCGAGATCCACGGGGCTTCAGTTGTCCCAGTAACAGGCGTCGCTGCCGGGTTCGTTGGGGTTCTCGTCCCAGAACTCCCAGGGCTGCTCGGCGATGAAGGCTTCCGGCGAGATCCCGAGGCCGCCGTCGTTGGGGTTGTTGTCCTCGGCCACGGGGCTGAACAGCCGCGTCAGGGTCTCGTCCGAAGGGGGGTAGCCGTACTCGCCGCCGCCTGGGCGCGCGAAGACGAGGATCTGCCAGTTGTTGTCGGTTCCTCCGGGCTGCGTCCGAAGCAGCAGGTTGGCGACCGATTTCTGCAGGGCGAGCGGGGAGAAGTAGCTCCAGGGATGGAAGACGCCGCACTCGTAGTGATTCGGATCCTGCGGCCTGCCGCCGTGGCGCGACGGTTCGCGGTCCGGGTTCAGCTTGTAGGTGTGGTAGGCGGTGGGCAGCAGCCTTTCCCAGGAGAAGCGGGCGGTCGCGCGGTGGAGGTCGGCGGCGACGCGGCGCTTGTCCTGTTCGGTGAAGGAGAATTCTTCCCGGCACTGGTTGCCGCCCGGATTGCAGCCGCCGTACTTGCCGATCAGTGCCAGCTTCTTTGGATCGGAGACGATCACGTCGCCCATCCGCCGGTAGGTTTCCGCCGCCGCCTGCATCTGCATGCTCAGCTCTTTGCCCAGCTCGTGGGCCTTGATGCTGATCCCGTCGTAGGTGGGTTGACCCTCCTGGTTGGACCCGAAGGCCCAGACGCCGAGGTCCATCGCCTCGCCGATCTCGTTGGTGACGTGGGCGGTCGCCGGGCCGATCAGCTTCAGCACGATCGAGGTGAACTCGAGCCACCGTAGGGTCGTCTCCGAGTTGTCCGCGTGGGCTTCCTCGAAGATTTCGTCGGCGATCGACTGCGCTTCGGCCCAGCCGGCGAAGGTGCTCTTTTCGAACGGTTTCGAGAGGTTCTCGAGGTATTCGCGCACCTTGGCGACCCAATGCAACTCCTGCGCGAGCTCGTTCCGCCCTGCTTCGAACTGGCGTTCGGTGAACCCCGTCCTTTCGTTCGGCTTCAACCCGGCGTAGGTTTCTTCCTTGACGTTGCTTGACAGGGACTCCCATTTCCCCGGCTCGAGCGGCTGGTTCCAGTAGGCAGTGCGGGGATCCCCGCCCAGCTCCTGATGTTTTTCTGCGAGCAGCTTGAACGCCGCCATCGCCCCTTCGTTGCCTTCCAGCGGCCAGCTCGTGGTCGGCGGTTCCATCACGACTTTGGCGAGGTCATCGCGGGGATTGAGGTTGCTCTCGACCGCCGGCCGCATCAGCGAGCGCCGGTTCGGACGAAGGATCCCGCTGATGCCAGGGCTCGCGCCTTCGCCGTCGACTCCCTGCGCGGACTCGGCGCCTTCGCCCTCGGCGGCGCCCTTCCAGCCGACCAGCGCATAGGTGAGGCCGAAGCTGCCCGACGATCCGTAGGCGGTCGCCACCTTGTTGAAGGCGTTTCGCGTCCCGCCGACCCCGGCGACGGCGATGTCGAGGTTTTCCATCGTCCCCTTGTCGATCTGGGCGAGCGGTGGCAGGTAGTACTCCAGCGACGGGTTCATCCGCGCGCTCCGGGATTCGAGCTCGACCACGGTCCCCGCCGGGATCGCGAACAGCACCGCCCCCAGCCTTTTCGCTTCCTCCGTCGCCTTCGCCACCGCGCCGGTGTTGAAGAAGGTTTTGTCGTTGGGGCCCGGGGCCAGCGTGCGCCCGTCGAGTTCGCGGAGGAAGAAGCCCGCCTTCGCTTCGCACTTTGCCCGATCGGTGCCGCACTGGGCGTCTTCGCGGGAGAGCAGCGCGTACTGCTGGCTCTCCGAAGGGACGAAGCCGAAGTTGCCGTACTGGTCGGGGGTCAGGTAGCCGACCATCTTCCCGCCCTCCTTCGAGCCCCCGAAGACGTTGACGTCGGCGTCGCCGCGGCTCATCCCCGGCACCCCGACTCCGGAGAACGAGCCGGGCCCGGTCGGCAGCGCGCCGTCGTCTTCCTTCGGGAAGCCGATCTCGCCGAGCGCCTCGTAGAGGCCCTTGCCGTCGCTGGGCGATCCCGCCGCACCGGGCTGCATGGCGACGATCACCAGCTTCGAGGAGTTCATTTCCTGGCCTTTGAGGTCCTTGCTCAGTTCGGCGGCGCTCGCGTACTTGGTGTTGGAGATGCATTCGAGCGTTTCGCGTTCGAGCACCACCACCTGCAGGCCGGAGTTGTCGGCACCCGGCCGGGCGGTCGCCTGGCTCAGCAGATACTTGACGGCGTCTTTGCCGGCGCCGATCTGGATCCCCGGCGAGCCAGACTTGGAGCCGTCGCCGATCATCGTTTCAATTGGTGAGAGGCGGTTCGCCGGCGAGGCCGAGACCTCGACGAGGTCGCTGGCGCCGCCGGCGGAGCGGAGCCGGAAGACGTAATCGCCCGCGATCGACGGACGGAAGGTCGCGGTCCGCCCGGACGGGCTCCGGAGGGCACCCGGCGCCGAGGCGGGGCACCCCTGCGCGTCCTCGACGGGTTCTTCCACCGGGGTCCAGTCCAGTCCTTGGCCGGCGCCGCCGGGACCGACCTGCCCGGCGAGCTGGAAGCTGTCGCCGATGCCGGCGACGTTGTCGCGGCCGGCGCCGACCAGCGGGTCTTCGCTCCGCACCCGGAACCGGACTCGCGCCCGGCGCACCTGCTTGCCGCGCTCGACCCGGACCGTGAGGACGTTCCGGCCCTGGCGGAGCCCCTGGCTGATCGAGGCCTGGAACTGGCGCACGCCGCGGCGGCCGCGGCGGAGTTCGGTGCTGACGTCGTGACCGTTGAGCCGCACCCGCACCTTGCCTTCGGCGCGAAGGGCCACCCGCGTCGCGTTGGCCCGGACCAGCTGGCCGGATCTCGGGCTGAGGATCACCCGTCCCTTCTTCGCCGGGGCAGCCGCAGCCGCGGTGGCGAGTGCCAGTACGAGGACCGCAGCCAGTGCCGCCGGCGCGAGGACGAGCGTGCGAGCGTGCGCCACCGGTCTACTTCCCGAGCAGCGCGACGACCGCCGCGGCCTGGACGCTTCGCAGCCGGGCAGGCGAGTTCTTGCCGTGTCCGGGCGGGCTCGATTCGCCACCCGGCCAGAACGGCATCTGTTCCCCCTGCTGGGCGGCGTCGAGGAACGTCAGACCAAGATCGGCGCGAATGAAGGTATTCATGTCCTGCGGCGTCGAGACTATCGCGCCGGGAGGCGCAGGCGCCAGTGGATCTGAGCGCGGTCCAGACGTCGTTCGGTTCCTCGTCGGGTACGTTGATGTAGCCGTTGCTCTGGAAGGCGAGATTCCGAAGACGGGGCAGCCAGGACTCGAACCTGGAATCGCCGGTTTTGGAGACCGGTGCCTTAGCCAGTTGGGCCACTGCCCCAGAGGGATTTCGGATCGTAACGGGAGTCAGCCGGGGTTGAAGTGCGAAGGCCACTCGTGGGCGAGGACGGCGAAGACGAGTTCGTCGCCCCACTCGCCCTTGAAGATCTCGGCCTCGCGGAAGTGGGCCTCTTCGCGGAGGCCGAGGCGGCGCAGGAGGGCGGCGGAGGCGGTGTTGCGGGAGTCGGTGCGGGCGAAGACGCGGTGGGCGGCGAGGTCGGCGAAGGCGAAGTCGATCAGGGCGCGGGTCGCCTCGGTCGCGTAGCCGTGGCCGCCGGCGTCGGGGTGGAAGACGTAGCCGACCTCGACCTGGCGGTTCGCGACGCTGCGCAGCCAGACGGTCGCCGTGCCGAGCAGCAGGGCGTCCTCGCGCCGCTCGACCGCGAGCGTCACCGCGTCGTCGTCTCGCTCGAGCCGGGTCGCGGCGATGTAGCCCGCCAGTGAGGCTTCGACTTCCTCGCGGGAGCGCGGCTCCCAGTAGAGGAATCGGGCGACCTCGGGGAGGGACTGGATCGCCGCGAGGCGCTTGAGGTCGTCGGCGCGGAAGCGGCGCAGCAGCAGGCGGTCGGTGCGGAGGTCGGGCGTGATCTCCCCATCCTGCCGGTCCGGGGCACCGACGGGGTCGGCGCCTGCGAAGGCAAAGCCGATCGGGGGGTCGGCGATTCCTATTTGACGGCGGGGCTCGTCATCAGGACGATGCGCGTTCCGTATTGTCGATCAGATAGGTCAGGAAAGGACCGACCGAGCAACATGGCAGAGCGCATCCCGATCAACGCCTTCGACATGAGCTGCATCATGCATCAGAGCCCGGGGCTCTGGGCGCGGCCGGAGGACCAGTCGGTCCGCTACAAGGACCTGCGCTACTGGACCGCGCTCGCGCAGCTACTGGAGCGGGGCAGGTTCGACTCGCTCTTCATCGCCGACGTGCTCGGCATCTACGACACCTACCAGGGGTCTGGCGACGCCTCGATCCGCCGCGCGATGCAGATCCCCGTCCACGACCCGGTGGTGCCGGTGTCGGCGATGGCCGCGGTGACCGAGAAGCTCGGCTTCGGCATCACCGTCTCGGCGACCTACGAGCTTCCCTACGCGCTCGCCCGCCGCTTCGGCACCCTCGATCACCTGACCGACGGCCGGATCGCCTGGAACATCGTCACCTCCTATCTGGACGGCGCGGCGCGCAACCTCGGCATGGACCGTCA
>DATNAG010000089.1:0-18334 GCA_035572835.1 Solirubrobacterales bacterium
CCGGTCGAGCCCGAGGCGACCAAGGTCAACTCCGGCGCCACCGTGCGTGAGCTGGGCGAGGCGATCGGCCTGGCCCCGGCCGAGGTGATCAAAAAACTGATGATGATGGGCGAGATGGCGACGCTCACCCAGACGCTCACCGACGAGTCGATCCGGGCGATCGCCGACGAGTACGACCGCAAGATCGAGATCGTCCGCGCCGCCGACGAGGAGCCCGAGGAACCGGAGTTCGCCGACGCCGAGGAGGACCTGGTCGACCGGCCGCCGGTGGTCACGATCATGGGCCACGTCGACCACGGCAAGACCTCGCTGCTGGACGCGATCCGCGAGACCGAGGTGGCCGCGGGCGAGGCCGGCGGCATCACCCAGCACATCGGTGCCTACCAGGTCCACCACGGCGACAAGACGATCACCTTCCTCGACACCCCGGGCCACGCCGCCTTCACCGCGATGCGCGCCCGCGGCGCCAAGGTCACCGACGTGGTGGTCGTCGTGGTCGCCGCCGACGACGGGGTCATGCCGCAGACCAAAGAGGCGATCGACCACGCCCGCGCGGCCGATGTGCCGATGCTGATCGCGGTCAACAAGATCGACAAAGAGGGCGCCAACCCGGAACGGGTCCGCACCGAGCTCGCCCAGGAGAACATCACCCCGGAGGAATGGGGCGGCGACACGATCTTCTGCGACGTCTCGGCGAAGTCCCACCAGGGGCTCGACGATCTGCTCGAGAACATCCTTCTGGTCACCGAGCTCGAGGAACTCGCGGCCAACCCGAACGCGCCTGCCTCCGGCAACGTGATCGAGTCCCAGCTCGACCCGGGTCGCGGCCCGGTGGTCACCGTGCTGGTCTCCCGCGGCACCCTCCGCGTCGGCGACTCGCTGGTCGCCGGCCCGCAGTGGGGCCGGGTCCGGGCGATGCATGACTTCCGCGGCGAGGTCGTCGCCGAAGCGGTTCCCGGCATGCCGGTCGAGGTCCTGGGATTCGACGGCGTCGCCGACGCCGGCGAGTTCGTGCAGACGGTCGACAACGACCGCGAAGCCCGCCGCCAGGCGCAGGAGCGCGCCGATCGTCTCCAGCGCGAGCAGCTGGCCCGTCGCAACGCCCGCAAAGTCAGCCTCGACGAGGTCTTCGCCCGGGCCCAGGCGGGCGACATCAAGGAGCTCAACATCGTGCTCAAGGCCGACGTCGCCGGCTCCCTGGAGGCGCTCCAGGACGAGCTCGCGAAAGTGCCGCAGGAACGGGTCGCGATCAACATCATCCATTCGCAGACCGGTGGGATCAACGAGTCCGACGTGATGCTGGCCTCGGCCTCCGAGGCGATCATCATCGGCTTCAACGTGCGGCCGCTGGCCGATGCCCGCCGCGCCGCCAATCGCGAGGGTGTCGATATCCGCACCTACTCGGTCATCTACAAAATCACCGAAGACCTGCGTAACGCGATGGAGGGCCTGCTGGACTCGCTCGAGGTCGAGGAGACGGTCGGCGAGGTCGTCGTCAAAGAGACCTTCAAAGCCTCCAAAGTGGGCCGCATCGCCGGTTGCCAGGTGGCCGAGGGCAAGGCCGTGCGTGCCGCCAGCGTCCGCCTGTTGCGCGAAGGCACCGTGGTCTGGACCGGCAAACTCGCCTCGCTGCGGCGCTTCAAAGACGATGTCGCCGAAGTCGACGAGGGCCAGGAGTGCGGCATCGTGCTCGACGGCTACGCCGACGTCAAAGAGGGCGACGTGATCGAGTTCTTCCAGACCAAACAGGTCGAGCAGACCCTCGAGTAGGTGTTGAGCGCCGTGCCCGATGGCGTTGCGCCAGAACCGGCCGAATCCCACCGGGCACGGCGCTAGCGATGGCCGGCGCTCGGATGCGGCGGGTCGATGAGGCGCTTCGCGAGGTGGTCGCCGCCACCGTCACGGAACTCTCCGATCCTCGTCTTGGATTTATCACGGTGACCGGGGTCGAAACCAGCCCGGACCTGCGTACCGCAAAGGTTTTTGTGAGCGTTCTGGGCGACGAGACCGAGCGCGACGCTACGCTGGAGGCCTTGCGTTCCTCGCACGGGGTGATCCAGGGGCGGATCGCGGCCGAGATGAGGATGAAGCGAACTCCGACCTTGACTTTCCACTACGACGACACGATCGAGAAGGGCATACGGATCTCCCGGCTCCTCGACGAGGAGGACGAGGGGCGATGAGCGAGGTGACGACCACCTTCACCTCCGACGTGACCATGGGGTCCGACTTCGAGGCCATGCTCGCCGAGCTGCGCGCCCATGACCGCTTCCTGCTGACCACCCACGAGGGCCCGGACGGTGACGCGCTCGGCTCGCTGCTCGGCATGCACCACCTGTTGCAGAAGCTCGGCAAGGACTCGGTGATGTTCCTCGCCGCGAAGGAGTTTCCGCTGCCGATCGAGTACCGCTTCCTGCCGCTGGAGGAGGTCTTCCATGAGGCTCCCGCCGACATGGCCGACCGGGTGATCGTCTTCCTCGACTGCGGCAACATCGACCGGATGCCGGTCGAGTTCCTGACCGAAGGCGGTCACCGCAAGCTCAACATCGACCACCATCACGACAACACCCGCTTCGGCGACGTGAACCTCGTCTGCCCAGGGGCGTCCTGCACGGCCGAGATCGTCTACGACCTGGCCCACGTCTTCGGCGTGCAGATCGACGCCGAGATGGCGATGCCGCTCTACGTCGGGCTGATCACCGACACCGGCAAATTCATGTACGAGAACACCAACGCCCACACCCACCGCGTGGCGGCCGAGCTGATCGACGCCGGGGTCGACGTCGACGACACCTACCGGCGCCTCTACGAGAACGTTCCGATCGAGAAGCTGCGCCTGGTGGCGCGGGCGCTGGACGGGGTCGAACGCCATTGCGGCAATCGGCTGGTGACCAGCTACATCACCGCCGAGGACTACGTCGCGACCGGCTCCGGCGAGGAGATGACCGAGGGCGTGATCGACCACCTGCGCTCGATCGAGGGGACCAAGGTCGCCGCCGTGATCCGCGATCTCGGCAACCGCGGCCGCGCCGCCCGCAAGGTGAGCCTGCGCTCCAGCGAGGGCGACGTCGACGTCTCGGCGATCGCCCGCAAGCAGGGGGGAGGCGGCCACAAACGCGCCGCCGGGTTCTCCACCGATCTCGAGCTCCCCGAGCTGGTCGAGTTCCTCTGCGGCGAGGTCACCGAGCAGCTCAGCGCCTGAGCCGTGGCCGCCGTCGATGACGCCGGCGCGGTGCTGCTGCTCGACAAGCCAGCCGGGAAGACCTCGCACGACGTGGTCGCCCAGGTGCGGCGCGAACGCGGCGTCAAAGCCGGCCACGCGGGCACGCTCGACCCCTTCGCCACCGGCCTCCTGCTGATTCTGACGGGCGGGGCGACCCGCCTGCAGCGCTTCCTGGTCGGGCTGAGGAAGACCTACCTGGCGACCGCGCGGCTGGGCTGGACCTCGACCACCGGCGACCCTGACGGCGAGTTGACCGAGACCGGGCGCGTCCCCGATTCGCTCGAGCTGCCGACCGGGACGGTGCGCCAGCGGGTGCCGATGACCTCGGCCGTGCGGGTCGGCGGCGAGCGCCTCTACAAGAAAGCCCACCGGGGCGAGACCGTGGTGACGCCGCAGCGCGACGTCGAGGTACACCGAGCCGAGCTCCTCGCGGCGGGGGAGGAGGCCGGCTCGGGCGATCGCTTCGCCCATTACGAGATCGAATGCAGCGCCGGCACCTACGTGCGCACGCTGATCGAGACCCTCCAGGACGCCTACTGCTCCGATCTGCGCCGTGTCGCGGTGGGCCCGTTCCGGGTCGATGACGCCGGGCGCGAGGTGCCGATCGCCGAGGTCGCCGAGCTGGTCCCGGCGGTCGGCGACGCGCTTCGGTGAGAATGTCCGACTGATGTCGATCAAGGTCACGCCGCTCGAGGAGGCAAGCCCGCGCGCCCGCGACGTCGCAATCGGCACCTTCGACGGCGTCCACCTCGGCCACCGGGCCGTGATCGAGGGTGCCGACACGGTGCTCAGCTTCGAGCCGCACCCGCTCGAAGTGCTGCGACCGGAGGCGGCGCCGAAGCTGATCAACTCGCCCGGGGTGAAGCGTGACGTGATCGAGGGCCTCGGGGTGGAGGAGCTGGTCGTGATCCACTTCGACGAGGAGTTCTCCCACCGCAGCGCCGAGGACTTCATCCAATACGCCCTGGTCGAGAAGCTGGGAGCGCGCCGGGTCGCGGTCGGCGAGAACTTCCACTTCGGCGCCAAGGCGCGGGGGACCCCGGGAATGCTCGCCGCGCACCCCGAGTTCGAGACCCGGATCCAGCGGATGGTCGAGGTCGATGGCGAGACCGTCTCCTCCTCGCGGATCCGCGCCCAGATCGCGGCCGGCGACATGGAGGGCGCGCGCCGCTGCCTCGGCGTCCCCTACATGCTCGAGGGGGAAGTGGTGAAGGGGGACCAGCGCGGCCGCGACCTCGGCTTCCCGACCGCCAACATCGTTCCCGACCCGCGCCTCGTCACGCCTGGATTCGGCGTCTACGCGGCCTTCGCCAACGGCCACCCGGCGGCGGTCAGCGTCGGCACCCGACCGACCTTCGACTCCGACCTCGGCATCCTGGTCGAGACCTACCTGATCGACTACTCCGGCGACCTCTACGGCCAGACCCTGCGGGTGGCCTTCGTCGAGCGCCTGCGACCCGAGCTCGCCTTCGACGACGTCGGCGCGCTGATCGAGCAGATGCATCGCGACGTCGACGACGCCCGTCGGATCTGCGCCGATTTCACCGAGGCCGCCGCCCGCGGCGGCTGACGCCCGATCTCTCGTCCAGTTTCCGGGACGCTGCGCGCAACTCCTCGCGAACGGTCGGGTTTGACCGATCGTGAAACCGGACTCGCGTCACTCCATCGTCCCGTCCATCTGCGCCGCTCTGCTGGTGATCGCGGCCGCGCTCTGGCTGGTCCCGAGCGCCTTCGCCAAGCCGGGCGCGCCCGACCCAGGCTTCGGCAGCAAGGGCAAGACGATCACGCAGAACGTGAACGTCAAGCAGAAGCTGTGGGCCTATACGGACGTGCAGGTGGCGCGCGGCGGCAACGGCATGATCTACGTCCTCGCCAGATACAACGGCCAGGAAGCGAGCGTCATCGCTTTCGATCCCGACGGCGCGGTCGACAAGAGCTTCGGCAGCAACGGGCGCCTCGTGCTTCCGCGTCTCGCCGGTGGCGGCGGCGTCGAAGTCGAGGCGATCGCCGCCGACGCGAGCGGGCGCCTGATCGTCGCCGGGCAGGAAGCGAGCGTCACCCCCGGGCGACCGGTCGTCGCCTGGCGGTTCCTCCCGACCGGGGTCCCCGACACGTCCTTCGGCAGCTCCGGGTCCGGCTACGCGACGGCGACGGTTCCCTATAGCGCCGAAGGCGTCTTCGGCCAGCCGGCCTTGCCCTTCGTGCGGGGCGTTGCCGTCGCTCCGACCGGCCAGGTGGTGCTCTCGGTCGCGGCGCTCTACGGCGGCACCTTCTCTGGCGGCTCCTTCAGCTCGGCGTCCGTCGTCCGATTCACGGAAGGCGGCGCGCTCGATCCGACCTTCGGGCACGGCGGGATCTTCCTCTTCGGCGGCCAGGGCCAGCTCGCCGACACCACCGCCCCGGTGATCGGGCCGGACGGGTCGATCGAGGTCGCCGGAGAGTCGAGCACCTGCCAGGTCCCCGCCTCGAGCGATCCGCCGATCGTCGGCCACCTGGCCCGCCTTACCCCGAGCGGCCAGCTCGATACGACGTTCGGCAACGGCGCCTTCGTCGAAGTTCCGAAGACGCCGATATCGCTCGCGATCGACGCTGCGGGGCGGACGGTGACGAGCGAATCCGAAGGGCCGATCCGCCGCTACACCAGCGCCGGCGCGATCGACACCTCGTTCGGAAAGAAACGGCGCCGTACGGATCTCGGGGGCCAAGGAGGCGGGACCGGTCGCGGTGACCGGCGGTGGCTCGGTCCTCGTCCTCGCCGACTCCGGACTCGAACGCTACACCGCGACCGGGGCACCGGTCCGGGGCTTCGGCCAGGGCGGGATCGCGATCCCCACGGTCGGCAAGGCGGGCAAGGTGGATGCAGTCTCGCTCCTCGTCGACGGTCAGGGCCATGTGCTGGTCGGCAGCCGGGTCACCAGCCCGAGCAAGCCGAAAGTCGGCGCCGGGATCGGGTTGTTCGTCTTCGACCTCGGGCGCTGACCGCGAGCCTCGCTGTGCTACCTTGCTGCGAGCCGCGACCCGAGAGGGCCGCGCTTTTTACGAGATGAGCCTCACCAAAGAGAAAAAAACTGAGCTGATCGGCAAATACGGCCGCAGCGATGGCGACACCGGCTCGGCCGAGGTCCAGGTCGCGCTGCTGACCGAGCGGATCAACGAATTGACCGATCACCTGCGGACCCACGCCAAGGATCACCATTCGCGCCGTGGCCTCCTGATGCTGGTCGGCAAGCGGCGGCGGATGCTCCGCTATCTCGAACGGACCGACCTCGAGCGCTACCGCGCCCTGGTCGCCGATCTCGGCCTGCGGCGCTAGCCCGACGATGATCGCGGTAGGCGACGCGGCTCCCGACTTCACCGTCAAAGACCAGGACGGGGAAGAGGTCTCGCTCGCCGACTTCAAGGGCCACAAGGTCCTGATCGCCTTCTACCCGCTCGACTTCAGCCCGGTCTGCTCGGACCAGCTCTCCATCTACCAGGAGGGCGTCAAGGGCGAGCTCGCCGACGCCGGCATCACCCTCGTCGGCCTCAGCGTCGACAGTCCGTACGCCCACAAGGCTTTCCAGGAGAAGCTCGGGATCGACACCGTGCTGCTCTCCGACTTCGAGCCGAAGGGTGCGGTCGCCAAGGCGTTCGGCTCCTACATCGACGCTGCCGGCATCGCCAACCGCACCTTGGTCCTCATCGACGAGGACGGCAAGGTCGCCTGGACCTACGAGTCGCCGAGCCCGGGGGAGTTCCCCGGCCCCGACATCGTCCGCCAGGCCCTCGCGGCGTAGCGCGCGGGACGCCAAGGCCGCGGCCATCTCGGCGGCGACCGGGCAGGCTGTGGCCGCCGCCGAGGCGGCCGGGCTCAAGCGGATCGTCACAGAAACGCCGAGAACCCCACCGCTCAGAATCTGCGTGGTTCCTTATTCACGTATAGAGCAAGTTTCGAACCGCGCAATTTTCTGACCGTTCGAGATCATCACCAAACCGCGAACCCGCACCGCGCTGCAACCTGGACGCCGATCCGGCCTGGTTTCGCCGCTGGGCCAGGGGTTGTACCCTGTGAAGGGAATAGGAACGAGAGTTCTGTAAGAAAGCTATGGCCGCCATCCGGGTGGCCGGAGGTAAAAATACGAATGAGCAGGTTTAACGTGACCCGTGTCACGGCGGATGTCGGCGACAGCACGATTTCCTTCGAGACCGGCAAACTCGCGAAGCAGGCGAGCGGCGCAGTCGTGGTTCGCAGCGGCGACACGATGGTCCTCAACACCGCCACGATCGGCGGCCTTCGCGACGTGGACTTCCTTCCCCTCACCGTCGACGTCGAGGAGCGCATGTACGCCGCGGGCAAAATCCCCGGCTCGTTTTTCCGTCGCGAGGGCAAATCGAGCGAGAAAGCGACGCTCACCGCGCGCATGATCGACCGGCCGATCCGCCCCCTCTTCCCGGGTGGCTGGCACTACGAGACCCAGCTGGTCGCGATGCCGATGTCGGTCGACGGGGTGCACCCGTACGACATCCTGGCGATGAACGGCGCCTCCGCCGCGCTGGCGATCTCGCCGGTGCCGGTCGCCAAGCACGTCGGCGCGGTCCGGATCGGCAAACTCGAGGGTGACTTCGTCATCAACCCGCCGGAGGAGACGCACGAGGAACTCGACCTCGACCTGATCGTCGCCGGCACCGACGAGGCGATCCTGATGGTCGAGGCCGGCGCCCAGGGCGTCACCGAGGCCGAGATCCTCGACGCCCTCGACATCGCCCACGGCGAGATCAAGAAGCTGACCGCCGCGATGCAGGAGCTGCAGGACAAGGCGGGCAAGGAGAAGATCGATCACCAGGTGGTGGAGCTCGACGGCTCCCTGCTCGACGAGGTCCGCGGCCAGTTCGGCCAGGCCCTGGTCGACGCGATCGCGACCGAGGGCAAGCTCGAGCGCTACGAGGCGATCGACAACGTCAAGGCGCAGGCCGTCGAGGCTCTGGCGCCGAAGGGCGACACCGACGAGGAGGTCAAACGTCGCGACGACGTCAAGACCGCCTTCGACACGATCGAGAAGGAAACGATCCGCAAGGCGATCGCCGTCGACAAGAAGCGCCCCGACGGCCGCGCCCAGGACGAGATCCGGCCGATCGAGACCGAGGTCGACATCTCCCCGCGCGTCCACGGCTCGGCTCTCTTCACCCGTGGCGAGACGCAGATCCTCTCCAACGTCGCCCTCGGGACGACGCGGATGGACATGCGGATCGACACGCTCGGCCTGGTGACCACGAAACGCTTCTGGCACCACTACAACTTCCCGCCCTATTCGGTGGGAGAGGCCGGCTTCATGCGCGGCCCGAAGCGGCGTGACATCGGCCACGGCGCGCTCGCCGAGCGGGCCCTGGCGGCGACGATCCCGGACGAAGAGTCGTTCCCGTACGTGATCCGGGTGGTCTCCGAGACGCTCGAGTCGAACGGGTCCTCCTCGATGGGCTCCGTCTGTGCCTCCTCGATGGCGCTGCAGGCGGCGGGCGTCCCGGTCAGCGCACCGGTCGCCGGCGTCGCCATGGGCCTGATCAAGGAGGGGGACGACTACATCGTCCTCACCGACATCGCCGGCGTCGAGGACCACCTCGGCGACATGGACTTCAAGGTCGCCGGCACCGCGGACGGGATCACCGCCCTGCAGATGGACATCAAGATCACCGGCGTCACCTTTGACATTTTGCGTGATGCGCTCGAGCAGGCCAACAAGGGCCGGATGTTCATCCTCGGGAAAATGGCCGAGGCGATCGACGGGCCGCGCGAGAAGCTCTCGCCCCACGCCCCGGCGATCGAGTCGATCAAGATCGACCCGGAGAAGATCGGGGCCGTGATCGGCAAAGGCGGGGAAACGATCCGCGGGCTCTGCGAGGAGTTCGAAGCCGAGATCGACGTCGAGGACGACGGCACGGTGCGGGTCTACGCGCCGACCGGCGAACTCGTCGACGGCGTCGTGCAGCGGATCACCTCGATGACCAAGGAGGCCGAAATCGGCGATCGCTACAACGCGGCGAAAGTCGTCAAGACGACCACCTTCGGCGCCTTCGTCGAGCTGGTCAAGGGCACCGATGGTCTGCTCCACATCTCCAACGTGAAACCGGGGGAGAGGGTCGACTCGGTCGACGATGTCCTCTCCAGCGGCGACCTGATCGACGTCACCGTGGTCGAGGTCGACAAGGAGCGCGGCCGGATCGGCCTGCGCCTCTCCGACGACCCCTCGGTCGCCGGCAAATCGCCGGAGGAACTGGCCTCGGTCGGCTCCGGCGACGGCGGCCGTCGCAACGGCGGCGACCGCGGTGGAGATCGCGGCGGGCGTGGCGGTCGTGACCGTGATCGCGGTGGACGCGGTCGCGAACGGGAGCGCCGTAATTGAGCGCTCGCGTCACGACCCTGGGCTCCGGCGTCCGGGTGGTCACCGAGGAGGTTCCCTCGGTGCGCTCGGTCGCGCTCGGCCTCTGGGTCCGCACCGGATCGCGTAACGAGACCCCGGCACAGGCCGGGGTCTCGCATTTCCTCGAGCACCTGCTGTTCAAGGGGACGGCGCGCTACTCGGCGATCGAGATCTCCGAGCAGTTCGACGGGCTCGGCGCCTCGGTCAACGCGGCGACCGGCAAGGAGACCACGCACCTCCACGCCCGTTTCCTCGACGAGCACACCGAGGAGGTCTTCGACCTGCTCGCGGAGATGATGCTGGCCCCGACCTACCCCGAAATCGACTCCGAGCGCCAGGTCGTGATCGAGGAGATCGCGATGTACGACGACGAGCCCCAGGATCGCGTCCACGACGTGCTCGCCGAGGCCGTCTTCGGCAGCCATCCGCTCGGCCGCCGCGTGCTCGGCGAGGCCGACGTGATCGCCAACATCCCGATCCCGGACATCGAGAGCTACCACCACGCCCGCTACACCGGGTCGGAAATCGTCGTCGGCGCGGCCGGGCACCTCGACCACGAGGCGATCGTCGCCCTGGCCGAGAAGCTTGTCCATCCGCCCGCCGAAGGCGGCGGCGTCGCCCCGGCGACGGCGCTGACCGAGCCGCCGCGGCTCTGCTTCCTCGCGAAGGAGACCGAGCAGTACCACATCTGCTTCGGCGCGCCTGGGATCGACCGCCACGACGAGCGTCGCTTCCAGCTCGCCGTGCTC
This sequence comes from Solirubrobacterales bacterium, assembly GCA_035572835.1. GTDB lineage: Bacteria > Actinomycetota > Thermoleophilia > Solirubrobacterales > 70-9 > VAYN01. The sequence continues at coordinate 10,368 of DATNAG010000089.1, forward strand.
GACTCCATCTTCGGCGGCTCGACCTCCTCGCGGCTCTTCCGCGAGGTGCGCGAGAAGCGCGGGCTGGCCTACTCGGTCGGCTCCTACAACGAGCAGTTCACCGACCAGGGCCTGGTCGCCACCTACGTCGGCACCCGCGAGGACAACGTCGAGGAGGCCTGCGCGATCATCGGCACCGAGCTCGGGCGGCTGCGCTCCGAGTCGGTCACCGCCGAGGAGCTGCACCGGGCCAAGGAGAGCGTCAAGGGGAGGCTCGTCCTCTCCTCCGAGTCGACCGCGGCGCGGATGACCCGGATCTCCCGCGCCACCCTGTTCGGGCTGCCGATCGAAGAGCTCGATGAGATGCTCGACAAAGTCGACGCGGTCGAGGTCGACCAGTTGACCGAGCTGGCGGCCGAGCTCTACGCCGAGGACCGCCTCTCGGCGGCCTGCGTCGGGACCGACGAAAACCGCTTCAAAGCGGCGCTGGCGCCGGTCAGCGAGGCCCTGGTCGCGGCATGATCAGGGTCGCCGTCTCCGGCGCCGCCGGGCGGATGGGCGCGACGGTCTGTGAGGCGGTCGAAGGGGCAGAAGGCCTGGAGCTGACGGGGCGGGCCGACCCGAGCCTCGGCGTCGGCCTCGCCGACGTGCTCGGCGAGGCCGACGTCGTCGTCGACTTCAGCATCCCCGACACGGCGCTCGCCAACGTCGAGGAGTGCCTGGGGGCAGGGGTCCACGTGGTCGTCGGGACTACCGGATTCGACCTCGAGGCAGCGAAGGCTGCCGCCGAGGCCTCCGCGGCGAATTGCTTCGTCGCCCCGAACTTCGCGATCGGCGCGGTGCTGATGATGGTCGTCGCCCAGACGATCGCCCCGCACATGCCGGAGACGGAGATCATCGAGCTGCACCACGACCAGAAGCTCGACGCGCCCTCGGGGACGGCGGCGCGGACGGCCGAGCTGATCGATGCCGCCGGCGGCCACGTCCACCGGCCGATCCACTCGGTGCGGCTGCCCGGCCTGGTCGCCCACCAGGAAGTGATCTTCGGCGGCCCCGGCCAGACCCTCTCGATCCGTCACGACTCGATCGACCGCCACTCCTTCATGCCCGGCGTGGTCCTGGCGGTGCGCAAGGTGGGGGAGCTACCCGATCACTTCACCGTCGGGCTCGAGAAGCTCCTCTAGACTGGTGACGATGAAGGAGCTGCGAGGAGTCCTCACCGCGATCGCGACGCCGTTCGACGAGAGCGGTGCGGTCGACAACGACGGCGCGCGCCGGCTCGCCGCGCACCTGCTCGAGCATGGCTCCAACGGGCTGGTGATCGCCGGCTCGACCGGTGAGTGCCCGACCCTGACCGACGGCGAGACGATCGAGCTCCTCCGCGCGATCCGCAAGGAGGTGGGCGACGAGGTCCCGCTCGTGGTCGGCACCGGCACCAACGACACCCGGCACTCCTGCGAACTGACCAAGATGGCCGCCGATGCGAGCGCCGACGCCTCGCTGGTCGTCGTGCCGTACTACAACAAGCCCAACCCGGCCGGGATCCGGGCCCACTTCGAAACGGTCGCCGCCGCCGTCCCGGACCTGCCGATGATCATGTACAACATCCCATCGCGGGTGATCGTCAACGCCGACACCGGCCTGCTCGGCGAGCTTGCCGCGGTCGACAACATCGTCGCCGTGAAGCAGGCCAACGACGACGAACTGGGGCCGATCGACGGCCTCGACATCCTGGCCGGCAACGACAACACCTTTCTGCGGGTGCTGGAATTCGGCGGCGCGGGCGTGATCGGCGTCGCCACCCATGTGGTCGGCGACCAGATGCGCGCGATGTGGGACGCCGCGCAGGACAACGACTTGGAGCGGGCGCGGGAGATCGACGCCGAATTGGGCCCTGTCTACGAGGGCCTCTCGGTGACGACCAACCCGATCCCGCTGAAGGCCGCGCTGCAGATGCTCGGCCTCGCCCCTGACCGGCTGCGTCTGCCGCTGGTCTCCGCCGACCCCGAACAGCGGGCGGCGGTGCGGGTGGCACTGGAGAGCATCGGGCTCTCCGTCGCCGCCGGCTGAACGACTTCTAACTTCGAACAGAAAGAGTTACCCAGTGCCTAGTAAGACCCTGCGAGTGCTGCCCCTGGGCGGCCTCGGTGAGATCGGCAAGAACATGACGGTCGTCGAATACGACGGCAAGATCGTGATCGTCGACACCGGATTGATGTTCCCGACGGCGGAGATGCACGGCATCGACCTCGTCCTGCCCGACTTCTCCTACCTGCGCGGCCGCGCCGACGACATCGAGGCGATCGTGCTCACGCACGGCCACGAGGACCACGTCGGCGCGCTGCCCTACGTGCTGCGCGAGATCGGCATGCCGCCGGTCATCTACGGCGGCCTGCTGACGATCGGCATGGTCCGCTCGAAGCTCGACGAGCACAAGCTCGGCGACAAGGCGCCGCTGGAGGAGCTGCCGGCGGGGGAGAAGGTGAAACGCGGGCCGTTCCAGCTGGAGCTGGTCCACCTCACCCACTCGATCCCCGATATGCGCGGCGTGCTGATCACCACCGAGCTCGGCTCGATGCTGATGACCGGCGACTACAAGTTCGACCAGACGCCGGTCGACAAACGGCCCGCCGACATCTCGCGGCTGGCCGAGATCGGTCGCGACGGCCTGCTGCTCCTCGCCGGCGACTCGACCAACGCCGACCGGCCGGGGGTCGCGCCCTCCGAGTCGAGCGTCGGCCCGGGCCTGCTGCGGCAGTTCTCCCAGTGCGAAGGACGGATCATCGTCACCTCCTTCGCCTCCAACATCCACCGCGTCCAGCAGGTGATCGACGCCGCGGTCGCACTCGACCGCAAAGTCGCCCTGGTGGGCCGCTCGATGCGCAAGAACTTCAACATCGCCTCCAACCTGGGGATCGCCAAAGCGCCACAGGGAGTCTTCATCCAGCCGCGCGAGATCGAGAACTTCCCCGACGAGAAAGTCGTCGTGATCTCCACCGGTAGCCAGGGTGAGCCACTCTCGGCGCTGCGCCGGATGGCCAACAACGACCACCGCGACGTGCAGCTGCACCGCGGCGACACGGTCGTCTTCTCGGCCACCTCGGTGCCCGGCAACGAGCGCGCCGTGAACGAGACGATCGACCGCATCTACGAGATCGGGGCGACCGTGATCACCGCCAGGGACGCGCCGATCCACGCTTCCGGCCACGGCTCCCGCGAGGAGCTGAAACTGATGCTGAACCTGACCAAGCCGCGCTACGTGCTGCCGGTCCACGGTGACTTCCAGCGGATCCGGCTGCACGCCGACCTGGCCGAATCGGTCGGGATCCCGAAGGAGAACATCTTCAAGGGACGCAACGGTCTGCCGCTGGAAATCGACGAGAATGGCGCCCGCTTCGGCGAGGACCAGCACGTCGGCAGGATGTACGTCGACGGGGTCAGCATCGGCGATCCCGAAGACGCCGCCCTACGCGACCGTCGCGAGATCTCGGCCGACGGCATCTTCATCGTCGTGGTCACGGTCTCCGGCGACGACGGCTCGATCGTCGCCGATCCGGAGGTGATCCTCCGCGGCGTCCCCTTCGTCGAGAAAGAGGACAGTCTGCTGGAAGACCTCAAGGACATGGTCGAAGACGCGCTCGAGGACGCCGCCGAGGCGGGCACCCGCGAGTCCGACCTGATCCAGGAGGACCTCCACGAAACGATCGGCAAGTTCGTCTGGCAGCGCCTCCGCCGCCGCCCGATGATCCTGCCGGTAGTGATCCAGGTCTGACCACTTTCCGACGGATCCTGGGGCGGCGTGAGCCAGCCTCGCAAGGAATTCGCCCTTCGGGCTCACACCCCGCTTTCAGCGGGGGTCAGTGAGGTGAGGGGAGCGCACTCCAGTGCGTGACCCGAACCGAACGACCGAGGACACAGCGAGGCGCCCTCACGCCGTACCAGGAAAAAGCCCGCCGGGACATGTGTCTGGGGAGAATCCCGGCGGGCTAGTGTCTCGTCCACGGGTGAATTTACGCCCGCGTCCTAAAGCATCCCTAAAAGATCGAACTTGAATGCTTTTCTGCGCCCTCGGTCTCCGCGATCGGGATGCGGGCGCGGAAGAGCGCGCCGCCCGAAGGCGAGTCGATGACTTCGACGCTGCCGTCGTGGGAGGTGGCGACGGCGCTGACGATCGCCAGGCCGAGTCCGGTGCCGGTGCCGCGGGCGGTGTCGGCGGGGCCTTCTCCGCGCACGAAGCGGTCGAAGATCTGGGTCCGCATCGCCGTCGGGATGCCGGGGCCGTCGTCAGCCACCTCGACCACGGCGTAGGCGCCCTGGCGGGAGAGGGTGAGCGAGATCGTCGCCCCGTCGGGGGTGTGGCGGGCGGCGTTGTCGAGCAGGTTGAGGACCATTCGGTGGAGCTCGTCGGCGCTGCCTTCGACCCGCAGCGGTCGGTCGTTGTCGATGACGAAACGGCGGTTGCCCATCAGCGGCGCCGCCTCGGCCGCCGCGTCGCCGGCGACTTCGGCGAGGTCGATGCGGCGGTGGGGCGCGAGTCGTCCGGCGTCGGCGCGGGCGAGCAGCAGGAGGTCCGACACCAGACGGCTCATCCGCCGCGAGGAGCGGAGGGCCGAGTCGACGACCTCGCGGTCTTCGGCCTGCTCGGCGCCGCCGAGCGAAGCCTGGAGGAGCTCCAGGTTGGCGAGCACGCTGGTCAGCGGCGTGCGCAGCTCGTGGGAGGCGTCGGCGACGAACTCGCGCTGCTGCTGCAGGGCCGTCTCGCGCTCGGCCCGGGCGGCGTCGAGCGAGCGCAGCATCTGCTCCAGCGTCTTCGCCAGTTCGCCGACCTCGTCCTCGACCGGCGGTTCGGGCATATGGCGCGAGGTGTCACGGGTCTCGGAGATCTCTTTGGCGCTCGCGGTCAGCGCCGCGATCGGGCGCATCGCGCGGCTCGCGATCGCCACCCCGGCCAGGCAGGCGAGCAACGTCCCGCCGAGGATCCCGGCACCGATCAGCAGCCAGATCCGGTCGATCGTGTCGTCGACGTGGGCGGTGCTGCGGCCGTACTGGACATAGCCGGTGATCACCCCGGTTTCCTTGTCGCGGAGGACTTCGGTCTCCACCCGCATCCCGTTTTCTTCCTTCGTGCCGCGCCGTTCGGGGCGCCCGAGCCTGCCACCGTTTTCTTCGCCGACGATCACCCCGGCGCGGTTGAACACCCGCACCGAGGCATCGTCGGGCAGCACGTACGTCCCCAGTTCGGGCCCGACCACTTCCTGTTTGCCGACCAGCGGCGTGATCACCTTCAGTTCGGAGGAGAGGACTTCGACCGCGCCGCGGATCTCGTTGTTGAAGTCGTCGCGGATGCGGGTGGTGGCGATCTGGCCGATCGTGCCGCCGAACACCATCAGGATCGCCAAGGTCAGCCCCGAGGAGACCCCGGCGATCCGCCAGCGCACCGGCCAGGTGCGGGGATGCGCGACTCGCCGCAGCCAGGCGGCGGTGTTGTCGCGGGCGGCACCGACCATCAGTCTTTGAGGACGTACCCTGCGCCGCGTTTGGTGTGGAGGAGGCGGGGCTCGCCGCCGGCCTCCAGCTTGCGCCGCAGGTTGGAGATGAAGACGTCGATCGTGTTGGTCGCCGCCATCGGGTCATAGCCCCAGACTTCGTCGAGCAGACGCTCGCGGGAGACGACCAGGCGCTCGTTGCGCATCAGGAACTCGAGCAGCTCGAACTCGCGGTTGGTGAGCTCGATTTCGCGCTCGCCGCGGTGGACCTCGCGGGTGTCGGGGTTCAGCTGCAGGTCGCCGACCTCGAGCGAGGCGGCCCCGCGGGGCGGCCGGCGGCGCAGCAGAGCGCGGATCCGCGCCAGGAGCTCCTTGCGCTCGAACGGCTTGACCAGGTAGTCGTCGGCGCCGCTGTCGAGCCCGGTGACCCGGTCCTCGGTCTCGGCACGGGCGGTCAGCATCAAGATCGGCACGTCGCCCTCCTGGCGCAGGCGACGACAGACCTCGATCCCGTCGAGGCCGGGGAGGCCGAGGTCGAGCACGACCAGGTCGGGGACGAACCCGACCGCCATGTCGAGCGCCTCGACGCCGTCGGCGGAGGTGCGGACCTCGTAGCCCTCGTTGCGCAGCGAACGGCGCAGGACGTCGGCGATGTCGGCGTCGTCCTCGACGACGAGGACGCGGCCACCTTGCTGGACCTCGGGATCGGTGCTGAGCATGTGTCCGATCTTAAAGGCGATTTCGCGCGCTATGCGGTGGTTTTATGCCGAATTTAGAGCGGGTTTGCCTGCTGATCGGCTTACCCGACATGTACCCGACAGGGGATATGGAGGCGACGTCGAAATCGGACCCGTGTTCGTTCGACAGAAGCGCTCCCCTGCCCGTAAGCCCAAAGGCAAGGCGAAAGCCAAACCGAAAGGCCGCAAAGCCGCCAAGTCTCGGGGCGGATTCACGCTGTTCGACGGCCTCGAGCAGCGCCATCTCGACCTGATCGGCCTCTTCCTGGTCGCGGCGGGGGTCTACCTGGTGTTCGTGCTGTTCTTCGGGTGGGAAGGGGGCAAGGTCGGCTACGGGGTCGAAACCGGGCTCGATTACCTCTTCGGCTCGTTCGGCGCACGCATCTTCGCCCTCTTGATGTTGGTCGCGGGCGGGATGCTCCTGACCGGGACCTCGGTCTCGGCGCTGGCGCGCGGGATCGGCCATGGGCTGAAGCTCATCTTCGTCGGTGGCGCAAGGGCGAGCGAGGCGACCGCGCGGACCGCCCGCCAGAGTTCGGAGGAATGGCGGCAGCGCCGCGGGGAGCGGACCGCGGAGACCAAGGTGGCGCAGACCGACGTGATGCATGACTACCCCGAGGACGACGACGTCGAGCCGACCGTGGCGCTGGCCGACGACCCCAGCGACGACGACATCTTCGCTCCGGGTCTTTTCGACTTCGACGACGCGGCTGAGCAGGAGACGGCCGAGACCCAGGTGGTCGCCGCCGAGCCAGATCCGGAGCCCGAGCCTGACCTCCCCGAGCCCGGTCCGGTGGCGCAGCTCTTCACCGACGGGCCGGAGGAGGCGCCGAAGCCCTCAACCCCGATGGGCAACCTCCGCGGCGTCACCACCTCCGAGGAGATCGACTACAAGCTGCCCTCGCCACGCGTGCTCGAGCGCGGCAAGGGCGACAAGGGACCCGACCCGCGCGACCAGCAGATCACCGGGCGGAAACTGATCGAGACGCTCGGCCACTTCGGGGTCGAGGCGAAGATCGTCGGCGTCGTCAGCGGCCCGCACGTCTCCTTGTACGAACTGCGCCTCGCGCCCGGCATCAAAGTCAAGAAAGTCACCGAGCTTTCCAACGACCTGGCCTACGCGCTGGCTTCGACCGACATCCGCATCCTCGCCCCGATCCCCGGCAAACAGGCGGTCGGAGTGGAGGTCCCGAACGCCAAACGCCGCATGGTCCGCCTCGGCGACATCTACGCCGGCCGCCCGGCGAAGTCCTCGCCGCTGGTCGCCTGGCTCGGCAAGGGGATCGACGGCAACGCGGTCTGGACCGACATCGCGAAGATGCCTCACGTCCTCGTCGCCGGCACCACCGGCTCGGGCAAGAGCGCCTGCGTCAACGCGATGCTCTCCTCGATCCTGATGGCGTCCTCGCCGAACGAAGTGCGCCTGGTGCTGGTCGACCCCAAGCAGGTCGAGCTCAACCACTACGAGCACGTCCCACATCTGTTGACGCCGGTGGTGACCTCGCCACGACTGGCGGCCAACGTACTCGCCAACCTGATCACCGAGATGGAGACGCGCTACGGCGTCATGTCCCAGGCCCGCGCCCGCAACCTCGAGGAGCTGAACCGGATCCGCCGCAAAGCGGGGGAGGCGCCGCTGCCGCACATCCTCTGCGTGATCGACGAGCTCGCGGACCTGATGATGGTCGCCCCGGCCGAAGTCGAGGACTCGATCATCAGGCTCGCCCAGAAGTCGCGCGCCACCGGCATCCACCTGGTGCTGGCG
>DATNAG010000090.1:0-12119 GCA_035572835.1 Solirubrobacterales bacterium
GGTGAGGCGCGGCAGGGTGGCGTCGATGTCGTCGACCGCGTAGGCGACGTGATGGAGGCCCGGCCCGGAGCGGGCGAGGAATTTGCCCACCGCGGTGTCGGGACCGAGCGGCGCGAGCAGCTCCACGTGGCCATCGCCGACATCGAGCAGCACTGCCTCGACGCCCTGCGACTCGACCGTCTCGCGGTGGACCAGCTCCATCTCGAAGCTGGTCTCGTAGAGGCCGATGGCGGCGTCGAGATCCTCGACTGCCACCCCGATGTGGTCGATGCGCCCGAACATGCGGCGGAGTCTATGCAGCCCGCGTGTCCGGGGCGGGCTCGGCGCGCAGGATCTCCGCCATCGCCGCGAGGCTGACCTCGAGCTGCTCGGGGCTCGGCTCCTTCGTCGCCCAGAGGCGCTGGATCTCGCGGCCGGGGGTGTGGAAGGCCTCGGCCAGCGGCTCGCCGTGATGACGGTCCGACCAGGCGAAGGCCTCGACCGCGAGCGAGGCGCCGGCCAGGCCGACGACGGTGCGGGCCGCGTTCGACGGCTTGTCGACGAAGCGCTCGAGCGCGATCGTCCCGGCGGCCGACATCAGCATCATCGGGACGATCAGGTTGGAGCCGCAGCGGTCGTGCTCTTTGGGCACCGCGGAGACGTCCTCGACCCCCTGCTCGTAGGCGGCGATCGCCTTGTGCTCGGCGCCGTGGTAGGCGGCGAGGTCCCGATCGGAGAGGGCGATGAGGGCAGGGAAGACCCCGATCGCCTGGATCAGGCCCTCGCGGGCGGCGGTGGCGGGCCGGTTGCGCCGCAGCAGGCTGGAGAGGACGAGCGTGGCGGCGGTGGCGCCGAGCACGCGCTTGTCCTCGAAGGGGAGGCGGGCGGAGCGCATCCGCTTGCGCACCAGCGGCAGGACCAGCATCGCCTCGGCGAGTTTGACCGGGCCACGCAGGCCGGGGGCTTTGGCGACCAGGCCGGGGACCAGCTCGGGCTTCCGTTCGGAGGCGACTTCGATCGAGCCATCGGGGCGGCGGACCGCGGCGGCCCAGTGGGTCGGGCCGTGGACGAGGAGGCCGTTGCGCAGCGCCATCCCGCCGAGCCGCAGCTTCTTGGGCTTCTGGTCTCCCACAAGAAGAAGATACGCAAATCAGAGAGGGCGCCGAGTCAAGGGGCTCGGCGCCCTCTCCCCCCTGTTGATCCCGGCCGGAAGCCCCCAGTCCGAGCCTCCGGCCGGTGTGTTGCGGCTCTCCCTGGCTTAGCTTGGAAAGCCGCTCCTTATAAACCCCTTTTCAGGAGGGAGTTGCGCTGCGCCCTGCGGACGTATTTCGACGGACCGCTACGACCGACCGAGGCGCTTGCGCAACTCGGCCAGGCGCTCGCCGAAAGCCTTCTCGCGACCGTTGCCGGTCGGCTCGTAGAAGTTGCGGTCGGCGAGGCCGTCGGGGAGGTATTGCTGGGCGGCGACGTTGCCGGGGTGATCGTGGGCGTACTGGTAGCCCGTGCCGCGGCCGAGCGCCTGGGCGCCCGGGTAATGGGCGTCGCGCAGATAGTCGGGCGGGGTCTGGGCGCCGCTCTGCCGGACCTCCGTCCGGGCGGCCGCGATCGCCGTCGTCGTCGCGTTCGACTTCGGCGCCAGCGCCAGGTAGATCGCCGCCTGGGAGAGGTTCAGCGCCGCCTCCGGCAGGCCGACCCGGTCGACCGCGCGGGCTGCCGCGTCGGCGACCAGGAGGGCCATCGGGTCGGCGTTGCCGATGTCCTCGGAGGCGAGGATCACCATCCGGCGGGCGATGAAGCGTGGGTCCTCGCCACCCTCCAACATCACCGCCAGGTAATAGAGCGAGGCATCGACGTCGGAACCACGGGTCGACTTGATCCAGGCGGAGATGAAGTCGTAGTGGCGATCTCCCTGGCGGTCGTAGTCGATCGCCCGCCGCTGCAGGGCGTCCTCGATCGCGGCGATATCGACCTCCTTGCCCTGCGCCCGCTCGACCGCGCGCTCCAACCCGGAGAGCGCGGCGCGGGCGTCGCCGCCGCTGCGCTCGGCGAGCATCGCCAGCGCCTCCTCGGCGATCGGCGGTGGATCGGCGATGCCGCGCTCGGGGTCGGCGAGCGCGCGCCGCAGGAGCTCCTCGACCTGGGCCGGGGAGAGCGGCGCCAGCTCATAGACCTGGCTGCGCGAGATCAGGGCCGAGTTGACCTCGAAGTAGGGGTTCTCGGTGGTCGCCCCGATCAAGGTCAGGAGCCCTTCCTCGACCGCGGGCAGGAGGGCGTCCTGCTGGGCCTTGTTGAAGCGGTGGATCTCGTCGAGGAAGAGGACCGTGGCGCGGCCGTTGGCGCGCCGGCGCTCGCGTGCCCGCTCGATCACCGCGCGGATCTCCGCCCGCCCCGCGTTGACCGCCGACTCCTCCTCGAAGGCCCCGTCGGCCATCCGCGCCGCGATCCGGGCCAGCGTCGTCTTCCCCGACCCGGGCGGCCCGTAGAGGATGGCCGAGTGCGGCCGGCCCGATTCGATCGCCACCCGCAACGCCGACCCCTCGCCGACGATGTGCTCCTGCCCGACCATCTCGTCGAGGGTCCGCGGGCGCATCCGCACCGCCAGCGGCGCGTCGGCGGGGACCTGTTCGGGACCGTCGCCGCCGTTCGCGGACCGCGGGTCGCCGGTGTCGAAGAGCTGGTCGCTCATCCCCTGAGTATGAGCATCGATCCTGCGGCACCTCCGTGTCCCGTCGGCGATCGGTGGCGGGCCTAAGATGTGCCGATGGAGAGCGCCACGCAGGCAGCGGCAGCGGTGGGCACGCTCGAGTCGCGCAGCCCGACCACCGGCGAGGTGATCGGGAGCGTGCCGACGATCACCCCGGCCGAGGTGCAGGGGGTCGTCGACGAGGTCGCCCGGATCCAGCCCGCCTGGGCGCAGCTGACCACCAAGGACAGGGCCCGCTACATGTTGCGCGCCGCCGACGCGCTGCTCGACGAGATCGACGAGGTCGCCGAGCTGCTGGTCCGCGAGCAGGGCAAGCCGCGGGTCGAGGCCTACACGATGGAGCTGCTGCCGACCGTCGACGCGCTGCACTGGGTGGCGAAGGCGGGGCCGAAGATCCTCGCCGACGAGCGGGTACGGATGACCCAGGCCTTCACCCTCTCCAAGAGCGGCCACTTCTCCTACGAGCCGCTCGGCGTGGTCGGGGTGATCGCGCCCTGGAACTACCCCTGGTCGATCCCCTTCGGCGAGGTGGCGATCGCGCTGATGGCGGGCAATGGCGTGGTGCTGAAGCCGGCCTCGCTGACGCCGCTCCTGGGCGAGAAGATCCGCTCGGTGTTCGAGCGCGGTGGGGTGCCCGAGGGCTTGGTCCGGGTCGTCCACGGCGGCGGGCCGGTCGGCGAGGCGCTCGCCCGCTCCTCGGTGGGCAAGGTCTTCTTCACCGGCTCGGTCGAGGTCGGCCGCCACGTCGGTGAGGTCTGCGCGTCCCAGCTCAAGGGCAGCGTGCTGGAGCTCGGCGGCAAGGACCCGATGATCGTCTGCGCCGACGCCGACCTGTCGAACGCGGTCGACGGGGCGATCTGGGGTGGCTTCGCCAACGCCGGGCAGACCTGCTCGGGGATCGAGCGGGTCTACGTGCTGCGCGAGGTCGCCGACCACTTCGTCGCCGGGGTGGCGCGCGAGGCGCAGCGCCTGCCGCTCGGCGACCCGCTGGCCTGGGAGACGGCGATCGGCCCGATGACCTCCGACTCCCAGTACGAGACCGTGGTCGAGTTGATCGACGACGCGGTCGCCGCCGGGGCGACGAAGCTCTGCGGCGGGCCGGTCGACGTGCCTGGCCTCCCCGGCAAGTTCATCGCCCCGACCGTCCTCACCGGCGTCACCCACGAGATGCGGATCATGCGCGAGGAGATCTTCGGGCCGGTCCTGCCGATCGTCGTCGTCGACTCCGAGCGGGAGGCGATCGACCTCGCCAACGACTCCGAGTTCGGCCTCGGCGCCTCGGTCTGGACCCGCGACCGGGCGCGGGGCGAACGGATCGCCAGGGTGCTCGAGTCGGGGATGGTGTGGATCAACGACCACTCCTTCAGCCACGGCGCCTGCCAATGCTCCTGGGGCGGCGTGAAGAGCTCCGGCCTCGGCCGCTCGCACTCCAAATTCGGCTTCTACGAGTGCGTGAACATCAAGATGAACGCCTGGGAGCCGGGGCTGACCCGGGACTTCTGGTGGCACCCCTACGACCGCACCCTGGGCGAGGCGGTGCGCAACTCGGCGAAGCTGCTCTACGGGCGTGGCGAGGTGCGGGCGAAGGCCCTGCGCGAGGGCGCCCGACCGCTGCTGCGGGTCGGCCGCCGCACCATCCGCCGCGGCTAGCCGCGCACGCCGACCGCAAACCGACAGAATCGCGGGCGTGTCCCCTGTAGAAGAGACAGGCGCGGAGCCGGCGATCGAGCTGGTCGGGCTGCGCCGCGTCTACGGCGACCGTGCGGCGCTCGACGGCCTCGACCTCGAGGTCGCCTCGGGCACCTCGCTCGTCGTCCTCGGTCCCAACGGCGCCGGCAAGACGACGCTGCTGCGGATCCTCGCCACCTTGCTGCGCCCGACCGGCGGCGAGGTCCGGGTGCTCGGCTGCGAGCTCCCCGGCGAGGCCTGGAAGCTGCGCGGCAGGATCGGCTACCTGGGCCACGAACCGCTCCTCTACCGCGACCTCACCGGCCGCGAGAACCTCCGCTTCCACGCCAAGCTGCACGGGATCACCGGGGCGCGCGCCGATGCCCGGATCGAGGAGCTCCTGAGCGCGGTCAACCTCGCCCACCGCGGCGACGAGCGCACCTATGAGTTCTCCGCCGGGATGCGCCAGCGCCTGGCGATCTGCCGTTGCGTCCTGCACGAGCCGGAGCTGTTGCTGCTCGACGAGCCCGACTCGAACCTCGACATCGAGGGCCGCGAGATCGCCAAGACGCTGATCGGCCCCGGCCTCGGCCACACCCGCGTCGTCGTCACCCACGACCCCGACCGCTACCTGCCGGAGGCCGACCAGGTGCTGCGGCTGGCGATCGACGAGAAGGCGGCGACGGTCCGGTGACCCCCTCGCGCACCGCCTTCGCGGCGATCCTCGGCAAGGACCTGCGGGCCGAGCTGCGCACCCTGCAGTCGCTGCCCGCGATGGCGCTCTTCGCGATCACCTCGTTCGTGATCTTCCGCTTCGGCCTCAACCGCACCCACCTCTCCGGCAGCCTCGCCGCCGGGGTGCTCTGGGCGACGCTGCTCTTCGCCGCGGTGCTCGGCATCAATCGGCTCTTCGTCGCCGAGCGCGAGGAGGGCGGCTTCGACGCGATCCGCCTCGCCCCGATCGACCGCAGCGTCCTCTTCACCGCCAAGGTCGCGGCGCTGATCGTCTACCTGGCGGCGCTGGAGCTGATCGCGGTGCCGATCTTCGCCCTCTTCTTCCTCACCAGCGCCGCCTCGCTTGCGCCGCTGATCATCGTCCTGGTCCTCGCCGACATCGGCCTCGCCGCGACGGGCACGCTGATCTCCTCGATGGCGGTCAACTCGCGCGCCCGCGACCTGCTCGTGCCGCTGGTCCTGCTGCCGCTCGTGGTGCCGCTGATGATCGCCGCCACCGCCGCCACCGAACCGCTGATGCTGCTGGGCGGCGTCTCTTATCACCGCTTCGGAACCTGGCTGACGGTGCTGGGTCTATACGATCTGATCTTCGCCCTGCTGGGCTACGCGGTGTTCGACTTCCTGCTCGAGGACTGAGCCGCCGCGTCCGGCCCCCGGACGGACACCAGGCATGTACGGCAAAGGACTCAGACCCCTCTCGATCGCCACCGTCATCGCGTTTGCGATCACGCTCTCGCTGGTCTTCTTCTACGCGCCGATCGAAGCCGACCAGGGCTTCCTGCAGAAGATCTTCTACCTGCACGTGCCGCTGGCGATCGTGGCGCTCTGCGGCTTCATCGTCGGTGGGATCTTCGCCGTCCTCCACCTGCGCCGCGACGATCCGCGCTACGACGCCTACTCCTACGTCTCGATCCACATCTCGGTGATCTTCGCCGTCGGCGCCCTGCTCACCGGGTCGATCTGGGCGAAGGGCTCGTGGGGCCACTGGTGGGTCTGGAACGAACCGACGCTGGTCAGCTTCTTGATCGTCTTCCTGCTGTACGCGACCTACTACCCCTTCCGCTACGCGATCGAGGACCGCCAGCGCCAGGCGCGCTACGCCTCGGTCTTCGCGATCACCGCCGGCGCCTTCGTACCGCTCAACTTCCTCGCCGTGCGGGCGTCGGCCTCGCTGGTCCACCCGCGGGTGTTCGCCACCGCCGAAGGCGGTCTGCCGGGGTCGATGATGCTGACCTTCCTCTGCGCGATCGGCTCGATGGCGCTGCTGTGGACGACGCTGGTCAAGTTCGAGCTCTCGGCGAAGAGCGCCCAGGGCCAGATGAAGCGGCTGCGCCGCGCCCTCGACGCGCCGACGTCCGCGGCCACCTCGCGGATCGCCCCGGAGGTCCACTGATGCCGGCCTGGCTTTTCGCCGCTCCGTCGATCCCCAACGACGTCGGCGGCAAGTACGTCGCCGGCGCCTACATCGTCTTCGTCCTGCTGCTGCTGATCTACGTCGCGATCATGGGCATGAAACTGGCCCGGATCGAGCGCGACCTGCGTGAGGTCGCGGAGATCGCCGAGTCGCGCACCGCCGCTCCTGCCGCCGACCAGGCCGCCCCCGGACGCGGGAGCCAGGAGCCATCCATATCCGATTCTCTGGCTCCTGGCGGGAGCAGAGGAGGCGGCGCCTGATGTCCGAGATACTGGCGCTCGGGGTGTCGCACAAGACGGCGCCGCTGGAGCTGCGGGAGCGCCTCTCGCTGACCGAGGGCCGCGCGGTCGCGGCCCTGCGCGAGCTGACCGAGGCGGAGACGATCACCGAGGCGGCGGCGATCTCGACCTGCAACCGGACCGAGCTCTACCTGGTCGTCTCCGACCCGGTCGAGGCCGAGTCCGAGGCGCTCGGGGTGCTCACCCGCAAGGCCGGCATCCCGCCCACCGAGCTGCTCGGACACCTCTACAGCCTGCGCGGCATCGACGTCGGCCGTCACCTGCTGCGGGT
Source organism: Solirubrobacterales bacterium (assembly GCA_035572835.1). Classification (GTDB taxonomy): domain Bacteria; phylum Actinomycetota; class Thermoleophilia; order Solirubrobacterales; family 70-9; genus VAYN01. The sequence continues at coordinate 7,071 of DATNAG010000090.1, forward strand.
GACCGCGGGGCTCGACTCGATGATCATCGGCGAGGCCGAGATCCAGGGCCAGGTCAAACGCGCCTACGAGCTGGCGCTGGTCGAGGGCGCGACCGGGCCGATCCTCAACCGCCTCTTCCGCGGCGCGCTCGCCGCCGGGGGCCGGGCGCGGGCGGAGACCGAGATCGGGGTCCGTGGGGTGTCGATCCCCTCGGTCGCGGTCGAGTTGGCACAGCGGACCCTCGGGGATCTCTCCGAGCGGAAGGTGCTGATGATCGGCGCCGGCGGCACCGCCGAACTCGTCGCCCGGGCGCTGGTCACCCGTGGCGTCGACACCGTCTTCGTCGCCAACCGCCACCACGACCGGGCGCTCGGGCTCGCCCAGCGCTTCGATGGCGAGGCGATCCGCTTCGAGAACCTGCCCGAGCAGCTGACCGCGGTCGACCTCGTCGTCTCCACCACCAACTCGCCGCACCACATCATCGAGCGCGACGGTCTCGAGCAGGTGATGGCGGAGCGCGAAGCGCGTCCGCTGCTGCTGATCGACATCGCCGTGCCGCGCGACATCGAGCCCGAGTGCCGCGAGGTCGCCGGGGTCAGCGTCTACGACATCGACGACGTCCAGCAGATCGTCGAACGGAACGCGGGCGTGCGCGAAGCGGAGGCCAAGCGGGCGGAACGGATCATCGAGACCGAGCTCGATCGCTTCCAGAAGTGGCTCGCCTCGCTCGAGGTGGTGCCGACGATCACCGCGCTGCGCGAGCACGGCGACGAGGTCGTGCGCCGCGTGCTGGCCGAGAACGAAAACCGCTGGGAGAACCTCGGCGAGGCCGACCGGGCGCGGATGGAGCTGATGGCGAAGGCGATCGCCTCGCGGATCCTGCACGAGCCGACCCGGCGCATCCGCCGCGCCGCCGGCCACGACGACGCCTACCAGTACGTGAGCGCGCTGCGCGAGCTGTTCGGTCTCGACGTCGAGACCGAGGTCGAGTCGGAGGCCGACGCCGCGGGCAAGGTCACCGAGCTGCGCCCCGGCCAGGGCTGAGCCCCGGCCTTGGCGCTGCGGATCGCCACTCGCGGTAGTCAGCTTGCCCTGACCCAGGCCGGGATGGTCGCCGAGATGCTCGGCGGGGCCGAGCTGGTCGAGGTCTCCTCGGACGGGGAGCCGGGCGACAAGTCGCGGTTCGTGCGGGCGGTCGAGCAGGCGCTGCTTGACGGCCGCGCCGACCTCGGCGTCCACTCGGCGAAGGACCTGCCGGGTGAGGAGGTCGAGGGGCTGGAGATCGCCGCGGTGCCGAAGCGCGAGGACCCGGCCGACGCCTGGATCGGCGCAGGCAGCTCGCTCGAGGACGCGCCGCAGGGCGCGCGGGTCGGGACCGTCAGCCTGCGCCGGCGGGCGCAGGTCCTGGCGGTGCGGCCGGACCTCCAGGTCCTCGACCTGCACGGCAACGTCGACACCCGCCTGCGCAAGTTGGCCGAGGGCGACTACGACGCGATCATCCTCGCCGCCGCCGGGCTGCGGCGGCTGGGGCGCGAGGCGGAGATCGGATTTCGGGTGCCGACCGCGCGGATGGTCCCGGCGGCGGGCCAGGGGGCGCTGGCGATCCAGGTGCGAAGCGAGGACGAGGGCACCGCGGCGGCGGCGCGAGCCATCAACGACGAGGGCGCCTTCGCGCAACTGCGCGCCGAGCGCGCCTGCTTCACCCGCCTCGACGCGAGCTGCTCGACCCCGATCGGCGTCCACGCCGAACTCGACGATGCGACGCTACGCATCGGCGCCTTCGTCGGCCTCCCCGACGGCAGCGAGTGGATCCGCGACGACCTCGAGGCCGACGCCACGGATCCCGAGGCCGCCGGCGCCGAGCTCGCCCGCCGCCTCCAAGCCGCCGGCGCCGCCGACCTCCTGACCCGCGCCGCGGAGCAAGCCGCATGAATCCGCCACCCCACCTCACGATGTTGATGGGCCGAAAACTCAAGCCTGGCTTGAGTTTTCGGCCCATCAACGCGGAGGTGCTGGCGTGAGCGCGCGGGCGGGGGTCGTTTATCTGGTCGGCGCCGGGCCGGGGGATCCGGGGCTGATGACGGCGCGGTCGCTGGAGCTGATCGCCGCGGCCGACTCGATCTACTACGACCGGCTGATCCCGCCGGGAGCCCTCGACGGGGCGCGCGCGGACGCCGAGCTGATCTACGTCGGCAAGCAGCCGGGAGTGCCCTCGGTCCCCCAGGAGGAGATCGGCGAGCGACTGATCGAGGCGGCCCGCGCCGGGCGCAGCGTGGTGCGGTTGAAGGGCGGCGATCCGTTCGTCTTCGGGCGCGGCGGCGAGGAGGGTGAAGCGCTGCGGGAGGCGGGGGTCGAGTTCGAGGTCGTTCCCGGGGTCACCGCCGGGGTCGCCGCGACCGCCTACGCCGGGATCCCCGTCACCCACCGCGACGACGCCTCGGCGGTCGCCTTCGTCACCGGCCACGAGGACCCGGAGAAGACGGAGACGGCGCTCGACTGGGAGGCGCTGGCGGCCTTCCCCGGCACCCTCGTCTTCTACATGGGGGTCAAACGGCTGGACGAGAATGCGGCGGCGCTGATCGCCGCCGGGCGCGATCCCGAGGAGCCCGCGGCGGCGGTCGAACGCGGCACCTGGCCCGGACAGCGGACCGTGAGCGCGACCCTCGAGACGATCGCGGCGCGGGTCGAGCGCGAGGCCGTCAAGGCACCGGCGCTGATCGTGGTCGGCGATGTGGCGGCGCGGCGCGAGGCGCTGGCATGGCTCGAGCGCCGACCGCTGCACGGGCGCACCGTGGTCGTCACCCGGGCCCGTGCCCAGGCGAGCGGCCTGGCGGCGACCCTGCGCGGGCTCGGCGCGACGGTGGTCGAGCTGCCGGCGATCCGGATCGAGGCGAGGATCGACACCGACGAGGTGCGCGCGGCCGCGGCCGCGATCGCCGACTATGACCTCGTCTGCCTGACCAGCCCCAACGGGGTGAACCTGCTGTTCGAGGCGCTCACCGCGGCCGGACGCGATGCCCGGGCGCTGGCGGGAGCGACGGTGGCCGCGATCGGTCCCGGCACCGCCCGCGCGCTGGCCGCCCATGGGATCGCCGCCGACGTGATCCCGGAGCGTTTTGTCGCCGAGGCGCTGGTGGAAGCGCTGGCGGGCGTCGAGGTCGAGGGGAAGAAGGTGCTCGTCGCCCGTGCCGCCGAGGCCCGTGACGTCCTCCCCGACGCATTGGCGGAACGCGGCGCCGAGGTCGATGTCGTCGCCCTCTACGAGACGGTCCGCGAGGCCCCCGACGAGCAGGCGGTCGAAGCCGCCCAGGCCGCCGACTACGTCACTTTCACCTCGTCATCGACCGTGAGGAACCTCACCGAGGCCTTGAGGGACCGCTTCCCGCCCGCGGCCCGGATCGTCTCGATCGGCCCGGTGACCAGCGACTCGGTCCGCGAGGCCGGGCTCGAGGTCGCGGTCGAGGCCGACCGCCACGACGTCGATGGCCTCCTCGCCGCCCTCCTCGCCGACGCCGCCACGCATTGAGCGACGGGGTGGGGCGAGAAACTGTCGCCATGCGACAAGAAGTCGCCTCACGCTTCGGCTCTCCGCGCCGTCACTTCGCGAGCGTCGGGTCGACGAACACGATCGCGCGTGAGCTCGCGGCGGCAGGGGCGCCGCACGGGACCGTGGTCACGGCCGAAGAGCAGACGGCCGGACGTGGACGCCAAGGACGGACGTGGGCGGCGCCCTCCGGCTCGGCGCTTCTCTACTCCGCCATCCTCCGCCCGCTCGAGCCCCGGCACTCGGTCCTCCCCCTCGCCGTCCCCCTCGCCGTCTGCGAGACCGCGGAGCGCCTCCGCCCCGGCATCGAGTGCAAGGTCAAGTGGCCGAACGACATCCACCTCGGCGGCCGCAAGCTCGCCGGCATCCTGATCGAGGCACGCCCCCAGGACGGCTGGGCCGTCCTCGGCATCGGCCTCAACCTCACCATCGCCGAAGACGAGTTTCCGGATGAGCTGCGAGATCGGGCGACCTCGCTGTTTCCCGAGCGAGGCGTAGAACCTGCCTCCGCACTCAGCGAGGCGCTGACGAGGTGGCTGGACGCCCCCGAGGACCGCGTCCTCACCGAGTGGCGCGAGCGTGACGCCCTGCGCGGGCGTGAGGTCACCTGGGAGAAGGGGACCGGCATCGCCGAAGGAATCGACGAGCGCGGCTACCTACTCGTCCGGCTCGCCGGCGGCGATCGGGTCGCTCTCGGCGCCGGCGACGTCCACCTGACCAGCTTCTGAGTCTTTCGCCGCTTTCGGTTTAGCTTTCCGTTTGCGTTTCGGTTTGGCCGCTTTCGGTTTGGCCGCGGGCTCGTCCTGCGCCTCGGCCTCGGCAACGTCTGCGTCGCCATCTCCGCCTTTCGCGGCTTTCGAGCGCCGGCGCCGTTGCCGTTTCGATTTCGCTTTGCCGTCCCTCGGCGGGCCGTCGCCGTTGCTCGACCCGCCCTCGTCGAGGTCGATGCCATCGTCGAGCTCGAGCTCCGCCCCGTTCTGCACGCCATCCGACCCGGTGCCGTTGCCGCCGTTCTCCCCCTCGTCGCCGCCGTTGCCGCGCTTGTTGCGTTTGCGCCGCCGCTTGCCGCCTTTGGGGAAGTTCCGCAGCAGCTCGCGGGCGACGGCCGACGGTTTCCGGGCCATCCGCATCCGTGCCCCGCGCAAGACCTCCTCGCCCTCCGGCGTGTGCGACACGGCCGCTGCGAGCAGCGCCACCGCCAGCCGGCGGTCCTGTTTGCGCGCCGCGTGGACCAACCGGCGCGCGTTGCGCCCATGCGCCCGCCCGCTCGAGTTGACCAGCAGGCCGAGCAACCGCTTCGTCTCCGGCCAGCGCTGCACCGCGTACTCCTCATGCAGTTCACGGGTGTAGCCGGCGAGCCGCCAGACCCACGCCTGGGCCTGGTCGCGGCGCCCGATCCGCTTGTCGATCAGCGCCTGCAGCAAGGTCTTCGTCCCCGCCCGTTTGTCCTCGCGGCTCCAGGTGCCGACGATGTCGATCGCGTCGTCGAAGGCGTCGGCGTCGCCGAGGTCGGCGATCTCCCCCA
>DATNAG010000091.1:0-79823 GCA_035572835.1 Solirubrobacterales bacterium
AACCGTAAGATCAGCGGGGCATTGCCACAACCAGCGATTTCAGTGAGCGGCCTGCGCATGAGCTACGGCGAGACCGAGGCGGTGCGTGGCATCGACCTCGAGGTGGCGCGGGGCGAGATCTTCGCCTTTCTCGGCCCGAACGGCGCGGGGAAGACGACGACGGTCGAGATCCTGGAGGGGTACCGGAAGCGGACCGGGGGAGAGGTGCGGGTGCTGGGCGAGGATCCGGAGCGCGCCGGGCGGGCCTGGCGGGACCGGATCGGCATCGTCCTGCAGTCGAACAGCCTCGATCCCTACCTGACCGTGCGCGAGTCGCTCGAACTCTACGCCGGGTATTTCAGCCACCCGCGCTCGGTCGAGGAGACGATCGCCCTGATCGGCCTGGAGGGGAAGGCCGACGACCGCGCCCAGCGGCTCTCCGGCGGGCAGCAGCGGCGGCTGGACGTCGGCATGGCGTTGGTCGGCGACCCGGAGCTGCTCTTCCTCGACGAGCCGACCACCGGCTTCGACCCCTCGGCCCGCCGCCAGGCCTGGGACGTGATCGCCGGGCTCCGCGATCTCGGCAAGACGATCTTCCTCACCACCCACTACATGGACGAGGCGCAACGGCTCGCCGACACGGTGACGATCATCGCCGCCGGCCAGATCGTCGCCCAGGGCACCCCCGCGGACCTCGGCGAACGCGAGAAGGCGGCGGCGACGATCCGTTACCGCGACGCGAAAGGCGAGGAGATCACGATCGAAACGGTCGATCCGGTGCGCGAGCTGAACCGCCTCACCGGCGCGGCGCTGGAGCGCGGTGAAGAGCTCGACGGGCTGGAAGTGACCCGTCCCTCGCTCGAGGACGTCTACCTCGACCTCACCGAGACCGCCGAGGCGACCAGCGAATGAGCGGCCTCGCCCTCGTCGGCCACCAGTTCCGCTTCGACCAGAAGGCGTTCTGGCGCAATCCGGCCTCGGTCGGCTTCACGGTCTTCTTCCCGGTGCTGCTGCTGGTCATCTTCGGCTCGATCTTCGGCAGCGACACCGTCGAAATCCGCGGCACCCACATCGACACCGACACCTATTACGTGCCGGCGATCATCACGATGGCGATCATCTCCTCGACCATGCAGACGCTGGCGATGTCGCTGGTGATCGCCCGCGAGGACGGCCGGCTGAAGCGCGGCCGTGGCACCCCGATGCCCGCCTGGGTCTTCATCGCCGGGCGCGTCGGCAACTCGATCGTCACCGCGGTGATCATGTTGATCCTGCTCGCCCTGATCGGCGGCCTCCTCTACGGCGTCCACTTCCCCTGGGGGCGGATCCCGGAGATCCTGCTGGTGCTGGCGGTCGGGGCCGCCTCCTTCTCCTGCCTCGGCATCGCCCTCACCGCGGCGATCCCGACCCAGGACGCCGCCGCCCCGATCGTCAACTTCCTCCTGCTCCCGCTCTACTTCCTCAGCGGCGTCTTCATCCCCGACGACCAGTTGCCGAGCGGGATCATCCACTTCGCCGACGTCTTCCCGATCCGCCATTTCTTCCTCGCCTTCTTCGACGCCTACGTCCCCGGCGCCGCCCACGCGCTCGACTGGGGGCACCTCCTGATCGTCGCGATCTGGGGGGTCGGCGGCCTCCTCCTGGCGATCCGCTTCTTCCGCTGGACCCCCCGCTCGGGGTGACCCGGGGCGCTTTCCGGCAGCCCGCGTCTATAGCCTCCCAAGCACAAAGATGTTGCACCATGTCCTCCTGGAGGTCTCAGACCTCGAACGCAGTGCCTCGTTCTACGACTCGATGCTCGCCCCACTCGGTTGGCGGCGACACTTCGACGAGGATCAAACGATCGGCTGGGGCATCGCCAAGCCGGTCTTCTTCATCTCCTCCCACCACGACCCGCACCCGGGCTACGGACTGCTCTGCGTCTCCGGCCTCGGCATCGTCGCGGTGAAGGCGGCCTACGAAAACGGGATCAAAGCCGGAGGGCAGAGCGTCGCCGAGCCAGGCGAACGCCGGTCCTACGGCTCGGGCACCTACTCGGCGTTCCTCAAGGATCCCGACGGTTACGAGATCGAGATCACCATCGGCACCGACTAGGCGCGCCGGGGGTCATCAGCAAGCGCCGAATCCCTAGGATCGGAAAGCGCCGAATCCTAGGATCGGCTCGTCCAAAAAGAAATAAGGGAAGCGAGGCTTCATGGCAGTGAAGGTCGGGATCAACGGTTTCGGGCGGATCGGGCGGAACGTCTTTCGGGCCGCGCACGCGGCGGGCGCCGACCTCGAGTTCGTCGCCGTCAACGACCTCGTCGACACCGAGACGATGGGTCACCTGCTCAAGTACGACTCGATCCTCGGGCGCTTCCCGGGCAAGGTCGAGATCGGCGAGGGCGCGCTGACCGTCGACGGCAAGGAGCTCAAGGTGCTGGCCGAGCGCGACCCGGCGGCGCTGCCCTGGGGCGACCTCGGCGTCGACGTGGTGATCGAGTCGACCGGCTTCTTCACCAAGCGCGAGGACGCCGCCAAGCACCTCGCCGCGGGCGCCAAGAAGGTGATCATCTCCGCTCCGGCCACCGAACCGGACGTCACCGTCGCGCTCGGCGTCAACTTCGACGAGGCCTACGACAAGGAGAACCATCACGTCATCTCCAACGCCTCCTGCACGACCAACTGCCTGGCCCCGCTGGCCAAGGTGCTGCACGAGGCGTTCGGGATCGAGCAGGGGCTGATGACGACGATCCACGCCTACACCGCCGATCAGCGGCTGCAGGACATGCCGCACAAAGACCCGCGCCGTTCGCGCGCCGCGGCGCTCAACCTGATCCCGACCTCGACCGGCGCCGCCAAAGCGGTCGGCCTGGTGTTGCCGGAGCTGAACGGCAAACTGAACGGCTTCTCGATGCGCGCGCCGGTACCGACCGGCTCCGCCGTCGACCTCGTCTTCACCACCGGCGACCCGCTCACCCCGGACCAGATCAACGCCGCGCTGAAGGCCGCCGCCGAGGGCCCGATGAAGGGGATCCTCGACTACACCGAGGACGCGATCGTCTCCACCGACATCGTCGGCGATCCGCACTCCTCGATCGTCGACGCGGGGTCGACGATGGTGATCGGCGACGGCCGTATGGCCAAGGTGATCAGCTGGTACGACAACGAGTGGGGCTACTCGAACCGCTGCGTCGAGCTCGCCGGCAAGGTCCTCTAGCCGCGCCGCGGCGCGAGCGCGAGGCAAGGGATCGGGATGGCCTTCGCCAAGGCAAGCGTCCGCGACGCCGAGGTCAAGGGCCGGCGGGTCCTCGTCCGGGTCGATTTCAACGTCCCGTTGAAGGACGGCGAGGTCGTCGACGACACGCGGATCCGGGCGGCGCTGCCGACCCTGGAACTGCTGCGCGAACGGGGGGCCGCCCTGGTGCTCGCCTCCCACCTGGGGCGTCCGGGCGGCAAGGTCGACCCGGCTCTCTCGCTGGCCCCGGTGAGCCGGCGGCTCGGGGAGCTGCTCGGGGTGAACGTGACCCAGGCGCCGAAGGTCGTCGGCGCCGAGGTCGAGCTGGCGGCGGGCTGCCTCGGGCCGGGCGAAATCGCCGTGCTCGAGAACACCCGCTTCGAGCCGGGGGAGACGAAGAACGATCCGATGCTGGCGGGCTCGCTCGCCTCGCTGGCCCAGGTCTACGTCAACGACGCCTTCGGCGCCGCCCACCGGGCCCACGCCTCAACCGAGGGCGTCGCGCATCACCTGCCCGGCTACGCGGGCCTCTTGCTCGAGCGCGAGGTGACCGAACTGAACAAGGTGGTCGAGGACCCGGCGCGGCCGCTGGTCGTCGTGCTCGGCGGGGCGAAGGTCTCCGACAAGGTCGGGGTGATCGACCGCTTCCTCGAGGTCGCCGACCAGATCCTGATCGGCGGGGCGATGTGCTTCAGCTTCTTCAAGGCGCAGGGGATGGAGATCGGCGACTCGCTTTACGACGACGAGAGCGTCGAGGCCGCGCGCGCGGCGTTGGCCAAAGCCGAGAGCTCCGACTGCGACCTCACCCTGCCGGTCGACCTGGTGCTGGGGCGCGAGTTCAGCGCCGATACCGAGCGCCAGGAGCTCGACGGGACCGAGGTCCCGGACGGCTGGATGGGGCTCGACGTCGGTCCGAAGACCGGCGCCCTCTACGCCGACGCGATCGGCAAGGCCGGCACGGTGCTCTGGAACGGGCCGATGGGCGCCTTCGAGATGGAGCCCTTCGCCGGCGGGACGCGGGCGGTGGCAGATGCCGTCGCCGCGGCGCCCGGCAAGACCGTGGTCGGCGGCGGCGACTCGGTCGCGGCGATGGTCCAGTTCGGCCTCCAGGACAAGGTCGACTGGCTCTCGACCGGCGGCGGCGCCTCGCTGGAGCTGCTGGAGGGAAAGAAACTGCCCGGGGTCGAGGCGCTGATCGACGCGAAGGAGGAGAGCTGATGCCGCGCACGCCGTACATCGCCGCCAACTGGAAGATGAACAAGACGGTCGCCGAGGCGGCCGAGTTCATCGATGCCCTGCTGCCGCGGATCGCCGCGACGCAGAACGACGTCGTCGTCTGCCCGCCCTTCACCGCCCTGCACGAGGTGGTGGAGCGCCGGCGCGGGACCGCGGTCCGGGTCGCCGCCCAGAACATGCACGAGGACCCGGCCGGGGCGTTCACCGGCGAGGTGTCGGCGCCGATGCTGGTCGAGCTCGACGTCGAGGCGGTGGTGCTCGGGCACTCCGAGCGGCGCCAGTTCTTCGGCGAGACCGACGAGGCGCTGGCGAAGAAGGTTCCGGCGGCGCTGGCCGCCGACCTCGAGCCGATTCTGTGCGTCGGTGAGTCGGAGGAGGCGCGCGACGGGGGGCAGACGGAGACGGTGCTGGAGCGCCAGCTGCAGGCCGACCTCGCCGAGGTCGCCGACCTCGACCTCGCCAAGGTGGTGATCGCCTACGAGCCGATCTGGGCGATCGGCACCGGCAAGGTGGCCACCCCTGAGCAGGCTCAGGAGGCGTGCGCGTTCATCCGCGACGTGCTGCGGGCGCGTGGGGCGGTCGCCGACGACGTGCGAATCCTCTACGGCGGCTCGGTGAAGCCCGGCAACGCCGCCGAGCTCCTGGCGCTCCCGGATGTGGACGGTGCGCTGGTCGGCGGCGCGGCGCTCGACCCGGAGGACTTCGCCGCGATAGTCGAGGCGGCGTGACGCTGGTCCCTTCACTCGCGCTGGTCATCCTCGATGGCTGGGGGCTGGCGCCGCCCGGCCCCGGTAACGCCGTCTCGCTGGCCGAGACGCCGGTTTTCGACGACCTCTGGGCGCGCTACCCGCACACCGAGCTCTCCGCCCAGGGCCCCGACGTCGGCCTCCCGGTCGGCCAGATGGGCAACTCCGAGGTCGGCCACCTGAACCTCGGCGCGGGGGCGATCGTGAAGCAGGACCTGGCCCGCATCGACGGGGCGATCGCCGACGGGTCCTTCTACGAGAACGAGGCGCTGGTCGCCGCCTGCGCCCGGGCGCGGGAGAGCCCGCGCGGGCGCCTGCACCTGCTCGGGCTGGTCTCCGACGGCGGCGTCCACTCGGGCTGGGAGCACCTCGAGGCGATCATCGAGCTGGCCTCCCAGGAAGGGGTCCCCGACGTCGTCTTCCACGCCTTCACCGACGGCCGCGACACGGCGCCGACGGGGGGGAGGGAGTACCTCGCCGAGCTGGAGGCGTGGCTGCGCGCGGCGGGCCGCGTCGGCACCGTCAGCGGGCGCTACTACGCGATGGACCGCGACACCCGTTGGGAGCGGGTGAGGCTCGCCTACGACGCGATCGTCCACGCGCAGGGCCAGAAGGCGGCGACCTCGGCGGAGGCGATCGCCCAGTCCTATGCCGACGGCAAGACCGACGAGTTCGTCCTGCCGACCGTGATCGGCGACTACGACGGGGCCGCCGCGGGCGACGTCGCGATCTTCGTCAACTTCCGCCCCGACCGGGCGCGCGAGATGACCCGGGCGCTGGCGGAGCCGAACTTCGACGAGTTCAGCCGCGCCGGCGGGCCGACGCTCGACATGACGACGATGACCTCCTACCGGAAAGAGTGGCCCTACCCGGTCGCCTTCCCCGAGCAGCGGCCGAAGACGACGCTGGCGGAGACGATCGCCGCCTCCGGCGGGCGCCAGCTGCACGTCGCCGAGACCGAGAAGTACGCCCACGTCACCTACTTCTTCAACGGCGGCCGCGAGGGGGAGCAGGAAGGCGAAGAGCAGGCGCTGGTCGAATCGCCGCGCGACGTGGCGACCTACGACCTGAAGCCGGAGATGAGCGCCGCGGCGGCGACCGACACCTTCGTCGAGCACTGGGCCGGGGGCTCCTACCGCTTCGGCGTGATCAACTTCGCCAATCCCGACATGGTCGGCCACACCGGGGTGATCCCGGCGGCGGTGAAGGCGCTGGAGACGGTCGACACCCAGCTCGGCCGGGTGGTCCAGGCGGTCCTCGACAAGGGCGGCGCGCTGATCATCACCGCCGACCACGGCAACTGCGACCACATGCTCGAGCCCGACGGTTCCCCGAACACCGCCCATTCGCTGAACCCGGTGCCGCTGATCGTCACCCAGGAGGGTCTCCAGCTGCGCTCCGGCGGCATCCTCGCCGACGTCGCCCCGACGGCCCTCGATCTGCTCGGAATCCCGCAGCCCGAGCCGATGACCGGCCGCTCCCTCATCGGTCCCCATGCTTGACGGGCCGAAAACTCAAGCATCGCTTTAGTTTTCGGCCCATCAACATGCGAGACGAGCCGCAGCGCCTGAAGTTTGCGATCGAGGCCCGCGACGGGGTCGCCCGGGCGGGGACGATCGAGACCGCGCACGGGCCGATCCAGACGCCGGCCTTCATCCCGCTGGCGACCAAGGGGTCGGTGCGGGGGCTGGACGGCGACGAGGTGGCGGCGCTCGGCTACCAGCTGATCCTCGGCAACACCTACCACCTGTTCGTCAACCCGGGGCCGGAGCGGATCGCCGCCGCGGGCGACCTGCACGGGTTCATGAACTGGGAGCAGGCGTTGATCACCGACTCCGGCGGCTTCCAGGTCTTCTCGCTTGCCCACGGGGGCGTCGCCAACGAGGTGAAGGGGTCGGGACGCTCCGGCGGCCACGGCTCCGAGGTCGAGATCACCGAGGAGGGAGCGCGGTTCAGCTCGCCCCGCGACGGCCGCGAGCTCTTCCTCTCGCCCGAGGTCTCGATGGAGGTGCAGGCCGCCCTCGGCGCCGACATCGCACTCGCCTTCGACGAGTGCACGCCCTTCCACGCCGACCGCGACTACACCGCCCGTTCGACCGAGCGCACCCACCGCTGGCTCGACCGATGCGTCGCCTGGCACGAGGAGCACGGGCCGGAGCGGCAGGCACTCTTCGGCATCGTCCAGGGCGGCACCCACGAGGACCTGCGGCGCGAATCGGCCGAGTTCGTCGCCGCCGCCGGGGTCGACGGCCTGGCGATCGGCGGCACCCTCGGCCGCGACAAGGAGGAGATGGCCGAGGTCCTCGCCTACACCGCGCCGCTTCTGCCCGAGGCGGCGGCGAAGCACCTCCTCGGGATCGGCGAGGTCGACGACCTGCTCGGCGGTATCGCCCTCGGCCTCGACGTCTTCGACTGCGCCGTGCCCACCCGTCTCGCCCGCCACGGCGTCGCCCTCGCCCCGAGCCCCGACACCCGCTGGCGCCTCGACCTCCGCAAGGGCCGCTGGGTCGGCGACCGCGGCCCCCTGGTCGAAGGCTGCCCCTGCCCCGCCTGCACCCGCCACACCCGCGACTACATCAGCTACCTCTCCCGCGCCGAGGAACTGACCGCCGTCCGCCTGATCGTCCTCCACAACCTCACCTACATGCGCGAACTGACGAATCACGCGCGGAATGCGATCGAAGCGAGCCGGTTTGAGTCCTACCGCCAGGCCATCCTGGCGGGAGCTTCCCCCTGGGACGCCTGAAGCGGAGTCCTGACCCTCTCCGAACGGCTTGTAACGAGGGCCCAACCAGGTCCTCGGACGGCCGCATCCGACCCAGCCCGAGTTTGAGAGAGGAGAGGGTCGGGACTCCGCCCCTCGCCCGCCTCCGGAGCCCTATTCCTTGTTCTTCGAGACCAGTTCCTTCACTTCTTCGACCACCTTGTCCACGGTGTCCCCTGCCACCTTGGAGATATGCACCCCGGCGGCCTTGTCGGTGGTCAGGATCACCGCCGTCGCGACCGCTCCGGCGACGAGCACCAGGGCGATCAGGGCGAAGACGAAGCGGAGGAAGCGGGAGAAGGCGGAGCGCTTGCGCGGCTGCGCGGGCTGCATCGGCGGCGCGGGCGCCGCGGCGCGCGATTCGTGGCGCGGTTCGGCGCGGCGCGGTTCCGGCCGGCGCGTGGGGGACGGGGCGGGGCGGTACTCGGTCTGCGCCGTGGTGCGGTCGAGGTGGCGGGTCGCCGCCGTGTCCGAGCCCAGAACCCGGGTCGGCGTGTGGCCTTCGCCATTCGACATCATCGTCGTCACGTCTTCGCCTTCGAGGCCCATCTGCAGCCCGGTGGCGAACTCGTCGGCGCTGGCGTAGCGGCGCCTGGTGTCGCCCTCCAGCGCCCGCAGCACCGCGGCGCTCAGGGGCTCGGGCACGTCGGAGTTGTAGGTGCTCGGCGGCAGCGGCTTCTCGTTCTGCTGGCGCACCGCCAGCTCCGCCAGCGAGGAGCCCTCGTAAGGCAGTCGACCGGTGAGGAACTGGTAGAGGACGACGCCCAGCGCGTAGACGTCGGTGGCCGGGGTCGCCTCCTCGCCGCGCACCTGCTCGGGGGAGAGGTAGGCGGCGGTGCCGACCACCGAGCCGACCTGGGTGATCCGCGTCTGCTCGATCGCCCGGGCGATCCCGAAGTCCGTCAGTTTCACCACCGTGTCGCCGCTGCCCACCGGGCCGCCGGTGATCATCAGGTTCCCCGGCTTGACGTCGCGGTGGATGATCCCGCGACGGTGGGCGTAGTCGAGCCCGGCGCAGGCCTGGATCCCGATCTCGGCCGCGGTCTCGGCATCGATCGGCCCGTGGCGCTGCAGCAGCTGCGCGCCGGAGCGCCCGGCGACGTACTCCATGACGATGTAGTGGCGACCGTCGTCGACGCCCGAGTCGTAGACCTGGACGATGTTGGGGTGGATCAGGCGCGCCACCGCGAGTGCCTCACGGCGGAAGCGGGCGACGAAGCGGTCGTCGTCGGAGAGGTGCTCGGCGAGGATCTTCACCGCGACGGTGCGCTCGAGGATGCGGTCGGTCGCTTTGTAGACGTTCGACATCCCGCCCGAGCCGAGCCGCTCGCCGGTTTCGTAGCGGCCCGAGAGGGTCCCGGCCTCCATCAGGGGGTCCCTTCGACTGCGGCGCCGGGGCCGATCCCGCCCGCCGGCCCGCCTTCGCTCGGCGGGATCACTTCTTCTTTCGGAGTTTCGATTTCTTCCTCTTCGTGCCCTTTGGCTTTGCCTTTGGGACCTGATTCTTCGCCCTCTTCCGGCGGGCCAGGCTGTTCCGCGTGCTTTTCAGCCTTCTCTTCAGCCTTTTCTTCGGCCTTCTGTTCGCGTTCCTCGGCCTCTTCTTCTTTTTCGAGTGCCTTGGCTTCAGCGTCTTCTTCCGCTTCCAGGGCTGCCTGTTCTTCTTCTTCGGCTTCCAGATCCGCCTGTTCTTCTTCGGCTTCTTCCTTGGCCCCGCAACTAGAAACCACTTCGGAGAGCTTTGCAGCGCCCTGCTTCAAAGCCGCCTTCAATTCCTTGTCGACCTTCTGCAGTTCGTCGACCTCGGTGCTCACCTGGGCGACCGCGTCTTCGGCAGCTTCGCAATCGCCTTGTTCGGCACTCGAACGCACCTGGTCGAGGTTCGATTCGATCTGGTCGGCGGTGGTCCCGGGCAGCAGTTCGCCATTGCCGCCCGAGCCGCAGGCGGCCAGCAGCAGACCCGCCGCAAGCGCGGCAAGAAGGAGCGTGGCTGCTCGAAAACGACCCATGATTCGAGTCTAGAGAACACTTCTGAGTCGATATTTACCCTGCATTTGGACGCTTGTTTCGCTTTCCGTTAACGATCTTGTGAGGTTTCCGGGCCGGCTCAGCGGCCGATCTGCAGGCGCTCGGCGAGCGCCGTGGGGAGTCCCGCCTCGAGGATCGTCGCCCCGGCGGCGACCGTGTCGTAGGCCACCCGGTGGTAGCGGGCGGTCGACTCGTCGGTGTCGAGCTCCAGCCAGGCGGCCCGCGGGTCGCCGTCGCGCGGCTGGCCGACGCTGCCAGGATTCAGCAGCCATTCGCCCTCGGCGAAGTCGATCAGGTCGCCGTCGGTGG
Source organism: Solirubrobacterales bacterium (assembly GCA_035572835.1). Lineage (GTDB taxonomy): Bacteria > Actinomycetota > Thermoleophilia > Solirubrobacterales > 70-9 > VAYN01. Next base: position 10,277 of record DATNAG010000091.1, read on the forward strand.
TCTGGGCGCCGGTGGCGAAGCTCTTGCGCCCGGTCGAGGGCGGCCGGGTGAAGAACAGCGAGACGTGCGAGTGGCCGACCAGGCCCATCCGCTGCCGCTGGGCGTCGAGACCCGCTTCGGCCTGGTCGATCGAGAGCACGTACTCCCAGATCGGGTCGCGCGGGGACGCGTGGAAGAGCCCGAAGCCCTCGCGGTCGCCCTCCGGCGCCAGGCCGGCGAGGAACTCGACCGTCCCCGCCGACGCGTTCGCCCGCGTCCAGTCGACCGCCGCCCGGGCCGTCTCCGAGAAACTCGCCGCGTCGATCGCCCCGGTCACCGCCAGGTCGTGATTGCCGTTCAGCGAGACCACGCAGCGCTCTCGCACCAGCTCCGTGCACTCGTCCGGCTGGGCGCCGTAGCCGACCACGTCGCCGAGGCACCAGATCTCCTCCGGCGCGGCGGCGTCGATCGACTCGAGCACCGCCAGCAGGGCCGGCAGATTGGAATGGACATCTGAGATCACCCCTACGCGCAAGCAATCCACACTACCCGGACCGTTCGGTGGCGAACGTGACCCGGCTCCGAGGCGCCGGTCCTGCGCCGGAGCAGCCACGTACGATTGCCCACATGCCCCCGACCGATTCGATCGCCGAGCTGAAGGGAGCCGTCGAGGCCGCCGCCCGGGCGTTGCGCGACGGTGAGCCGACCCAGCCCGCCCCGACCCTCGACCGTCCCCCCAAGCCCGACCTCGGCGACTACAGCTCCAACGCGGCGATGCTGCTCGCGGGAGCGCTCGGCGACAACCCGCGCGCGGTCGCCGAGCGCCTCCGCGGCGAGCTCGAAGGCAGCCTCGGTGGCGCGGCCGGGAGCCTCGACCGGGTCGAGGTCGCCGGCCCCGGCTTCGTCAACCTCTTCCTCTCCGACGCCTGGTACCGGCGCGCTCTGGCGGGCCTCGTCGCCGCCGGCGACGACCTCGGCCCCGCCCCGAGCGATTCGCCGGAAAAGATCCTGGTCGAGTTCGTCTCCGCCAACCCGACCGGCCCGCTGCACGTCGGCGGCGGCCGCGGCGCCGCCTACGGCGACGCGGTGGCGCGCCTGCTGGCGGCGATCGGCCACCAGGTGGAGCGCGAGTACTACATCAACGACGCGGGCTCCCAGATCACCAACTTCGCCGCCTCGATCGTCGCCCGGATGCGGGGCGAGGAGCTGCCGGAGGCCGGCTACCAGGGTGAGTACGTGGTCGAGTTGGGCAAGACGATCGCCGCCGAGGGGATCGACCCCGACGACCTGCAGGCGGTCGGCGCCCGCGGCATCGAGCTGATGATCGACGCGGTCCGCGCCACCCTCTCCCGCTTCGGGGTCGAGATGGACACCTGGTTCTCGGAGCGCAGCCTGGTCGACCGCGGCGACGTCGAGAGCGCCCTCGCCAAGCTCGACGCGGGCGGTCATACCTACCAGCACGAGGGGGCGCTGTGGCTGCGCACGACCACCTTCGGCGACGACAAGGACCGGGTGCTGATCCGCTCGGACGGCGAGCCGACCTACCTGATGCCCGACATCGCCTACCACTGGGACAAGCTGGAGCGCGGCTTCGGCCGGCTGATCGACGTGCTCGGCGCCGACCACCACGGCTACATCGGCCGGCTGCGTGCCTCGATCGAGGCGCTCGGCGCCGACCCGGACAGCTTCGAGGCGCTGATCATGTCGCTGGTCCACATCGTCGAGGACGGGCAGCGGGCGCAGATGTCGAAGCGCAGCGGCGATTTCGTCTCGCTCGACGATCTGATCGACGACATCGGCGTCGACGCGGTGCGCTGGTTCATGCTCTGGCGCAGCCACGAGACCACCGTCGACATCGACCTCGCCCTGGCCCGCAAGCAGGCCTCCGAGAACCCGGTCTACTACGTGCAGTACGCGCACGCGCGGATCGCCTCGATCCTGCGCAAGGCGGCGGACGAGGGGAGCGCGGTGCCGCAGTCGCTCGACGCCGGACAGCGCACCGAGCCACTCGCCTCGAGCGAGAAGGCGCTGATCAAGCGGCTGCTCGAGTTCCCGCACGAGGTGCGCGAGTCGGCCAACCGGCGGGCGCCGCACCGGGTCTGCGCCTACTCGACCACGGTCGCCGCCGACTTTCACGCCTTCTACCGCGACTGCCAGGTGGTCGGCGCCGAGGGGGAGGGGGTCGAAGCCTCACGGCTGGCGCTCTGCCTGGCGGCGAAGCGGACGATCGCCGGGGCCCTCGACCTGCTCGGGATCTCGGCGCCCGAGCGGATGTGAGCCAGGCGGCGTGAGCTCGCCCGTATGAGCAGGCTGGCGATCCTGGCGGAGATCGGTGCGCCCTCCTCGTCCAACGGACGCACCTGGGGGCTGCGCCGGCACGACCTCGAAGCGCTGCGCGGGGTGCGCGAGCGGCTCGACGGGAGTCGCGTCGTGCTGGTCACCGGGGCCGAGGGGGCGGCGCCGACTGCGGCGGTGGGGCTCGCCGGGGTGGCCGCCGCGGAGGGGCTGGCGACCGTGGTGGTCGAGTGCGACATCGAGCGGCCGCGGTTGGCGGAGGACCTGGGACTGGCGGCGGAACCCGGCCTGCACGAGTACCTGCGCTGGGAGGCGACGCCCGCGGCGATCGTGCAGCCGCTGGCGCTGGCCGGGTCGGCGGCCTCGACCGAGGCCGGCACGCTCGCCTGCGTCGTCGCCGGGCGGCCGACCGCCAAGGCGCACACCTTGCTCGGGCTCGGCAGCTTTCGGCACATGACCGCGAAGCTGCGCAACGCCTACGAGCTGGTGATCCTGCTCGGGCCGCCGCTGGAGGGAGCGGGCGGGGCGCTCGACGCCGCCGCCGCCGAGGCCGACTGCTCGATCGCCGCGCTGGCCGAGCGCCCCGCCCGCCGCGCCGCCAAAGCCGGCCACCAGGCGCTGGCCTGGCTGCGGACCCCCCCGTTGGGCGCGATCGTCGTCGCCCCGGGCGCGGGCGATCAGAGGTCGTAGCGGGCCAGGTCGTCGTCGAGGCGGCGGCGATCCTCGTCGCTCGGGCCGTCGACCTCGGGATCGCGGTCCTGGCGCGAGCCGGCCGCGCGGCGCCATCTCCAGATCGCCAAGGCCAACAGGACGACGGCGACGGCGAAGGCGATGATCGGCACCACGTAGGCGGAGAGGCTGAAGCCGCTGCCCTTCGGTTCGGCCAGCACCGCGTCGCCGTACTGCTCGACCAGCGCTTCCTTGATTTCGTCCTTGCTCTGGCCCTGCTTGACGAGCTTTTCGATGAAGGCCTTCTCGCGCGTCGCCTGCGGCGATTCGGCCAGCTCGAGCAGGGTGCCGCAGACCGGGCACATCACTTCCGCCTCGATTTCGTTCAGCTCGCTGCGCAGTGCGCTCGCCGCGGGGGCGGCGGTGGGGAGGAGCAGCGCCCCCAGTGCCGCGAGGACGGTGAGGGTCAGCGACAGTCGGCGTCGGGTCATGACTTCTTCGCCGGCGGCAGCAGCGGCGCGACGTGTTCTTCCAGCATCTTCGCGTCGACCGGGCCGGCGACCGCCCAGGCGAGCCTGCCGTTCGGTTCGAGCAGGTAGTTCTCGGGCACCCCCGTCGTCCCGAATTCATGGCCGTTGTCGCCGTTGCCGTCGTGCAGCAGCGGATAGGTGAGGCTGAATTCCTTGGCGAAGGCGGAGCCGTCGTCGCTGATGTCCTGGGTGTCGATGCCGACCACGGTGAAGTTCTGGCCGCCGTGTTCGGACTGGAACTCGGTCAGCGCCGGCGCCTCGTCGCGGCAGGGCACGCACCAGGAGGCCCAGAAGTTCACCAGCACCCACCTGCCGCGGTATTCCTTCAGCGAACCCTGGCCCGGTTCGCCGAGTTTCGGCAGCTCCGGCGAGGGTGCCTTTTCGCCCACCGCGAGGCGGGAGTTGCCCTGGCTGACGAGGCCGTAGACGAGGAAGCCGACCACCGCCACGGCGAGCAGGACGGCGATTACAGAGCGGGCACGCACGACTCCAGAGACTACGTAACGCGCCTAACGGCCGGTTCAACGCCGATCAGGCGCCGAGCAGCGGGAACGGCTCGGCGATCGCCCCGAAGGCCTCGTCGATCAGGCCGATCAGATCGTCGGCGCCATCGCTCTCGGCCCAGCGCAGCGAGGCCGCGTCGAGGGCACCGAGGGCCGCCCCGACCAGCGCCTCGACCTTGATGTCGGTCTCCGCGAGGCCCAGCCGCGCCGCCAGCGCCGCCCCGATCAGCGCTTTCCACTCCGCCAGGCGCTCCAGCTGGTGGGCGCGCAGGTTGGGCGTGCCGCGGATCAGCCGCAGCCGCCCGAGCGCCTCCTCGGGGCTGCGCTGGTAGGTCTCCAGCACCGTGTCGAGGGCGTTCCGCAGCGCGGTCCAGGCGTCCTCGCCCGCGGGGAGCGCGGCGAGCGCCGCGGCGACGTCGGCGCCCATCTTCTCCTGGGCGACGAACACCGCGTCTTCCTTCGAGTCGAAGTAGCGGAAGAAGCTCGCCCGGGAGATGCCCGCGGCCTTCGCCGCCTCGGTCGCGGTCACCTGGTCGAAGCCGCGCTCGGCGAACACGCGGAAGACGACCTCGGCGATTTCCGCCCGCGTGCTCTCCCGCGCTTTGCCGCGCAGACCCAGCCCCTGCCCCGAGGTCGTCACGATGCCTACATCCTAGGGTCCAGCAGCGGCCTCCCGCCGGTTTTTCGCGATAGGGTTCCCGGCCGATGAAAGATTTGAGCCTCGAAGAGAAGATCGGCATCGGCTTCTGGGTCGGCGTCGTCCTCTTCATGCTGTCGCAGATCCTGCTGGTCGTCTTCGCGATCGCCTTCTTCCTCGGCCACTTCGTCTGGCCGCAGTGAAGCTGGCCGGCGCCTCCGCGGCGCCGACTTCCCCCGCCCCCAACTAGAATCGCCGCTCATGCGGCGGTAGCTCAGTTGGTAGAGCGCAAGCTTCCCAAGCTTGAGGTCGCGGGTTCGACCCCCGTCCGCCGCTTCGAATTGCAGAGCCAAAGACGGCTCAATAACGCCTCAGAGGTAGTGGCAGGTAGGGACAGAGGTAGGAACAGGCGACGGCTTGGCCCGTAGGTTCGATCGCCTAAGAAGTACCTGCAAAGCGCCAGAATCTCGGCGGCTTGAGCTCTATCAGTCGGTTTCGCCTCTCTGTCCCCGACCGAAGCCTTTGCGATGATCTCTCTCATGGAGCAGCCCGTGCACATCACGCTCACTGGGGATATCGAGGGGGCCTACGTGGTCACCGAGAGACGACCCGGAGGCGAGCTGGTGATCGCGCCCGACACCTCCTGGAAGGCGATGCTCGAAAGAACCGGCGCTCGAGATGCCACCGCCGAGGAGCTCGCGGCCTTCGAGGCCGAGCATGGGCCGTTCCTGCCCCCCGACGGCGAGGGGTAGGCGGTGGCCGCCAAGAAGGGGCACGCCCGGGTCGTCTTCGACGAGGTCGCCTACGCGGAGGACACCGTGCGGAGTGGTCGCGCCGGGGCGGATGTCCTGCGCTCGGCGAGGACCCGACTCGAGCGTGATGGCATCGCAGTCTCAACGCTCCGCCGCTGCGAGGCTGAGGGGACGGACGGCACGAGGCTTCCTGCCTGCTTCAAGGTCTACCTGCCAGAGCCCGACGGCAAGTTCGGGATCGTGCTCGCCCTGACCGGCGACGAACTGGGTCTGGGGCTGCACTATCTCGCCTTCGGTATGCGACATCACCCAAAGCACTCCCACGCACCGACCGTCTATGAGACCGCCCATCGCAGGCTGAATGGCTGATCCTCCAGGCGAAGATGCGGACAACTACGACCTCGAACTCCAAGATTCGCAGGTTCGAGTCTTGCCTCCTATGGCCTTATTGGTAACCGCCTGGGCGCGTGTGAGTACCGCCAAACGATTGCCGTTCGCATGCAGGGTTACATGGTTCCCAGCCTGCCTCAAGTCGATAGCCTCAGAAAAACCGAACCGTGGCCGAATTCTCGTGCTCGCCGGCTGCATCCTCCCAGCTCACCACGCAGCGCACCTGCGCCGCCACACCCATGTGCAGGGCCAAGCCATAGCGGGCATCCGACCTCGGCGCCAACGTCTCCAACGCCTCGTCGTCGCTCAACTCTAGGGGGAGTTCGTTCTCACGTCCCTCACCGTCGAGCTCGAACCGATGGGCGACGTTGTGTGCGGCTTCGTTTCCCGTATTGGCCAGAACCAGCTTCCACTTCCCGTTGCCACCGCTGCTCTCGACCCGCGGCCAAACTTCGGTTCCGCCCCCCTCGGCGGGGCGCTCGGCCGCAGCTTCGGCCCTGGTGCCACTGTAGGTGATCGCCCTGTTGACGATCGCCTCGACGTGCCGGGCCAGGTCGTGGTCGTCGCCGTAATCGAGCGTCAGCGAGTTCTGTCGCACGCGCTCGAAGAATGCTGCCAGTTTCTGTAATTGCTCGGGATCGATTTTGTCCTGAGGGTAGTCCCGCGTGCAGTGCAGAATCCCCACGTAGGCCCCTTGCTCCTGGGCCTCTTCGATCTCCTCTACCGTCCCAGACTCCGCAACTCCGGTTTCCGAACCGAGACGATGCCAGAAGAGCGCCACAACGATGTCGGCCGATGCCACCAGCTGGGTGTTCAGTGAGGCCTGCGGACGTTCGCCGTGCTCAGCGACCGAATTCGCGCCCCAATGGATCGGCACGACGACTGACCCGAACTCTCGTCCGTAGCCAGCGTTCCAGTGCGCAATGGTCTCGTTGACCGTGCGGATGTCGGATTCGGAGACGTCGCCGGGGGCGGAGATCAGAAGGCGGTAGGCGGTAGCGCTGTATGGCATCGGCCAAAAATATCGCCCCGTACCAAACTCTTTTTCGCGGACGCGGAGTGGCCAGCACCGCCGTCAATCGAGAAGCGCCCGGAGCGCCACAAAACCCTGCTCTCCGAAGGCGTGTACCAGCGCACGCGTGCGCTCTCGGGTCTCGTCCTCCGCTAGGCCCGCTTCGAGGATCGCCTGTAGGTGCTCGGCGCGGATGTACTGCGGTCCGGCGGAGGCGTGCGCCGCCAGTGCCTCCAGCACCGACATCGCGGGTGCGGCGAGGGCGGGATCCTCGCCGACCAGGCGGGCCAGTAGCGAGAGCGCGCCGCGGACATCCTGCAGTCGTCCGTCAGTCCGCTCCAGCGTCCGTGCCAGCCGCTCGACGTCCTCGGGTCGCTTGAGGCGCCCCGAGGTGAAGAACCATCCGAACTCCTCGGCCTCCTTGGTCCCGAGATCCTCGGCGCCGAGCCGCTCCGACCAGAGTTCGCGGTGGTGCTCCAGGGCGGCTTCATCGGGTCGGTAGGAGCCCGGTTCGCCGCCCCGGAGCGCCCGACCGAGCGTGCCGACGAGCTGTGCCTTGTCCTCGTCGGTGCCGTTGGTAAGGAAGGAGGGGAGGAGATCCGGCGCCCGATCCTCCACGTCGCGCCAGATCACCCCGACGTGTTCGGCAAGGCTGCTGCGGATCCGCTCGTCTTCGGGTCCGCCCCCGGGGAGCTGCCCGACCGCCTTCGCGTAGCTTTCCGATAACGTCGCCACCATCTCGCCCGACCTGATCGAACCGTAGCCGAGATAACCCTCCCAACCGGCTCGCGCGGGCTCACCTCCGCCCGGATCGGCGACCTTCGGGCGGTGCTCGACCACCCATCCGATGTCGACCGCCCCCAGCTGCCCGAGGGTCGCGCCGATCATCGTCCGGACCGCACGCGCCGGATCGTCGGCCAGCCGGTCAAGGAGCTCCCGTGCCTCCGGCGCTTCGCCGAGCCCGACCACGCCGGCGCGGTGTAGCCAACCCAGGTATTCAGCCACGAGCTCCGCTGCCCGCCCGCGGACCGAGCCGATTGCGAGACCCATCGGTTCCTCGCTCTCGGAGTCGCGTTCGGGGCTCGGGTCCGGATTGGCCGCGGCCGTCTCGATCACCGCGAAGATCCGCTCGCGCATGTCGATCGGCGGGTCGCTGCGTAGGAGCGCCTCGAGCGTCTCGGTCGCACCCAGTTGCGCGCCGGCGCGTTCCGGGTCCGCCGGCACGTCCCCGGGGGGATCGGAGAAGGGGAAGGCCAGCGCCCCGAGCAGCTTGTCATCGGCGGAGGACCAGCCGTCCTTCAGCGCTTTGGCGAACCCTTGCAGGATCGCCCGGACGTAGATAGTGGGCACCTCCTCCGGGCGATCGGCAAGCGCCAGGAAGTGTTCGGGCTCGGCGGCCACGGCCTCACCCAGTTCTCTCGCGAGGCCCTCGCGCGACGGGGCGGAGAAGTGGCGTTCCGGGCGGAAATCGCGGAGGTGGGCGACCAGGGTGTCCGGATCCATCGCCTTGAGCTCCGCCGGCGTGCTCGGCGATTCGGCGGCGAAGAAGCCCGACGGTGGCAGGGGGATCTCCGGACCGCGCGCGGTCCGGAGCGCATTGAGCCACAGCTGATGCTCTGCGTCGAGCATGCCGTCCAGCGGCTCCAGCAACGCGAGGCGCCAGTCGTCGCCGTAGCTGCGCGCCTTCTCGGCTTCGGCGACCGGGTCGATCGCGATCCGCCCCGGGGCAGGCCCGACATCGATCATCCTGAGCAGCCTCGTTTTCTCCTTCTCGTCCAGGCCCAGCCATGCCGCCGCCAGCAGTTCCCTCACCTCGGCGCGGTTGTGAAACTCGAAGAGCACCTCGGCGTCGCCGAGCACCTCGGGCGCCTCACTGGCCGCCAGGTCGGAGTGCGCCGCCAGGTACATCCGCGCGCGCGTGAAGATCTCCGAGTCCTCGGCCGCCAGTTCGGCGAGCGCCGTCTCGGCGGTCTTCCCTCCTTCGCGCGCGAGGTGGAGGCCCGCGTCGCGGAGCAACTGCAGCAGCAGGTGGCGCGGCTCGAATTCGGGAGGCTCGTCGGGGCCGTCGATCGCGTCGCGCCAGGCGGTCGAATCGCCATGGGACAGAAGCTCCTGCGCCACACGCAGGCGGCGCAGGAGCTTCTTGAAGGTCGCGGGCGCGTCGGCCTTGAGCAGGGCTGGCAGGGCGCTTTCCGCCGCCTCGGCTACCTGGTAGGCGTCGTTGACGAGGGCCCCGACTTTCCGCGGCGGCAGGAAGTCGGCCACGCTCTCTTCGGTCCGGACGTCGAAGGAGAGCAGGGCGAGGAGGATCTTCAGCGCGCCCGCGACGGCGCCACCCTCGGCCAGGTGGGCGATCAGTTCCCCTGCGGTGATCGACAGGGTGAGGAGCCGGGCGCTGGTCCGCAGGTCGCGGGCGACCCGCCGGGCCAGCACGCCCGAGACCAGCGGTGCCGGCAGGAGCAGGGCGGTCTCGGCAAGGACGGCCGCCACCGCGGCGTTCTCGCTCGCCGGGACCGTGCGCGCGGCCGCCGCCACGCTCTCCGGGGCGCTGGCCGCGAAGCGTAGGAGCGCCTGCCCCTCCGGCCATCCTGGAAAGCTGATCAGGTCGCCGTCTCGCCGCACGGGCGTGGGCTCTTTACTGAAAACTCCGAGCCCGCCTAGGAGATCGACCCAGCGCGGATCCTCGAGCTCCGCGTAGAAGCGCGCGGCGGTGCCCGGCCGCAGCCGTGCCAGAGCGCCCCGGGCGAGCTCTGCGTCCGGCTCCTCGGCGTGGGCGATCTCCATCAGCTCGTCGAAGGAGTCGAAGAACGGCTCCCCGGCGACCCGTACGGCCAGGAGGTCGGTGAGCTCCACGAAGCCCCTGACCAGCTCCTCCGGATCGCGGGGGGAGGCGTTCGGGCCGGCGACATGGGCGAACCCGACCATCACGCCCTGCACCCGCCGCCACTGCGCGACCCAGGCCGCCGTATCGGCGCCCGTCTCGCCCGCCCCTTCTCCGAGCAGCGTCTCCGCCCGCGCGGCGATCGACTCCCGCCCGCGCTCGAAGTCTTCGACGACCCATTTCGCCGTTGCTCTCGGCTCTGCCTCGTCGTCGGACTCGAGGGCCTCGCGCAGGCGCTTGACGTAGACCTCCGGGCCGGTGCGCCCGCGCTTTCGGTCGGGGTCCACGATCGGGACCGGCTCGTGGTCGGCAAGCCGGTTCATTAGCTCCCGTCCTGCGTGGCCGACCATGTTCTCCCAGCCCTCCGGTTCTCGCACGGCGACCAGACGACGGGCCTGCGCGTAGAGGCCGGCGAGAACCACGGAGCGTTCTTCCAGGTAGCTCTGGACCAGGGCCTCACGGCCCCGACCGCGCTCGCCCGTCTCGCCGTCCTTGTTCACCGGCCCCAGCCTATGCGGGTATCCGAGAGCGCCCTCGACCCGGCGTGGGTTCAACTCGCCGGGAAGTCGTCCAGGGATCACCTTGATAGGTGTTCGCAAAACGGCTTCTCAGGCAAGAGTGAAAGCCGCTCCGATCGATGCGACTCGATCACCAATAAGGCTGAATCGCTCCCCCCGCTATCCATCGCGTTTTAGCGGAAGGCGCTGGTGCGGCCCCGCTGACGCGGTTGACCTTGCCGGTGCTGGGCAAACGTCGCGCGCAGTTCCCGACCGCGACGGCTGAGCGGCGGGCCGGCTAATCAAGGGCAGAACTTGCCCACCGTCGATTCGAGAAACGACGCTTCCGGTAGGAACACGGGTAGGAACAAAATCTGGCCATTTGGGTCCGCCATCGTCCCCTTGTGTCACCTCGGGAAAGCAGGCATTTGCAGGGAAAGCGCATCAGAGTGCGGATGGCGATCGGCCTCGGGATCAATATTCCCAAGCTTGAGGTCGCGGGTTCGACCCCCGTCCCCCGCTTCCCGCCCGCCAAGGGGCCTACGCGGGGCGCAGGACGACCTTGCCCAGGTGACCGCCGGCGGTGAACCGCTCGTAGGCGGCGGTGACCTCGGCGAGCGGGAACTCGGCCTCGACCGGGACCCGGAGGCGGCCGTCGGCGACCAGCGGCAGCACGCTCGTTTCCAGTTCCCGGGCCAGCACCGCTTTCTCCTCCGGCGCCCGGTAGCGGAGGGTCGAGGCGCGTACCGTGCCTCGCTTGGTCATCAACCGCCGCAGGTCGAGGGTCCCCTCGGGGCCCGCCGAGACGCCGATCACGACGATCGTGCCCCAGGCGGCGAGGGACTTGACGTCGTCGACCAGGTTCGGTCCGCCGACGAGCTCGAGGATGACGTCGAACGGGCCCCGGGCGAAGGCCTCGTCGGGGGCCAGGGCGCGATCGGCGCCGAGCGCCTCGACCGCGGTCCGGTTCTTCTCGTTGCGCACCGAGGCGGTGACGTCGGCGCCGAGGACGTGGCCGAGCTGGACCGCGGCGGTGCCGACGCCACCACCGGCGCCGTTGACCAGAAGCCGTTGGCCGCTGCGCAGCTTCGCCTGGCCGACCAGGGCGTCGTAGGCGGTTGCGAAGACCTCCGGGAAACCGCCTGCCTGAGTCCAGTCGAGGAGGTCCGGGACCGGCATCAACTGGCGCTCGTCGACCACCGCCAACTCGGCCTGCGCGGCGCCGGCGACGATCGCCATCACCCGGGCGCCCGGCTCGAACCGGGGCACCGGGGCACGCGACTCGATCACTTCGCCGGCCAGCTCCATGCCGGGGATGTCATCGGCGACGCCGGCCTCGGCCGGGGGCGGATAGAAGCCCGCCACCTGGACCGGGTCGGCACCGTTGACGCCCGCGCCGTGGACTCGGATCAGTGCCTGGCCCAGGCCCGGCACGGGGTCCTCTCGGGTCCCCGGCCCGACCGCCTTGTCTTTGATCTCCGCGACCTGCATGCCGTCATTCTCGCGAACGGCGGCCCGCGGCGTACTCAGGGGTCGCGGCCGTCTTGTCGCGCCGGAGGGAGTGGCCCGCGCCCGCCGGCGCAAACCACCTTTTTTCGTCATTCAGAGGTGATCCGTATAGGTACAGTCACGGTATGAACCTCGGGTGCGGCGGGGAGTCGGAGGCCTCGAAGTCGAAGAACCCGCTCGATCTCGGGCTGACGCTCTCGCCGGCCTTTCCGATCGTCGCGACGCTCGTCTACGCGGCCGGGGGGAGCTTCGAAGAAGGGTCGGACTTCTGGTCGGTGCTCGCCGCCGGAATCATCATCAGCGGCGCGGCGCTGATCGTCGGCACCTTGCTGGGCTTCCTGTTCGCGATTCCGCGGATGCGCGAAAAGGCGGGCGCGGAAGCTGCTGTGGTGCCCAATACGAATCTCAACGAGATCTCGGACTGGCTGACGAAAATCCTGGTCGGGCTGGGGCTGGTGCAGCTGGGCAAGGTGACCGGCGGGGTCAAGAGCATGGCCGAAGCCGCCGCACCCGCGCTCGGCGGCACGAACGAGGCGATGACGTTCGCCACCGGTCTGCTCGTCTTCTCCGCCGTCGACGGTTTCCTGTTCGGCTACCTCTGGACCCGCTTCGTCCTCAGCCCGCGGTTCAAGGAATCGATCGAGGAGAACGCCGCCCCCAAAGACATGTTCACCCCGTTGCCGGAACCTCCCCCTGTCCTGCTCCCTCCTTCGGAAGCGAAATACGGATCACCCCCGGATCCCGGAGTAGAATAGCCACATGGCCTGGGCTGAGATGGAGAACTACCGGCAGCTCCAACAGGAGTACGAGCAGGCGCGCGAGCAGTTCGTCGCGGAAGAGTCCGCCTATCGCAAGGCCGTCGAGGAGCACGGCGACACCGCCGAGCTGCGGAAGCGCTACGAGGAACTGTCCTCCAAGCGAAATGCCTTGGAGTCCCAACTCGACACGCTGAAGCAGATCCGCAATGCCGCCGCGCAAAACCGCGACGCGGTCGCGCAGACGCTCGTCATCTAGCTCCACCTCGCGTCGCGCAGCGACCAAGCCGAGGCGGAATGGAATGATTCGCCGATCGCCCCCGAGGCCCGTCCCGACATCGAGAACACCGCCGACTGCGAGCGGCTGGTCCGCGCCTTCTACGGCAAGGCGATGGCCGACGAGAAGATCGGCTGGCTCTTCACCGACGTCGCCGAACTCGACCTCGAGGAGCACATCCCGAAGATCGCCTCGTTCTGGGCGACCAACCTGCTGGGCGTGAAGTCCTACAAAGGCGGCGCCTTCGGCGTCCACGGGCGGCTGCACCAGAAGGCGCCCGGCGGCCTGCGCCAGGAGCATTTCGAGCGCTGGCTCGTGCTCTGGTGCCAGACCGTGGACGAGCTCTTCGACGGGCCGCTTGCCGCCGCCGCCAAGGTCCATGCGCTGCGCGTCGCCAATGCCTTCTACGGCCGTATCCAGATGTCCCCGACAGTGACCGAGGCGGGCGAGCCCTCCGGCTGATCGCCCGGGGCGGCTCAGGTCGCCGGTTGCGGGGCCGCCGGCTGCGCTTTGCTCGCCGGCCTCGCCGGGATCCCGCCGCTGAACAGGAGTGCGACCAGGGCGAAGATCGCCAGCACGGCGAGGGCGGTGCGCAGCCCGACCAGGCGCGAGGTTTCGTTTTCGTCGACGATCGCCGCGGTCGCCCGCGGTGGCACGTGCGCATCGTCCAACGCCGTTTCGAGTTCGGCGTCGGAGAGGAAGGGGACGCCGCCGGCGAGCTTCTCGCCGGCCTCCGCCTGGATGCGGGCGGGCACCGCCGGGTTCTGTTCGACCCCGCTGACGAACGAGGAGGACAGCGCCGCGATCACGATCGCCCCGGTGAGGGCGGTGCCGACCGAGATTCCGAGGTTGGTGACCGTGTTCTGCAGGCCGCCGACCTCGCCGCTCTGCTCGTCGGGCACCGCGGAGACGGTGATCGCGCCGAGCTGCGAGGCCAGCGCGCCCATCCCCAGACCGGCCAGCAGCATCGGCCAGGTGGTGACCCCGGCGCCCGCCCCGTTGTCGAGGCCGGCGATCAGGACGACGAGGCCGGCGAACATGGCGAGGAAGCCGAGCCGCACGATGCGGCGTGGCGAGGCGTGGGGGAAGGCTTTCGGGATCCCCGCGGCAGCGAGGATCAAGGTCGCCGACAGGGGCAGCAGGCGGACCCCGGTGTCGATCGCCGAGAGGCCGAGCGAGATCGAGAGGAAGAGCGGCATCGCGAAGAAGAGGCCGCCCTGGAGGAAGTACTGGAAGAAGAACGAGGTGAGGCCGCCGCGCAGCACCTTCGTCCGCAGGATCGAAGGGTCGACCAGTGGCTCGCCGCCGCGCGCCACCAGCCGTGCCTCCCAGAGGGCGAACAGCCAGATCACCAGCCCGCCGGCCAAGATCAGCCAGATCGTGGGGGAGAGGCCGAGCCACTCGGGCCCTTCCGGCTTCGCCCGGACGAAGCCCCAGGTGCCGGAGCGGAGGATGCCGAAGACGATCAGGCCGAGGCCCGCCGCCGAGAGCCCGGTCCCGACCAGATCGAGGCAGACCTTCTTCTCCGCCACGCCGCCCTCGATCCGGCGGGCGAAGAGGAGGATCGCGATGACCACGAGCACCTCGCCGGCGAAGACGTAGCGCCAGGAGAGGTAGGTGGTGAAGAGGCCGCCGACGATCGGCCCGACGGCGACCGCGACCGCCGCCGCGGCGGCGACCAGCCCGTAGGCGCGCGGTCGTTCGTCGGTGCCGAAGTTGGTGGCGACGAGAGCGACGATCGAGGGCAGGATGAGGGCGGCGCCGAGGCCCTCCAGGCATGACCACCCGAACAGCAGGATCCCCAGGTTGGGGGAGAGCGCGGTGGTCAGCGACCCGGCGCCGTAGACGACGCAGCCGATCGCGAAGGCGCGGCTGCGGCCGACGATCTGGCCGATCTTGCCGCCGGTGATCATGAACGCCGCCATCACCAGCGTGTAGAGGGTGATCGCGGTCTGGATCCCGGTGACCGTGGTGTCGAGATCCTTGGCGACCGTCGCCATCGAGACGTTCATCACCGAGCTGTCGAGCATCATCAGAAACTGCCCCGCGCAGAGCGTCGCGAGGATCAGCCCGGCGGCGGTGCTGGCCTTGCGCTCCATCGGCCGACCCTTGCAGAATCGCCGGTCGTCGTCTAATCGATTGGCCTCGGCGGGCCTGCGGTGGGAGGGTGTGCAGGTGAGCGCGACCGAGACCGGTGAGAGAAGCCCGCGGCCGGGAAGACAGGCGAGGAAGACGGCGCCGCGATCGGGGCAGGCGGTGTGGGAGCCCGGCTCGGATCGGGCCGACCCGCTGCAGGTGCTCGCCGAGCAGGACAAGGCGAGGGTTCCCGAGCTGGTGCCGGTCCGCTACGGGCGGATGCTGGTCTCACCTTTCACCTTCTACCGAGGCGCCGCCGCGATCATGGCCGCCGACCTCGCCATCGCGCCGAACTCGGGCCTCACGGTGCAGCTCTGCGGCGACGCCCACCTCTCCAACTTCGGTGTCTTCCAGGCACCTGACCGGCGCCTCGTCTTCGATATCAACGACTTCGACGAGACCCTGCCGGGGCCGTTCGAGTGGGACGTCAAGCGGCTCGCCGCGAGCGTCGCGATCGGTGCCCGCGACCGCGACTTCACCGCCGCCGAGGGCGAGGCCGCCGTGCTCGCCGCCGCGTCGGCCTACCGGGAGGCGATGGCCCAGTTCGCGGCGATGGGCGAGCTCGACGTCTGGTACGCGCGACTCGATGTCGCCGAGACCCTCGCCCGCCTGCGCGACGCGGTGACCAAGGCCGAGCGCAAGCGGGTCGAGAAGAACATGGCCAAGGCCCGCAACAAGGACAGCCTGCGGGCGCTCGTGAAACTGACCGAGCGACGTGACGGGGTGCTCCGCATCGCCAGTCGGCCGCCGCTGTTGGTGCCGATCGAGGAGCTGGCCGCGCGCGAAGGGGCCGACCCCGAGGCGATCGAGGAGATGATGCGCCGGCTGCTCGAGGAATACCGCGAGACGCTGGAAGCGCCGGCCCGGTTGCTGACCGGGCGCTACCGCTTCGTCGATGCGGCCCACAAGGTGGTCGGGGTCGGCAGCGTCGGCACCCGCGCCTGGATCGCGCTGTTGCTCGGTCGCGATGAAAACGACCCGCTCTTTCTCCAGGTCAAGGAAGCCGGCCCGTCGGTGCTGGAGCCGTTCGCAGGCGCCAGCCGCGCCGCGCATCACGGCGAACGGGTGGTGATCGGCCAGAGGTTGACCCAGGCGGCAGGCGACGGCCTCCTCGGCTGGCTCACCGCCGAAGGCCTCGACGGACGCCGGCGCGACTTCTACGTCCGCCAGCTCTGGGACGGCAAGGGCTCCGCCGACATCGACTCGATGAACCCGGCGACGATGGCGACCTACGCCGGGCTCTGCGGCTGGACCCTCGCCCGCGCCCACGCGCGCACCGGCGACCGCGGCGCGATCGCCGCCTATCTCGGCAAGAGCGATCGCTTCGACCGGGCGATCGCCGCGTTCTCGGCCGCCTACGCCGACCAGAACGAGGCCGACTACGCGGCGCTGATCGAGGCCGAGCGGCGCGGCGATCTGCAGGTCGAACGTGGGCTCTGATCCCCGGGCCGCGGGCGGCCACCGCAAGCTGAGCCTCGCGCTGGTGATCGTCGCGGGCGTCCTGGCGGTCTTCGCGATCTTCTCGATCTGGGCCAACCGCCAGGCCCTGAACACCGACAACTGGGTCCACACCAGCGACCGCCTCCTGCGCGACGAAGAGGTCGAGCAGCGCCTCTCCGCCTACATCGCCGCCCAGCTCCTCGCCAACGTCGACGTCAAGGCCGAACTGGAAAAGCAGCTGCCCAAGCAGCTCGGTGCGCTGGCCGGGCCGGCCGCCGTCGGCCTCGAAGAGGTGGCGCCGACGGTCGCCGAACGGGCGCTCTCGAACCCTGCCGCGCAGGGCGTCTGGTCGGACGCCAACCGCGCCGCCCACGAAACGCTGCTGAAACTGTTGGACGGCGGCAGCGACGCGATCTCGACCGAAGGCGGCGAGGTCACGCTCGACCTCAACGCGTTGCTGAAGAAGGTGGCGGCCCAGCTCGGGGTCGGCGAGGGGTTGGCCGAAAAAGTGCCGCCGGAAGCCGGCCGGCTGACGATCCTGCGGTCCGACCAGCTCTCCACCGCGCAGAACGGCGCCCAGCTGATCCGGACGCTGCCGGTGGTGCTGACGGCCCTGGTCCTGCTGCTCCTCGTCGCGGCGATCTGGCTGGCCGGGCCGCGCCGGCGCGAGGCGTTGCGTGCCGCCGGCCTCGCCTTCGCGATCGCCGGGGCGTTGGTGCTGACCCTGCGGACCGCCGCCGGGCACGCGCTGGTCGATTCGCTGGTCGCGAACGAAGCCAACGAGCCCGCGGTCGAAGCGGTCTGGTCGATCGCCACCTCGCTGCTGGTCACCGTCGCCACCTCGGCACTCGCCTTCGGCATCCTCGTCTTCCTCGCCGCCTGGCTGGCCGGCCCGACCCGACTCGCGACCGGCCTGCGCCGGACTGCCGCCCCCTATCTCAGGGACCAGCCGCTCGCCGTCGGCCTGGCGGCATTCCTGCTCTGGGTCGCCCTGATCGCCTGGGTCCCGATCGCCGCCTTCGACAAGCCGCTCGGCATCCTCCTGTTCGCGATCCTCTTCGCCGTCGGCGCCGAGCTGCTGCGACGGCGGACGCTGCAAGAGTTCGCGCCGCCCTCAGGACCGAAGAGCTAACACGGGCCGTCGCCCCCGCCCTGGTTCGTGGGCCGCGGCAGGGGTACATCAGTTGCGAACCGGCCGAGCGCAGCATCCCGCGACCTCGGCTCTTTTCCCGAACCCACGCTTCCACACGCCCCCCGAGGGTCGAGGGTGGTAGCTCGAGAGAGGCAACAAGATGATCATGCGACTCGACCGCCTGCAGGCGGAAATCCCACCACCGAGCGACCCCGACCCGAACGGCGCCTCGATCGTCCAGGAGCTGCTCGGCGGGAAGTTCGGCGAGATGTCGACCTTCATGAACTACACGTACCAGTCGTTCAACTTCCGCAACCGCCAGGGCGCCCGCCCCTTCTACGACCTGGTCGCCTCGATCGCCGCCGAGGAGTTCGGCCACATCGAGCTCGTCTCGACCGCGATCAACACGATGCTGACCGGGGCCCTCGACGGCGAACCGGGCGCACGGGGCGCGCTCAGGGGCCTGGCGGACTGCCGCAACAGCCAGGAGTTCCTCGCCGGCGCCGCCTCGGCGACCGTCCAGGACTCGATGGGCAAGCCCTGGAACGGCGACTACGTCAACGCCACCGGCGACCTGATCGGCGACCTGACCCACAATTTCTTCCTCGAGACCGGGGCGCGCAACAACAAGCTGAAGGTCTACGAGGCGGTCGACCACCCGGCGGCGCGGGCGCTGACCGGCTACCTGCTGGTCCGTGGCGGCGTCCACCAGGTCGCCTACGCACGGGCGCTGGAGAACCTGACCGGGGCAAAGATGGAAAAACTGTTCCCGACCCCGCGCATCCCGACCGCCAAAATTCCCGAGTGCCAGCCGCACATCAAACGCGGCGAACACCTGAAGCTCTACCGCTGGTCGCCGGATGACTTCAAAGAGCTGTCGGCGGTCTTCAACGGGCCGCATCCGGAAACGGGCGAGGAGCTCGAAGTCGCCGAGGAGATCCACCCCGAGGGTGCCCCGGCCTACGACCTGCCGCCGCAGGAGGCGCTCTTCGCGCCGGGTCCCGACGCCGGTGAGATCGAGGAGATCGCGCAGAAGCTGCGCCAGGCCGCCGGACTGCCGAAAGAGCCGACCGGGGTCGTCGCGCAGTCCAAAGGCAAAAGCAAAACCAAAGCCAAAAGCCGCGCGAAAGCCAAAAAATGAATCGCCCGGAGCTACTCGGGATCTACCTCAACGACCACCTCGCCGGCTCGACCGGCGGGGTGGAGACGGCGCGGCGCGCCCGCGGCTCCAACGAGCACACCGAGTTCGGCGAGCCGCTCGCCCGAGTCTGTGAGGAAATCGAATCCGACCGCGAGAGCCTCGAAGCGGTCATGGACGAACTTGGAATCGGCCGCTCGCGGATCAAACCCGCGATCGGCTGGCTCGGCGAGAAGCTCGGCCGGCTGAAGCCGAACGGACAGTTGCGCGGCTACTCACCCCTGAGCCGTGTCGTCGAGCTCGAACTGCTGATCATCGGGATCAACGGCAAGCTCCGCCTCTGGAACGTGCTGGACGAGTTGGTCGGCGAGGAGAGCTCCGCCGACTTCAAGGCGCTGATCGCGCGGGCCGAGGCCCAGCGCTCGACGGTCGAGGATCTCCAACTGCGGGCGGCGCATCTCCTATGAGCCGAGCCGCCGAGCGGATCCGGGAGGGGTGCCTGGCGCGATGCGGGTAGTCGTCACCGGGGCGACCGGCAACGTCGGCACCAGCGTCGTCGCGGCACTCGAGCGCGACCCTCAGGTCAGCGAGATCGTCGGCCTGGCGCGGCGCCTGCCGGGTGCCGACGCGGGCAAGGCGCGCTGGGTCGCCGCCGACGTCACCGAGACGCCGCTGACGCCGATCTTCAAAGGTGCCGATGCCGTCGTCCACCTCGCCTGGGCGATCCAGCCGAGTCACGACGAGCCGGCGATGGAGCGGGTCAACGTGCTCGGCAGCGAACGGGTCTTCGGCGCCGCCGCCGAGGCCGGCGTCCCGGCGCTCGTCCACGCCTCCTCGGTCGGCGCCTACTCGCCGGGGCCGAAGGACGAGGGCGTCGACGAGTCCTGGGCGACCGAGGGAATCCCCACCTCCGCCTACTCGCGTCACAAGGTGCGGGTCGAGCGCTCGCTCGACGATTTCGCCGCCGGCAGCCGCATGCGGGTGGTGCGGCTGCGCCCGGGCCTGATCTTCAAGCGCGAGGCGGCGAGCGAGATCCGCCGCTTCTTCCTCGGGCCGCTGCTGCCGAACTTCCTCGTCCGGCCGCGGCTGATCCCGTTCGTGCCCGACGTGCCGGGGCTACGCTTCCAGGCGGTCCATGCCGACGACGTCGGCGATGCCTATCGGCGGGCGGTCGTCGGCGCGGCCTCCGGGGCGTTCAACATCGCCGCCGAGCCGCCGATCGGCCCACCGGAGCTGGCCTCGCTGCTGCGGGCCCGCCGGCTGCCCCTTCCCGGGAAGGCACTCCGCGCGGCCGCTTCGCTGACCTGGCACGCCCACCTGCAGCCTGCCGACGCCGGCTGGATCGACCTGGCGCTGAACGCGCCGTTGATGGACATCTCCCGCGCCAAGCTCGAGCTGGGCTGGGAGCCGCGCCAGAGCTCCCTCGACGCGCTCGGCGAGCTGCTGCTCGGGATCCGCGACGGGGCCGGCGGTGAGACCCCGCCGCTCGATCCGCAGGCGGGCGGCCCGCTCCGCGCCGGCGAGTTCTCCACCGGCATCGGCGAGCGCAACCGCTCCGACTGAGGTTGGGCCGGGGCCTTCGGCTCGTGGGAGGTGCGAGATCCGTGCGCCTTACCTCGCCACGCCATCGGTCAAAGGGTTGTGTGTTTAATTTTGGTTCCCTACCAACCGAAACTAAACACACAGACCTTTGAGCAAAGGTCGGCCCCGGCACCACTCACGCAGACCTGCCTTCTCGACGGCGGCCACAGTCGGCCAGAGGCCGCCGTCGAGAGGGCGGCGCCCTTATTTCTCAGGGGGCGAGGACGACCTTGATCGCCCCGTCTTCCTTCTGCTGGAACATCTCGTAGGCGCGCGGCGCCTCGTCCAGCGGCACCCGGTGGGTGGCGAACTCGTCGACCCCGAGCGGGTCCTCGTCGCCGAGCAGCGGCAGGATGTCGTCGACCCAGCGCTTCACGTTCGCCTGGCCCATCCGCAGCTGGATCTGCTTGTCGAAGATGTTCAGCATCGGCAGCGGGTCGGCGGTGCCGCCGTAGACGCCGGAGAGCGAGACGGTGCCGCCGCGCCGCACCAACTCGAGCGCCAGGTTGAGCGCGCTGAGCCGGTCGACGCCGGCCGTTTCCATCAATTTCTTCGCCACCGCGTCGGGCAGCAGGCCGGCGATGTTCTGGGCGAGCTTGCCGATCGGGGCCCCGTGGGCCTCCATCCCGACCGCGTCGATCACCGCGTCGGGACCGCGCCCGTCGGTCTTCTCGCGGATCTCGCCGACCACGTCCTCGCCTTCGAGGTCGACCACGTCGACGCCGTGGGCACGCGCCCGCTGCAGGCGCTCCGGCACCAGGTCGACGCCGATCACCCGCTCGATCCCGCGTTGCCGGGCGATCCGGGTCGCCATGTCGCCGATCGGCCCGAGGCCGAGGACGACCAGGCTGTCGAGGTCGGAGACATTCGGCGCCCCCGCGTACTCGACTGCCTGCCAGGCCGTCGGCAGCACGTCGGAGAGGAAGAGGAAGCGGTCGTCGGGCGGCCCCTCGGGGACCTTGATCGGCCCGTACTGGGCCTGCGGCACCCGTAGGTACTGGGCCTGGCCGCCGGGCACCTGGCCGTAGAGCTTGGTGTAGCCGAACAGCGAGGCGCCCATTTCCTGGTCGCGGTTCTGGGTCGTCTCGCACTGCGACTGCAGCCCCCGGTCGCACATCCAGCAGTGCCCGCAGGAGATGTTGAAGGGGATCACGACGCGGTCGCCGGGGGCGATGTGGGAGACGTCGGCGCCGACTTCCTCGACGATCCCCATCGGCTCGTGGCCGAGGATGTCGCCCTCGTCGAGGAACGGCCCCATGACCTCGTAGAGGTGCAGGTCCGAGCCGCAGATCGCGGTCGAGGTGATGCGCACGATCGCGTCGGTCGGGTGCTCGATCCGCGGGTCCGGGACCTCGTCGACGCGGACGTCGCGCCTGCCGTGCCAGGTGACTGCCTTCATCGTTCCTCCTCTCGTCGGGGGTGCCAGGTACCCGCCGGAGAGGCGTTCGACGCCGCGCGGGCGCTCACCTCCGGTCCGGCACCGCGACGCCCGAAGGCCATCACCAGCGCCGGGATCAGCAGCGTCCGGGCGATCAGCGTGTCGAGCAGCAGGCCGACGCAGAGCGCGAAGCCGATCTCGCGGAAGCTCTGGATCGGGATCAGCATCACCGCGGCGAAGGAGAGGGCGAGGATCACGCCGGCGACGGTGATCGCCCGTCCGGCGCTGGCGCCTGCCGAGCGGATCGCCTGGTCGAGGGGAGCGTGCTCGGCCGCGCGCCAGATCCGCTTGACCAGGAAGACGTTGTAGTCGGCTCCCAGTGCCAGCAGCAGGATCGCGCTGGCGATCGGGACGATGAACGCGAGCTCGCCGTATCCGAGCAGTTCCTGGAAGACGTACACGGTGATCCCGAGGGCGGCGGCGACGACCAGGGCGCTGACCGCGGTCAGGTAGAGCGGCGCGCTGCGGCTGCGCAGGAGAACCCAGAGCAGCAGCAGGAGCACCGCGATCGCCGCCGGGGCCACCCGCTCCAGGGCGGTCCAGGTGTCTTCGGTCAGTTCGGTGGCGATCGTGGTGTCGCCGGTGACCCCGACGGTCACCTGCCCGAGCCCGCTTTCCTCGGCCAGCGTCGGCAGCTCTTCTTCCAGCCCGGATAGGACGTCGGAGGCGTTGGCGCCGTCCGGGTCGCCGTCGAGGACGACCGCGTAGCGGGCGGCGCTCCCGTCTGCCGCGACCATCAGGCCGGGCTGCCCCGGCAGCGGTTCGGCGACCGGCCCGAGGACGCCGCTGACGCCTTCCTGTTCGGAGAGCTTCGTTTCGAGCGCGGCGAGTCGGCTCGTCCGCGCGCCCACGCCTTCCCCTTCGACCACCACCATCGTCGGCCCGAGCACGCCCGGCCCGAGGCCGGCGGCGGCGAGGTCGTAGCCCTGGTGGACTTCGTCGGTCGGCGGCAGGCCGCGCATCACCGGGTTGCCGAGCGCCAGCCGAGTGAGGCCGCTCGCACCCGCCAGGAGGATCGCCAGGCAGAGGACGATGGTGAAGATCGGGAAGCGCACCGCTCCGGCCAGCAGGCGTCCGCGCGCGCCGGGCGCCGCCGCGGCTTCTTCGCCTTGGTCGGCATCGGCGGCGCCCGCGCCGCGCGGCCAGAGCAGCGCCCGGCCGAAGATCGCCAGCGCCGCCGGGACCAGGGTCAGCGCGGCGAGCGCCGCGATCCCCACCGCGATCGCCATTGCCGGCCCGAAGGAGGCGAGCAGGTGGACGCCCGAGATCAGCAGGGTCAGGGTCGCCCCGGCGATCATCAGGGCCGCGGTGAGGATCACCGGCAGCAGCTCGGCGGTCTCCTCGATCACCGCCTGGAGCGGTTCGACCCCGGCCCGAAGGCGCTGGCGATAGCCGGAGACGAAGAAGACCAGGTAGTCGGTGAGCACCCCGAAGAGGAGCCCGACGATCACCGGCTCGACCTCGCTCGAGAAGGAGAGGTCGGCCTGCGAGCCGACCCAGCCCAGCACCCGGTCGATGCCGAGATAGGCGAGCCCGACCGTCGCGAGCGCCAGCAGCGGCACCCCGAGCGAGCCGAAGTAGAAGGCGAGGATGCCGACCACGAGCACCACCGTCGCCACCTCGACCCAGAGGAGGTGGCTGTCGGCGACGCTGGTTTCCGCCCGCGTGCCCGGCAGCGCGCCGGTCACCTTGGCCTCTTCGGCCTCGGTCGCCCGCCGCAGGCGGGCGGCGAACCGCTCGGCGGCGTCCTGCTGTTCTGATTCGCTCAGCTCGGGGCTGATGTAGAGGTAGACGACAAGCGTCGTCGCCGTCTGTCGCGAGGCGAGCAGGCCCGGCGCGTCGACCAGCGGCACCGCCCGGATCGCCGTCGCCCCTTCCTTGCGGTCGGCGGTGGCGATGAGCCGGCCCGCCGCACCGAGCTCGGTCGCGTCGAAGCCCTGCGGGCGGTGGGCCACCACCATCGTGCGGCTGAGCAGGGGCAGGTCGAAGGTCTTCAGCGCCTTCTCTTCGACTTCGATCGCCTGCGAGGAGTGGGGGAGAAGGCTGCCCGCGTCGGCGTTTTCGGATTCGAACGCCGACGGCAGGTGCATCGTCGCCATCGCCACCGCGGCGATCCACGCGGCGACGATGAAGAAGCGCAACCAGACGATCGCCCGGGCGAGGCGCCGCCAGAGCGGGGGGCTCGGCGGCGCCGCGGACCCACCTGGAGCGGTGGGCCCGCCGTTCACCGGCGGTAGTCCTCAGGTGGTTCGCGGTAGGCGGGATCGACGCCGCGACGGTCGTCGACCAGCACTTCCGAACGGCGCGCGCGCCGGGTGAAGGTGGCCCACTGCCAGGTGGCGATGATCAGGCCGACGACGCCCGCGATGATCAGGATCAGGCCGATCGTCCGCAGGTCCAGTCCCTTCACGTGGAGGTGGGTCGCGAAGCGCAGGATCGCCCCGACGACGATCAGGAAGATGCTTCCGGCGAAGGTCATCTGCGCTAGAGGACGCGGCGGACGAGGGCGATCGCCAAGAGGACGAGGATGATGACGATGATGATCCAGACGATGGTCATAGAAGCTCCTTGTTTGGGGGCAGGCGAGGGGTCGCCCATCCCCCTCGGAAGAGAGGGATGGGCCTCCACCCACCCGGACAGGTATTCCTTACCCTTTGATCCCTGAACGAAAAGCGGCGCCGTTTGTCAGGCGCTAACTCTGCGCCTGGTCCTTCCTGACCTGGGCGGCCGCGACCACACAGCGTGAGAACGGCGTCCCCTTCTCGCCTTTGACGTGCTTCTTCGAGAAGGTCACGCAGGCCTCGCGGGGGGTCGTCCCGGTGCTGGTGGCGATCTTGGCCATGGCGGTGACGCAGCGGCTGAACGGCGTCCCCTTCTCGCCTTTGACGTGCTTCTTCGAGAAGCCACGGCAGTAGACGCCGTATGCCTTCGCCTTTTCGGGCAGCGACGCCTTCGGGCCGGTCACCGGGTGGGTGGGGTGTGCCGGGTGTTCCGGGGCGTATTCGACACCCTGGGCGAGTGCCGCGGTCGGCGTCACGATCAACGCCAACACGCCCACGAGCACCGCGAACCTGGTCTTGAAGCTCATCGCTCCTCCTCTGTTGCCGGGCCCGTGCGCGGGCCGGGTTTGGCGGATTCAGAGCAGGAACGTGGTCGGCGCGCCCGTGTCAGGCGCTATTCAGGGTTTCTTTGCCTCTTCCTTGACCTGCGGTTCGGCGTCGCCAGGTGCTTCTTCCGCCGCTTCTTCGACCTCGGCGGGTTCTTCGGCGGCGACGGCGGCGGGCGCCGCGGCCACCTCCGGCTTCGACGGGCCGCTCGGGTGGACCGGATGCGCGGGATGTTCGGCGCCGGGTGCCTTCGCCGGCCCCGATCCGGACACGGGCTTCGCCTTCGCCTTGTTCGCCGCGGCCGTTTCTTGGCCGTGGGCGGCATTCGCGGGCCGCTGCTTTTCATGCCCACGACCGTGGGGATGTTCGGACCCCGAGTTCCCCGGCGACCCGGCCGTGCTCTCTCCGGGGACTGCCGCCGGAGGTGGTGGATGTTTGCCGGTAGGAGCCGGTGACATGGCGGAGCGGGCGGCCCGAGTCGAGTCGCGGCTCGCCTTCGGTGCCGCCGGGCGGCCTTGCGACAGGCCGGGCGCGGGCGAGCGGTCGGTCGCCGGCGCCGCGGTCGAGGCCCGAGCCGCGGGCGCGCCGTTCTCCCCTGCCCGGTCGAGCCTGCCGCCGCTCGACCTCGGCGAAGCCTGGTCTGGTCCGCGACCGCCCAGGTGGACGAAGCCGCCGACGTCGGCGCCGCCGACGCCGATCGCGGCGGCGACGGCGACCGTGGCCGCGCCCTTCAGCAGGGTTGCGGTACCGACCGATTTCGCCGCCCCGGCCGCCCCGGCCGCCGCGCCGCCCAGCCCGCCGCCGCCGGCGCCGCCCGTCCCTGCCGCGCCCCCGAGGGCGCCGCCGGCCGCCGCCGACCCGCCACCGCCGAGGCTTCGCAACATCGCGGCGGCGGCGACGGCGGGGAGCGGTGAGATCGCGGCGAGCGTGCGGCTGCGCGAGCCGATCTCATCGGCGAACCGTCGGCAGTCCTCGCAATCGCGCAGGTGGGCACGGATGTCGCGGCGGCGCCGCACCCGGCCGTCTCCGTCGGAGAGGGCCTTGGCGACGGCGGTGCATTCCAGTGCGCGCCCGGCGTCCATCTCACGCAGCCCGAGCCGGGCCTCGTAGAGCGTCTGTCGCGCGACCGCCGGCGTCGTGCCCAGCGCCGCGGCGATCTCCTCGAAGTCCAGGCCGCCCGCCTCGCGCATCAGGAGCGCCCCGCGTTGGCGCTCCGGCAGGGCGCCGACGTCCGCGATCAGCTGGCGCAGCCGCTGTCGCGTCTCCACCTGCTCGGCGAGTGCCGCGCCGACCGCGGGCGGACTCTCGTCCAGCGAGACGTTCGGGCGCCGCCGGCGGATCAGGTCGATCGACTCGTTGTGGGCGATCCGGTAGAGCCACGGCTTCAGCGCGATCTCGCGCTTCTCGCCCGGCAGGGCCCGCACCACCTTGAGCATCGTGTTCTGCAGCGCGTCCTCGGCATCCTGCGGATCGCCGAGGATCGCCAGGCAGTAGCGGTAGAGCTGCTGATGGTGGCTGCTGAAGATCTCCTTCAGCAGATCCCCCTCGGCCGCCCGCGAATCGCTGCCGGGCATCCCGCCGACGGCCGTCGCGCTCATCTGTGGCTCTCTCGTGCCGCGGTTTGCATCCCTCTATCTGGATGCCCGTCTGCGGCCCTCCCCAACCATCGACGAGGGAAATTTCGGGGTCCATCTGGTGGCCTCCTGGCGCTGGTACATGACAGAAACGAGCCCGCCGGCCGTGCGTCAGGAGGGACCTGCAGGCGACCGGTCCGGAATCTCGGCCGGACCGGCGCCGGCGGCCGCCTCAGCGGCGGTTCCTGCCATGGTGGTGAGTGGTAGGGCCGATGCCCTGGTGCTGGTGCAGACGCGCCGCGGCGGAGCCGACGGAGCCCACGGTTCCCAGCATCAGGGCAGCGGTGATCACCATCGCCAGGTGTTTCAACGCTGTCCCCCTTCAGGCGAGTTCGATCGGGAATTCCGATCCGGTTTCGGATCGGATCTACGCGGCCTGTCGCACCGGGGTTCAGGCGGGGTGGAGGTTTTGCCTCGCGGGCAGATCTGTCCGAGGGGTATGCGCCAAGGAGGCGCGCGGGTAGCGACTGATGCAACCAGCGGTTGCACGTTCTGCTATCTTCTTCGCAACCGATGGTTGCACCTAAGATGAGGAGGACAGAGATGATTTCCGACAGCATCGAGCGCGAGGTCGTGATCGACGCCCCGATGGACACCGTGTGGTCGATCGTCACCGAGCCGCAGAACATCGCCCGCTGGTTCGCCGAATACGTCGAGGTCGACCTGCGGCCGGGCGGCGACCTGCTGTTCCGCTTCGAGTCCGGGATGGACGGCAAGGGGACGGTGGAGAAGGTCGAGCCGCCGAGTCTCTTCTCGTTCCGCTGGATCTCGCCGGAGCCCGAACGCGACATGGATGCCGCCCAAGGCCACTACACCACGGTCGAGTTCCGGCTCGCCGCGCAGGACGAGGGCACGCTGCTGCGCGTGGTCGAGAGCGGTTTCGCCGCGCTCGAGGGGACCGAGGCGGAGAACGCCGCGCTGGCCGAGCGCCACGACGGCGGTTGGGGCATGTTCCTCGACCGGGTGGCGGGGCTGGCCGCGAGCGCGGACGTCTCGGCCTGACCATGAGCGCCGCGACCCTCGAGGCCGACGCCCTCTGGGCCGCCGTCGGTGACCCGACCCGGCGGCGGCTGTTGGACCGCCTGCTGGCACTCGGCGAGGCGACCGCGACGACCCTCTCCGGCGAGTTGCCGGTGACCCGTCAGGCGGTCGCCAAGCACCTGGCGGTGCTCGACCGGGTCGGGCTCGTCGCGGGCCGCAAGCAGGGCCGCCAGGTCCTCTACATGGTCGAGCCGAAGCGGCTCGACGAGGCGGCCCAGGCGATGGCCCGCGCGGCGGCGGCCTGGGACCAGCGCCTCGCCGCGATCAAGGACCTGGCCGAGGCGGCCCACCGCGAGGCACAGGGGAAGAAATGACGGGACGAACCCGCGGCGCCGGGGGGCGCCGCGGGTTCGCCTGATTCAGTGCCGCCGCTGCCCGTGGGACCGGTCGTAGTGCGTCCCGTGCCAGACCGCGGTCGTCCTATGGCCCGCGCGCCAGACCGCGGTCGTCCTTTGGCCCGCGCGCCAGACCGCGGTCGTCCTATGGCCCGGTTACCGGGCCATAGGTCGACCGCGGGGCTCGGACGGGCCTTAGGTCGACCGCCTTAACGGCGGCCCTGCGGCTCGTGGCCCTGCAGGGCCAGGTACTGGTGGATCACGCGGACCGCCATCGAGCCCTCGCCGACCGCCGAGGCGACCCGCTTGATCGACCCGCTGCGCCCGTCGCCGACCGAGAACACGCCCGGCAGGCTGGTCTCCAGCGGCAGTGCCGGGCGGCCGCCGAGGCCGGTGTCGGCGTCGAGGTGGGTGACCTCGAGCTCGCCACCGGTGAGCAGGAAGCCGTCGTCGTCCTTGGCCAGGGCGCCGTCGAGCCACTCGGTGCAGGGGTCGGCACCGATGAAGATGAAGAGCCCGCCGACCGGCAGCTCGCGTCGCTCACCGCTCGTCGTCTCCTCGACCGTGATCGCCCGCAACGCCGCGTCGCCTGCGATCTCCCGCACCTCGTGGTGGAGGAGGACGTCGATGTTGTCGATCGCCTCGATCTGCTCGACCAGGTAGTTCGACATCGAGGCGCCGAGCTCGCCGCCGCGCAGCAGCAGCGACACCCGCTCCACTGAGCCGGAGAGGAAGATCGCCGCCTGCCCGGCCGAGTTGCCGCCGCCGACCACCGCCACCGACTCGGCGCCGCACATCCGCGCCTCGACCAGCGTCGCCGCGTAGAAGACGCCGGCGCCGTTGAGCCGCTCGCAGCCGTCGACCGGCAGCTGCCGGTAGCTCGCCCCGGTGGCGAGCACGACCGTGCGCGCCGCCAGCTCGTCGCCGGAGTCGAGCTCGACCACGTAGCGGCCCTCCTCGGTGCGCAGCCGCTGCGCCCGCTCGGGGACCGCGGTGCGCAGGCCGAAGCGGCGCGCCTGGGCGATCGCCCGCTCGGCCAGGTCGGACCCGGAGACGCCCGCCGGGAAGCCGAGGTAGTTCTCGATCCGCGAGGAGGTGCTCGCCTGGCCGCCGAGCGCGACCGCGTCGACGAGGATCGTCGAGAGCCCCTCGGTCGCCGCGTAGACGGCGGCCCCGAGCCCGCCCGGCCCGCCGCCGATGATCAACGTGTCCCAGGCGACTTTCGCGGTCTTGTTCGGGGCGCGCAGGTTGAGCGCGTTGGCCGCCTCGAGGATCGTCGGCGCGGTCAGCACCTTCTGGCCGCTGACCAGCATCGGCACGTCACCCGCCTCGAGCGGCCGGCCGTCGGGGGACGCGGCGGCCGCCGCGTCGCGGTCGAGGTCGATGAAGCGGTGGGGGACCCTGTTGCGGGTGAGGAACTCGCGCAGCTCACGGGTGGCCGGATCGCCGCCGGAGCCGATCAGCCGGGCGCCGCTCTCGGCCTCGATGATGATCGCCCGGCGGGCGACCAGCGCGTTCATGATCAGGTCCCCGAGCCGCGAGTCGCGCGAGACGACGGTGCGGAGCGCCTCGCGACTGACGAAGACGATCTCGCTCGGGGCGGTCACCCGCGCCGTCAGCAGCGTCGGTTCCGCGGTGATCAGGTTCAACTCGCCGGCGAACTGGCGCGGCCCGTAGGTGACCAGCACCCGCTCCTCGGGCGTGTCCGCCTCGTCGAGGATCACGACGCAGCCGCTCACCACCAGGATCAGGTCGAAGTCGAGGTCGCCGGGGGAGAAGAGGTCCTGGCCCGGGTCGACCTTCTCGCTGCGCCCGGCGGCGACCATCGTCGCCATCTGCGCCTCGTCCAGTCGCGGGAAGGCGACGTCGCTCTCAGGCTGGACGGGGGTGGGATCGCTCATCGCGATCAACTTATCGCGCCGCCGGCGCCGCCTCTCAGGCTTTGCTTTCGAGATCTTTCGATGCTAAACTATTCGGTACCGAAACTTTTGCTGGCAAAGGAAGTGATGTGCAGATGGGCAGTGCAGTGCGGAGGGCGGGCTCGAAGATCGAGGCCGACGTCTGGCGGATCGCCGCCGTCGTCGTCCTCGGCACGATCATGTCGGTCCTCGACACGACGATCGTCAACGTCGCCCTCGACACCCTCGGGCGCGACCTCGACGCGACGGTCGACCAGATCCAGTGGGTGGTGACCGGCTACCTGCTCGCGCTCGCCGCGGTGATCCCGGTCAGCGGCTGGGCCTCGCGCCGCTTCTCCAGTCGCAGCGTCTACATCGTCTCGCTGGTCCTCTTCACCGCCGGCTCGGTGCTCTGCGGGCTCGCCGACTCGGTCGAGTCGCTGGTCGCCTTCCGCGTGATCCAGGGGATCGGCGGCGGCATGCTGGTGCCGACCGGCCAGATGATCCTGGTCAAGGCCGCCGGGCCGCGCAACCTGCCCAAGGTGATGAGCGCGATCGGCGTCCCGATCGTCCTCGCCCCGATCTTCGGCCCGACCCTCGGCGGGCTGCTGCTCGAGCACGTCTCCTGGCAGTCGATCTTCCTGGTCAACCTGCCGGTCGGGATCCTCACCCTGGTCGCGGCGCTGAAGCTGCTGCCCAAGGATCAGCCGGAAGGGGCCGAGCGGCTCGACTTCCTCGGCCTCGGGATGCTCTCCGTCGGGCTCGTCGGGATCACCTATGGGCTGGCCGAGACCGGCTCGGCCGGGACGCTGGTCGCGAGCTCGGTGCTGGTGCCGATGGCGATCGGGATCGTCGGCGTCGCCGCCTTCGTCTGGCGCGCGCTCCACATCCCGAACCCGTTGCTGAACGTCCGCCTCTACGCCGACCGCGCCTTCACCGCGGCCTCGATCACGACCTTCTGCCTCGGCGCCGCGCTGTTCGGTGCGATGGTGCTGATGCCGCTCTACTTCCAGACGGTGCGCGGCGAGGACGCGGTCACCACCGGCCTGCTGCTGATCCCGCAGGGGCTAGGCGCGGCGGTGGCGATGGGCCTCTCCGGCCGCACCACCGAACGGTGGGGCGCCGGGATGACCGCGGTGATCGGCGCGCTGATCACCCTGGTGGCCACGGTTCCCTTCGTGATGTTGGGCGCCGAAACCTCGTTCCTGGTGATCGCCGCGGCGATGGTCTTCCGCGGCTTCGGCATCGGCATGTCGATCATGCCCGCGATGACCGCCGCCTACGGCGTCCTCACGCCCGACCAGGTGACCCACGCGACCCCGCAGCTGACGACTCTGCAGCGGGTCGGCGGCTCGATGGGCACCGCCGTCCTCACCGTCGTCCTGCAGTCCCACCTGGAAACGGCGGGCACCTCGCAGGCGGCGATGGCGGGCGCCTTCGGCGACACCTTCGTCTGGGTCATGGGGATCACCGCGGTGGCCCTGTTGCCGACCCTGGTCCTCGCCCGGATCGAACGCCGCGGTCGCCGGCGCCCAGCCGAGCCCGCGCCGACGCCCCTGGTCGAGGCGGAAACCCGCGAGCTCGCCCTGGAGTCGGTGTGAGCGCCGCGCCGGACCGGCGCCAGGCGGCGCTCGCCGGTGTGCGCGAGGAGTTCGGCTGCCTGCTCGGCGCCGAGCGCCGGTTGCGCGGCCGCGACCAGCACCGCAAGGCCGATGGCGACCGTACGGTCGCCCAGGTGCGAGCGCTCTTCGCCCTCGACGCCCGCGAGGCGGCGACGGCGGGGGAGATCGCCGAGGCGGCGCGGCTCAGTCCGGCGAGCGTCACCGGGATGCTCGACGAGCTGGAGCGCGACGGCATCGTCACCCGGGTCCGCAGCGAGGACGACCGCCGCCGTGTCCTCGTCACCCTCACCGACGCGGGTCGCACGGTCCTGAACAAGCGCCGCCGCCGCTGGCTGAAGCGCTGGGAGGCGGCGCTGGACGACGTTTCAGAGCGCGACCTCGAGGCCGCCGCCGAGGTGATGCGCCGCATCGGCGCCCTGCTCGACGAGCTCTGAACGAGCCTCCACGTCGATGGGCCGAAAAGCGCTGACATAGAGCGCTTTTCGGCCCATCGACAGGCGTGGCTCCTCCGGCGCTGTAAGACTCCCCGCCGATGGTCCAACCTTCGCTTTCCTTCGACCCGATCGACGAGGCGCGCCGCCACTGGGAGGAGCGCTGGACCGGGGAGGCCGCCACCGAGATGGTCGCCGTCACCTCGATCATGCGGGTCCACCAGATCCTGATCGCGCGGCTGAACGAGTTGCTCGAGCCGTTCGGCCTCACCTTCCCGCGCTACGAGGCGCTGATGCTGCTCTACCTCTCGCGCCGCGGCTCGCTGCCGCTGGGCAAGATCGGCGAGCGCCTTCAGGTGCACCGGACCAGCGTCACCAACACGGTCGACGGACTGGAGAAGCTGGGGCTGGTGCGGCGGGTCCCGCACGAGTCGGATCGCCGCGCCGTCCTCGCCGAGATCGCCCCCGCCGGGAGGGAGGTCGCCGAGAAGGCGACCGCTGCCCTCAACGAGGCCGGCTTCGCCACCGAGCCACTCTCCGCCGTTCAGCTCGAGGACCTGGCCAAGCTCCTCCGCGTCCTCCGCGTCTCGGCCGGCGACTTTCCGGGCTGACGGACGGGTGAGGGTCCGAAGGGACTGCGGCGGGGGACGGTAAGGGTTCAGGCCGTCGTGGCGGGGGACGGGCGAGGGTCCGGGCCCTGCGGCCGGGGGACGGCGGGCCCGGGCGTCTCGGAGGCGACCCGGGCAGGCTGAGGCCGCCTCCGAGACGCCCGGGTCGGGAGGTTTTCGGGGGGGAAGCTGGCGCAGGGACGGTGTCCCTGCGGGGAGACGTCGCAGGGACGGCACGTTGCAGGGATGTCGGGAACGGCACGGAGAAGCCACACATCCCCATGACCCCTCCGGCAGCGTCCGACTTTACCCGCCACATATGGCAGGTAAAGTCGGACGCCGCCCGGGGCGCGGCCCCACCTGTCGCGTCTCCCCTGGACGGACGTGACGTTCCGCACGTCTCCCGCACTCCTTCCGCGCGCTTCTCCTCGAGACCCCCGCACGGGACCCGCACCCTCACCTCCCCCCACGGACCCGGCCATCTCGGAGGCGGCCTCAGCCTGTCCGGGTCGCCTCCGAGATGGCCGCGTCCCTTGCCGTCCCTTACCGTCCCTCTCCCCGCCTCGCACCCTCCCGCCCGCGCAACCTCATGTCCCAACCAATTAGTCGCCCTTCCTACTATCTGTTACCCTCCTATTTGTGACCACGGTTGCCGACAGGGGGCGGGCCGAGCGCGCCGAGGGGGCGGGCAGGCCACCGCTGCGCTTCGTCACCGCCGCCTCGCTGTTCGACGGCCACGACGCGGCGATCAACGTGATGCGCCGGCTGATCCAGGACTCCGGCGCCGAGGTCGTCCACCTCGGCCATAACCGCAGCGTCCGCGACGTGGTCCGCGCCGCGATCCAGGAGGACGCCGACGCGATCGCGATCAGCTCCTACCAGGGCGGCCACACCGAGTACTTCCGCTACGCGGTCGAGATGCTGCGCGACGCCGGGGCCGACCACATCCGCGTCTTCGGCGGTGGCGGCGGGACGATCACGCCGGAGGAGATCGCCGACCTCGAGGCCTTCGGGGTGGAGCGGATCTACCACCCGCATGACGGCATGTCGCTGGGGCTGGTGGGGATGATCGACGACCTGGTCGAGCGCGCCGCCACCAAGCGGGTCGTGCCGCCGGCCCCCGACGAGCCGCGCACCGACGACCTCGGCGTCGCCCGGATGCTCTCGGCGCTCGAGGACGGTGCCTTCACCGACGACGACCTCGAACGACTGCGCACCGAGTGGAACGTGAAGGGGGTGGGGGTCCCGGTGGTCGGCGTGACCGGCACCGGCGGCGCCGGCAAGTCGACGGTCACCGACGAGCTGCTCTCCCGCTTCGTCCAGTACCTGCCCGACCTGCGGATCGCGGTCCTTGCCGTCGACCCGACCCGGCGGCGCACCGGCGGCGCCCTGCTCGGCGACCGGATCCGGATGAACAGCCTCCGTCACGAGCAGCTCTACATGCGCTCGATGGCGACCCGCCGGCAGAACCTCTCGACCAGCGCCGTGCTCGCCGACGCGGTCGCCTTCCTGCGCGCCGCCGGCTTCGATCTGGTGATCGTCGAGACCGCCGGGATCGGCCAGTCGGACTCGGAGATCGTCGACCTCGTCGACCTGCCGATCTACGTGATGACGAGTGAGTTCGGCGCCGCCTCGCAGCTGGAGAAGATCGACATGCTCGACCTCGCCGACCTGGTCGTGATCAACAAGTTCGACAAGCAGGGGGCGGCCGACGCGCTGCGCGACGTGCGCAAACAGTGGCGCCGCAACCGCGCCGCCTTCGAGCTCGCCGAGGACGAGGTGCCGGTCTACCCGACGATCGCCAGCCAGTTCGCCGACCCCGGCGTGACCTGGATGTTCGTCAACCTCTGCCGGGCGCTGGCCAAGGAGGCCGGGACCGAGGCGGCGCGCTGGGACCCAGGGCTCGAACCGGCCGTCCGCGAGCCGCGCGGCAACACGCTGATCCCCGGGCAGCGGGCCCGCTACCTGGCCGAGATCGCCGAGCAGGGGAGGGGGATCAACGCGCGGGTGGAGGACCTTGCCGGAGCCGCCGCGCGGGCCCAGCACCTGTATGAGGCGCTCCGGTCCCTGCACGACCCCGAGCTGCCGGCGCCCCTCGACCGATTTGCTGAGGAGAACCTCGGCGACGGCGAGACCGCGGCGCTTCGCGCCGCCTACAACGAGGCGCTCGCCGCACTCGGCCCCGAGGCCGTCGGCCTGCTTCGCGGCTGGGATCGCCGGATCGAGGGCATCACCGCCGAGGACTTCAGCTACGAGGTCCGCGGCCGTGAGATCACCGGCTCCAACTACCGCGAGACGCTCTCCCACGTGAAGGTGCCGAAGATCGCGCCGCCCCGCTTCGAGGGCTGGGGCGAGCGGCTGCGCTTCCTGATGCAGGAGAACCTGCCCGGCTCCTACCCCTACACGGGCGGCGTCTTCCCCTACCGGCGCGAGGGCGAGGACCCGATCCGGATGTTCGCCGGCGAGGGCTCACCGGAGCGGACCAACCGCCGCTTCCATTACCTCTCGCAGGGGCAGCCGGCGAAACGGCTCTCGACCGCCTTCGACTCGGTCACCCTCTACGGCGAGGATCCCGACGAGCGTCCCGACATCTACGGCAAGGTGGGCAACTCGGGCGTCTCGATCGCCAGCCTCGACGACGCAAAGAAGCTCTACTCCGGCTTCGACCTCTGCGCTCCCAGCACCTCGGTCTCGATGACGATCAACGGCCCGGCGCCGATCGTGCTCGCCTTCTTCCTCAACGCGGCGATCGACCAGCAGGTGGAAAAGCACCTGAAGGAGAGCGGACGCTGGGGGGAGACCGAGAAGCGGCTGGACGAGATCTTCGGCGAGCGGCCGCGCCCCCGTTACAAAGGCGAGCTGCCGCCTGGCAACGACGGGCTCGGGCTCGGCCTGCTCGGCGTCTCCGGCGCCGACGTGGTCGACGCCGAGACCTACGCGCGGATCCGCGAGGAGACCCTGCGGACCGTCCGCGGGACCGTCCAGGCCGACATCCTCAAGGAGGATCAAGCGCAGAACACCTGCATCTTCTCGACCGAGTTCGCGATGAAGATGATGGGCGACGTACAGGAGTTCTTCGTCGCCGAGGGTGTGCGGAATTTCTACAGCGTCTCGATCAGCGGGTACCACATCGCCGAGGCCGGGGCGAACCCGATCTCGCAGCTCGCCTTCACCCTGGCGAACGGCTTCACGATCGTCGAGTACTACCTGGCGCGTGGCATGGACATCGACTCCTTCGCGCCCAACCTGAGCTTCTTCTTCTCCAACGGGATGGACCCCGAGTACGCGGTGATCGGTCGGGTCGCACGGCGGATCTGGGCGCGGGCGATGCGCGAGCGCTACGGCGCCTCGGAGCGCAGCCAGATGCTCAAGTACCACATCCAGACGAGCGGTCGGAGCCTCCACGCCCAGGAGATCAGCTTCAACGACATCCGCACGACGCTGCAGGCGCTCTACGCGATCTTCGACAACTGCAACAGCCTGCACACGAACGCCTACGACGAGGCGATCACGACGCCGACCGAGGAGTCGGTGCGCCGCGCGGTGGCGATCCAGCTGATCATCAACCGCGAGCTCGGGCTGAACTTCACCGAGAACCCGTGGCAGGGCTCGTTCGCGATCGAGGCGCTGACCGACCTGGTCGAGGCCGCGGTCTACGAGGAGTTCGAGCGGATCTCCGAGCGCGGCGGCGTGCTCGGCGCGATGGACACGATGTACCAGCGCGGACGCATCCAGGAAGAGTCGATGTACTACGAGCGGCTGAAGCACGACGGCACCCTGCCGCTGATCGGGGTCAACACCTTCCTCCCCGAGGAGGGGGCGGAGGAGCGGACCGACGGGGTCGAGCTGATGCGCTCGACCGACGCCGAGAAGGACGACCAGATCGCCTCGGTGCGGGCTTTCCAGGCGCTCGGGGAGGCGCGACGCGATGCGGTGCTGGGCTCGCTGCGCGAGGTGGCGCGGGAGCGCGAAAACGTCTTCGAGGCACTGATGGACGCGGTCAAAGTCGCCTCGCTCGGCCAGGTCTCCGGCGCCCTCTATGAGGTGGGCGGCGAGTACCGACGGAACATGTAGGTGAGCGCCGAGCCGCGGATCGTCTGCCTGGTCCCGAGCATCACCGAGTTGCTCTGCGACCTTGGGCTGTCGGGGCAGCTGGTCGGGAGGACCGGCTTCTGCGTCCATCCCTGGGAGACGGTGCGGGAGATCCCGAAGGTGGGAGGGACGAAGGACGTGCTGATGGACCGGGTGCGGGCGCTCGAGCCGACGCACGTCGTCGTCAACGTCGACGAGAACCTGAAGGAGGACGCCGAGGCGCTCGCCAGGTTCGTCCCGAACGTGGTCGTCACCCACCCCCAGGAGCCGCGGGACAACCTGACCCTCTACCGGCAGATGGGGGAGACGTTCGGGCGGGAGGCGGAGGCGGAGCGCCTGTGCGAGCGCTTCGAGGCCGCCTACGCGCGCGCGGCGGCGAGCGCCGGCCCCGCGCAGAGCGTCCTCTACCTGATCTGGCGCGATCCTTGGATGACCGTCGCCCCCGACACCTATATCGCCCAGACTCTCGCCCTCTTCGGTTGGCGCGCCCCCGAGGGGGTGGTAGACCTTTGTAACCCAGAGGGTGACAAAGGTCTACGGGTGCGTTACCCGGAGGTCGATCTGGCGCAGCTCGTCGGCGTCGATCGAGTTCTGCTGAGCTCCGAGCCCTTTCACTTCAAGGAGCACCACGTGGCGGAGGTCAAGGAGTTCGTGCCCGGGGCAGAGGTCTCCCTGATCGACGGCGAGATGACCTCCTGGTATGGCTCGCGGGCGATCGCCGGCCTCGACTACCTGGTGGAGTACACGCGGTGAGCACGGTCCTCTCCTGGAGCGGCGGCAAGGACTCGGCGCTGGCGCTCTGGACGATGCGCCAGGAAGGGACCCCGGCGGCGACGCTGCTGACCACGATCAACGAGGACTACGGCCGGATCAGCATCCACGGTGTGCGCCGCGAGCTGCTGCAGGCCCAGGCGGCGGCGGTCGGCCTGCCGCTGGTCGAGGTCGGCATCCCCACCGCGTGCTCCAACGAGCTCTACGAGGAGCGGATGGCGGCCGCCCTCGACTCGCCTGCGCTGGCCGACGCCGACACCTTCGCCTTCGCCGACCTCTTTCTCGCCGACATCCGCGCCTACCGCGAGGAGCGTCTGACCCGGGTCGGTCGCGTGGCGATCTTCCCCCTCTGGGAACGCGACACCACCGCGCTCGCGCGCGATTTCGTCGCGGCCGGCTTCGGTGCGACCTTGGTCGTCGTCGACACCGAGCAGCTCGACGCGGGCTTCGTCGGCCGCCGCTTCGACGCGGGCCTGCTCGACGATCTGCCCGCCGGCGTCGACCCCTGCGGCGAGAACGGCGAGTTCCACACCTTCGTCGACTCCGGGCCGATCTTCGAGGCCCCGATCCCGGTCGCCCCCGGCGAGCTTCGCGACGAGGGCCGTTTCGTCTACCGCGACCTCGTCCCGGCCTAGTCGCTCGCCGGCGCCGGCGCCGGTTCACGCCGCGGTTACTTGAGAGTTCCGCTCCGATGATCGAATCTCTTCCGTGGATCAAGTCCGAACCGACGAATGGGAGCAACGCATGGCCGAGCAGAAACCGACGGTCGTCCTCATCCACGGCCTCTGGATGACCCCGCTGAGCTGGGAGCACTGGGCGGAGCGCTTCGGCGCCAAGGGCTATGCGGTCGAGACGCCGGCCTGGCCCGGGTTCGACCGCCCGGTGGAGGAGATTCGCGCCGACACCAGCGAGATCGAAAACCTCGGCCTCGAGGAAATCATCGATCACATGGACGCGGTGATCAGCGCGATCGAGGGGCCGACGATCATCATGGGCCACTCATTCGGCGGGGCGATCACCGAGGTGCTGCTCGACCGCGGGCTCGGCGATGCGGGCGTCGGGGTCGACGCGGCCGCGGTGCGTGGGATCACCAAGCTGCCGATCTCGACCCTGCGCTCGGCCTTCCCGATCCTCAAGAGCCCGGCCAACGGGCACCGCGCGGTGCCGATCACGCCGGAGCAGTTCCACTACGCCTTCACCAACACGATGACCGAGGAGGAGTCGCAGCCGATCTACGACCGCTACGCCGTACCGGGCGCCGGGCGGGTGCTCTGGCAGGGCGCGCTCGCCAACTTCAACCGGCACAGCCCGCTGAAGGTGGACTTCGAGAATCCCGAGCGGGCGCCGCTGTTGTTGATCGCGGGCGGCGACGACCACGTGGTGCCGGCTGCCGTCGACCAGCAGATGGCGAAGAAGGAGGGCAAGGCGCCGGCCGTGACCGAGTTCAAGGAATTCCCGGGCCGCTCCCACTACACGGTGGGCCAGGAGGGGTGGGAGGAGGTCGCCGATTACGCGATCGAGTGGGCGCAGGCCCAGCTCGACGCGGCTCGGGCCGGGGCCTGAGACGAAGCCGGTACGGTGCGAATCCCCCCGGCGAACGACGAGGCGACCGGCCCGATGCCGAGCGCCAATTCGCCGCGCGGATGGGGGCGACGACGGTCGAGTCGAGTCCGGCCACCTGGCGATGGTCACCGACGCCGACGTGGTGATCGACCTGATCGAGCAGGCCGCCAAGTAGTCGGAGCGGCCACCTGATTCCCGGCTATCCTCCGTGGGCAAACTTTCGAAAATCGAATCCCCTACGGAGGGTCCCATGTCAACCGCCGCCATGCCGACGGAGAAGCCTCGCGCCGAGGACTTCCTGGCCATCGATCGCAACCTCTCTGACGAGGAGCGCGACATCCGCGACACCGTCCGCGCCTACGTGCGCGACAAGGTGGTCCCGAACGTCGGCGACTGGTTCGAGGAAGGCAGCGTCCCGGCCCGGGAGCTGGCCAAGGAACTGGGGTCGCTGAACGTCCTCGGCATGCACCTCGAGGGCTACGGCTGTGCCGGTGCCTCGGCGACCGCCTACGGCCTCGCCTGCATGGAGCTCGAGGCGGGCGACTCGGGGATCCGCAGCCTCGTCTCGGTCCAGGGATCGCTGGCGATGTTCGCGATCTGGAAGTGGGGCTCGGAGGAGCAGAAGCAGGAGTGGTTGCCGCGCATGGCGGCGGGCGAGGCGATCGGCTGCTTCGGCCTGACCGAGCCCGATGCCGGGTCCGACCCCGGCTCGATGCGGACCCGGGCGCGCCGCGACGGCGGCGACTGGATCATCTCCGGCCAGAAGATGTGGATCACCAACGGCTCGGTGTCCGACCTGGCGGTGGTCTGGGCGCAGACCGACGAAGGCGTGCGCGGCTTCGTCGTCCCCAAAGGCACCCCTGGCTTCACCACCCAGGACATCCACAAGAAGCTCAGCCTGCGCGCCTCGATCACCTCGGAGCTGCTGCTCGACGAAGTGCGCCTGCCCGACTCGGCCCGCCTGCCGGAGGTCGCCTCGCTGAAAGGCCCGCTCTCCTGCCTCAACGAGGCCCGCTACGGGATCGTCTGGGGTGCGATCGGCGCCGCCCGCGCCTGCTTCGAAGCGGCGCTCTCCTACTCCAAGGAGCGGACCCAGTTCGACCGACCGATCGGCGGCTTCCAGATCCAGCAGGCGAAGCTCGCCAAGATGGCGGTGGAGGTGAACCGCGGCACCCTGCTGGCGCTGCACCTCGGCCGGCTCAAGGACGACGGCGCCCTGCGGCCCGAGCACGTCTCGATGGGCAAGCTCGCCAACGTCGACGCGGCGCTCGACGTCTGCCGCACCGCCCGCCAGATGCTCGGCGCCAACGGGATCACGCTCGAGTATCCGGTGATCCGGCACATGAACAACCTCGAGTCGGTGGTGACCTACGAGGGGACCGCCGACATCCACGCCCTGGTGCTGGGTGAAACGCTGACCGGGATCGGCGCCTTCCGCTAGCCCTCGGTGTTGATGGGCCGAAAAGCGCTGATATGGAGCGCTTTTCGGCCCATCAACCGGAGAGGAACTCGGCGAGGCGGTCGAGCGCCGCCTCGCGGTGCGCGTCCAGTTCGGCGATCAGGTGGTCGGCGTCGCCGGCCTCGACCGCGTCGATGATCCGCGCGTGGGCTTCGAGCGAGTCGACCCGGTCGGCCGGGTCGTTGTAGTAGAGCGCGCGGTACGTTTCGGTCGAGTCCCAGAGCAGCCGCACGACGCGCATCGTGTGGACCTGGTCGGGCGCTTCCAGCACCGCGAAGTGGAAGCGCCGGTTGGCCTCCAGCTCATCGGTGACGTCGCCACGCTCGACCGCCTCCTCGCAGTCGCGCGCCGCCAGGGCGATCCGCTCGTGGGCATCGCCGTCGAGCTGCGGCAGCGCCCCGCGCGCCGCCCGCCCCTCGACCAGCCGGCGCAAGTCATAGATCTCGCGCAGGTCGTCGAGGTCGAGCTCGGCGACGAAGTAGCCGCGTCGCGGCCGGTAGGTGAGCTGGCCCTCCTGCTCGAGCACCGCC
Organism: Solirubrobacterales bacterium; assembly: GCA_035572835.1. Taxonomy (GTDB): domain Bacteria; phylum Actinomycetota; class Thermoleophilia; order Solirubrobacterales; family 70-9; genus VAYN01. The sequence continues at coordinate 50,919 of DATNAG010000091.1, forward strand.
AGCGCTTCGCGCACCGGCGCCAGGCTCAGTCCGAGCCGCTCGGCGATCTCCTCCTGGCGCACCTTCTCGCCCGGTCTCAGCTCGCCGGCGATGAGGGTGTGACGGAGGCTTTCTACCGCGTGCTGGGCGGCGGTCCCCAAGCGCGAATTTTCGAAATTCGATCGGATTGGGGCAGACTACAGCGCGTGACGAGGCCGACCACGCAGCGCGAATCGGGTGCTTCGGGCCGACCGCGCGACGACGATCCGGGTGGGCGGCTGATCTCCTTCGGCGGGTTGCTGGCGGACCTGGTGGTGAGGGTCGACGCGGTGCCGGAGCGCGGCGCCGACGTCCTGGCGCGCGGCTTCAGCCAGACCGTCGGCGGCGGCTTCGCGGTGGTCGTCGCGGCGGCGCGGCTGGGGATGGCGACGACGCTCGCGGGGGTGCTCGGGAACGATCCGATCGCCGACGCCGCCCGCCGCTCGCTGCGCGACGAGGGCATCGACCTCCTCTTCCCGGAGCCGCGAGCCGGGAGCTCCGGCGTCTGCCTGGTGCTGGTCGACGCCGACGGCGAGCGGACGATGGTGACCGTCCAGGGCGTCGAGTCGAGGGTGCAGAGCGAGGACTTCGACGCGGTCGCGCCGAGCCCCGACGACGTCGTCTACCTCAACGGCTACGAGCTGCTCTATCCGCATGCGACCGGGCTGGTCAACTGGGTGCGCCGCGTCCGTCCCGACCACCTTGTGTTCGACCCCGGCCCGCTGATCGCGGAGATCGACCCCGCCACCCTGGCGACCGTTCTCGCCGCGACCCGCTGGCTGAGCCTGAACGCCGTCGAGGCGAAGGCCCTGACCGGTGAGTCCGACCCCGCCGCGGCCGCCATCTCGGCCCTGACCCGAATCGGCGCGGGCGACGACGTCGATGGGCCGGAAACTCCAGCAGGACTTGAGTTTCCGGCCCATCGACACGAGGGCGGGGTGGTGGTGCGGGCCGGGGCGGACGGGTGCGTCGTGGTGGAGCGCGGGGGAGAGCCGGCGGCGGTCGCGGCGTTCCCGACCGAGGTTGTCGACACGACCGGGGCGGGCGACACCCATGTCGGCGCCTTCATCGCCGCGCTCGCCCGCGGGCTCGAGCCGCTCGAGGCGTGTCGCTGGGCCAACGCCGCCGCCGCGACGGTCGTCGCCTCTCACGGCCAGGCCTCGCCGCCGCACCTCGACGAGCTCCGCGCGATCCTCGCCTCGGCCTGAACGCCGAGATGGGCGCGTCGATAGCGTCCTCTCGAAAGCGGACACCGCGACGAAAGGCAGTCGATGGCGATACGGATCGGTTACAAGGCTTCCGCCGAGCAGTTCGGGCCGCGCGAGCTGCTCGACTTCTCGATCGAGGCGGAGAAGACGGGGCTCGACGTCGTCTCGGTCTCCGACCACTTCCAGCCCTGGCGCCACGACGGCGGCCACGCGCCCAACGCCTTGGTCTGGCTCGGCGCGCTCGCCGCCTCGACCGAGCGGGTGGTGATCGGGACCAGCGTCCTCACGCCGACCCTGCGCTACAACCCCTCGATCGTCGCCCAGGCGTTCGGGACGCTCGGCGCGCTGGCCCCCGGACGAGTCTTCCTCGGCGTCGGCACCGGCGAGTCGCTGAACGAGACGCCGGCCACCGGGGGCGAGTTCCCGGGCGCCAAAGAGCGGCGTCGGCGCCTCGCCGAGGCGGTCGACCTGATCGAGCGGCTCTGGCGCGAGGAGCGCGTCGACTTCGACGGCGAGTACTACGAAGCGCGGCGGGCGACGATCTACGACAAACCGGACGATCCGGTGCCGATCTTCATCGCCGCCTCGGGCCCGCTGGCGGCCAAACTGGCGGGGCGGCGCGGCGACGGCTTCATCTCGACCAGCGGCAAAGACCCGGACCTCTATCGCGAATTGATCGCGAACCTCGCCGAGGGAGCGGAGAAAGCGGAGCGGGACCCGAACGGGATCCGCAAGATGATCGAGATCAAGGTCTCCTACGACCGCGACGTCGAAATCGCCTTCGAGTCCTGCAAGCTGTGGTCGGCGCTGGGGCTGTCCCACGAGCAGAAAGCGGGGATCGACGATCCGGTCGAGATGCAACGGATCGCCGACGAAAACGCCGACAAGGCGCACAACCGCTTCATCGTCTCCAACGAGCCCGACGAGGTGATCGAGAAGATCATGCCCTACGTCGATCTGGGCTTCGAAGATCTGATCCTGCATGCGCCCGGTGACGATCAGAAGCGCTTCCTCGACCAGTTCGCCGCCGACGTGCTGCCGGGGCTGCGCGACGAGGCCGAAAAGCGGGCGAAAGCAGCCGGCTGAAGGCGCCTGTGGAGCCTTGGTGCGTATATCGCTACTTAGGCTCCACGGCCGCGACCGCCGCGGCGGGATCGGACTCGAACCGCAGCAGCGCCCGCCCCTCGGGGCGTAGGAAGCCGTTGGCCACCATCGAGTCGAGCAGCTCCTCGAACTTCGCCCAGTAGCCGAGGACGTCGAGCAGCACCAGCGGCTTGTCCTGGACGCCGAGCTGGCTCCAGGTGACCATCTCGACCAGCTCGTCGAGCGTGCCCAGGCCGCCGGGCAGAGCGACGAAGCCGGCCGAGAGGTCGGCCATCAGGAGCTTGCGCTCGGCGAGGGTGTCGACGAGGCGGATCTCGACCTCGGGGTGGGCGATCGCGACCTCGGCGAGAAAACCGGGCATGACGCCGATCGCTTCGCCGCCCGCCTCGGTCGCGCCGTCGGCGACGGCGCCCATCAGCCCGGACCCGGTGCCGCCGAAGACGAGGCCGAGCCCGCGACCGGCGAGCTCCGCGCCGAGCTGGTGGGCGGCGGCGACGAAAGCGGGATCGGCGCCGCCGCTTGCCCCGGCGAAGACGGCGACGCGACGCGGGGTCGCCGGCGCCTCGCTCATGCCTTTTCCTCCGGCAGGAGTGGCGGGGCGCTGCGGTAGGTGGCGGGGGAGGCGGAGAGGCGGATCGGGTTGCGGGTGAGGGGCACGGTGCTGCCGTCCTCCCGCGGGACCGCGACCGTCGGCGCCAGCCCGATCGCGGTGGCGAACTCGAAGGCGGCGCCAAGATCGTTCACCTGTCCGGCGGGGACGCGGCGGGCGAGCAGCTCGGCGCTCCACTCGGCCGCCGGGCGGGCCGCCAGGTGGCGCTCCAGCGCCTCGCCGAGAGATTTTCGATTTTCGACCCGGGCCGAGTTGGTGGCGAAATGGGGGTCGGAGAGGAGGTCGACGGCGCCGATCACCTCGCAGAGGGCGGCGAACTGGCGGTCGTTGCCGACCGCGAGCACGAGCTCGCCGTCGCCGGTCGCGTAGACCTCATAAGGGGAGATGCTGGGGTGCTGGTTGCCGAGCCGCTTCGGCACGACGCCGGCGATCGTGTAGGCGGAGCCCTGGTTGACCATCGCCGCCAAGAGTGACGAGAAAAGGTCGACCTCGACCCGTTGCCCTTCGCCGGTCTGGTCGCGGTGGCGGAGCGCGGCGAGGATCCCGACCGTGGCGAAGAGCCCCGAGAGCACGTCGACCAGGGCGACCCCGACCTTCATCGGTTCGCCCTCCGGGTCGCCGGTGATGCTCATCAGCCCGGCGAGCCCCTGGACAAGGAGGTCGTACCCGGGCAGCTCGGCGCCCGCGCCGGAGCCGCCGAAGCCGGTGATCGAGCAGTAGACGAGCCGCGGGTTCTCGGCTCGAAGGGTCTCGTGGTCGAGCCCCTTCGAGGCCATCAGGCCGGGGCGGAAGTTCTCCACCAGGACGTCGGCCTCGGCGGCGCGGCGGCGGAGCTCGGCGAGCCCCTCGTCGGTCCCCATGTCGATCGCCACGCTGGCCTTGTTGCGGTTGACCGACTGGAAGTAGGTCGCCTCGCCGCGCTCGTCGTAAGGAGGCCCCCAGGAGCGGGTTTCGTCGCCGACGCCGGGGCGCTCGACCTTGGTCACCTCGGCGCCGAAGTCGGCCAGCATCATCGTCGCGAACGGCCCGGCGAGGACGCGAGAGAAGTCGAGGATCTTGAGCGGACCCAGGGCGGAGCTGTCGATAGCTTCTTCGATTTTCGAAAAGTAGCGCCTCCGGCGGGCGTCCGGGTTCGGCCGGCGTTCACCGGACGGAGGGCTTGCCTAGACTTTGCGCCGATGGACCGGTTCTCGGTCAGCCTGCGGGGGCTGGCGGCGCTTGCCGTCGTCTGCGCCTTCGCCTGCTTCGGCGTCCCGAGCGCCGGTGCCGCGCCCCTGCTCTGGGGGGTCGATACGAACACCGGGTCGGTCTCCACCTTCGAAGTGACCGGCGGCCGTGAAGTGGGGCTGCCGATCGAAACCGGCGAATCGCCCGACTCGATCGCGATCACGCCCGACGGTCGGCGCGCCTACGTCACGAACTCCGTCGGCAAAAGCGTCACCGTGATCGAAGCCGGCACGCGGATCCCGATCGCGACGATCCCGTTGTCGGCCGCCGCCGAATCGATCGCGATCTCCCCTGACGGCAGGACCGCCTATGTGACGGTCGCGGGCAGCGAACGAGTCGTCACGATCAGCACCGAATCGAACCTCATCACGGGCTCGATCGCCGGCGGGACCGAACCATCGGCAATGGCGATCAGCCCGAACGGCGAAGCCGCCTACGTCGGGGTCGCCCCCGAAGACGTGCAGATGGTCTCCCCGCGGAACGGGACGCCGATGGGCCTGCCGGTAGAAGTCGGCGGCGTCCCGCAGGCGATCGCCTTCGCCCCTGACGGCAACGCCGCCTATGTGGCGGCCGGGAACGAGGTCGACGTGCTCCAGGGCGGCGCCGTGGTCAAGGCGATCCCCGTGTCGACGGCCACCGGGCTCGCGGTCAGCCCCGACGGCACCCGGGTCTACGTCACCAGCCGCAGCGCCAAAACCGTCACCACGATCGACACCGCGACCGGCGAAGTCACCGGCACCCCGATCTTCGTCGGCGGTGAACCCGGCGAAATCGCGCTCACCGCGGATGGCCGATCGGCCTTCGTCGGCACCGGGGGAGCCCTGATCGTCCCGATCGACCTCACCACCGGTGTCGCCGGTGCGCCGATCACCCGGATCGGCGCCGGCTTCTCTGCCCTCGTCGTCGCCCCCGATCAGCCCCCGATCGCAGCCTTCGACCCGCCGCAGGCGACCGTCGGCGTCCCGGCCACCTTCAGCGCCGCCCCGTCGACCGACCCGGATGGCTCGATCGCCACCTACCAGTGGCGCACCAACTTCGGTGGCTCGCCGGTAGGGGTCACGTTCACCCACACCTTCACCGCGGTCGACAATTACTTCACCATGCTCACCGTCACCGACGCGGAAGGGTGCGGCCCGTTTCAGGTCTTCACCGGCCGGACGGCGTACTGCAACGGGGGCGCCGTCGCCACGGTCACCCACCCCGTGCCGGTGAAGGCGGCGGGCACGGTCTGCAGCGCCAACTTCCGCATCCGCGGGGTGACCCACAACCGCAGGAACGGGACGGTGCGGCTGCGGCTCAAGTTCCCGGGCACCGGCTGGTTCCTGATCTTCGGCAAGAAGATCCACGCGGTGACCCGCAAGGTGCGGAAGCCAGGCTCGGCGGTGGTGACGCTCCACGCCCGGGTCGAGCTGAACAAACGGCTGAAGAAGACCCTCCGCGCCAGGGTCCGATACCGGATCACCTTCACCCCGAGCGCCGGCTGCCGGCGCAAGACCGTGCACCGCTCGGTCGCCTTGCTGCGGGCGCCGCGCAAGCGCCACCACCACTGATCGCAACAACATCGAACCCGGCCGGCCCGGTGGACGTATGCTCGGCGACAACCCAATAACGAAGGGGGAGAGATGGACACGTATGTGATTCTCCGGCGCAATGGTTGGGCCGACCCGTCCGCACTCCAGGAGGCGGCGGCGCGATCGAGCCGGGTCGGCGACGAGGAAATGTCCGACGACGTCCGCTGGATCCGCAGCTACGTCCTCGACGAGGGCGACGGGGCGGTCGGCACGGTCTGCATCTACCAGGCCACCAGCCCGGAGGCGATCCGCGAGCACGCACAACGAGCCGATCTGCCGGCCGACGAGATCATCTCGGTCGTCGACACGGTGATCGTGCGGCCCGACCCAGAGGCCGCCGCGGCCTGAGGGAATGACCGCCGGCGGGGGAGTCGAATCGGGAGTCCGCCGCGCGGGAGCGGCGGACCTGCCCGTCTTGGCGCGGATGCTGACCCGCGCCTTCGACGACGACCCCGTCGCCCGCTTCGGCTGCCCGCGCGAGGACCTGCGGCCGTGGATGCTGGAGCGCTTCCACGCGGCCCGCAACCGGCAGATGATGCGCGCGGGCGAGATCTGGATGACGCCCGGCGGCGAGAGCGCCGCGGTCTGGGCGGCCCCGGGCGGCTGGCGGAGCAGCCCCCGCGACGACCTCGCCTTCTCCCGCGCGATGCTCCACCCACGGCTGCTGCGACGGGCGCCGCTGGTCGGCTACGCCCTCTTCGGACTGGAACGGCGGCATCCGCCGAAGCCACCGCACTGGTACCTGGCGACGCTCGGCACCGACCCCGCCGCCCAGGGGCGCGGCCTCGGCACCGCGGTCCTCGCCCCGGTACTGGAGGAATGCGATCGCGACGGGATCGGCGCCTACCTCGAGTCCTCGAAGGAGAGCAACCTCGACTACTACGCCCGCTTCGGCTTCCGCGTCAGCGAGGAGGTGCGCCTGCCGCGCGGACCCCGCGTATGGCTCATGTGGCGGGACCCGCGCTAGGCGGTCGTCCTTGAGTCCGGTAGCCGGGCCTAAGGTCGACCGCGCTCGGGCGACTAGGCGATCAGTGGTTCGACCGCCTTCAGGACCTGCTTTTCGGTCAGCGGCGCGTCGAACGCGGAGGGGGCCGGTTCCTGGCCGTTCTGAAGCGAGATCGCCGCCGCGTGACGCGCCTCGACCTGAACGATCGACCCCGCCGCGGCGAGCACTTCTTTCGACTTGATCGATGGGCCGGCGCCGTTGTAGGCGCCGACGCCGGTGTTCTCCAGCGTTTCGGCGACCTTCAGGAACCCGGAGGTGCCGCTGTATTCGAAGTTGAACGTCGGCTCCGCCACAGGCTTGCCGCCGAGTTTTTCGATCGTCCCCTTGAGCGCCGCGACGTGCTGCTTCTCGTCGGAGGCGAGCAGCGGCAGGAGCTTCTTCAATTCCCCCGACGCCTTCACTTTCTGCTGCGCTTCTTCATAGAAGGTCGACTCGAGGTACTCGAGCGTCAGCGCGAAGTTGAGGATGTCGACGTCGCTGGTGCCGCTCGCCGCCAACGCGCTGCGCACGAACGGGGCGACCATCAGGGTGCCGTACACGGCGCCGGCGGCGAGCGCCCCCTTGAGGAGCACGTCGCTGCGCGAGATGTCACCGCCGCTCCCGTCGACGACCTCCACGGTCGCCGGCTCCGGATGGACGAGGCCCTCGACCGCGGCCGACTTCTGTTGCTGCGTCATCTGTCTCTCCTTGGCTCGATCGTCGGCGGTTCAGCCGACGATGAAGGGTTCGACCGACTCGAGGACGGTCTTTACGTCGGCCGGTTTGCCGAAGGCGCCATCGGGGGTGATCGACAGCCCCAGCAGCGTGTTCAGGGTCGCCGCGTGGCGCGCCTCGACGGAGTGGATCGAGAGCGCCGCCGCCAGGACTTCGGGGCTTTCGATGTTCCCGGCCTGGCCGAGGTAGGCGGCCGCGCCGAGGTTCTCCACCGTGCCCGCCAGTTCGGCCACCGACTTGGCGCCATTCAGCGGGAATTCGGCCTTCGGCATCGGTGCAGGCTTGCCGCCGAGTTTCTTCACCGTGCCGCTCAGCGCTTCGACGTGCTGCTTCTCCTCGGCGCCGAACTTCTTCAGCACCGCCAGTTCTTCGCCCTTGAAGAGGCCGCTCTTCACCACTTCTTCGTAGAACGCGGTCTCCAGGTACTCCAGGGTGAGGGCATAGTTGAGGATGCCGATGTCGCCCTTTCCGAACTGTGCGGTTTCGGATTCCTTACCGTTGCCCATCGGCTCGGGTTCGGTGGTGCTCTTCATCATGGTCGTGCTGTCGTCGCCGCCGCCACAGGCGGCGAGAAATGCGGCCATCGACGTACCTCCGCCGACCGCGATGAACTTGCGTCGCGATACCGGGTCCATCGTGCCTCCTCCTTGGTTACGCTTCTTGCCCTACCCATACGCACCGTGGTGGCCGGCCGGATCACAACCGGCCCGATCTGAACGGAGAGTGTGTGACCGATGGCCTACGACGAGCGACTGGCCGATGAACTCCGCGAGCGGCTGGCGGCCCGCGACGCCGAGCCGACCGAGAAGCGGATGTTCGGCGGGCTCGCCTTCATGGTCGAGGGGAACCTGACGATCGCCGCCTCGCGCAGCGGCGGCCTGCTGGTCCGCACGGATCCCGAGGACGCCGATGAGGTCCAGGCGTTGCCCGGGGTCGAACCGATGGAGATGCGCGGACGCAAGATGCCCGGCTGGGTCTTCGTCGATGCCGCAGCCCTCGCCGACGAGTCCGACCTCGACGCCTGGGTCGACCGCGCCCTCGCCTTCGTCACCACCCTGCCCCCAAAGTGACGGTGTTGATGGGCCGAAAAGCGCTCTATATGAGCGCTTTTCGGCCCATCAACACCTAGGCTGGCCGGGTTTCGTCGTCGCTGCGGCGCTTCAGCAGCCACCAGGCCAGGCCACCGAGGATCGCGGCGGCGACCACGTAGTCGATGTAGCCGAGGTTGTGGCGCCAGCTCTCCCAGTTGTCGCCGACGCTCTGGCCGAGCAGGGCGAGGGCCAGCACCCAGGGGATCGAGCCGAGCGTGGTCAGCAGCGAGAAGCGGGCGAGCGGCATCCGCGCCACCCCGGCGGGCACCGAGACGAAGGTGCGCACGATCGGCAGCATCCGCGAGAAGAAGACGGTGGCGTCGCCCCAGCGCCGAAACCAGCCCTCGGTCTGCGCCAATCGCTCCGGGCTGACGTGGAAGAGGCGGTTCCGTTCGAGCAGGTCGACCCGCCCGAAGTACCCGATCGCGTAGCCGACCAGCGACCCGACCAGGTTGCCCAGCACGCCGGCGGCGACGATCCCGGTCAGGGTCAGTTCGCCTTTCGAGACGGCGAATCCGGCGAAGAGCATGATCGCCTCGCTCGGCACCGGGATGCAGGCCGACTCGAGCGCCATCAGCACGAAGACGGCGGGCAGCCCCGCCGAGCTGATGAATTCGGTGGCGACGTTGACGATCGGGTTGACGACGAAATCCGTGACGGAGGCGTAGGGCATCGTGCAACCGTTGCGAGCGCTCCTTAAGCGCCGATGAGAGCGGCTTCACGCGTCTCTCATCTTCCCTTCATCTCGATCGCCGATCCTGATCGGCCGATGAGAGTCTTGGTGGTCGAGGACGAAGTGAAGATGGCGGCCCTCCTGCGCCGCGGTCTCAGCGAGGAAGGACTCGCCGTCGACGTCGCCGACGAGGGCGAGCGCGCCCTGCTGATGGCCGCCGCCGCCGATTACGACGCGGTCGTGCTCGACGTGATGTTGCCGGGGATCGACGGCTTCGAGACCTGCCGGCGCCTGCGCCGCGACGGGATCTGGGCGCCGGTCCTGATGTTGACCGCGCGGGGCGCCCTCGACGACCGCGTCACCGGCCTCGACGGCGGCGCCGACGACTACCTGGTCAAGCCCTTCGCCTTCGCCGAGCTGCTGGCCCGCCTCCGTGCCCTCGTCCGCCGCGGCACGGTCGAGCGCCCGCCGGTGATGGAGGTGGGCGACCTCCGCCTCGACCCCGGCACCCGCCAGGTCTGGCGCGGGGACGTCGAGATCGATCTGTCCTCGAAGGAGTTCACCCTTCTGGAGACCTTCATGCGCCACGCCGGTTACGTCTTGTCGCGGACCCAGCTGCTCGAGCAGGCCTGGGAGTACGACTTCGAACACCGCTCGAACGTGGTCGAGGTCTACGTCCGTTACCTGCGGCGCAAGGTCGACCTGCCCTTCGGACGCAAGTCGATCGAGACGGTGCGTGGCGCCGGGTACCGATTGCGAAAGGACGGGGGCCGCTGAGCCGGCTCTCGATCCGCCTCCGCCTCACCCTCGTCTTCGCCGCGGTGATCGCCTTGGTGCTGGCGGCGACCGGCGTCTTCGTCTTCCTGCAGTTCGAGCACGAGGCGAACAACGCTCTCGACTCGGGCCTGCGCTCGCGCGCCGACGAACTCTCCGCCGCGGTGCGCCAGTCGGGCTCGCGCTCGGTCCACGACCGCCACCTGGTCGGCAAGGCCGACAGCTTCGCCGAGGTTCTCGACACCGAAGGCAACGTGCTCGACTCCTCGCTGACGGTCGGCGACACCGACCTGCTCGACCCCACCCAGCTCCGCCGCGCCGCGGCCGGAGACGTGTTCGTCGATCGCGGGCCACTGCCGGGCACCGACGGCGGCGTCCGCCTGCTGGCGACCCCGGTCGAGGCGCCGACGGGCACCGAGATCGTCGTCGTCGGCGCCTCGACGGCCTCCCGCGAAGAGTCGTTCACCGACCTTCTGCAGCTGCTGCTGGTCGGCCTCCCGGCGGCGCTGATCCTCGCCTCGATCGCCGGCTATGGGGTCGCCACCGCGGCGCTGCGCCCGGTCGAGGCGATGCGCGCCCGGGCCGAGGAGATCTCCACCGCCGCCCCCGACGAGCGCCTGCCGGTCCCCGACACCCGCGACGAGGTGGCGCGGCTGGGGGAGACGCTGAACGAGATGCTCGCCCGGCTCGGCGACGCGCTGGAGCACGAGCGCGCCTTCGTCGCCGACGCCAGCCACGAGCTGCGCACGCCGCTGGCGATCCTCCGCACCGAGCTCGAGCTCGCCCTGGCCCAGGGCCGAACTCCGGAGGAACTGCGGGCCGCGCTCGTCTCCGCCGCCGAGGAGACCGACCGTCTCACCCAGCTCTCCGAGGACCTCCTGACGATCGCCCAGACCGAGCGCGGCGAGCTGCCGCTGCGGTTGGAGCCGCTGCGCCTCGGCGACACCTTCGAGGCGGTCGAGCGCCGCTTCGCCCGGCGGGCCGCCGAAGCGGGCCGCCGGATCGGGGTGGGGGAGGGCGGTGAGCTGGAGCTGGTCGCCGACCGGCTGCGGCTCGACCAGGCGGTCGGCACGATCGTCGACAACGCGCTGCGCTACGGCGGCGGCACGATCACCCTCTCGGCTCGCCGCGCGGCGAAGGCGGGTGGGGGCGCCCCGGCCTCGGGCGGGGGCGACGCGGTCGAGATCCACGTCACCGACGAGGGCGAGGGCTTCCCGCCCGCCTTCCTCGACCGCGCCTTCGAGCGGTTCAGCCGCGCTCCCGGCGTCCGCGACGGCGGCTCCGGCCTCGGCCTGGCGATCGTCGCCACCGTCGCCGCGGCCCACGCCGGCTCCGCCCACGCCGCCAACCGTCCACAGGGCGGGGCCGACGTCTGGCTCATGATCCCGCTCTCATCTCGCCTTAATCACGAGCGCAGATGATCGCCGGCGCGATGCCCGACCCGATCTCCTATCTCCAGGCGCTGATCCTCGGCCTCACCCAGGGAATCGCCGAGCCCTTCCCGATCTCGAGCCTCGGCCACGGGGTGATCATCCCGGGCCTCTTCGGCTGGGACATCCACCAGAACGACGACTACTTCCTCGCCTTCCTCGTCGCCACCCACTGCGCCACCGCGGTCGTCCTCTTCTTCTACTTCCTCGCCGACTGGGTGCGGATCTTCAAGGGCCTCGGCCGTTCGATCCGCGATCGAGGGATCGGCGAGGGCGACGGCGACGCGCGGCTCGGCTGGCTGCTGGTGATCGGGACGATCCCGGCCGGGATCCTCGGCCTCGCCCTCCAGCATCCGCTGCGCACCTTGTTCGCCTCGCCGGAGACGGCCTCGCTCTTCCTCATCCTCAACGGCATCCTCCTGCTCGCCTTCGAGCGGCTGCGTCGGCGCCGCCCCGAAGCCGGCGACGGCGAGGGCGACTCCGACCCGCGGATCGCCCGCCGGATCACCTTCAGGCAGGCGGCGGCGATCGGCACCGCCCAGGCCGCGGCGCTGATCCCGGGTATCTCGCGCTCGGGCGTGACGATGGGCGGCGGCCTGCTGGCCGGACTGTCGAACGAGGACGCGGCCAAGTTCGGCTTCCTCCTCGCCACCCCGGTGATCGCCGCCGCCGGGGTGCTGAAGCTGCCCGAACTCTTCGGCCCGGCGGGCGACGGGGTGCGCGGCCAGGCCCTGGTCGGCGCCCTCGCCGCCGCCTTCACCACCTTCCTCGCGGTCCGCTTCCTGCTGCGCTACTTCAAGACGAACCGTCTGACCCCATTCGGTATCTACTGTCTGGTGGCCGGAATCGTCTACACCTTGATCTTCGCCCTCTAGTGGGGCGCCCGTGAGCGGGGCCGAGGCAAGCCTCGCGCTCTCGGTCTTCCTCGCCTGCGCGGTCGAGGCGGTCGAGGCGTTGACGATCGTCCTCGCCGTGGGGACCACGCGGCACTGGCCCGCGGCCCTGGGCGGGACGGGCGTGGCGGTGCTGGTGCTGGCGGTGGTCGTCGCGGCACTCGGCCCGGCCCTGACGGTGCTGCCGCTCGGGGTGCTGCGGGTGGTGGTCGGCGGCCTTCTCCTCACCTTCGGCCTGCAGTGGCTGCGCAAGGCGATCCTGCGCGCCGCCGGGGCGAAGGACAAGCACGACGAGGAGGCGATCTTCGCCGCGGAGGCGGCCGAGGCCGCGGCGGTCCCGGTCGCCGCCGGGTTTGACGGCTACGCCTTCGCGATCTCCTTCAAAGCGGTGCTGCTGGAGGGGCTCGAGGTGGCCTTCATCGTCCTCACCTTCGGCGCCAACCAGCACGACGTCGGCCTTGCCGCCGTGGCCGCGGCGGCCGCGGTCCTCGCCGTACTCGGCGCCGGGCTGGCGCTGCGGGCGCCGCTGGCCCGGGTGCCGGAGAACGGGATGAAGTTCGCGGTCGGCGTGATGCTGACCAGCTTCGGGATCTTCTGGGGCGCCGAGGGAGCGGGGGCCGACTGGCCCGGGGGAGAGGTCTCACTGGCGCCGCTCGTGGCGGTGGTCCTCCTCGCGGCCCTGGCGATGGTTGTCGAGATCCGCGGGCGCGGCGCTACCGCAGGGCCGGCCGCCGCGCCTCGACGCGGGCGGCAAGTCGCATGAGCGCCCGTCGCATCCTCGCCGCGATCTGGGACTTCGTCGTCGGCGACGACCCCCGCCTGGCGCTGGCGGCGCTGGCCGCGATCGGCCTGACGGCGGTGGTCTGCGCCTTCGGCCTCTCCGCCTGGTGGTCGGCGCCCGTGGTCGCGCTCGCGGCGCTCCGCTGGACCCTGCGCGGCGCCCGTCCCTCGGCGACCAGCGCCTCCAGGACGAGCTCGTAGTGATCGGTTCGGCTCATCCAACGACCGTAGGCCCGCTTCCTTCAGCGGTCCTTTGCGCGTCCTAAAAAGCCGCCGTGATCGCTCGCCTACTGATCCATCCGGCTTTCGGAAACGCGATCTTCACAGTCGGGCGCCGATATCGGTATTGGATACCGGCGATGCGCGAGTTTCTCCGCTCCCGCGGCACAGTCGAGCAGGGGCACTCGCTGCGTGTCTACGAGATCACCGCGGAGGGTCGGCAGGTTCTGCGGCAGACGCGCAAGGCGCTGAAGGAGCTCGCCGACGAGGTGCTCGGGTGACCGAGACCCCGTCCACCCCGGCGCCCGAGGCCGTCGCCTCGCTGGAGACCGTCGCCCGCGAGTGGACCCGGATCGGGGTCACCGGCTTCGGCGGCCCGCCCGCCCACATCGCCCTGCTGCGCAAGCTGGTCGTCGACCGCGAGGGCTGGATGGACCACCACTCCTTCGAGGACGCCAACGCCGCCTGCTCGCTGCTGCCCGGCCCGTCCTCGACCCAGCTGGCGATCTTCTGCGCCTACCGGGTCGCCGGCTGGCCGGGGGCGATCGTCGGCGGGCTCGGCTTCATCGTCCCGGCCGTCGTCCTGATCCTCGCCCTCTCGCTGGTCTTCCTCTCCGGCTCGCCACCCGACTGGATCGAGGGCGCCGGGGCCGGCGCGGGGGCGGCCGTCGCCGCGGTGGCGGTGCGGGCCGGGGGGGACCTGCTCGGCCCCAGCCTCGCCCGCGCTCGCCACGAAGGCGGGGCGCTGATCCGCTGGGCGGCCTACGGGCTGGCGGGGGGCATCGCCGCGGCGACGATCGGACCCTGGCTGGTCCTCGTCCTGGTCGGCTGCGGGTTGCTCGAGCTGCTGATCCGCCGCGCTTCCCGTGAGGGGACGACGGCGCTGTCGGCCCCGCTCCTGGCGCTGCCGAAGGCGGCGCTCGGCGGTGGTCTTCGCGACGCGATGCCGCTGGCCGCGATCGCCTCGACCGGCACGGTGGGCGACCTGGTCTGGACCGCGCTCAAGGTCGGGGCGCTCTCGTTCGGCGGTGGCTTCGTGATCGTGCCGCTGATGCAGGGCGACGCGGTCCATGTCTACCACTGGATGAGCAACAGCGAATTCCTCAACGCGGTGGCGTTGGGTCAGGTGACGCCGGGCCCGGTGGTGGCGACGGTCGCCGCGGTCGGCTACGGCGCCTATGGGATCGGCGGCGGGCTGCTCGCCGCGCTGGTCGCCTTCCTGCCCTCCTTCTCCTTCATCCTGCTCGGCGGCGGGCGCTTCGAGCGGCTGCGCGGCAACCCGCTCGCCCGCGCCTTCCTCGCCGGCGCCGGCCCGGCGGCGATCGGGGCGATCCTCGGCTCGGCGGTCCCGCTCGCCGGCGCCCTCTCCGAGGTCTGGCAGTTCGCCGTCCTCGGCTTCGCCGCCGTCGCCTTGCTGCTTGCCCGCCGCGGGGTGGTCCCGGTGTTGCTCGCGGCGGGTGCGGTCGGCGCCGTCGTCGCCCTGGCCGGCGGCCCCTTGCCCTAGGAGGGATTGGCGAAACTCCCGCGCACGCCCGGCGGCGGTGGACACGTCGCGGTGCGGCGTCCTCGGGAGGCCAAATAGCGCTGCTATTCGGCCTCCCTGCGTCCTTGCCCCGCTCGGTCCGGCGCTCGCCGGCCGCACACCCGAGTTTCGCCAATCCCTCCTAGCCCGCGAACGCGTCGGCGGGTCGGGACGTTCAGACGCCGGCCGGCTCGACCGCGGTCGCGCCCTCGGCCTCGACCTTGGGTAGAGCCTCAGGAAGGGTGTAGAAGTGCTCGGTCGCCCCGCGCACCGCGCGCTGGCGGACGAGCACGATCAGGCCCGCTTTGGCCAGCTCGGTGACGTGGTAGTTCGTGTTGCTGAGCGGGATCTGCAGCTCGTGGCTGAGGTCGCTGGGGGAGAGGACGCGGCCGCCGTCGATGCCGATGATTTCCAGGATCGAGACCCGCAGGGGGTGGGCGGTGGCACGGGCGAGGCGCTCCCAGTCGACCGGTATCGACTCGTGGTGAGGACGGGCGCCGTTGGGTGCGCTGCTCGGACGGGTGCCGTTGCTGGTCGGTTTGCCCTTGGGCATCAGGTCTGCGACTCCGTTTCCGTTGCCATTTGCGTGCTGCCCAAGTACCCCGTTTTCGCCGACCATGTCCCGAGATTACCAAAAATTATTGTCTCATGTACCGATTTTCGGGTAGCGTCGCTTTGAGATGTTCTTCTGGAGGAGAAATGCGGCGCTCGGCGGCGCCTGGATCACTTTCCCGATGATCTGCGTCGGTTTTGCCCTGCTTTGCGCGGTGGCGACCCCTTTCGCGGCAGCCGACACCGCTTCGGTGATCGCGCCCAGCGACCCGCACGATCCGCAGGTCGATTCTGGTTGGCAGGCGGGCACCTGTAAGAAAGAACCGCCGATCACCGACCCCACCGCCGCCGACTTCTGCAACGTCAAAAGCAACCCGGGCGAATTCTTCTTCGAAGAAGCGGCCGCTCACCCGAACTACGGCTTCACCCAATTCATCGTCGCCCACAAACCAGGACTGTTGCCCGGCAGCGAAGAACCGACCGCGGAACTCCAGTACGTCCGGGTCGAGCTGCCGGTCGGGCTCAGCGTCAACCCCGGCGCCACCGAACGTTGCCCGATCACCGTCTTCGAAAAAGGCGCCTCCGGCTGCCCGGCGGGGTCGAAAGTCGGGGAAAGCGGCGTGACCGCATCGGAGCCGCTGGTCGGCCTGCCGATCGCGCCGATCCCTGGCGTGACCGCGGTCAACGTCTACAACGTCGTGCCGAAACAGGGGCAGGCGGCCCGCTTCGGCCTTGAACTGGCCGGCAACCCAGTCTTCCTCGAAGGCGACATCGCCTCGAGCGGCGATTATCACGAGGGGTTCACGATCGCGGTGCCGCACGCTCTCCCGATCGAAGGGATCGAAGGGGCGATCCTGAAAAACCGATTGGTCTTCGAAGGGCGCGCCGGCGATGGCACGTTCATCACCACGCCGAGTACCTGTCGCGGGCAGGCCTTCATCGAATCGGGGAGCGAATACTCGACCCTGCTCCGCGCCGCCTCATATAAAGAGATCGAAGCGGGGGAGCAGTTCCCCAGCGGCGCCGGCGCCTACCTCGAGTCCCCGATCCCACCCGGGACCTCGCCGAAAAGCTGCAACACGATCCCCTATACGCCGAGCATCGGGGTGGCGCCGGGGACCGCGCAGACGAACTCGCCGGCCCCGGCCGAGGTGACGGTCACGGTCCCGCACATCCAGAAACCGACCGGCCAGGACGACTCGACCACCCAGGCCGCGTCGCTCTCGTTGCCGCTGGGGATGGGGATCAATCCTTCGGCAGCCGCCGCCGTCAACAACCTGAAAACCTGCGAAAACAGCCAGTTCGCCCTTCACTCGACCCAGGCGATCAGCTGCCCGGCCGAGTCACGGATCGGCACCGCGACGATCGCCTCGGCGGCGCTGCCGGAAGGGAACCTCGAAGGCCCGGTCTTCATCGGCAAGCAGGAAAGCACCGACCCGACCTCCGGCAACGAGTACCGGATCTTCATCGACGCCGCGTCGGCGCGTTACGGGATCGACGTGCGCCTGATCGGTCACGTCGCCGCCGATCCGACCACCGGCCGGCTGACCACGACGATCACCGAAGTCCCGCAGGTCCCCTTCACCAGCTTCAGGCTCGACTTCGTCGGCGGGCAGCGCTCGGTGCTGAGCAGCCCCCCGACCTGCGGCCCCAACACCAGCGCCGCCCGGATGACCCCTTACTCGGGGAACGCGCCGGCGACGCCGACTCAGTCCTTCTCCCTCCAGGCCGCCCCGAGCGGGGGCGCGTGCGCGACCAGCCTCGCCGCGCGCCCCTTCGCTCCCTCCTTCGCCGCCGCGCCGAAAAGCAACCGGGCGGGCGCCTACAGCCCGCTCCACATCGCCATCGGTCGCACCAACGGCCAGCAGGAGCTGAAAGGCGCGACGGTCACGCTGCCTCCGGGGATGATCGGCAAGCTCGCCGGCATCCCCTACTGCTCGGGGAGCCAGATCGCCGCCGCGGCGACCACGTCCGGCGCCTCGCAGGCGGTCAGATCGAGCTGCCCCTCGAAGAGCGAAGTCGGCATCGCGACCGTGCAGGCAGGCACCGCGCCGACGCCGCTCTCGATCACCGGCAAGGTCTTCCTCTCGGGTCCCTACCACGGGGCGCCTCTCTCCCTGGCAGTGATCACCCCCGCCACGGCCGGGCCGTTCGACCTCGGAACGGTCGTGGTGAGGGTGGCCCTGCTGGTCGACCCGGGAACGGCCCAGGTGACCGCGGTCTCCGATCCGATCCCGGATGTCTTCGGCGGCAGCCAGCTCAGCATCAGGTCGATCGCGATCGACCTGAACAAGAAGGAATTCACCCTCAACCCGACCAGCTGCGACAGATCGGCGACCACGGCCACCCTGAACGGCGGCGGCGCGAACCCGGCGATCCCGGCCGCCTGGTCGAGCTTCGCCGCGTCGGTTCCCTTCCAGACCTCGAACTGCGAGGCGCTGAAATTCCGCCCGAAGCTGGTCACCCGTTTCCTCGGCGGCAAGAAGGAGACCCGCCGGGCCGGGCACCCGAAGCTGCAGGCGACGCTGACCGCGCGCGAAGGCGACGCCAACATCGCCCGCGCGACGCTGACGTTCCCGCGCTCGGAGCTGATCGACCAGGGCCACATCAAGACGATCTGCACGCGCCCGAAGCTGGCCGCCCACGAATGTCCGGACGCCTCGATCTACGGCTACGCCCGCGCCGAATCGCCGCTGCTCGACAAGGAACTGGCCGGGCCCGTCTACCTGGTGCCGTCGACCCACGTGCTGCCCGACCTGCTCGCCGACCTGCGCGGGCAGGTGGAGATCCAGCTGCACGGGGTGGTCAAATCGGTCAAAGGCGGCCGCATCCGCAGCACCTTCTCGCCGGTGCCGGACGTCCCGGTGAGCAAGTTCGTGCTGACCATGCAGGGCGGCAAGAAGGGCCTGCTCCAGAATTCGCGCAACCTCTGCACCCATAAGTACTTCTCGAAACTCAACTTCCTCTCCCAGAACGGCAAGCACCTGCGCAAGAAGCGCCTGCCGCTCGGCGTCGCGGCCTGCCACGGCAAGCCGAAGACGAAAGCGAAGTCAAAGCACCCGAAGGGGAAGAGCAACCACAAATAAATACGTGGTTGTTTTTCGAACCGAGATAGCTGGGTAAAGGCTCGCAACGATGAGGAGGAATGCACGGAACTCTGTAGCGCTGGTCGTTGCCATGGCACTGGCCGCGTTGTTCGTCGCCGCCTTCGGGGCGAGCTCGGCGTCGGCGGCCTTCGGGGTCAACAAATGGGAAGCAGGGACCTGCAACACGGGGGTCGGCGAATGCACCTACGCCAGCCCGTCCTCACGCTTCGCCAACACGGCGGCGAGCCATCCCGGCGAAGGCCTCACCGATTTCGCCTTCAACACCGGCGGTCTGCTCGGCGCCCCGGAAGGAGCCGTCAAGGACGTGATCGTCGATCTGCCCCCCGGTCTGAACGTCAACCCGCAGGCGGTCAAATGGTGTCCCAAAGCGACCTTCGAAGCGAACCCCGCCACCTGCCCGCCGGAAAGCGTGGTCGGCACCAGCACGATCAAATCGATCTCCAGCGTCCTGACCGTGCCGTTGACCCTGCCGGTCTACGACATCGAACCGGAAGCCGGCCACCCGGCGCTGTTCGGGTTCAACATCGACATTCCGCTGATCCTTCCCGACCACGACGTCTTCCTCGTCACCAGCATCGATTGGTCGGGGGACTACCACGAGAACTTCACGATCAGCAACGTCCCCCCGCAGGTGCCTCTGGTGGAGAACAAGCTCGTCTTCAACGGGCAGGCCGGTGGCTCCTTCCTGACCTTGCCCAGCGGCTGCAACGCGCCGACGACGACCTCTCTGCGCGTCGACTCCTACGAAAATCCCGGTGCCTTCCAGGAATACAAGACGACCCCCGCGTTGCCGATCCAGGCGGTGCCGATCGTCGGCTGCGCGAGCGTGCCATTCAACCCGGGCGTCACTGCCTCGGCCTCCGGCCCCACCGACTCCTCGTCGACGGTCGCGGTGTCGCTGAACATCCCTCAAGGTACGCAACCGCAGGCCAACTCCACGGTGAAGACGGCGAACGTGACGCTGCCCGCCTACACCGGCCTCAATCCGGCGACCGCGCCCGGGCTCAAATTCTGCCCCGACAACGCCTTCCCGCTGCACTCGCAGGTGGCGACCAGCTGCCCGGCCGAATCGCAGATCGGCACGATCGCGATCGAAGCGCCGGCGCTCCCCGCGGGCTCGCTGACCGGCCCGGTCTACCTCGCCACGCAGAAAAGCCGTGACCCGCTCTCGGGCCAGGAGTACCGCATCTTCTTCAACGCCGAATCGGCGCGTTTCGGGGTCCAGGTGCGGGAGGAAGGGCGGATCAGGGCCAACCCGACCACGGGCCAGATCACCGGCGAATTCAGCGAACTGCCGCAGGTCGGTTTCAGCTCGGCGACGCTGACCTTCGGCCCGCAGGCCAAACACGCGATCCCGGTTCTGTCGAGCCCGCCGCTCTGCAGCAACACCTCGACCTCGAGCGCGATCCCATGGTCGACCGGGGCGACGACGCAGACCGCCCCGACCGAGCTGAAACTGACCCAGGCGCCGGGCGGCACGCCCTGCGCGAAAACGATGGCCGAACGGCCGTTCAAACCGGGCTTCACGGCGAAGCCGGGGACGAGCAAGGTCGCCACCTACACCCCGTACACGCTGACCATCACCCGCAACGAAGGTCAGCAGGAGATCAAAGGCTTCACCATCACCTTGCCGCCCGGCGCGACCGCGAAGCTCGCCGGCATCCCCTACTGCCAGCCGAAGGAATACGAAACGGCGTCGAAGCACTCGGGGGCCGAACAGAAAAAAGACTCGGCCTGCAGCGCGAAGAGCGAGATCGGGGTGGCGACCATCGAGGCCGGCACCGGCGCGCAGCCGCTCTCGATCGACGGCAAGGTCTACCTGTCGGGTCCATATAAAGGAGCGCCGCTCTCGGTGGTCGTGATCACCCCGGCGGTGGCCGGCCCGTTCGACCTCGGCAACGTCATCGTCCGCGCCCCGCTGGCCCTCGATCCGGAAACCGGGCAGGCTTCGACCAGCGCCGAAATCCCCGACGTCTTCGGCGGCGTGAAGCTCGACATCCGCTCGATCGTGGTCAACCTCAACCGCAAGGAGTTCACCCTCAACGGGACCAACTGCGACAGCTCGGCGGTTGCCGGGGTCCTGCGAGGTGGCGGTGCCAACCCGACCAATCCGGCGGCCTGGTCGGCGGTGAACGTCTCCTTCCCCTTCCAGAGCGAAGGCTGCAAAGGCCTCGCCTTCAAGCCGAAGCTGAAGCTGCGCCTCTTCGGCCAGACCCGCCGCGCCAAGCACCCGAAGCTGAAAGCGACGCTGATCACGAAGCCCGGGCAGGCCAACACCAAGCTCGCCTCGGTCGCCCTGCCGCACGCGATCTTCCTCGATCAGTCGAGCCTCGGCACCGTCTGCACGCGGCCCCAGTTCGCCGCCGAGCAGTGCCCGAAAAAGTCCGTCTATGGCTACGCGCGCGCCTGGTCGCCGCTGCTGTCGGATCCGCTCGAAGGCCAGGTCGTGCTGCGCTCCTCGAACAACACCTTGCCGGACATGGTCGCCCACCTGAAAGGCCAGGTGGACATCGACCTCGACGGCAAGATCGACAGCTTCAAGGGCGGTATCCGGACGACCTTCGCGAACATCCCGGACCTGCCGGTGAGCAAGTTCGTGCTCGTCCTGCCGGGCGGCAAGCACGGCCTGCTGCAGGCGTCGACCAACCTCTGCGCCAAACCGGTGAAGGGGATCATCCGGCTCAAAGGCCAGAACGGCAAGAAGGCGAATCGCCACGTCCGGATCAAGACTCCCTGCGGCCACAAGAAGAAGGGCAAGAAGGCGAAGAAGCACAAGGGGTCGGGCGGCAAGAAAAGCAAGGCCGGCAGCGGGCAGAAGGGTAAGCAGCACTAGCTGTCCAGCCGGCGCGGAGCGCTGATCCCGCTCGGCTCCAGGCTTTGCGGATCATCTTTCCGATCCGTCTTTATTAGTCCGGTGGGCTTGATTCGCCCGCTGGGGACGCTAGTGTGAACCGTGGGAGCAGTGCCAGGGAGAGGAAGTACCGCCACGCAGGGGCGGCGTTATCGCTTTTGGGGAATTGCGTTAACGGAGGAGGAATAGATGTTGAAGCGCTTGCTTCTTGTACTCGTGGTCGGGGCCTTGGGCGCCGCCGTGGTCGCGCCTGCCGCGCACGCCGCGTTCGGGATCGAAAAATGGGAATCGATCACCTGTAAAGAAAACGTCGACACGCCTGCGCTTGGCGGAGAACTGGAAGGGGAACCGTTCCCGCCTCAGTCCCCCGGACAATGCAAAGGGGCGACGACTCCCGAAAAACTCTTCACCCAGGCTGCCGGCCATCCGAATTTCGGGATCACCGATTTCACGCTGAACACGCTTGCGATTGCCGGTGCCGGTGGCTTCCCCGACGGCTTCGTCAAAGACATCGTCGTCGACACCCCGGAAGGCCTGAGCGTCAACCCGGAAGCGGTGCCTCAGTGTCCGATCGCGGAAATCAAAACGCCTCCGTACACCTGTAATCCGGAAACGATCGTCGGCATCAACTACCTGACGGTCGCTGCGGAAGCCCCACCATGCACGGTGCCTGCCTTCCTCGGCAACTGCAAACAGATCCGGGCCGCGGTCCCGGTGTACAACGTCGAACCGTTCGAAGGCGTGCCTTCGATGGTCGGGTTCCCGACCAAAACGGGCCCGACCTTCATCGTCGGATCGCTGAGCCCGGTCGACCAGCACGTCACCTTCACGATCAGCGATATCCACCCGCCGAGTCCAGGTCCCCCGCCGAGCCCGCCGATCGTCGGCTCGCGGCTGGTCTTCTTCGGCAACAAAGGCCTCGGTGGCAAAGGTGGCGCGTACCTGACCATGCCGAGCAACTGCGCCGGCGGTCAGGTGTCCGTCCTGACCGTCGATTCGCAGGGCCCCCCGTTCGAAGCTTCGCCGGCCAGCAGCGACCAGGCGTCCTACACGACGCCGACCGGTGCCACCGGTTGCGCGAGCGTCCCGTTCAACCCGGAAATCGCGGTCACGGCCGACGGTGCCAAATTCGTCGACAGCCCGGAACCGACCACCGTCGACGTCGGCATCCCGTACGACCCCTCGGCGCCGATCGCCAACTCCTACCTGAAGGTCGCCAAGGTCACCCTGCCCGAAGGCATGGGGATCAATCCGTCGGCGAGCAACGGCCTCGCGTCGTGCACCGACGCCCAGTTCCACTACCACACGAACATCGCGGTGGAATGTCCGGCGGCGTCGAAGATCGGGACGGTCGAGGTACAGACGCCTTCGCTGCCGGCCAACTCCCTCAACGGTGACGTCTACGTCGGTGCGCCGCTGAAAAACGGCCCCGGGGCCTTCTCGACCGGTGAACAGTTCCGGATCTTCATCCACGCGTTCTCGACCCGGTTCGGGGTCAACGTGCGGCTGGAGGGGAAGGTGTTCCCGAACCCGGTCACCGGGCAACTGACGGCTATCGTGCCGGAAAACCCGCAGGCCACGTTCCGTAATTTCCGCCTCCACTTCTTCGGCGGGAACAAGGGCATCCTCACCTCGCCGCCGACCTGTGGGGCGAACACGACCACCACGGAATTCACCCCGTGGTCGGAAAACCCGGGCAACAACAAACCGACCGCCAACACGGCGCTCACCGGCGTCCCCGGTGGCGGCGCCTGCCCGACCACTCTCGGCGCCCGCAAATTCGCGCCGGGCTACAGCGCCAGATCCGATTCGACCGAAGCGGGGAAGTACTCGCCGTTCCACGTCGTGATCAGCCGTCCTGACGGTCAGCAGGAGCTGAAAGTCGTCAACGTGACCCTGCCGAAGGGTCTGGTCGGGCGACTGGCCGGGATCCCCTACTGCTCGGATGCAGCAATCGCCGCCGCGGCGGCGAGCAGCGGTCTGGCCCAGCTGGCGAAACCCAGCTGCTCCGACGAAAGCGTGCTCGGTCCCGTGACGACGCTCTCGGGCAGCGGTAACGCGCCGCTCGGGCTGACCGGCAAGGCGTACCTCGCCGGTCCGTACAAAGGGGCGCCGCTGTCGATGGCGATCGTCACCCCGGCGGTCTCGGGCCCGTTCGACCTCGGCACCGTGGTCGTCCGGGTGGCGCTCAACGTCGACCCGATGACCGCCCAGATCAACGCGGTCTCCGACCCGATCCCGAACGTGTTCGGTGGGGTCAAGCTCGACATCCGCTCGATCGACGTGAACATCAACCGCCACAATTTCATGATCAATCCGACCAACTGCGCCGCCGGCGCCGTGGCCGGGACGATCAACGGCGGTGGCTCCAACCCGACCCTCGCGGCGGCCTGGAGCAGCTACGCGGTCAGTGCGCCTTGGCGGGCGACCGGCTGCAGCAAGCTGTCGTTCAAGCCCACGTTCAACGCGCGGATCTCCGGCCCGACGACGCGGGCCAAGAACCCGCAGATCCGGGTCGTGGTGAAGGCGCGCAAAGGCGATGCCAACATCGCCCGCACCGCGCTGAACCTGCCGCACTCGCTGTTCCTCGATCAGGGCCACATCAAAACGGTCTGCACGAGGGTCCAGCTGGCGGCGAAGGAATGCCCGAAGAACTCGATCTACGGCCATGCCGAAGCGAGCAGTCCGCTGCTGAAGCAGAAGTTGAAGGGCCCGGTCTACCTGGTGTCCTCGAAACACACGCTTCCGGACCTGCTGGCGGACCTCAACGGCCAGATCAACATCCAGCTGGACGGCGTCATCAGCTCCAAGCACGGGGGCCTGAAGACGGTGTTCAACAACACCCCGGACGTCCCCTTGAAGACGTTCATCCTGAACATGCAGGGCGGTAAGAAGAGTCTCCTGCAGAACTCGACGAACCTCTGCAAGGGCCCGCAGCTGGCGATCCTCAATATGAAGGGCCAGAACGGCAAGACGATGAAGACGAACAAGCTTCGTCTGAACATCGCCTCCTGCGGGGGCAAGAAGAAGTCCAAGTAGGCGCCCTGGGGAGGGCACGGACGGGCGCCGGCGCGGCGGGCTGATTAGCCTCCGCGCCGGTGCGTCCTTCCGTCTCAGTCCTGATCGTCGCCTGGAACTCGGGTCGCGAGCTGCGCCGGACGCTGCCGCCGCTGGTGGCGGAGCTGCGCGAAGGCGACGAGCTGATCGTCGTCGACAACGACTCGCCCGACGACTCGGCCGCGGTGGCGCGGGAGCTGGCGCCGGCGGTGAAGATCGTGACGATGGGACGCAACCTCGGGTTCGCCGGGGGGGCCAACGTCGGCGCGAACGCCGCGACCGGTGACCTGTTGGTGATCTTGAACCCGGACGCGATGCCGCTGCCGGGGTGGGGCGAGGCGGTCCGCCGGCCGTGGCTCGAGGGGCGTGGCTGGTCGGCCTGGCAGGGCCTCGTCGCCGGTGCGGACGCGACGACGATCAACTCGGCCGGCAACCCGGTCCACTTCACCGGGATCGTCTGGGCCGGCATGCACGACGAGCCGCTCGCCGCGGCGCCCGGGCCGGGGATCGTCACCGCCGCCTCCGGCGCCTGCCTGGCGGTGCCGCTGGAGACCTGGCGCCGGCTGGGCGGCTTCGCGGAGCGCTTCTTCATGTACCACGAGGACGTCGACCTCTCCCTGCGACTGCGGCTGGCGGGGGAGACGGTGGGGATCGAGCCAGGTGCGGTGGTCGCCCACGATTACGAGTTCACGGCCTCGAGCGCGAACAAGTGGCGCTGGCTCGAGCGCAACCGGCTGGCGACGCTGGTGCGGGTCTACCCCGGCGCGCTCCTGGCGTTGCTGGCCCCGGCATTGTTGGCGACCGAGGTGGCGCTCCTCGTCGCCTCGGCGGCGGGCGGCTGGGGCGGCCAGAAGCTGCGCGCCGATGCCGAAGCGGTGGTCTGGCTGCCGCGGCTCCTGCGTGAGCGGCGGGCGATCCGGCGCGCCCGCAGGATCTCCCCCGGCGAGTTCGCCGCGGCGCTCACCGCCGACCTCGACTCTCCCTTCATCCCCGCCGTCGCCCGCTCGGCGCCCGCCCGCCTTCTGCTCCGCGCATACTGGCGAGCCGTCCGCGCCCTGCTCGGCCGCTAGCCGCGCTGGGCGCGGAGCCGACGCAGGGCCGGGGCGGGTTCGCGGCCGGGTGGGTGGGGACGCGAGGGTCCGGGCCCTGGCGGCCGGGGACGCCGAGGGTCCGGGCCCGGTCGGGCAGGACGGCGAGGGTCCGGGCCCGGTCGGGCAGGACGGCGAGGGCTCGGGCCCGGCCGGCCGGGGACGGCGAGGGTCCGGGCCCTGGCGGCCGGGGCTCGGCCGTCCCGGGCGTCTCGTGGCGGCCCGGGCAGGCTGTGGCCGCCACGAGACGCCCGGGTCGTGAGCCTTCCGGCGGGAGGCGGGGAGATCCGTGACGCTTCCGGCGGGAACTCCACGGAGACGTGACGGTCAGGAACACGCGACCGGGTTTTGGGCCCCTATAGGGGCCCAAAAGTCGCGCAGGCGACTTTTACCTTGCCATGGCAGGGTCAAAGTCGACTGCGCGTCCGAACCCTCTTTAGCAGCGTGTAGTTCTGCTCGTCTCGGTGACGAACCCACATCCTTGTGACGCCTTCCGCGCGTCCGCCGCACGGCTCCCCGGCGTCCCCCGCCCCCCCGGCCGTCTCGGGCACGGCCACAGCCTGCCCGGGCCGTGGCCGAGACGGCCGCGTCCCTTGGCCGTCAGCCGCAGGCCATCGGGCCGTCAGTCGGCGCGGCCTACGCGGCGGGCAGGTCGTCAAGCGCCTCGCGCCGCCGCGCCGCCGTGCCGCCAGGACCATGCGGTACCGATCGGCGGCCAGGCGGGCCGTCGCGGCGCCGATCGGACTGCTCGCCCCAATGATCAGGAGGACCGGTTTATCGGCCCCAGAATCTGGCTCTCCAGGCGGCACGCCACCATATTTAAAAGCCCTTGATGTACCCGCCGACCGACCTTGCGATAATGAGCGACGACGTGGATCCCTCGCGCAAGCGCAAGATTCGGCTGGTCGTGGCGCTGTCGGTGGCCGTACTGCTGGCGGTGGCCCTGATCTACACCAGTTTCTCCGCTTCGACCGAAGCAAAGGAACCGTCGGAGGTTCTCACCGCGGCGCCGGGCACCAAGACCGAGATGAGCGGCAAGGTCGTCCCCGGCTCGGTCAAGCAGGTCGGCGAAGGCATCAAATTCGAAGTCGAAGACCGCAAGGGCGGCAGCGCGATCCCGGTCAGCTACAGCGGTGCGATCCCGGACCCGTTCCGTGGCGGTCGCGAGATCGTCCTCGAAGGCGCGGTGCAAGACGGCACCTTCGTCGGCGAACCGGAAACGCTGATCACGAAGTGCCCCTCGAAGTTCACTACGAACGCGAGCGAATCCGCCAGCGCCGGTAGCGAATCTTCGGGCAGCAATGGCTAGCGTCGGCAGCGTCCTCCTGGCGCTCGCCTTCTTCGCCGCCGCCGCCTCAGCCGTGACCGCGGTCGTCTGGCGCCACGACGACGGTCGCGTCACGCTCGCCCGCCGCGGCGTCTACGCGGTCTTCTTCCTGCTGCTGGCCTGCATCGTGATCATCGAGGTCAGCTTCGCGACCAACGACTTCTCCTTCAACATCGTCGCCGAACACTCGTCGACCGAGACGCCGATGTTCTACAAGCTGGCGGCGATGTGGTCGAGCCAGGAAGGCTCGTTGCTGCTCTGGGCGTTCGTGCTCTCGACCGCCGCCTCGCTCGCCCTCTACTCGACCCGGCACAAGCTGCGCGACATCGTCCCCTGGGCGACCGGGGTGATGATGGCGATCGGCTCCTTCTTCATCGGGCTGATGCTGTTCGCGCCCGACGTCAACCCGTTCAAAGTGTTGAACCCGGCGCCGCAGGACGGGATCGGCCTGAACCCGTTGCTTCAGCACCCGAGCATGATGATCCACCCGCCGATGCTCTACTCGGGGTACGTCGCCTGGACGATCCCCTTCGCCTTCGCGATCGGCGCCCTGGTCACCCGCCGGGTCGACGCCGAGTGGATCCGGGCGACGCGACGCTTCGCCCTGATCGCCTGGACGTTCCTCGGCTTCGGCCTCCTGCTCGGCGCCCGCTGGTCCTACTCGGAGCTCGGCTGGGGGGGCTACTGGGCCTGGGACCCGGTCGAGAACGCGGCGCTGATGCCGTTCCTGCTCGGCACCGCCTTCCTGCACTCGATCATGGTGCAGGAGAAGCGCGGCATGCTGAAGGTCTGGAACTCGGCGCTGATCGTCGCCACCTTCTCGATGTGCCTGCTGGGGACGTTCCTGGTGCGCTCCGGCGTCCTCCAGTCGATCCATGCCTTCGGCGACGACACGGTCGGGCCCTACCTGCTGGTGGTGATCGGGATCGTCGTCATCGGCTCGACCCTGCTCCTGGCCTCGCGTCTGGACGAATTGAGATCGCCGAAGCGGATCGACTCGCTCGCCTCGCGAGAATCGGTCTTCCTGATCAACAACCTGCTGTTGGTCGGGATGACCCTGGTGATCGCCTGGGGGACCTTCTTCCCGCTGATCTCCGAACTCTTCACCGGCCACAAGAGCTCCCTCGCGGCGCCCTGGTTCGACAAGTACACGACGCCGCTGGCGATCCTCCTGGTGCTGTTCACCGGGATCGGCCCGCTGCTCGCCTGGCGAAGGGTGACCTGGGCCTCGGCGAGGCGGGTCTTCCGCATCCCCCTGGCGGTCGCGGCCGTCACCGCGGTCGTGCTCTGGGCGCTCACCGACGCCGAGCAGAAGCCCTGGGCGCTGGCGCTCTTCACCTTCGCCGCGTTCGCGATCTCAGGGGTCCTGCAGGAGTTCTACAACGGCGCCCACGCGCGCCAGAAGACCTCCGGCGGCAGCTTCCTCGGCGCCCTGTTCGCGGTCACCGCGCGCAACCGGCGGCGCTACGGCGGCTACATCGCCCATATCGGCGTGGCAGTGCTGCTGATCGGCATCGCCGCCTCCTCGAGCTTCCAGACCAACGAAAACGTCTCGATGAAACCGGGCGAAACGCGGGTCGTCGACGGGCGCGAATTCACCTACGTGCGCCCCTACGTGAAGGTCGACAGCGAGAAGTACACGATCGGGGCGATCGTCCGGGTGCGCGAAGACGGCAAGTACCTGACGACGCTGGAAACCAGCCGTCGCTTCTTCCGCCCGACCGGCGCCGCGGCGACCGGCCGGATCTCCGATTACTTCGACGGCGAGGCGACCAGCGAGGTCGGGCTCAAGACCGGGCCGCTGCGCGACATCTGGGTGACGGTGGCGCCCAACGTGCAGGGGATCCAGCACCAGCTCGGCCTCGCCGACAAAGGCTTCGAACAGTGCGTCGCCGCCGGCCCGGGGACGCCGCCGCAGTGCAAAGACCTGAGCGCGCTGATGCGCGGTGCCCAGGGCCACCCGAAACTGGAAGCGGCAGCGCTGGGCCAGATCGAAAAACTGCAGCTGCTGGCGGCCGAACGGATCGCCCGCCAGTACGTCCACTCAGAAGCGGCGGCGACCTTCAAGGTCATCATCAACCCG